>CAYYVV010000014.1:0-30158 GCA_964475245.1 uncultured Anaerolineaceae bacterium | reverse complement strand
GGACCGAACGCGCGCACGCTGCTGCCGCTGTCGGCCATCTACGGCGCCGTCTTCCTTGCCCTGGCCGATCTGCTCGCGCGCATGCCCGGCGAGCTGCCTGTTGGCGTCGTGACCGCGATCATCGGTGCCCCGTTCTTCCTGTATCTCCTGCGCCGCTACCACGCGGGCTACGAGCTGTGACCGACTCCACGGCCGTGCCCGCGCTCGAGGTGCGCGGCATCCGCATCGACTACGGCTCGCGGCGCGTCCTGTCGGACGTTTCCTTCTCCCTCGCCGGTGGCGAGGCAGTCGCCCTGATCGGGCCGAACGGCGCGGGCAAGACGTCACTGCTCAGGGTGATCACCGGCCTCATCCGTCCTCGCGCGGGCGAGGTGCTCGTCGACGGAAAGCCGCTGGCGTCGATCGAGCGTGCCGCGTTGGCGCGCCTCGTGGCCGTCGTGCCCGGCCAGACGGTGGTCGCGTTCCCGATGCGCGTCGAGGAGCTCGTCGCGCTGGGCCGCGTCCCGCACGAGCACCCGCTGCTGGGTTTGCGGCCCGTGGACCACGAGCGCATCGCCGCGGCAATGGCCCGTGTCGGCATCACGGCGCTGCACGATCGCGACGTGCGCGAGCTGTCGCTCGGCGAGCGTCAGCTCGCTGTGCTGGCAATGGCCATCGCCCAGGACGCGCGGATTCTGCTGCTCGACGAGCCGACCGTGCACCTCGACCTGCGCCACCAGGTGCGCGTCATGGAGCTGCTGCGAGATCTGGCGGCACGCGACGGTGTGACGATCCTGGCCGTGCTCCACGACATAGCGCTCGCCCGGCTGTTCTTCGACCGCCTGCTGCTGCTCGATGGCGGCCGCCTCGTGGCCGACGGAACTCCGAGTGAAGTCCTCACCGCAGCGACCATCACCACGGTCTACGGCGTCGATCCGCGCCTCGTGCTGGGTGGCCTGCCCGCCTGACGGCCCTAGGACGTCGCCGACGGGTCGGTGATCTGGCCCAGGAACAGCACTGCGCCAGTGTCGTAGTCGCGCAACGCGAACAGGAATGGGTGATCGACGTGCATCTTGGCTATTTGGGTCGGCATTGCCGTTGCGCTCATGCCAACGGCCGTTGCCGCGGCGGCTTCCGTGCCCTTCTCATCGACCGTGATGTTCGCCTGGTGGATGACGAAGGCGATGTAGAGCTGCTCCTGGGTCGTCATGCCCGAGAAATCGGCCTTGTTGGGATCGAATGCCATTGGCATGCCCAGCTGGCCGAGCATGGAGCTCAGGTCGGCCGTCGTCTGCGTACCGAAGCGCGGCAGGGTCAGCTCGACTTCGCTCGGCTTCAGGGCTGACGTGATCTGGTCGAAGGTGCTCGCGTTCAACGTCTGTGTGAACGAGTTGAGATCGTCGGGCAGGATGATGGTCAGACCGAGCTTGTTGCCGACATAGGGCAGGTCGACGGCCTGCCAGCCCTTGCCGCTCGCGTATGACAGCTCGCTCGTGAGCGCCATGGTGGGCACGGTCACGCTCGAGCCGGCGAGCGTCGTGAACGGCAGTTGCTGCGTGGCGTTCGGGTCGAACGGCTGCGCCCACGGTGCCTTGAGGTAGATCGCGTTGACGAGCACGAGGCGAGTCAGCGTGTCGAGCATGCCCTGGGAGATGAGCTCGGGAATTCGGCCGTTGGTCTGGTCACTGACCCACTGGTTGATCTGTACGCGCGCGCTGTCCGGGTCCGACTTGTAGTCGACGAGGCGCAGTCCGGCGCCGAAGCGCTGTGCGAGCGCGTCCAGGAACGCCTGCTGCCACTGCTCGTCGCGCTGCGCGAACGGAGCGTTCGCGACGCTGAGCGTGAGGTCGTAGGACTTGCCGTCGTAGTCCTGATAAGTGCCGCTGCGCGAGTTGAGGGCAGCGTCGAGAGCGTTGATCGCGGCGGCCTGGTCATCCGAGCCCAGGTTGTCGAGCACGGTGTCCATCTGTGTCGCGGTCTCGCCACGCGCGCCGGCGCGGGCCATGGCCAGGGCGATCGCGATGCTTGTCGGCGAGAAGACGAGGTTGCCGGCACTCGCGCCGGCGCGCAGCTTCGCGAAGAGGTCGAGTCCGAAGGCATTCGCCGCGCTGGCCGCCGACTTGGCCAAAGACGGATCGGCCACGTCCCGCGCGACGTTCGACATCGCGAGCTCGGCCACCGGATTGGTTGGTGTCACGCTGGGCAAGGTCGTCGGTGGGACCGTCGGCGTCGGCGATATCGGCGAGCTCGAGCCAGGGCTGGAAGAGCAACCGGCGAGCACGGCTCCGACGAGCAGTACGACGGCGAGTCGATCGATGGTTTTCACCGCAGTGACCTCTGGTGACGGCTTTCCCCAACCTGCAGACGCTTCGCGATCGGTCGCGGTTTCTCCGTCGTCACGAGCGTTTTCGAGGCGGGTCGAAGAAGGGCAGCGGCACGACCGTGGCCGTGGCACGGCCACGCCGGCCCTCGACCGTCCATTCGAGCTCGACCTGTGAGCCGGCGGGCTCGTACTCCGGCACCACCGATGCCAGCGCGATGTGCGCCTTGAGGGTCGGGCTCCACGTGCCGCTCGTCGCGCGGCCGACCTGTCGGCGGCCCGCATAGACCGGCCGCTGCTCGCGCCACGTCGCGGTGGTGACCGCGATGGGCAGGTCCTGCGCCTCGTACAGCGACTCAACCGACACGTAGTCGACTGACAGCCCGACGAGCCGCCGCGCCGCGCCGCCCGCGGCCAGCTCGGCCTCGAGCGCCCTGCGCCCCACGAAGTCAGTTTCCTTGTCGAGATTGACGAGCCGTCCCAACCCGATCTCGAAGGGCGAGTAGTTCTGCCCTGGGATGAGAGCGTGCTTGGCGGACGTGTAGTCGACCTCGATCAAGATCAGCCCCGCCTCGAGCCGCGCCATGTCGAGCGCGAGCATCCCCGCCGGACGAATTCCGTACGGTCGACCAACCGCCATCAGGCGATCCCACACCGCGCCCGCCTGCGCCGCGTCGAACCACAGCTCGTAGCCGAGGTCGCCGGTGTAGCCGGTGCGGCTGACGTCGACCGCGACCGACCCTGCGCGGGCGGAACGTCGGTGGTAGAAGCGCAGATCGGTCAGGTCGGTGCCCGTGGCGGCGTTGAGCACGTCGCGCGCCAGCGGACCCTGGAGCGCGATCGCGGCCGTCTTCTCGCTGATGTCCTCGATGCCGACGTCGAGGCCGCGGGCGTTGAGACCGAACCAGCGCAGGTGCGGCTCCGCGCTCGTCCAGCGGAACGTGTCGTCGTCGAGGCGCGCGACCGTGCCGTCGTCGATGACCTTGCCATGCTCGTCGCACCACGGCGTGTAGATGACCTGCCCGGGCTTGATCTTCGTCGCGTCGCGGGTGATGACACGGTCGATCAGGCGCGCCGCGTCACGGCCGCGGACGATGTACTTGTACAGCGGCGAAACGTCGATCAGCACCGCCGCGTGGCGGATGCCGACGTATTCGTGGATGTGCAGGTAGTCGTACTGGCTCGCGGCGTAGTAGCCCGACCAGTCGCGCCACTCGCGCTTGCGGTTGAGCGGTTGGGTGCGCGCGTCGAGCGGCGATCCGATGCTCATCTCGCGCGCACGTTACCCGACTCGACCCGTCATTTGTCATGGCCGGCCAGCCTTACGCGGATCGAGCGGTGCGCGACTGCAGGAGTTGAGTCATTTCCACGCTCAGCGATGGTCGACAGCTCCCGGAAACGGCGCGAATCCGGGGCTCGGACCCGAATACGGTCGATGGAGCCGGACAAACGACGGGTCGGCAGCGCTCGATACAGTAGGTGCGTGGCAGGAGGGCGAGGGAAAGAGCCGTACGACGCTGTGATCATCGGTGGCGGTCACAACGGCCTCACGTGCGCCGCCTATCTCGCGCGAGCCGGGCTCAAGGTTGTCGTCCTCGAGCGGCGTCACGTCCTGGGCGGCGCGACGGTGACCGAGGAGGTCTACCCCGGCTTCAAGTTCAGCGTCGCGTCGTACGTCGTGTCGCTGCTCCGGCCGGAGATCATCCGCGACCTTGATCTCGTGCGCCACGGCCTGCAGGTGCTGCCGGTCGACGGGACGCTGACGCCGACTGGCAACGAAGTGGGCGATTACCTGTGGCGCGTCGACGACCACGCCACCACGGTGCGCGAGATCCGGCGCCACTCGAAGGCCGATGCCGAGGCCTACGAGGAGTACGCGCTGCTGATGGCCGAGATGGCGCGCTTCGTCAGGCCGCTGCTCGGCGAGGCCGCGCCACAGCTGGGCGGCCTGCGTGACCCGCGCGGATTGTTCAGCCTGGCCGGCTTCGCGCGCCGCTTCGCGGCGCTGCCCGAGCGTCAGCAGACGGCGTTCATCCAGCTCCTGACGATGTCATCGGCGGACTTCGTGAGCCAATGGTTCGAGAGCGAGCCACTGCGCGCGACGCTGTCTGCGAGCGGCATCATCGGCACGTTCCTGTCGCCGCGGACACCCGGATCCGCGTACATCCTGCTGCACCACTACATGGGCGAGGTCGATGGCGAGTACCGCGCCTGGGGCCTGCCCGTCGGCGGCACGGGTGCCATCGCGGGCGCCATCGCGGCTGCCGCAAGAGAGGCGGGCGCGGAGCTCCGGACGAGCGCGCCAGTGGCCCGCGTGACGACGACCCGCGGTCGCGCGACAGGAGTGGTGCTCGAGTCGGGCGAGGAGATCAGCGCTCGGGTGGTCGTTTCGAATGCAGATGTGCGCACCACGCTGGGCAAGCTGCTCGCGCCGGGCACGCTGTCCGCGGAGGACGACGCCGCGGTCTGGCGCTACCGGTTCAGCGGCTCGTCGGGCAAGGTCAACATCGCGCTTTCCGGGCTGCCGACATTCAGCTGCCTGCCCGCCGGGACGACAGACCACTTCCGGGGGATGGTCTCGATCTCGCCCTCGATCGACTACCTCGAACGCGCCTATGACGACGCGGTCGACGGCCGCTTCAGCCGCGCGCCGTACATCGACATGGGCTTTCCGAGCGTGATCGATCCCTCGGTCGCGCCCGCGGGCAAGCACGTCATGGCCTGCTTCGTCCAGTACGCGCCGTACGAGCTGGCCGAGGGAACGTGGGACGACCAGCGCGAGGCGTTTGGCGACAACGTCATCGCCACGATCGCGCAGTACGCGCCCGACCTGCCGTCGCTCATCCTGCACCGCCAGGTGCTCAGCCCGCTCGACATCGAGAGCACGTTCGGCCTGACCGAGGGCAACATCTTCCAGGGCGAGCTCCTTCTCGAGCAGCTCTTCAGCGGCCGGCCGATGCCCGGCGCGGGCTACGCCACGCCCGTGCGCGACCTGTGGCTGTGCGGCTCGTCGGCCCATCCGGGCGGCGCGATCAGCGGCGCGCCCGGGCGCAACGCGGCCGTCGCCATATTGCGCGCCCGCCGCGGCGCCACAGGAGCCGCGGCGTGAAATACGACGCGATCGTCGTCGGCGGCGGCCACAACGGGCTGACGTGCGCAGCGTACCTGGGCCGTGCCGGTCTGCGCGTGCTCGTGCTGGAGGCGCGCGAGCGGGTCGGTGGCATGGCCGAGCTCGCGTCCACGGTTGGCCGCCTTTCGCCGGTGGTGGCGCGCGAGCTGGGCCTGCGCCGCCACGGACTGCGCCTCGTCCAGCCCGACGCGCGCCTCTTCGCCCCTCAACCCGACGGATGGGCGATCACTCTCTGGGGCGACCTTGCGCGGACCATGAAGGAGCTGGCCGACAACGTGCTGATCGGCGAGCGCGACGCGCAGGCGTACGCGGCCGCCGACAAGCTGGTGCGCGAGGTCGCGCACTCGCTTGGGCCGATCCTGCGCCGGCCGCCGGCCGATCTCGCGGCGCCGTCGCTGGGCGCGAGCGTGCGCTCGATGGCCGGCGCCGCGCGGCTCGACCCGAGGTTGCTGCGCTACATGCCGATTGCCGTCCATGACGCGGTCGAGGAGTGGTTCACGTCCGACGCACTGCGCGCCGCGGTGGCGGCGCGCGCGCTGCTGTACACGGCGCTTGGGCCGCGCATGCCGGGCACGACCGGCGTGCTGCTCACCGACGCGGCGCAGAGCGGCAGCGGCATTGCCGGCCACGCCGTGTTTGCGCGCGGCGGTCCGGCAGCCGTGACAGAGGCGCTGGCCGCGGCGGTCAGGGAGAAAGGTGGCGAGATCCGGACCTGTGCGCGCGTGGCGCGCGTCAGGCACAACGGGACGCATGCTGCCGGTGTCACGCTCGAGAGTGGCGAGGAGATCGACGCGCCGCTGGTCGTGTCCGGGCTCGACCCCAGGACGACCCTGCTCGACCTGCTCGAGCCGGAGGTCCTTGGCCCGCACCTGTCGTGGCGCGCGTCGAACATCCGCCAGGACGGCGCGACCGCGCTGGTCCACTTCGCGCTGCGCGCGCTGCCCGTCTTCCCTGCCGCGTACGACGACGCGCGGCGCATGCGCGGCCGCATCCTGGTCGCGCCGTCGATGAGCTACCTGGACCTGGCGATGCGGCCGGCGCGCTACCGCGAAACGGCCCAGGAACCGCTGCTGGAGATCACGATCCCGTCGCTGATCGATGACACGATGGCACCGCCGAAGGGCGCGCGACACTCGATGCACGTCGTCGTCCAGGCCGTTGCCGCGGACGCCGATCCGGCGCTCGTCGGCGACATCGTCACGCGCACGATCGAGCAGTACGCGCCGGGCTTCAGCGATCTGATCGCGGAGCGCTCCGTGACGACCCCGCGCGACATCGAGCGCGAGTACGGCGCGCGCGGCGGCCATCCGATGCACGCCGAGGTCGCGCTCGACCAGTGGTTCGAATGGCGGCCGCTGCACGGCTTCGGCCGCTATCGGATGCCGCTCGACGGTCTCTACCTGTGTGCATCCGGGGCGCATCCGGGCGGAGGCGTGACCGGAGTGCCCGGCCGTCTGGCCGCGAGCGCGATAGTCGAGGACCTGAAGAAGGCGCGCGGCCAGCTTCGCGGCTAGCGACGCTCCTCGCCGGGCTCGGCCTGGGCGGTAACGATCTCGTCCTGGCGTACATCGGTCGGTGTCGTCGGGGCCGCAGCCTCAGCGTGCTCGGCCGTCTCGCTCGGTAGCTCCCAGCTCCAGCTGTTCAACCGCCCGAGCAGCCTGCGCGCCGTCAGGTCGAGCTGGATGGGCGTGACCGCGATGCGCTTGTTGACCACGGCGTCGAAGTCGGTGCCGGGAACGGCCAGCCCGGACGGCGGCGGTCCGCCGATCCAGTAGTAGGGCGTGCCGCGTGGATCGAGGCGCTCGATCAGCTCGTCCTGGTAGATGCGCTTGCCCATCCGGGTGACCTCGACGCTGGTGCTCTCGGACGCGGGGATGGCAGGGACATTGATGTTGATCAGCTCGCCCGGGGCCAGGCCGTTCTCGAGGATGTTGACCGCGGCGCGATAGGCGATCCGCGCGGCGAGCGTGAAATCGGGGTGCTCGTAGTACTCCTGCGATATCGCGAAGGCCGGGCAGGCGCTGAGCACGGCCTCCATCGCCGCGCTGACCGTGCCCGAGTAGGTGATGTCGTCGCCCAGGTTGGCGCCGTAGTTGATGCCCGAGGCGACGAGATCGAAGCCGACGTCGAAGTAGCCCAGGAAGGCGAGGCTCACGGCGTCGGTCGGCGAGCCATCGACCGACCAACCGCGGGAGCCGTCGGCCAGGGTCCGCTCACGCACGCGCAGCGGACGCATGAACGTCTTCTGGTGGCCGACGGCGGACTGATTCGTCTCTGGCGCGAGAACGTAGATGTCGCCCAGCGGCTCGAGCGCCTGCTTCAGTGCGAGCAGGCCGCGCGACTCGACTCCATCGTCGTTGGTGATGAGAATGCGCGGCCGCGAGTCCCACTCGGCGAGCGGCCGGGCGACATGTGGCCGCGCCCTCGGCCGCGCCAGCCGCCGGTCGCGCGCCGCCAGCGGCTCGCCACGCTCGCGATCCACGTCGCGCCGCTCGACGCGCTCCTGGTCTCGGGCCACGTCACGGTCGCCGGTACGGTCCTCGGCAACGTGGTCCCCGCCGACGTGGCCGCCGCCCCTCAGTCCGTCCTGCTCGCTCCCGCCGCGATCGGTTCTCACGCCGTGGGTTCGGCCGGGATCTCTGCCGGAACGGGCTCGCTCGCGGCGCTGCCGGCGCTGCCGGCAGCGGTTATGGGCGGGGGCTGGGGCACGCGCACCGCACGCCCCTCGCGCTCGCCGACGCGTTTGGCGGCACGCGTCGTCACGTCATTGGCCACGTTCGCGTTGCGCGACAGGAAGTGCTGGAAGAAAGAGGCGATGACGGCCGCGAACGGGAGGGCGAAGACGGCGCCCGCGATGCCGGCGACCTTGATCCCGACGATGACCGACACGAGGACCGCGACCGGGTGCAAGCCGATTGCGTGCGACATGACGCGCGGCTGGACGATGTTCATGACGATGAACCAGCCGACGGCCATGACGATCACGGTCGGAATCGCGACCTCCGGCTTGGTCAGCACCGCGACGACGACGGGCGGCGCCCACGATACGAACGGGCCGAAGAACGGGATCGCCTGGAGCACGCCGGCCAGCGCGGCCGACGCAGGCAGGAAGTCGAGCCCGAACAGGACGTGCGCGAAGACAGCGACGGCGGCATAGATCAGGCCCTGGATGAACTGGCCGCGCACGAAACCGCCGAAGGAGGCGGAAACGCTCGTCTCGAACAGCCTCGCCTGATTGCTGTATTGCGGCGGGATGATGCGGTTGACGTAGGCCAGGATGCGGTCCTTGTCGAGCAGGATGAAGAGCGACAGGAAGATCACGAGCAGCAGGTCGCCCGCGATGCCCAGGCTGAAGAGGGCGACTCCGGTCAGCGGCCCGACCAGGTTGTTGCCCAGGTTGCCCAGGTTGTTGAGCAGGTCCTGGGCCGCCTTGACCGCGTCGATCTGAAAGCCGAGCGAGTTGAGCGTGTTCTGGGTCGGAGCCAGAATCTCGGGCAGGCGCGCCTGGAAGTCGGGCAGCTGGGCAACGAAGCCAGTGATCGAACCTGCCAGGTTGCCGGCGATGACGAGCGCGATCCAGCTCAGGATGACGAACAGGCCCAGGTAGACGAAACCGACGACGACGAAGCGCGGCAGGTGCGGAAACACGCGGTCGAGCATGCCGACGAGCGGTGAGAGCATGAACGAGAGGAGCCACGCCAGGAGCAGGACGAGCAGGATGTCGCTGAAGTAGGACAACACCACGGCGACCTGGCCGATGAGCACCATGGCCAGGACGAGCGTGCCCAGGACGAGCGCGGCGTGTAGCCATCGGCGCTCGGACTCCGGCAGCTGGATCTCCATCGAGGGCTGAGTCTACGCTGGCCCGCCGTCGGCTCGCGTGGCTGGCGCGAAGGGCTCAGGGACCTCACAGACAGTCTTGACGGTCGTCGCAAGCTTCCTTAACGTCGCACCGATCAAAGCTGCTCAGTGGTTGATCGGTTGAAGGCACGGCTGTGGATCATCTTCCTGACGGGGGCGTTGGTCAGCGCGTGCGTCACGATCAACCAGGGCGTTCCGGCCACGCCGACCGAGGGCATCGTCTTCCCGACAATTCCGCCGCTGCCTCTCGTCACGCTGCCCCCGATCCCGACACTCGTCCCTCAGCCGACGGATACCCCGACCGCGGAGACCGCCGAGCCCGCCACGCCCGAGCCGACCCTGGCGCCGGGAGAGACAGCGCCGGCGACGCCCATCGACCTGATGCCGTTCCTGACCTCGGGCATCACCGTCTACAACCTTGGCGACAGCACGCTGTACGTCGACGCCACGATCATCGATACCGGCACCGGCGACGAGTACCCGGTGGGCGTATCGAGCGTCGAGCCCGACCAGTACACCCGCCAGGCAACCCTCGCGACTCGTTATCGGATCGACTTCAGCTACAGCCAGGACACGAATGACGCGCTCGGCAGCTGCACGATTGACGTCGCCGAAGCCGACGAGATCGACTTCGCGGCGCTGCCCGACGGGATCATCGTGACCAGGAACGCCGTGCAGCCGGACGACCCCGCGGAGATGGTCGTGGCGACCTCCTCGCTGTGCCAGGCAGGTGCAGCCGGATGATGCGCTCATCGCGCCTGGCGCTGATCGGGCTCGCGCTTGTCCTCGTCGGCTGCGCGGGCCTGACCAACGACCCGGGCAAGATCACCGTGACCAACAACAGCTCGACCGATACGGTCGTGCTGACCGTTTCGCTCGCCGACGGCCAGTCGTCCATGAACCTCGCGCCGGGTGCGTCGGCGTCGGTCAGGACGGTCGTCGGGGGTGTTTACGAGGTCGGCGTGACGCTGGCCGGCGCCGACCAGGAGGCGTACGTCAGCAAGCTCCAGGCGCTCCGTGATACGGCCGAGTTCCTGCTTGGCGAGGACCCGACGCCGGACCAGGTCAGCGCCTTCATGGACCAGGCCACCGAGATTCACAACCTGATCGAAGCAGCCAGGCAGAACGGTGTGGCCAGCTGCCAGGGCAACCTTGCCCTATCGCTGACCGAGCCTGTCAGCGTCAGCGCCTCGGTGTCGACCTCCAGCATCGGAGGCGTCACGACCTATTCGATGAGCTGCGGCTCAGCCTGAGCCGCAGCTCATGAGCCGTGCTGGAGGTCGTCAGCGGACGGTCGCCAGCCCCATCCGCTCGTGCACGGCGCGCATCGTCTCCTTCGCCAGTGGCTCGAGCTTGGCCGCGCCGGCGTGGAGAACCTCTTCGACGTAAGCCGGCTTTGCCTCGAGCTCGCGCAGGCGCTCTCGGGCCTCCGCGAAGTAGGCGATGATCCGGTCCGCGAGGAGCCTCTTGGTGTCGACGCAGCCCGTCCGCGCCGTCCGCTCGCCGTCCCAGATCTCCTCGTAGTCGGTGCCGAAGAAGCGATGCAGCTGGCACACGTTGCACACCTCCGGCCGGCCCGGATCGGTGCGCTTGATGCGCTGCGTGTCGGTGACCATGCTCATCACCTGGCGCCGGACGTCATCCGCGTCGGCCAGGATCTCGATCACGTTGCCAACTGACTTCGACATCGCCCGGACGCCGTCCGTGCCCATGATCACGGGTGAGTCCGTGTAGATCGCCTCGGGCTCGACGAAGTACTCCCCGTAGATCCTGTTCCACGCTCGCACGATCTCGCGTGCGAGCTCGAGATGGGGAGCCTGGTCGCGGCCCACGGGCACGCGCCGTGCGTGGTAGATCGCGATGTCGGCGGCCTGCAGGACCGGATACGTGAGCAGGGCGTGGTTGACATCGTCCGGGCGGTTGCGTTTCTTCTCCTTGAAGGTCGGCGTGCGCTCGATCCAGGTGACCGGCACGACGGTCGACAGGAGATATGCGAGCTCGGCGTGTTCCGGACGGTCCGACTGGCGGAAGAGGACGGCGCGCTCCGGGTCGAGCCCGAGGGCGAGGAGCGTGATGGCCATGTCGCGCGTGTTGTTGCGGATCCTGTCCGCGTCATGGGTCGAGGTCAGCGCGTGGTAGTCGACGATGCAGTAGATGGCGTCGCCGTCCTCCTGGAGCGCGATGTAGTTGCGGAATGCACCCAGGTAGTTGCCCAGGTGCGGCAGCCCGGACGGCTGCACGCCCGAGAAGACGCGGTTGGCGGTGGCGACGGGGCTGGTCGTGACTGCGGCCATGGGTCGAAGTCTACCGGTGACGCCCCGCGCTACCCGGCCAAGGGCTCGCGGCTGAGCTCGAGCGACTCGCGCACGCGCTGCGCGTAGGGCTGGGCGCCGACCGACTCGTATGCGTCGAGCGCACGCGCCAGCAGCTCCGCCCGCTCCGGGTTTGGCGACAACCGGGCGAGCCGCTCCGCGGTCCGGGCGATCTCGAACGGGATGCCCAGCTCGGCGAAGTGCTCGAGCGCCGCGTTGAGCTGTCGGCGCGCCTCTTCGTCGTCGCCGTTGCGCTGCGCGAGCCACGCCTTGGCCCGAGCGATCGTCGGTCCGACGCGGACGACCGCGTCGGCCTTCGACACCGCCGCGGGCAGGAAGTCGCGCAACTCGTCGGCCATCTCCAGCCGCTCGAGCGCGTCGATGAGCGGGCTGATGCCCAGCTCGAAGAACGCGGCATCGCCCATGCCGAGCGCGCGCCGCGCAGCGGCGCGCGCGGGGGAGTCGTCGGCCAGGTAGCTGCCGTACTGGGCGAACGCGGCCGCGGTCAGGACCGTTTCACTGCCGACCGGTGCCGTTGGCGGCCCCACGATGTCCAGCGCGCGCTGGGTCTCGCCCAGGCGCGCCAGCGTCAACCCGCACAGGACTGGACCAGCCCGTACTGCCGAGCAGGTGACCGCGGCCTCCGCGGCCGCCGACGCAACAAACCATGGCGTGAGCTCGACGATGCGCTGCCATTTGCCGAGCGCCTCGGCGGCGGACACGAGCTCGAAGCAGATGTGCATCTGCTCATGCAGGCTCAGGCCGGCCGCGCGGCGCACGCCGTCTTCGGCAAGTTCGAGCGCCTCCGCATATGCGCCCATGTCGGCGCGCGTCGACGAGACCGTCACCAGCGCGTCGGCCTGCTCGCGAGCCGAGTTGAGGCGTCCCACCAGCTCCGCCATCTCGCGCGCCGACTCGTGCAGCGCCTGGTAGTCGCCGATGCTCTGGTAGGCCATCGACAGCAGGTCGTCGCCGAAGTACATCAGCTCGGGATCGTCGAGGCGCCGCGCGATGGCCAGGCCCTGCTCGATCGACGCGATGCGCTCGCGCAGCAGCGGCCGCAGCTCCGGCCCGACCGAAACGCGACCGGCGGCAATGGGCACGCCGGTCGGGCCGGGCAGCAGACCGCCGTGGACCATGAGCAGCGCTGCTCGCGCTCTCTCGCCGAGCGGCAGCGCGAGCGCGTCACTGACCAGCTCCTGGACCCGGTCGAGCGGCGGCTTCTCCTGGAACGTGCCCCAGCGCAGGGCCATCCGCCCGGCCTTGGTCGCGAGGCGGCCGGTCAGCTCGACGCCGGCCGGGCCGGGGCCGGATTCGGCGACGCGATGGCCGTGCGCGGCCGGAGCATCGACAAGGTCGATCGCGGCCAGGTACGCGCGCAGCGCCTCGTCGCCGTGGAACAGTGCCTCATGGTCGTCGCCCAGCTCCTCTTGGACGCGTGCCCGCTCGGAGTCCGTGTCGGCGACCTCGACCGCCTGGCCGTGCAGCTCGAGCGCCTTGTCGACCACGAAGCGGCGCCGCGCGCTGGTGCCTGCGCGAAGAAGCATCTCGAACGCGCGGCGGCGAGCAGCTTCTCGGCCGTCCTCGTTGCCCGCCCAGCCGAGGTCTGCGTCGTCGCCCGTGACGGCCGCCGAGTAGTGATAGGCGAGCAGCTCGCCGATCTCGTCCAACCGGTCGCCGGCAAGCTCCTCCAGCCAGCGGCCCGTCTCGGCATGGGCCAGCGCGCGCCGTTTGCGCGGCACGCTGTTGTACGCGACGTCGCGGATGAGCACGTGGCGGAAGATGAACTCCGGCTCGTTGGCGATCGTCGAGGTCGGGCGCAGGCTGATCAGGCCACGGCGCTCGGCGCGGCGCAGCACGTCCTCCGACGCTATACCCGCGCCGAGCGCGCCCGGCCAGAAGACGCGGCCGACCACGGCCGCCTGCTGGAGCAGCCGCTTCTCGTCGGCCGGCAGCGCGTCGATG
Source organism: uncultured Anaerolineaceae bacterium (assembly GCA_964475245.1). Lineage (GTDB taxonomy): Bacteria > Chloroflexota > Limnocylindria > Limnocylindrales > CSP1-4 > JALYGJ01. The sequence goes on along the minus strand of CAYYVV010000014.1, from coordinate 16,591 downwards.
CGCGCGGCGAGCAGGGCGTAGATCGTGTCAGGAAGCTGGACGGTCGCGGCACGCTCCGTCGCATGCCACTTGCCGTCAATCATCGTCAGCGCGCCTTCCTCGATCAGCCGCCCGATGATCTCCTCGAGAAAGAACGGGTTGCCGTCAGCCTTGCGCTGGATGTCATCGATCAGCGCCGGCGGCAGCTGTGCGCTGCCGAGCAGTTCGCCGACCAGCTGCGCGGACTGGGACTCGGTCAGCGAGCGCAGGCTGATGACCGACAGGTCGGCCGCAGTGCCGAACCCGGCATGTGCCTCGCCGAACTCCGGCCGTGCCGTGGCCATGATCAGCACCGGTCCACGAGAGCGGGTGGCAAGCGTCTCGACCATGCGCAGCATGGGCTCGTCGGCCCAGTGGATGTCCTCGATCACGAGCGCGATGGGCAGCGAGCGCGCCAGGCCGCTGAGCAGGCGCGGCCAGGCCTGGGCCATCTCCTCGGCGATCTGCTCGGGGGCGAGGTCGTTGAGCGGGTTGCGTGTGACCGGCAGGTTCGCGCTCGTGGCCAGCGCCGCAGCGCTTCGTCCGATCTCGTCGGGGGACAGGCCGATCTGTGCCAGCGGCCCGGCGACGTGCCGCTCGAGCTTGTCCGCGGCGCTGTCCGCCGGCTCGTCGAGCGAGATCTCGCACAGCTGGCGGAGCACCTCGCCGAGCGCCCAGAAGGTGATGCCATGGCCCGTGGCGAGGCATCGTCCGCGCAACACGACCAGCTCCGGCCGGCGCTCAGCGGCGACGGTGATGAACTCGCGCAGCATCCGGCTCTTGCCCATGCCGGCCGGTCCGGAGACAAGCACGAGACGCGGCGCGCCGTCCTCGACGACTTCGTCGAGCAGGCCGAGGAGCGTGCTCAGCTCCCTGTCTCGGCCGAGCATCGGCGCCTGGAGCGGTCGCGCGCCGCCCGCGCCGGCCTCCGTGCCGGTGGGGTCGCCGAGGCGGCGCGCGACGACCGGCGCGCGCTTGCCGCGTACCGCGAGCTCGGCGGGGTCGTCGAACAGGAACACGCCACGCGCGCCCGCCGCTGTCCGCTCGCCGACGAGCACGGTCCCCGGCTCGGCCGCCTGCTGCAGCCTCGCTGCCACGTTCACGGCATCGCCCGAGACCAGGAATTGGCCGGCGGGCTGGGCGCCAACCGGCGCCAGGACCTCGCCCGTGTTGACGCCGACGCGCACGCCCAGCCGGACGCCGTGGCGGCGCTCGAGCTCGGGGTTGATGCGCTCGAGCTCGGCGAGCATCTCGCGCGCCGCATGCAGCGCGCGGACCGGATCGTCCTCGCGCGCCGCGGGCACGCCCCACACGGCCAGGATTGCGTCGCCGATGTACTTCTCGATCGTCCCGCCCCAGGTGTCGACGACCGCGGCCATGGCCGCGAAGTAGTCCTGGAGCAGCGCGCGCAGGCGCTCGGGGTCGAGCTGCTCGCCGAGGTCGGTCGAACCGATCACGTCGGCAAACAGGATCGTCGCGAGCTTGCGCTCCTCGGGCACGGCCTCGACGAGCGGCGTGCCGCACGACGCGCAGAAGCGAGCGCCCACGGCGACCGGGGCGCCACATGTGGGGCACGCGGCGCTCCCGCTCATGCGCGGCAGTCTAGCCCGCTGTCGCACAATTCCGACATGGCACACACGGCGTCGACGCGCCCCGCAGGCCGGCTCGCGACGTGGCGCAACTCGGAGGCCTGGCGCCCGCTCGCCCGGCCGCTGTTCCTCGCACTCTGGGCGGCGGTGCTGCTGACCAATATCGGCAACTGGATGGAGACCGTCGGGGCGCAGTGGCTGATCGTCTCCCGGCCCAACAGCGGCCTCCTAGTCGCGCTCGTGCAGACGGCCGACACGCTGCCGGTGATGATCCTGGCACTGCCGGCCGGCGTCCTGGCGGACGTCTTCGATCGGCGCGTGCTGCTGCTCGTCACCCAGGTATTCGTCGCGGTCGTCGCAATCGTCGAGACGTCGCTGACCGCGGCAGGTCTGATCACGCCGGCACTGCTGCTCGTCATCACCCTGCTCAACGGGGCGGCGAGCGGGATCACGGCTCCGGCGTGGCAGGCGATGATCCCGGACATCCTCGAGCGCAGCGAGCTGCGGGCGGCGGCGGTTCTGAGCTCGGTCTCGGTCAACATCGGCAGAGCCATTGGACCGGCCGTCGCGGGCATCCTGATCGCATTCGTCGGCGTCGCCCCCGTGTTCGGTGTCAACGCGGCAACGCTCGTCATGTTCAGCGCCGTGCTGCTGTGGATACGGGTGCCCACGCATCGTTCGTCGCTCGGCCGTGAGCGGTTCGTGCCCGCGCTGCGTGCCGGTCGGGATTACGTTCGGTGGTCGCCGTACACGCGCACCGTGCTCGTCCGCGCGGCGCTGTTCCTGCTCCCCGCGATCGCCCTGTGGGCGCTGCTGCCGCTCGTCGCCACCAACATCCTGGCCCTGGATGCCGCGGGCTACGGCATCCTCCTGGCCGCGCTGGGCACCGGCGCCATCGTCGGTGTCGTTGTCGTCGGCCGCTTCCGACGGCGCGTCTCGGACGACCGGCTGATCAAGGTGGCGAGCGTCATGTACGCGGCGACCATGGCCGCGCTCGTGCTCGTTCCAAACCTCGTGCTCGCGGTCGTCGTGCTGCTCGTCGCCGGCGGCGCGTGGCTCGCGGTTCTGTCGACCGTGAATGCGACTCTTCAGCTGTTCCTGCCGACATGGGTCCGAGCGCGCGGGCTGGCGGTCTACGTGATGGTGCTGTTCGGGGCGCAGGCCATCGGCGCCGCGTCGTGGGGCCTGGTCGCCCAATTCGTCGGTGTCTTTGACGCCCTGCTGGTCGCGGCGGCTGTCATGGTCGTCCTGGCGATCGCCAGCCTGCGTTGGCCGCTGCGGGACGTGTCGGGCATAGACCGAACAACGGTCGCGCCGTGGCCCGAGGCGCGACTTGCCTTCCGTCCAGATCTCGATATCGGCCCGGTGCTCATTTCGACCGAGTACGTCGTGCCGGCCGCAAACGCGGAGCAGTTCATCGCGGCGATGGAATCGGTCGGTCGCAGCCGCCGCCGGAGCGGCGCGTCGAACTGGAATCTGTATCGCGACGGTGCCGACCCACGGCGCTTCGTCGAGACGTTCGAGGTCCCTTCGTGGGATGTCCATCTGCGCCAGCACGTGGAACGCCTGACCGGCTCCGACGCCGAAGCGGAGCGCCGCGCCGAGAGCCTCGCGACATCAGTTTCGGAGGTGCGCCATCTGTTTCCGGCCGACGAGGTCGAGTAGGTCACAATCTGCCAATGCCGTTGAGGGGCGCATGAGATGCGCATGAGTGACGTCCTGCGCCAGCTGCGCCAGCAGCGCACGACCGCCGAAGCGCGGCCGCGGCTGATGGAGCGCTACGCCGCGTTCCTGCCGGTCAGCGGCGCGACGCCCAACATCTCGCTCGGGGAGGGCTACACGCCGCTCGTCCATGCGCGCAACCTGGGCCGCATGATCGGCTGCCCGCTGCTCTTCCTCAAGGTCGAGGGCATGAACCCGACCGGCTCGTTCAAGGACCGCGGCATGGTCGTCGCCGTGGCAAAGGCGATGGAGGAAGGGGCACGGGCGATCATCTGCGCCTCGACCGGCAACACCGCCGCTTCAGCAGCGGCGTACGGCGCCGCGGCCGGGCTCGAGGTTGCGGTCGTCATCCCGAACGGCCAGATCGCCTCGGGCAAGCTGCTCCAGGCGCAGGCCGCCGGGGCGCGCGTGATCGCCGTCACGGGCAACTTCGACGAGGCGCTCGCGGCGGTGCGCGATCTCGTGTCGGGCGCGCCGGATGCGGCCAATGGCTCCGGCCCGGCGATCGCCCTCGTCAACTCGGTCAACCCGTATCGCATCGCGGGCCAGAAGACGGCGGCGTTCGAGGTCTGCGAGGACCTGGGTGGCGCGCCCGACTACCTCGCGATCCCGGTCGGCAACGCGGGCAACATCACCGCCTACTGGGAGGGCTTCACCGACTACCGCAGCGCGGGCCTGGTCGAGACTCGGCCGCGCATGCTCGGCTTCCAGGCTGCCGGCGCGGCGCCGCTGGTCGACGGCCACCCGTTCGACGACCCGCAGACCGTCGCCACCGCGATCAAGATCGGCAAACCCGCGAGCGGTGAACGTGCGCTCCAGGCGCGCGACGAGTCGGATGGCGTGATCGAGGCCGTCACGGACGACGAGATCCTGGGTGCGTACCGAGATCTGGCGCGCCACGAGGGCATCTTCTGCGAGCCGGCGTCTGCCGCGTCGGTCGCGGGCGTGCGCAAGATGGCCGCCGCGGGCAGGCTCGATCCCGGCGCGACGATCGTGTGCGTGCTGACCGGGCACGGCCTCAAGGACCCGGACACGGCCCAGCGCCTGGTCGCCGCGCCACATCTTGCCGGGCCGAGCGCGGTCGAGCTGCGCGCAGCGCTCGGCTGGTGATGGCCAAGCCCAGGCTCCACGCCGGATCGATCACGGTCGAGGCACCGGCGAGCAGCGCCAACCTGGGGCCCGGCTTCGACGCCCTGGCGCTCGCGCTCGAGCTTCACCTGCGCGTCACGATCACGCCGCTGACGGCCGGCGCCGAGCAGCTCATCGTCGAGGGGGAGGGCGCCGACGAGATCGGGCTCGACGCGGGCAATCGCTTCCTGATCGGGCTCGAGCACGGCCTGCAGGAGTTCGGCCTCGAGCCGCCCGTGATGCGCATCGAGATGAACAACGAGATCCCGCTCGCGCGCGGGCTCGGCTCGTCGGCCGCCGCCTGCGTCGCAGGCCTGCTCGCCGCCGAGGCGATGGCCGGTGCGGAGCTCGGCAGCGAGCGCATCCACGCCATCGCCACGGACATCGACGGGCACCCGGACAACGTCGCCGCCGCGCTTCTGGGTGGCCTGGTGCTTGTCGGCCGCGATGGCCTCAACGGTCCACGGGCCGCGCGCTTCGATACGCCCGACTACCTCGTCGCGGTGCTCTTCATCCCCGACTTGGCGATGCGCACAGAGGAGATGCGCGCCGCGTTGCCTGCGGTCGTGTCGCACGCCGACGCGGCGCACAACGTCGGCCGGGCGGCGATGGTCCTTGCCGCCTTGACCTCCGACCGACGCGACCTGCTCTGGGCAATGGGCGAGGACCGACTGCACGAGCCGTACCGGGTGGCGCACCTGCCGCAGCTACCCGACCTGATCGCCGCTGCCCGCGCCGCCGGGGCGCTTGGCGCTGCACTCTCCGGCGCGGGCTCGGCCGTGCTCGCCCTGACCGACGATGCCGAGGTGGCAGAACGTGTCGCGACGCAGATGAGCGCGGCCGCGGCGCGCACGAACCTGCCCGGTCGCGCGCTGGTCGTCCGTCCTGCCGCGCACGGCGCGCACGTCGTTCGCGCCCGCAACTGATGACGTTTCCGGCTCGCCTGGAACGCTTCCGAGCCGTCGACAGCACCCAGCGCGTCGTGCGCGAGTGGCTGGAGCAGGGCGTGCCCGAGGTGGCCGTGGCGGTCGCCCGATACCAGACGGCCGGCCGCGGCCGTAACGGCCGCGAATGGGTCGCGCCGCCGGGCGCGGCGCTGCTGCTTTCCGTTGGCTTCCGGCCGGGCCATCTCGCGCCCCTCCACGCCTGGCGGCTGCCCGCCGTCGTCGCGCTGGCGATGCGTGACGCGGCCGAGGCCGTTGCCGGCCTCAAGGACGGCACCCTCTGGCTGAAGTGGCCCAATGACATCGTTGCCGACGCGGCCGACGGCGGGCTGCGCAAGGTGTGCGGCGTGCTGGGCGAATCGGTCGCGAACGGCGACCGCGTCGAGTCGGCCGTCGTGGGTATCGGCGTCAACAGCGATTGGAAGATGGTCGACTTCCCGTGGGCGATCGCGCCGACCATGAACAGCCTGCGCGAGCTGGCGGGGAAGCGCCCGATCGACAACGACCAGCTCCTCGAGGCTTTCCTGGATCGCCTCGAACCGCGTTACGAGGCACTCCTTGCCGGCCGCTTCGACGCCGGCGGCTGGTCCGCGGCCCAACGCACGACCGACCGCACGCTCGTCGTCGAGACCGGCCGCCGCGAGATCACCGGCCGTGGCGCCGGCGTCGACCCCGAGACCGGGGCGCTGCTTGTCCAGGGCGAAAACGGGCCGCTCGAGCGCGTCGACTCAGGCGAGGTCATCCGCTGCCGCATCCTCTGAGCCCCAACCATCACGTCCGGCGGCCGCGTGCCGGCAATCGCGGCTGATCTTCTGACATTTGTCGGCTCCGCCGTCATTAACCTCGACCAGGCAGCGAATTGGGCAAATCCTCCGTCATTTGTCGGGCCGGCCGACGCTACGCGGGTTCGTGACCGCTGAGTGGTCGGGCGGCGGCGCTAAGCGAGCGTGGCCAAGTCAGCCAAGGCTGTCAGAACACTGACGGATTCCGCTTAATGTCGGCAGCGCCGTCATTTGTCTGAAAGCAGCCCCGCCGATCAGCCCCACTCCCGGGAGCTGTTGACGTGATGGGTGCGTTGGACGACGCTCGCGTCATGCCGACCAAAGGACGCCGCTTGCGCGGCTTCGTCGTCCTCTCCCTCATAGCTTCGCTCGTGCTCATCGGCGGCGGGCTCACGATCGCGAGCGGTCAGCTTTTTGGGCCGGCCGGAGCGCAGCGCAACGACATCGGTGAGCGCCTCGTCAGCTGGGTCGGGAACGCCAAGGTGGGTGATCACATTGCCCTCGCCGACCTGACCGACTTCACGTGGGATCGTGTGCTGATCGCCGGGCCCTACTCCGCCAACACGCAGGCGCAGGAGCAGCTCGGCTTTGCCTGGGATGTCGAGAAGGCGCCGAGCTATACCAACGAGGGCCTGAACGTCCTCGCGTTCGCTGACGGCGATCACATCGTTGCGTGGTCGGTCGTCCGTCGAAGCGCCGACATCTGGATGCCGGATGGCGAGGACCCGTCGGTATATGGCAGGGGCGAGGCAGAGCTGTTCTGGGATGGCCATCGACTCGTGCCCGCTGGCTACTACCCGTACTGAGGGTTACGCGCTGGACGGGGGCAACGGCCGGCGGTTTGGGTGTAACGACTAGACTCGGCCGGTGTTGAGGAGAGGGAAGGACCGCGCTGCGGTCCGCGACGGACTTGACGTCGACCGCTCCGCCGTGGAGCAGGCGCGACGCGATCCAGGTGCGTTCGAAACGCTTTATCGGAAGTACGTGGCCCAGGTGTACAGCTTCGCGCTCTACGAGACCCGCGATCCGCATGCCGCGGAGGACATCACCGCACAGGTGTTCCTGCGCGCGCTCGCCGGACTGCCGGGCTTCCACGAGCAGAGCGACGGCCCGGACAGCAGCTTCCGTGTGTGGCTCTTCCAGATCGCGCGCAATGCCCTGTCGAATGAGCGGCGCCGCGCGCGGCGCCATCCAGCCTCGCCGATCGAGCTCGCGCTCGAGTTCCCGGCGCTCGACGATGTCGCGTCGGCCGCGACGCACCGGCTGGAGATGGAACGCGTCTGGAGGGTCATCGAGGAGCTGCCCGCCGATCGCCGCCGCGTGCTCGTGCTGCGCTTCGTGAACGAGCTCTCGACGCGCGAGATCGGCGACATCCTGGGCCGCACAGAGGGCGCCACGCGCGTGCTGATTCACCGCTCGTTGCAGCAGGTCGCGCGCGAGCTCGGCCGGCGCAGGTCCTCGGCCGCGGCCGCGCGCTCGCGCGCTGCCAACTGATGCTCGATCAGGACGAGGGCGCGATCCAGAGCGACGCGTACATCGAGGCACTGCTCAGGGGCCACGCCCGCCTGCCGATAACGCTCCCGGCCGCCGACGCGCCGCCGGCCAACGTTCGCCAGGTCATCCGCATGCTCGAGTCCGGCCTGCCCCGCTTCCACCCGTCGTTCCTGTTCGAGGAGCGCCTTGCCGAACAGCTGCGCAGCGCGGCCGGCGTGGCCGGCCGCGAGCCGCCCGTCGTCCTCGACCGGCGCCTGCTGATGGGCGGCGCGATCGCGTCGGGCGTGTCGATCGGTGCCGCGGCGATGTACGCCCTGCGCCGGAGACGCGAGTAATGCCGATCAAGCTGCCGTTCGGCCCCCGGCGCCAGGAGTACCCGACCGATCTCTGGACGCGCTGCCCCGACTGCCAGGAGATGCTCTACAACAAGACGCTCGACAAGGCGCTCCGCGTCTGCCCGCGCTGCGGCCACCATTTCCGGTTGCGCGTCGACTCGCGGCTGGCGCTGCTGCTCGATCGCGACAGCTTTGCCGAGCATGATGCGGGCCTCGAGTCGGTCGACATGCTCGCCTTCGTCGACCAGAAGCCGTACCCGGAGCGGCTCGAGCAGGCACGTGCGAGCACCGGCATCCGCGATGCGGCCGTGTGGGGCACGGGCACCATGGCCGGCACCCAGGTCGCCATCTGCGTCATGGACTTCGCCTTCATGGGCGGCTCGATGGGCACGGTCGTGGGCGAGAAGGTCACGCGCGCCGCGGAATACGCACTTTCGGAGCGCGTGCCACTGATCGTCGTCTCCGCGTCCGGCGGCGCGCGCATGCAGGAAGGCACGCTGTCGCTGATGCAGCTGGCCAAGACGTGCGCCGCCATCGGCCGCCTTGCCGAGGCCGGCGTGCCATACATCAGCCTGATGACCGACCCGACCACAGGCGGCACTTTCGCCTCGTTCGCGGTGCTCGGCGACGTGAACATCGCCGAGCCCAAGGCGCTCATCGGCTTTGCCGGCGCGCGCGTTGCGGCGGGCACGATTGCCGAGGAGCTGCCCGAGGGCTTCCAGCGCTCCGAGTTCCTGTTCGAGCACGGTTTCGTCGACCTGGTCGTGACCCGCGCCCACCTGCGCGAGACGATGGTCGGCCTGCTGCGCTACCTGCGCGCCTCGGTCCGTGCCGAGAAGGTGGCCGGCAACGGCTCGGCGCCGGTCGGTCGCTCGCCGGCGTTCCTGGATTCGCTCATCAACCGAGAGCCCATTCATGGTTGACGTGGCAAGCGGCGCGCAGGCTGCGCAGGCAGGGGCCGCGGCGCCGGCTGCGGCGGCGCCTGCGCCAGTTGATGCCGACGAGTTGCGCGCCGCCGTCTGGGACCGCGTGCGCATGGCGCGCAACGTCAAGCGGCCGCACACGCTCGAGCTGCTCAGCCTGATGGCGACGGACGTGATCGAGCTGCACGGCGACCGGCTCTTCCGCGACGACCCTGCCGTGGTAGCCGGCCTGTGCCGCATCGACGGCCGCCGGGCGGTCTTCGTCGGTCACCAGAAGGGCGCCGAGACCGAGGAGAACATCAGGCGCAACTTCGGCATGCCCCATCCCGAGGGCTACCGCAAGGCGATGCGCATGTTCGAGCTCGCCGAGCGGCTCCAGCTGCCCGTCGTGACCTTCATCGACACGCCCGGCGCGTTCCCCGGTCCGGCCTCAGAGGAGCGCGGAGTTGCCGAGGCCATCGCGCGCTCGATCATGGTCATGACGGGACTGCGCACGCCGATCGTGACCGTCATCACCGGCGAGGGCGGCTCGGGCGGCGCGCTTGCGCTCGCCGTCGGCGACGTCGTCCTGGCGCTCGAGAACTCGATCTACTCGGTCATCAGCCCCGAGGGCGCGGCGAGCATCCTGTGGCGCAACGCCGACCATGCCCAGCAGGCGGCAGTGGCGATGCGCCTGACCGCGGCCGAGCAACTGGCACTCGGCGTCATCGACGAGGTCGTGCCCGAGCCCAAGGGCGGCGCGCACGAGAATCCCGAGGAGATGGCGCGGCGGCTCAAGACGCGCATAACAGCGCACCTCGATGCGCTCGCCGGCCGGGATCGCAAGACGCTCGTTGACACGCGCTACGCGCGCTACCGGCAGATGGGTGAGTTCGCGGTCGTGTCGCCCACGGGCGAGCCACGTCCGGAGCGGCCGGGCATGTTCGATCGCATCCGGCGCCTGCTCGAGAGCGGGCGCGCCGCCATTGCCGGCGGCGCGGCGGCGCTGCCCAACGCCCTGGGCGATGGCGACGACGCGCCACGTCTGCACGAGGACGTGTGACGATGAGCGACGAGATGGACGAGGAGATGCAGGACGGAAGAGCCACGATCGCCCGTCTGGCCGAGCACGTCGTGCCCGAGCTCATCGAGCGCCTGACCAAGAGCGAGCTCGGCGAGCTCGAGGTGCGCGAGAACGGCTGGCGCGTCAGGCTGCGCAAGCCGCTCGGCGAGGCCGTGGCGCCGCCTGCCGCCGCGGCACGCGCGCCGCACCCGGTCATGGCGCCCGGCGTGCACGTGGCGTCGCACTCGAGCGCCGGCGCGCCGCGTGACACGGCGCGCGGCATCGTCGCCTCGCCGGCCGTCGGCTATTTCGCACCGCGCCGCGGAATCGAGATCGGCGCCGCTGTGAGCAGCGGCGACCTGCTCGGCCACGTCGACGTGCTCGGCGTGCGCCACGAGGTCGTCAGCCCGGTCAACGGCGCATTGCGCGAGTTCGAGGTCGAGTCGGGCCAGGCCGTCGAGTACGGCCAGCCGATCGCCCGCGTGGAAGCCGAGGCGTAGGCCGGGGTGTTCAGCAAGATCCTGATCGCCAACCGCGGCGAGATCGCGCTGCGCATCCAGCGTGCGTGCGCTCAGCTGGGCATCCCGTCGGTCGTTGCCTACAGCGAGGCAGATCGCGATTCGCGCGCCGTCCAGCTGGCCGATGAAGCCGTGTGCATCGGTCCCGCCGAGTCGCGCCGGAGCTACCTGTCGGCGTCGGCGCTGCTGTCGGCGGCGCTCGTCGCCGGCTGTGACGCGATCCATCCCGGCTACGGCTTCCTGTCCGAGGACGACACCTTCGCCGAGATGGTCCGCGCCCACGGCCTGACCTTCATCGGGCCGCCGGCCGAGGTGCTCGAGCGCTTCGCGTCGAAGGCCGGCACGCGCACGCTGCTCGGCAAGCACGGGCTGCCGACCATTCCGGGCTCGCCCATGCTGCGCGACGATGCCCACGCGCTGGCCGAGGCCGAGCGCATCGACTACCCGGTGCTGATCAAGCCGTCGGCCGGTGGCGGCGGCAAGGGCATGCGCATGGTGCGCTCGCCAAGGGAGCTGCAGCAGGCCATGACGATCTGCCGATCGGAAGCCATGGCGGCGTTCCACGACGATTCGCTGTACCTCGAGAAGTGGCTCGAGGACAACCGCCACGTCGAGGTCCAGGTCGTCGTCGATCGCTACGGCAATGGCGTCCACGTCGGCGAGCGCGATTGCTCCGTGCAGCGCCGGCACCAGAAGCTGGTCGAGGAAGCGCGCTCGCCGGCGATGAGCGACGGCCAGCGCGAGGCGCTGTGCGAAGCGGCGATCAAGGCCGTCGTCGAGGCCGGCTACGAGAACCTGGGGACGCTCGAGTTCCTGCTCGATCGGGAGGGAAAGTTCTACTTCATCGAGATCAACTGCCGGATCCAGGTCGAGCACCCGGTGACCGAGATGCTGTCGGGCATGGATCTCGTGTGCGAGCAGATCCGCATCGCGGCCGGCGAGCCGCTGGGCTACACGCAGCAGGACGTCAGCCTGCGCGGCCACGCCATCGAGTTCCGCATCAACGCGGAGGACACGGCGCACGACTTCCGGCCGCAGGCTGGCGTCGTCGAGACGTACCTGCCGCCCGGCGGCCCGGGCGTGCGCATGGACAGCCACCTGTACAGCGGCTACGAAGTGCCGCCCTACTACGATTCGATGCTCGGCAAGCTCATCGTGTGGGGCAGCGATCGCCACGAGGCTCTTGCCCGGTCGCGCCAGGCGCTCGACGAGATCGTCGTCGATGGCATAGTCACCAACCTGCCGCTCCATCGCGCGCTTGTGCACCACCGCACCTTCCTCGACGGAGAATTCACGACCAACCTGCTCGACCGCGTCGGGAGCGCCGCGTTCCTCGACGCGGCAGCGGCCGCTTGACGCCCCGGAGGGACATTTGACCGATACCGCTGTCGTGCTGTCCACGACAGAGATCCAGAAGCTCATCCCGCACCGCTGGCCGTTCCTGCTCGTCGACCGCATCGTCGAGTACGACCCGGCGCGCTCCTATATCCGTGGCGAAAAGGCCGTGACAGCCAGTGAGTGGTTCTTCCAGGGCCACTTTCCGGAGCTGCCGGTGATGCCCGGCGTGCTCCAGGTCGAGGCACTGGCCCAGACGATGGCCGTGTACGTGGCCCAGCAGGAAGGTTTCGGCGATCGGATCGGCCTCTTCGCGGGCATCGACGAGTGCCGCTTCAAGCGCGTCGTCCAGCCCGGCGACCGGCTCACGCTCGAGATCACGATGGACAAGCTGGGCCGCCGCTTCGGGCGCGGCCATGCCCTGGCCAGCGTTGACGGCGAGGTGTGCTGCGAGGCCACGATCTCGTTCGTCATCCCGGGCGAAGGCGTGCTGCGCTGATGGCGATGCGTATCGCAATCCTGGGCGACATCCACGGCAACGTCGCGGCCCTCGACGCGGCGCTGGCGGAGATCAAGCGCCAGAGACCGGATCACGTCGCGGTGCTCGGCGATCTTGTCCTCAACGGTCCGCGCCCGGCCGAGACGGTGGAGCGCGTGCGCAAGATGGAGCAGGACGGCGCCCTGATCGTCGCGGGCAACACGGACATCGCGGTGACCGACTACGACTACACCGCCGCGTTTCCGTGGCTCCAGCAGGTCCCGCCCGGCCATCGCGCAGCGACCGAGTGGGCCCATGAGCAGCTCTCCGACGACCAGCTCGACTGGCTGCGCCGGCTGCCGAACGAGCGCCGCCTGTGGTCCGACGACGTGTTGACGCTGGTCTGCCACGCCTCGCCAGGCTCGATCACGGCCGGGCTGCCCGCGGACCTCGATTCGACCGTGACCGTCGAGCGCGTCACGCGCAGCGACGCACGCGTCATCTGCTGCGGCCACACGCACCTCGCCGACATACGCGAGCTGGGCCGCAAGCTGATCGTCAATCCAGGCTCGTGTGGCTACGACTTCGGCGGCGATCCGGGCGCGGGCTGGGCGCTGCTGACCATCCCCGACCAGCCGGCTGCGCGCTCGGACGCGGACGACGATGCCGACGAGGACGCCGATGAGCTGGTGACCGACACAGGGGCGCCGAGCGCGCAGCTATTCCGGGCCAAGTACGACGCCGACGCGGCGGCCGAGGAGGTCGCGGCGCGCGGGCTGCCCGGGGACGTGTATCGCGCCGCGACCATTCGCACGGGCAGGCTGATCAGGTGACGTCGCCAGCCCGCGCGCCGCGCAGGCGCGTCGTGGTCACCGGCATGGGCGCCGTGACGCCGCTGGGCAACGATGCCGCCACGTTCTGGCGCCGCCTCGTGGCCGGCGAGTCCGGCGTGCGCACGATCCACAACTTCGATCCGTCGCGCGTCGCGAGCAAGATCGCGGGCGAGGTGCGTGACTTCGACCCGTCGCACGTGCTCGATCGCAAGGAGATCCGGCACAACGACCGCTACACGCAGTTCGCGCTCGTGGCCACGCGCGAGGCGATGGCCCAGGCAAGCTTGCCCGAGTACCTGGAGGGCGAGCTTGCCGACCGCACGGGCACGATCATCGGCTCAGGCTTGGGCGGCTCGGGCACGCTCATCGAGCAGATCACGATCAACGTCACGCGCGGGCCGGACCGGCTCTCGCCGTTCTTCATCCCGATGGCCATCGCCAACCTCGCCGCGGGCCAGACGGCCATCCAGTTCGGCGCGCGCGGCCCGAGCTGGGCGACGGTGTCGGCGTGTGCCACGGCCGGCCATGCCATCGGCGAGGCGACCGAGACGATCATCCGCGGCGACGCGGATGTGATGCTTGCCGGCGGGTCAGAGGCGCCCATCTACGAGGTCCTCGTCGGGGCCTTTGGCGCGATGCGAGCGCTGTCGACGCGCAACGACGATCCAGAGGGCGCGAGCCGGCCGTTCGACGAGGGCCGTGACGGCTTCGTCATCGCGGAGGGCGCCGGCGTGCTCGTGCTCGAAGAGCTCGGCCACGCCCGCCGGCGCGGCGCCCGCATCCTGGCCGAGCTGCGCGGCTACGGCGCGACGGCCGACGCGCACCACATCACCATGCCGAGCCCGGGCGGCGCGGGCGCAGTGCGCGCCGCCCGTGCCGCGCTCAAGAAGGCCGAGATGGCGCCCGAGGAGATCGATCTCGTCAGCGCCCACGCCACGTCGACGCCGGAAGGCGATCCGGCCGAGCTCCAGGCATTCCGCACGATCTTCGGCGCTCACGCTCGGAACGTGTCCGTCACGGCAACCAAGGGCGCCATCGGCCATACGCTCGGCGCGGCCGGTGCGATCGGTGCGATCGCCACGATCCAGGCCATGCGCGAGGGGTGCGTGCCGCCCACGCTCAATCTCACCGACCCATCGCCGCAGATGGGCGATCTCGATTGCACACCCCTGACCGCGCGACCGCGGGAAGTCCGCGCAGCGTTGGTCAACGCCTTCGGCTTCGGTGGCCAGAACGCGGCACTCGTCGTGCACCGCTGGGACGAGAGCTGATGGCCGCCCAGCAGCCCGAGCAGGACGACGCACAGGGCCTCATCGAGCTGATCGACCAGCTCGAGGGCCTGCTCAACGCGTCGGAGCTGTCCGAGCTCGAGGTCGAGGCGGGTGGCACCGCGCTCGTGCTGCGCAAACCCGTCGCGCTGGCGGCGGCCGCAGCAGCTGCGGGGCAGGCATCCGGCGCGGAGCAGCAGCCACCCGCGGGGCAATCGGTGCCGTCTTCGGCTGCCGACGCACAGCCGGCCAACGCCGTCGTCGCGCCGCTGACCGGCCTGTACTACGGCTCGCCCTCGCCCGGGGCGCAGCCCTACGTCGTCGTCGGCTCGCAGATCACCGTGGGCCAGGTGATCGGCCTGATCGAAGCCATGAAGCTGTTCAACGAGATCAAGAGCGACCGGGCCGGCCGTGTCGTCCGCATCTATCCCGAGGATGGAGCACTGGTGAAGGCAAAGCAGCCCTTGATCGAGGTTGAGGCATGACTCCCAAGAGCGTTCGCATCACTGGCTGGGGGATGTATGCGCCGGAGCGCCGGCTGACCAACGCCGACCTCGAACGGGTCGTCGACACGTCCGACGAATGGATCGTGTCGCGCACGGGCATCCGCGAGCGGCGCATCGCCGCGGCCCACGAGACGACCGCGACGCTGTCGGCGATCGCCGGCAAGCGCGCGATCGCCGTCGCCGGCCTCGAGCCCGACGACATCGACGTCATCCTCGTCGCCACGCTCACGCCCGACTACTGGATGCCGTCGACCGGCGCGCTGGTCAAGGAGGCGATCGGCAACACGAAAGCCGCGGCGATGGACGTTGCCGCCGCGTGCTCGGGCTTCGTCTACGCCTATTCCGTGGCTGACGCGTACCTCCGCTCGGGGGTGTTCAAGAACGCGCTGGTGATCGGTGCCGAGACGCTCTCGCGCTTCCTCGATTACTCAGACCGCTCGACGTGCATCCTGTTCGGCGACGGTGCCGGCGCGGTCGTGCTGTCCGCCTCCGACCAGGAGGGCGGTGGCATGCAGGGCCTCGAGATGACCACCGACCCCGACGGCGCGTACATGATCTGGCTGCCTTCCGGGGGCTCGCGGTCGCCCGTTTCGGGCGGCACGCTCGCCCGTGGCGAGCACTACGTGCGCATGGAAGGCAAGGAGACTTACCGCTTCGCGACCAAGACGATGGCCACGACCGCGCTGACGGCCATCGCCCGTGCCGGCTGGACGGCCGACGAGATCGACCTGTTCATCCCGCACCAGGCCAACGTGCGCATCATCGAGTCGGTCGCCAAGGGCCTGGGCCTGTCGATGGACAAGATGTTCGTCAACCTCGACCGCTACGGCAACACGTCGGCTGCCTCCGTCCCCATCGCGTTGGCTGAGGCCGTCGATTCGGGGCGCATCAAGATCGGCGACAAGGTCGTGCTCGTCGCCTTTGGCGCCGGCCTGACGTCGGGCGGCATCGCGCTGGAGTGGACGGCCGACCCGCTGTGCGGCAAGCGTGCCGCGGCCGTCGAGCCCGTTGCGCGCGTGAGGGAGCCGATCGACTGGGCTTCTGTCGACTCGATCCCCGAACGCCTGCGCCAGATCCTCGAGGCCCGCGAAGGCCCGCAGGTCCCGCTCGACGACGTCGTCCCGGGCGAGCCCGAGCCGGCCCACCACGAGCTGCCCGTCTAGCACCCGCCGCCCGCCGCGCGTCCGTGCCACTCGGCGCCCTGACCCCGCCACTTGACTCCATGCCGCCCGGACACCAAGCCCGCCGCGGGGCCCACGCCACTCGACTTCCGTCATTTGTCGGCTCGGGCGACACTAACCGGCCGGGCGGGCTCAAACGGGCCGAACTTCCGTCAGAAGTCGGTCGACACGACATTACGCGGGAGTTTCGCCCGCCGGCGCCTCGTCGCCGGCTGTTTGTGAGCGTGACTTTGGCCGGCGGACGCGTCGGATCGCTGACGGATTCCGCTTAGTGTCGGCAGGGCCATCATCTGACAGAAACCAGACACCGCCGATGGCCGCCGATGGCCGCCGATCGCCGCCGACGGCCGCCGCCGGATCGTGCAGCCCCGTGCGCAGTTCGCGCGACCGCACCGGCCCCGCGGCCGCTCGACTTCCGTCATTTGTCGGCTCTGTCGACATTAACCACCGGCACCGGCCCCATCGGGCTGAAGTTCCGTCAATTGACGGGCCAGC
>CAYYVV010000013.1:0-59742 GCA_964475245.1 uncultured Anaerolineaceae bacterium | reverse complement strand
CCAGGCAGTGCCGCTCAAGCCCTCGAAGTAGTCGCTCGTCGTGCCGTCCGCCGCGTCGTAGCTGGGCGTTGCCGGGAACCAGTCGGCGAACGCCTTGAGGGTCACGTCCTCGACCTGGGCCGCCGCGTCGGGCAGCGCGCTGATCGAACCCGGCACGCCGTAGCGCGCGAGGTAGGCGCCGTACTGTTTGTCAGAGCTCTGAAAACCGTCCATCAGGCCGGGCATCCCGTCCGACCGGCGGACCCAATCGGGCGGGACGCAGAACGCTGACGTGAGGTCGCGCGCAAGGAATGCCTGGTAGTCGGTGAAGTTCGTGCCCGCGCTGCCCTGTGCCGCGAGCCGGCCGTTGACGTAGATCTCGACCTTGTACTGGCCCGACGGCAGGCACTGCGCGGGCGCGATCGCGCCGAGATACGCCGCCAGCCGGAAGTAGCGCCCATCCGTGCCCAGCGTCGGCGCGTCCGGAGTCGATACCTCGGGAATGACGGCCCAACCGAGGCCCTGCGGATCCTGGTGGTACCACTGCGCCGAGATGACGTCGCGCGTCGGGTCGTAGCTGGCGATGTTCGCCTGCCACTGCAGCTCGGCGGGAAAGACGTCGAGCTGGAGATTGCTGAAGACAGCCGGCGACTGCGGCGGCGCATTGCGCGACTCGGCCGCGACGCGGCCGACGATGAACGCCTTCAGATCCTGGATCTGCTCGTCGAGATCGGTCCGGTATTTGCGCACGGTCTCGAGATCGGTCAAGGCACCGGCGAGGACTGCCTCTTCAGTGCCAGGGTCCTGGCGCAGCTGGGTCAGCGCGTCGTCCGTATACAGAGTCCGCCCGACCGCGTCGTTGTACGCGCCACGGGCGTCGTCGATGCGGCCGAGGGCAGTCAGCGCCACGCCCAGGTTGTAGCGGTAGACGGGCTCACCGGGGTCCTGCGAGATTGCCTGTTGGGTGTAAGAGATGCTCTGGTCGAGCAGGTCCGTGCTGCCCGATTGGATGCCCTGGGCGAAGCTGTAGAAGCCCAGCTCACCGAGTGTCGTGGCATTGGACAGGCCGAGCGCGCGCGCCGACTCAAGGTCGGCGCGCGCGCGTTGCAGCGCGTCGGGCGGTGCCAGGCTGGCGAAGCCCGAGCGCTGCGGGCTGGCGCCCTCGAAGATGACGTCGGCGCGCTCGGCGTAGGCACGGGCGAAGGTCGGCCGGAGCTGGATTGCCTTGTCATACAGAGCCTCGGCAGCCTGGTAGCCGCCCGAGTCGAACGCAGTCAGTGACGTTACCCGCGCCTGCGCGTAGGCCGTGGCCGCCTCGTCGTTGGTCGCGTAGGCCGGGGCAAGAATGCCCTGGGCCAGCCACAGACTGCCCACGCCAAGAAGCACCAGGCCGACGCCAAGGAAGCCCAGGCGCAGCCCTCGGCCGCTGACCGCGAGGGTCAGGCCGAACAGATAGAGGCTGACCGCAAGCATGGCCAGGATCGCGGTGTATGCCGCGGAGCGCTGGTCGATGTACGACGCCTCCTCGTCGGCCGCATCGGCCAGCGCATTGAGGCGCAGGCTGTCCTGCGTCGCGTTGGCGAAGTAGCGCTGGGGGAACGTCGGGTCCTTGTCGGGCCCGAACGCGCCATTCGGGTCGATGTCGGTCAGCTTGAGCGTCGACGCGGCAATCGCGTCCCAGCGCTGAGCCTCCAGCTGGAGCTGTGTCTGGCGGGTCGGATCGGCGCTCGCGTACAGACTCGCCAGCAGTGCATTGCCCGATTCCGTGCGCTGCTCCTGGTAGCGCTCGAATGTCTCGACGTTGACCTGCGCGTTCTGCTGTGCGCTCTCTGAGCTCGACAGCGCCTGCAGCGACAGCTGCTCCGCCTGCTGACGATGGTCGCTGGCCTGATTCGACGCGTCGGCCAGGAGGAAGCCAGCCAGGGCGGCCACGAGCGTGGCGAAGGCGATAACGATGGCGACGGCCGCGGGCAGCCGGTCGTCGGCGCGGCTCGCCGGCGCTCCTGCGTTCACGCCAGCAGCTCCACGAGCAGGAAGCCGACGGCACCGACGCCAACCATCAGCCCGCCGGCAACGAAGAAGACCTGGCGCAGCCGGACGCGCGTTCGACTGACCTGGGCGATGGTCAGGAAGAACAGCGCCGCCACGATCAGCGCGCCGACGCCGATCAGGTCGATCGACCGGTTGTTGGCGCGGCTTTGGAGATCGCCGACCTTCGACGTCTCGAGCTCGCGCAGCTCGGGATCGCCGTCGGACAGAACGCGCAGAACGTAAGCCGCGTCATAGTGGACCGTGCCGTCAGCGTCGAGCGAGACTCCCTGGGCAGTGAAGAACGGCTCCAGCGTGCGCGCCATGGCCAGCCGCGACTGGGCCCCCAGGTCGAGCTGATCCGCGCTGGCCGGGTCAGTCGTGCGGGTCGAATCAGCCTGGGACTGAAGTTGGCGCGCCGCGAGCGCATCCTCCTCGTACTCGGCGACGAAACGCTGGTCCTCTTCGACCGTGGCTTGAAGCTCGTCCTCGATCTGCTCGCGGCGCGCCTGCTGCTGCACAGCGAGGCTCTGATAGCGGGATGCGTCATTCGACTCGAGCGAGGCGCGCCAGGCGACCACGGCCGAAAGGATCGAGGCAAAGCCGATGAGCACGGCAAGCAGCACCGCCGACCGCTGCGGATGGCGGAGCAGCGCGCCGAGGCGCGATGAGCGCTGCGGCGAGGTGACAGACTCGTCGGGAAACGCGGCGGCAACCACCGCGCGCGAGCATAGCCGACAGGTACCCCTGCGCAACCGGCGCAAGCCTTCGGGCGAGGCCCGTTTCCCTCAAATACTCAGCAATCCGAGTCCCGTATCGCGCCGAAACGACGACCTCCCACCAGATCCGCGCACACGGCTGGCTCCGGTGGCGGATTCGCGCTCAATCGAGCGGATTCCTCGGTGTCGGACGAAACCAACTGCGTCCGGACGCGGATTTGATGGAAACCTCGCTCCATTGACGACGGTGACCCCGGGTCCCTGGTCGCAGCGCAACGAAACGCAGCCGGCGGGCAATAGGCCAAAGGGCACGTCTGTCGAGCGTGGCTCGCCGTGTAGCATCGCGGCCATGGTGTTGAAGACTGAGCCCATCGGCGTCGACGCCCTGTATCGCGCCGCCGAGCCGGATTTCGAGCGCTACGAGATCGTCAAGGATCTGGTCGACGAGTGCATCGACCTCGCCCTGAACTACCGCCAGAGCGGCCACCCCGGTGGGAGCAGATCGAAGGTCCACATGCTCCTGTCGCTGATGCTCTCGGGCGCGATGCGATGGGACGTGCGCCGGCCGTGGCTGCCGTTCGGCGATCGGTTCGTGCTCAGCGCCGGGCATACCGTGCCGCTCGTTTACTCGACGCTGGCTGTGCTCAACGAGGCGTTCCGCGTCCGACAGGGACGCGTGCCCGCAGACCCACGCTTCGCCTTCCCCGACGACGGCAAGTGGGCGCTGACCTGGGAGCTTCTGCTCCGCCTCCGGCGCCGCGGCGGCCTGCCCGGCCATGCCGAGATGGAGGGCAAGACCCTCTTCCTGAAGTTCAACACGGGTCCGTCCGGCCACGGCATGGGTCCGGCCGCGGGCGAGGCCCTCGCGCTCAAGCACGCCGGCGCGGACCAGGTCAAGGTCTTCGTCTTCGAGGGTGAGGGCGGCCTGACGCCAGGCGGCGCACACGAGGCACGTCACACGGCCTGGGGACTCGGCCTCAACAATCTCGTGTTCATGATCGACTGGAATGACTTCGGCATCGACGAGCGGCCGCTTTCGAGTGTCGTCTACGGCACGCCAACGGACTGGTTCGCGAGTTACGGCTGGCGCGTCACGGGCGCCGAGCACGGCTCGGAATGGGCCGATGTCACAAGAGCCACTCTGGAAGCGGCACGCGGAGACAACCCTGGCAGGACACCGTCAGTGGCGTGGTTCAAGACGCGCAAGGGCCGTGGCTACGGCAAGTACGACGCGAAGAGCCACGGCACGCCGTGGCCCATGAACTCACCCGAGTTCTGGGCCGTGCGCAAGGACTTCATGGCCAGGTACGGCCTCGAATACCAGGGCGTCGACGCCCCCGCGCCCGCGGATCCGACTGAGCGCGACGCGCAGGCGAGAGCCAACTTCCAGACGGCTTTGAGCGTGCTGCGCACCCGCCCGGAGCTGACGGACTGGCTGACCGATCGGCTGAACGAGGTCGCCTCGACCGTCCCGGACCACGTCGACGGCTTCAACCTGACCGACGACGGTGCCGTCTTCAAGGACAAGCGGATCTTCGACGCGCACTCCTACCCGCCCGAGATGTGGAAGAAGCCGGGCGACAAGCAGCCCAACCGCGCCGCGTATGGCGCGTGGGGGAGCTACGTCAACGCGTTCGCGCGCAGGGAGCACGGCCGGCCTTTGTTCCTCGGTGCATCTGCGGACCTCGCGGAGTCGACCAACCTCGCCGGCTTCGGCAAGGACTTCGGCGACATGCCCGGCTACGGCTGGTACGAGCGCGACACGAACCTCGCCGGCACGGTCCTGCCGACGCAGATCACCGAGTTCGGCAATGCCGGGCTCGTGGTCGGCATGGCCAGCGTGAACATGGCCGCCGACCCGTTCAACGACTACAACGGCCTGTGGGGCACGTGCTCAACCTACGGCTCGTTCTCGTACCTCAAGTACGGGCCGATGCGCCTGTTCAGCCAGCTGGCGCAGGACACCGAGCTGAAGGTCGGCAAGGTGCTCTGGGTCGCGGGCCACGCGGGTCCGGAAACGGCCGAGGATTCGCGCACCCACTTCGGCATCTTCGAGACGTACGTCACCCAGCTCTTCCCGGAGGGCCAGGTCATCGACCTGCACCCGTGGGAGTACAACGAGGTGCCGGTCGTGCTCGCCGCGGCGATGAGCGCGGACGTGCCGATCGTCGCCCTGCACGTGACGCGGCCGGCGATCGACATCCCGGACCGCGCGGCGCTGGGCATCCCCTCGCATTTCGAGGCGGCGCGCGGCGCGTACGTGATGCGTGACTTCAAGCCCGGTCAGCCGCGCGGCGGCACCGTCTTCGTCCAAGGCACGACCTCAACGGCCAATCTCGTCAAGGTCCTGCCCCAGCTCGACGAGCGCGGCCTCAACGTCAAGATCGTGGCCTGCATCTCGCCGCAGCTCTTCGCCATGCAGGACAAGGCCTACCGCGAAGCCACGTCCTCTACGGCCGACCGATGGGACGGCATGGCGATCACCAACCGCGCGTGGATGACCATGCGCCACTGGATCGACGGCGAGATTGCCCACGAGTACTCGCTCTCGAGCGACTGGGACAACCGCTGGCGCACCGGCGGCACCGTCGACGAGGTGATCGACGAAGCGCACCTCGGCCCGACCCACATCGTCAACGCGATCCAGCGCTTCGTCGACGAGCGCCACCTCAGACTTCGCCGTCTGCGCGAAATAGCGGACGCCGCCGAGAGTCACTGATGACGCGCCGACGCGTCGCGATCGGTCTCGTCATCGCGGTGGTCGTTGTCGTGACCCTGAACGTGACCGGGCTGCTCAGGTATCCCGGCGGACCTCTCCGCGAGCCAGACGCGGATGGAGTTCTGTGGCTCGACACCCGGCCAGCTGACCAGGGAAGCAGCGAGATTGGAATCACGTCGGAGGCCGGGGTAAAGGCGGGCGTGCCCATCTACACGGGCATCGGTCTCGCCAATGATTGGCCTTGGCCAGCGACCGTCGAACAGGTGAGGCTTCTGGACGCAACTCCGGGCCTTCGAGTCGTCCAGATACGGATGGCCCTGCCCGGCACAACCGGCGGGATGGCCGGGGCGCTGCCAGCGTCGGGACCCGGGATCTCGGACCTGCGGCTCGATACGGACTACGGACTGCTACCTGCAGATCTTGCGGCGCACAACGACCCCGGTGAGGGACGGGTGTCGATTGAGGTCGCGGCGGATACGCCAGGCGAGTACTCGTACTCAGCGGTGGCCGTGGATTATCGAGTCGGCCCGTTCAGGTTCACCGTCGTTTACCACGAGGCGTTGGATATGTGCCTCGTGCCCCTGCCCGCGGGCAGTACGTGCTCAATCGATCAACCGGCGGCCGTAGAGTGAGCCTCGCCTGATCACTCGGGCTCCGCCAACGCCTGCCGAAGCTCAGGCAGTCGCTCCATCGTCTCGCGGTCATACGGTTCGTGGAGCTGCACGATCAGCTCGTCGACGCCGACGCTCTGGTAGGCGCGGACGGCCTGGGCGACCTCGTCGATCGTGCCGACCGTCATCGGCACGGCCGGAGCGAAGTTGTCGTTGTCGGGTGAAAACCCCGCCGCCAGTCGGACCGCTTGATAAGCCTCGATCGCATCTTCCCGTCGATCGGCGACGTGCAGCCAGACCATGACCGTCTTCCTGATCGTCGAGTAATCGCGGCCGACCTCTGCGCAGCGCTGGCGCAGGATGTCGAGCGACTCGGCCACGACCTCCGGAGTTCCCCAGGACTTGTTCCACTCGTCGGCGTGACGGGCGACGATGCCCATCGTCTTGCGCGGGCCAGAGCCACCGATCATGAACGGAATGTGTCGCTGGACCGGACGCGGCTCGCACAGCGCGTCGACAAAATCGTAGTAACGGCCGTGGTGCGTGACGAGCTCGCCATCGAGCAGGCGCCGGACCAGCCCGAGAGCCTCGTCAAGGCGGTCGAGCCGCGCGCCGGGCGTGGCCCCAAAGTCGAGGCCGAACGCCTCGTGCTCGCGCGCAAAGTGGCCACCGCCCATGCCCAGCACGAGGCGACCGTTGCTGATGTGGTCGAGCGTGGTGGCGAGCTTGGCAACGTGTCCCGGATTCCGAAACGCCACCGCCGTGACCAGGACACCAATCCGCGGCGTTTCCGTCAGCGGCGCGAGTGCGGCCAGCGCGGCCCAGCCTTCGAACTTTGGCTGGCGCCAGTCGCCGGCGTCGGCCAGCAGGTGGTCCTCGGTCCAGAGTGAGTCGAATCCGGCCCTGCCGGCAGCCTGCCATGCCTCGCGCAACGCAGGCCACTGCGCACCCTGCATCCAGAAGACGCCGCCGAATTTCAACTTTTGCCCTCCTTCAGCCCAAGACTACGAGGGCGACGCCGACGAGCACGATCACGGAGCCGACCACGCGCCCTGGCCCCGACTTCTCCTTGAGCACGACTGCACCCAGGATGGCGGCGATCACGACGCTCGACTCGCGCACGGCCGACACGCTCGCGGCCGCGGCCGTCGTCAGTGCGATGAGCACGAGCGTGTAGGCGAGCATCGAGAAGACGCCGCCGAGCGCGCTGCGCCAGTTGAAGGCCGCGGCGAGGCGGCGTGGCCCGCCACGGCCAAGGACGAAGCCAGTGGCGACGATGCCGGGAATGCCCAGGATGAGCACGCCGTAGGTGACCGGGTCGGCGTACTTGACGCCCTCCTTGTCGACGACGACGTAGCTCGCGATCGCCAGCGCCACGGCCAGCGCCAGCGCCACGTGCTTCCAGTGCGCCCCGCCGCGGATGCCGCGGACGACGAAGACACCGACTCCGACGAGCGCGACGCCCGCGATCTGCGCAGCCGACGTTGGAGCACCGACGAGCACGACCGACAGGACGAGCACGAGCACGGGCGCCGATCCACGCGCGATCGGATAGACGAGGCTGAGATCGGCCCGCTCATACGCGGCAACGAGCAGCACGAAATAGACCAGCTCCAGCGCCGACGAAAGCACGATGTACGGCCACGCCTGAGCCTGGACGTTCCAGAAGACGATCGCGAGCGGCGCGAAGACGAGCGCGCCGAAGAGGATGACGATCGTCGTGGTCGCCGTCCGGTCGTGGGACTGGACGACGATCAGGTTCCACAGCGCATGGACTACCGCGGCGCAGAGAACCAGGAGCAGGGTTTGGAGCGGCACCCGCGGTTAGTCGGTGCCCGTGCTGTTAGTCGGAGCTGGAGGTCAGGCGGGCGCGCCCGCAGGCGTCTTGCTGACGACCTCTTGGATCCGCTCCAGGGCAAGCTTCAGGTTGGCCTGCGAATTCGCGTAGCTGATGCGGATGTGATCCTTGCCAACCTGTCCGAAGGCCGTGCCTGAAAGCGTGCACACGCCGCCGTCGTAGAGCAGCTTGTCGGCCATCTGCGTGCCGTTCATGCCCGTGCCGCTCACGTTCGGGAAGACATAGAACGCGCCGTGTGGCATCCGACAACGCAGGCCGGGGATCGCGTTCAGGCCGTCGACGACCAGCTGGCGGCGAGCGCGGAACTCCTCGACCATTCGCTTGACTTCATCCTGAGGGCCGTTGAGCGCCTCGACCGCGGCCATCTGCTCGAAGCTGCTCGTGCACGAGACGCTGTTGATGATCAGCTTGCTGAACGGGTCGACCAGGGCGGGTGGCAGGATCGCGAACCCAAGTCGCCAGCCGGTCATCGCCCAGGCCTTGCTGAAGCCGTCGAGGATGATCGTGCGCTCCATCATCCCGGGCAGGGTTGCGATCGAGACGTGCTCGCCCTCGAAGATGCCGCGGCCGTAGATCTCGTCGGCCATGACGGTGATGTCGCGCTCGCGCGCGATGTCAGCTATCGCGGTTATGTCCTCTCTCGTGAGGACGCCGCCGGTCGGATTGTGTGGCGAGTTGAAGATGATCAACTTTGTCCGTGGCGTCACGAGCGCGCGCAGCTCGTCGGCGTCGAAGCGGAAGTCATTCTCCTCGCGCAGCGCGTAGGGCATGGGCGTGCCGCCGGCAAAGCGCGTCATCGACTCGTAGATCGGGAAGCCCGGGTCGGGGTAAATGACCTCGTCGCCCGGCTCGATCAGGGCAAGGATCGCGTAGTACATGATCGGCTTGGCGCCGGGCGTGACCACGACGTTGTCCGGGTCGACGTCGATGCCGCGGAAGCGCTTCGACTCGGCCGCAATTGCCTCGCGCAGCTTGGGCTGGCCGAGCGGCGGTCCGTAGTGCGTCCAGCCTTCGTCGAGGGCACGCTTCGCCGCGTCGCGGATGTTCTGGGGCGTGTCGAAGTCGGGCTCGCCGAGCTCGAGATGCACGACGTGCACGCCTGTCGCCTCAAGCGCCCGGCCCCGGGCTGCCGCCTCGAAGGCCGTCTCCGTTCCGATACCGACCATGCGCTGTGCAAGCTTCATGCCCGGCATCGTACCAGCGCTTGTTCTGGCTTCCCGGTCGGCCCCGGAGGCGCGCGATGTCGGAGCGTCGATCGGGCTAGGGGCCTTGGAGCGGCGGCAATGTCCCGAACGTGAAGTCTGGCATCGGCGAGTCAGTCGCGACGGGAGTAAGTCCAGGGACAAGCGTGCGACCCTCGAGCCCGATCCAGAGCGATGAAGCGTCCACGTGGCTCGCGAAAGTGATGACTATCTCGAAGCGGATGTTTGGACAAGAGCTGCAGAAATCAGGGCTTGCGAGCTCATAGCTCTGGTCTGTTTGATCGAACGTCAAGGTGAGGTATGGCCCTTCGTCATCCGTCCAGTCCACACGAATTTGGTTTGGTTGTACGTCTTGGGCCGAGTCAGAGTGAGTATCTGTTTCAGAAGGGGGGCTCTGTGTACATGCTGTAATCAAGCCCGTCCCGTCTCGGATCGAGACTTCATCGATGTGCTTTCCGAAGTCGCCTACTCGATTGCAATCGACCACGGCGGATTCGACGTCCAAAGAAACGGCGGTCGGGTCGACCGGCTTGGCGAAGGCGATAACTGCGTGCCGCGCGGCTGGGCTGAAAAAGCAGGACGCGTCGAAGGATCTGGGCACAATCGTGATCTGGTAACGCGGGACTCCGCCCGAAGCCGCCGAGTTGGCCACGGAAATGTGCTCCGACCTTTCACAATTCGCGAGCCACGTGAGGTGCACCAAATGCGGATCTGTGTCGAGTGCCACGCCGAATTGTGCGGAATGATAGTCACCGCCGCCACCATCGATGCAGTTCACGACCTGGCCCGTCGAGTCTGCCAAGACCATCGTCGGGCCGCATGTCTGCTCTAAGGCGCCCGCTGCCGTGGACGGCGAAGGTGATGGTGACGCCAGGTACGGCAAGTCCTGCCCGCCGAACGTTGCGGTAATCGCCGCGGAGACCGGAGTGCGAAGAGTCAGGGTCAGGGTCATCGCGAGCGGACCACCGGCGCACAACGGTGCGCCGCTCGGATACGGTGGACTTGACGGTGAAATCGCGAGCTCGTATCCAGAACCGGTTTCGTTGAACGCCGCCTGCGTGATGGGTTGGCACATCGCGCCGGTCCACATTGCGGTGATCACCGTCGGCGTTGCGATCAAACCCGCCGGTTGACTCGGGACCAGGGCGACGTTGGAGCTGCACGACGCGACCAGACCGGTCATATCCAGCACCGTCATGTCGTTGCCGCAGGACAGTTCATTCCCGCTCTGAAGCGGAACGGCGCTAGCCGTCGCCTCGACCGCCGGTGTCTGTTCGGCGTCCACGGAGGGCGGCGCGACATTCGGCCCAGCCTGCGACAGGCGACCGACTACCGACCAGTCCCAACAAGGTGACTCAGTTACGCAGAACTGTCCGTATAGACGGCGAGCCACTGCGTAGACGGCACGCTGCGGACGAAGGCTGTCGCCACTTCGAGCAGTCGGATCCGGGGCATAGTCGGCGAACGCATCCGGCTGGACCTCGATCGCCGACAGTGGCTGTTCAGACTGCGCGGTCAACACCGCGGGTTCATCGGCGATCCACGAGTCAACTCCGCACTCACTTCGATCGGGCAGGCCAGGGAACTGCGGAGGGAAGGTTTGGCAGGGCGCTGGGAAATCGACGCCTGTTAGCCAGCCATTTACCAGGACGACGTCGCCGAGGTCCTGAGCAGTCACATCGAGTTCGGTTTTGACCTGACCGACCGACCAAGTGAGTTGATCGCCATTCGGCACGACACGACCGAGGTACTTCACGCCGCCCGCGCGGTCGACCGACAACACCAAGGTTCCGCGGATCGGCAGGCTCAGATTCGCCCACGAAGGCCAGCCGACGTCCTGAGTCGCTGACGAGCTGCCAGACGGCGCGACCGCGACCTGATCGGCGATGACCGCGATGGACGGCTGCACATTCTCAAGCTGCCCTAGGGCACACGGGCTAGGCGGGATGCATGGACCGCCAGCTATCGATGCGTCAAATGGCACGATCCCACCGTTCACGAGAATGGTCTCGTTGGCGAGCGAGCCGCGTTGGAGCGCAGAGGCGAAGGCGTCCGTGGTCATGACGTCGAGAGACTTCGACCCCGGCGAAGGCGCGCCGCCGGGGAAGGCGATCACGAGGGCAACCACGATGACGGCGGCGGCGGCGAGGCCGGCGAGCGGCGCCCAGCGGGCGACGCGAGCCGGCTGAGGACGGACACCGACAGCGCGACGAACCTCGGGCAGCAACTCTTCGGCCCGGAACTGCGCGCCGGCCGACCGGCGCTCAAGCGCGTCGCGCAGCTCGTCGTCGTTCATCAGCCTTCGTCCAGTTGCGCCGCGAGCGCCCGACGCGCGCGCGAGAGCCGCCACTTGACTGTCCCGGACGGGATGCCAAGCCACGCGCCTATCTCGTCGACGCCGTAGCCGTGCAGGTGGTGGAGCACGAGCATCGCCCGCTGGTCGACCGATATTCGGTTGAACGCGGCGTCAAAGTCGGAAGAAGCTGGAGGCGGTGAGTCGGGGCCCCCGACTTCCAAATCGGCGTCGGGCAGCGGAATCTCATTGGCGCGCCGACGACGGCGCAGCGTCATGCGACTCTCGTTGATCAATATCCGGCCCAACCACGCGTCGAAACGATCGAAATCGCGCAGGAACGGCAGCCCTCTCCAGGCGGCCACCAATGCTTCCTGGGTTGCGTCGCGCGCGTCGGCCTCGTTGCCCAGGATCGCCATCGCGGTCCGAAAAAGCGGCTCACCCTTGGCCAACACGATCGATTCGAATGCCTCCCGATCTCCGGCACGTGCCTGAACCAGGAGCTCGCGATCCATCAACTCCCTCGATGCGATACCCGGTTCCGCTTAATAGATGTCGGCGGCTCGCCTTTGGTTGGCGCGACCGCCGTCACGGCCAGGGCGAGTACGTCGGTGGCTCGCCGTTCTGAAGCGGTACGGGCATCGCAGACGCGACGTCCAACACGGTTCGTTGGCCAAGTGGCTCGCTAAGCGCGACGGACGCCGTTCGAACAAAACCAACCGCCGGACAACCTACTGGTGGCACCTGAACCGGCAGTGGCAGCGCGGAGTGGTGCTCTTCGATGATCACAGCGACCGCCAGGTTCGATTCAACAGCGTCGGCTGTGTAGTCGGCGCCACACGGGTTATCCCGGCGCCAAGGCGAACCAACGAACGTGACCGTAAGTGCGGAGCTCTGAGAATCACCGTAAGCCATTTCGAGCCCGCCGCCACTGTCGGTCAGGCGGCCCAGGTCCATTGGGGTAGCTGTGATCGCATCCTTGATCGCGACGAAGGTGATGGGATCGATCGGCGTTTGATCGGAGCTGAGCTCGAACTGCCAGACCGGAACGTTTACGTCGCCCCGTGAGGTGGCCGCGCTGGTGGAGACGAGCTTTGCTCCGACAACCTGGAGCGGCGTGCAGGCCGGACAAGAGCCAGGCTCATATACGTCCGCGACAAGACCTGTCAGGGCGTCCTTCGCCGAAATCAGGTCAACAACCTGTTTCGATCCGTTAGTCCAGATGATTTGGCCGTTGGGCGGGATGTCAGCCGAGAGATCGATCGCCGCCTCGATACGCCCGGTCATGAACGCCATCTTCAGATCGTCTGCGTTGTCGCCGTTCCAGCCACCACCGTCAGCGAGACCGCTCGTGAAGATAACCGCGTCCGCGGGCGCGTTGCCGACTAGCGCGTCCCAACGATCGAGAAGCTCGTGTGCCTGCTGGGTCTTTTGGGCCAGATTTGAGTCGGGGGCGATTGTTGTGAGCGTGCCGGATGCCGAGGGTCCTGGTGTCGTCGACGTCGACGGTGCGTCGAGTGGACTGCGGAAGGTCGGGGCCGCGCCCATCGGGCTCGTGCCCAGGTACGAGCATCCAACGGTCGCGGCGAGCACGAGAACCAGAGCCGCGGCACGAGGCACGAGGCGTCCGCCAGAAGCACCAAACACGGGCATGCCGATGCGTTCCTTTCCTAGAGTCGAGACCACGCTATCACTCGCTACGACGGCGTCGAGTGCTGAACGGATCCCGCGCACCGAGTGCGAGAATTCGGCAGTGGCGCGCTATTTCGGGATCGACGAGGCGAACTACCAGATTGCCCAGGTCCGACCGTTGCTGGAGCGCCTGCGCGCCGACCGCGACCGCGTCGCCCAGCTCCAGCGCGAGCTCGTCCGCGGACGGCAGACGAACGGCTCCGCGGAGCACGCCGAGCAGCTCGCCGAGCTGGAGGACGAGGAACGCGAGATCGTGCGCCGGATGCAGCAGGCCGTTGGCCAGATCGACGTCCTGGGCATCACGCTGCGCGACATCTCGACCGGCCTGATCGACTTCCCGGCGCTCGCCAACGGCCGGCCGATCTGGCTGTGCTGGCGCCTCGGCGAGGACGACATCGCGTGGTGGCACGAGATCAACACGGGCTTCGACCGCCGTCAGCCGCTCTCGGAGCTCACCTGAGCCAATCCGCTTCGGCTAGCCTTCGGCGGTGCAGCCGTTCGACGCTCCCGCACTCCTGATCATCGACGACGAGCCACCGCCTCCTGCGCAGGCCTCCGTCGATCCCACGCCCGACTACGACCGCGCAACCGTGATGCTCACCTGCGCCAACTGCGGCGCGCGAATGATCGAGCGCAAGTGCAAGCTCATCTGCAGTTGCGGCTACTTCCTGTCCTGCTCCGACTACTACTGAGAGTGCCGTCTCGGCGCGGTTGAGCAAAGGCTGCCGAATTCCGCCCACACCGGCATAAGGCACGCTGCGAAGGCATAACGCTCGGCGAGACGACCGACTCCACGCTTGGAGCCCCGATTCCCAGCGCGGCGGGCGACGCAGGCAGCTGCCTTAGGTTCGGATTAACCCGGATATGTCGGCGCGGGCGGAATCCAAGCGGCCAAGGGTCGACGAGAGTCGACGAGCGCGCGGCGAAGTCCCCGCTAGTAGGTGTAATCGTCCTCTGGAGGTGCCCGGAAACGGCCGCGGGTGATCCGCTGGAAGAAGCGGAACGTCTGCGGGCGGTGCGAGAAGGCCCAGCCGATGAGGATCAGGAAGATGAGGCCGCCGGCGCCGGCAGTGCCGGCCGCGATGTAACCCAGCTGCAGGCCGATGTCACCCTTGATCGACAGCGCCGGGACGGTCACGCCGAACAGGCCCAGTCGGAAGAACGGCAGGCCGGGCGCGAGATTGGCGCGGCTGGTCGAGGCGAGGTCCTCGCCCTGCGCGCCACTGCCGCCGATCAGGAACGCCTCGCCACCGACAACCGCGGCCGCCGATTCGGCGCGCGGCCCAGGCAGGTCCGTGTCGTCGAGGTGCTGCCAGGCGGAGATCGTGCCGTTCGTCGCGTTGGGCACTGCCCAGTAGTTCGATGCGAGCGTGGCGTTGTTTGCGTCCGTGCCGCCGATCATGTAGATGGCACCCGAGTTGGTGAACGTCGTGGCGTGCTGGACCGCGACCGGCAGTGCCGCCGAGGCCGACTGGTTGACCGACACGCCCCAGCCGAACGGCCGGCCGATGGCGAGGTTGACGGCCGGGTTGCCGTGCGTGTCGAGCGGCAGGTAGAAGACAGAGTTCGTGACGCCGCTCGGCCCGCGGCCGCCCATCACGTAGACCGAGCCGCCGGCCGAAACGGCCGACGCACCGGCGCGTGCCTCAGGCAGTGGCACCTCGGTCATCTCCTGCCAGGCCTGGAGCTTGGGCGTGCCGGTCGTGGTCAGCGTCGTCAGGTACGTGGCCGCGGATAGTGCGTTGCCGCTCATCTCGCCACCGAACACGTACAGGCCGTTCGCGGTCGAAACACCGGACGCGTCGGTCAGCGGCATGGGCAGGTTGATGCCGGCGTCTGTCCAGCCGGTCAGGGCGCCGCTGGTGATGGTGCCCCTGTAGACGGTCGCGGTCGGATTTCCGGACGCGTCAGAGCCACCGATGACGTACGGCGTGCCGGCAAGGTTGAGCACGACCGCGCCGCTGCGCGCGTCGGGCAGTGCCGGCCCGTCCTGCCACGGGCTGAAGTTGCCGCTGGCGACGGTGGTGACCAGGACGCTGTTCGTGGCCGTTCCGCCACTCGCGCCGCCGACCAGGTAGATGTTGCTGCCCGACGAGAAAGTGCCAGAAGCGGTGCGGCCCTGCGGCAGTGCCAGCTCCGCCGGGCTCTGCTCCCACGGGATTACTGCGCCGGCGGGAGCCGGGCAGGGCAGCGACTTGTTATCGGTCGGACAGAGGTTGATGGGCGAGATCACGTTGAAGCCCAGGTCGATCGTCGGCGAGATCGTGAAATAGATGGCTCGGTCCGGGATGTAGCCCAGGACGAAGATGATGAACACGAACCAGAAGGTGGCCTTGATCGAGGCCCACGTCCAGCCGTCGGCGTCGAGAAGTCCGAACACCGCGCGGCGGCGAACTGCTCCGGGCGGGAGGGCTTGGGCAGCCATCTACGAGGCGGGTGCCGTGCTGGGAGCCGCCGATGGAGCTGCCGACGGCGCCGGAGAAGGAGCTGCCGACACGGCCGGCGCGGTCGATCCCGACGGTTCCGCAGACTGCGGCGCGCCCGACTGCGGCGCGGCGGACGGTGCCGCGCCCGATGCCCCCGGAGACGCAGATCCGCCGCCCAGGGCCACGAGGTCGACGTGCATCGATTGGTAGTGGCCGGGCACCGTGCACGCGAACTGGAGACCGGACGGGTCGCCCGGCACGGTGTAGATGAAGTTCTGCGTGTTGCCGGAGAAGGTGTCGAGTCCGGGCAGGTCGTTGTGCTCGGGCGCAGCTGACAGGTCGGCCGCCGAGCCGATGTGGAAGTTGTGGGCCAGAGTGTCGGTCTTGACCTGGAACTCGATCGTCTCACCGGGCACGACCGCGAGCTGGCTGATCGGCTGGCCGGTTGTCGCGTCGACCCACTGCGCGCTGGGCGTGCCCTCGACCTGGACGATGCGCGGGTTCTGGGCCGTGCCCGGACTGGTCACCGGCGCGAGCGACGGCGCGGCCGAGCCGCCACTGCCAGTGACCGAGGTGCCGCGCCAGCATGCCGGCACGGCGGTCGCGTCCGGCGCAGGGCTGTAGTTGGGATCGGTCCAGCCGTGGATGGTCACTGCCGGCGGCGCGGTCGCTCCGGCCTGCCCTTCCGGCACGGCCGGCTGGTAGACGAAGGACGTGCTGCTGCTGGCCGTGATCCAGTCGATGATCTGCTGGATCTGGAGGTAGTTCAACGGACCGTTGGGCTGCGCCCAGATGGGCATGACGCTGTTGGGGTCGCCGCACACGTAGCGGCCGCCGACGGTCAGCACATTCTGGATGTAGTTCGGGTTGAGGTGGCCGTTGCCGGGATCGCCCTGAGGCGTGAGCGCGTTGTACAGCTTGGCCTGGTCATTGAGCGGCGGGCCGACGCCACCCTCGCCGTTGTTGCCATGGCAGCGCGCGCAGTTGGCGAGGAAGAGGGCATAGCCCTGCGAGATGTCCGTCACCTGCTGCTGGTTGGCCTCGTTCGCGAGGCGGCCGCTGTCGCCGATCACGGGCAAGCCGATGTCGTACAGCCAGTAGATGGGGATGAACAGGACCAGGAACAGCGCAGCAAGGAACGCGTACATGCGCGCGTTGCCGCTCTGCTTGACGATCTTGGCGACGCGCTCCTCGCTCAGCCCGACGGTGTGCGCCTGTTGGCCGGCGGAGAAGCGCTCATCGGCCGGGGCGTTCGCGGGCAGGCCGGCTTCGCGCGGCGTGACGGCAGAGCCGGGCTCCTCGGGCCGCGGCACGAGGTCGCGGCCGCTCCGGTTGTCGCTCATATGCAGCCCTGCGGAGAGCGTGCCGGGATGAGCCCGGGCTGGCCAAGCGCGACGGGCAGCGGGCCGAGGTTGATCTTGGAGGTGTCGACGGTCAGCACGCCGCCCTTGATCGTGTGCGCGAAGCGGTCGAGGCTGCGCGGCGCGGGACCGAGCTCCTTGATCTTGGTCCCGACCCGGTCATAGCGCGAGCCGTGGCACGGGCACTCGAACCAGTAGTTGGTCGTGCAGAAGTTGGGCTTGCAGCCCAGGTGCGGGCAACGCTGGTAGAGCGTGCGCACGTTGGTCGTGTCGCCCGTGCCGTCGCTGCTGGTGCCGTCGTTGAAGCCGCGCGTGTAGTCGAGCAACTGGACATAGGTTCGAGCCGGTGCGAAATATGCCGGCGCCCCGTCCGACAGGGACACGCCCTGCACGGCCGGGCTGGCCGAGACGGTCGGCTGATCGCCGAGCGTCAGCTGCCCACCGAAGCCCTTCGACAGGTTGGGCCACAGGAAGCCGAGCAGCCCGCCGGTTACCTCGAGCAGCCACAGCGCCACGCCGGCGCCGATCGAGCGCCGGATGAGCGTGCGCCGTGACATGCCCGCCGGCCGGCCGCGGCGCATCTCGCGCAACACGTCGCGCGTCAGCGTCTGCGGTTCCTGCCAACGGGCCAGCTTCCAGTTACCCATGTTCGTTTGCCAGGCTTCCCCCTAGAGAGCGAAGAACAGGCCGTCGGTCCACGGCACGATGTAGTTGTAGCCCGGGCCGCGGAAGAAGGCGCCCAGGAACGTGATGACGAGGCCGCTGGCGGCGAACATCGTGAACAGCATGATGCCGAGCTTGCGGTCGCTGGGTCGCGACGAGCCGCCGTCGCCGCGCGGGCCGCGGTCGATGTACGGGATGACCAGCGCGCCGACGATGATGTAGGCGATCGACATCACACCGGCGACGACCGGGTGGAAATAGGCGAGCAGCTCCTGGATGCCGACCAGGTACCACGGCGCCTTGGCCACGACCGGAGTCGTGTTCGGGTTGGCCAGATCCTCGAGCGGCGCGTTGACGAAGACGCCCATCAGCAGCAGGAGGACGCTCATCATCGCCGCCGCGAAGAACTCGATCGCCAGCAGGTGCGGCCAGGTCATGACCGTGTCGTCGGGTTCCTTTTGAACGCGAACGACAGCGTCCTGCTTGACCAGCGCCAGGAGCCGGTACGGTTTCGCGGCCATGGGCACGCGCTGCTTGTCGATCTCCGTCGTGCGTCGCTCGGGCGGCGCGGCGGGTAGCGTGCTGCGCCGTGGGGCGCTCGGCTCGGCGGGTGCAGTCGGAGCGGGTAGTCGCGACTTGTCTTCGGTCATTTCAGTCCGTTCGAGCGTGGGTCCATGGCTGGCCTAGAGCGGCCCTGAGATGCCGCCGTCCTTCCGGATGCGCCAGAAGTGCACGGCGAGGAAGATAGCCGCGGTCAGCGGCAACAGGATCACGTGCAGCACGTAGAAGCGTAGGAGCGTGTTCTGGCTGACCTCGATGCCGCCGAAGATGAGCAACTGCGACGGCCGCGACAGAAGCGGCACGTAGCCCGCGATGCTGTTGCCGATGGTCACGGCCCAGAACGCGATCTGATCCCAGGGCAGCAGGTAGCCGGTGAACGAGAGCGCCACGGTGAAGAACAGCAGCAGTACGCCGATGACCCAGTTGAACTCGCGCGGCGGCTTGTAGGCGCCGTGGTAGAAGACCCTCATCATGTGCAGGAAGACGAAGAAGACCATTAAGTGCGCGGCCCAGCGGTGGATGTTGCGGGTCAGCAGCCCGAATGGCACCTGGGCCTGGATGTTCAGGATGTCCGTATACGCCGACGTCGACGACGGGATATAGAAGAACATCAGGAACACGCCGGTCACGACGAGCACTAGGAAGAAGAAGAACGACAGTCCGCCGAGGCAGAACGTGTACGCGAACCTGACCGCGTGCTGCCGGACGCGCACCGGGTGGAGGTGCAGGAAGACGTTGTTCATGACCGCGTAGGCACGCGATCGCTCGTCGGTGGGGTAGGGCTGGCGGAACAGCGAACGGAAGGCCGCGCTGCGCCTGACAGCCACGTCTACACGCTCGAGAAAGCTCAACGAACGTATCCTCCCGCCTCGGCGCGGTTACCGATGCCAGCGAGCCCCAGCTGGGTATCCCGGTAGCTCTCCTTGTAGAGGCGCCCGTCGGAGCTGATCTCCTGGAGCTCGAACCGCTCCATGGTAATGGCGTCATACGGGCATCGCTTGACACACAATGCGCAACGGATGCAGCGCTCCTCGTCGAGCACCATCGCCGCTCCGTCGGACCAGCCGTAGGCGTCGACGAGCTCGGGCAGCGGGCCCTCCGACTTCATCTGGTTGATGTCGATCATGTGGATGACGCCTTCAGGGCAGACATCGGCGCACGCGCCGCACAGCACGCAGCGGAAGCCGTCGAACCAGATGTTGTAGTTGCACATCAGGCAGCGCGTGCCCTCGGTCACCGCCTGCGAGGCGCTGTAGCCGAGCTCAACGGGCGTGCTGAAGTTGACGGTCGGGTCGGCGGCTGCCGTGAAGCGCGCCGCGACAGGCGCCATCGGGACGTGGACGCGCGGCAGGACGTCGTAGTACTCGGGCATCTCGTGGCGCCACGAGCTGATGATGCGCACATTGGCGTCGACGTCGACCTCGCGCCGGCCGGACAGGTAGCGGTCGATGGCATAGGCGCACTTCTTGCCGTGGCCGGCGGCCTCGATCAGCGTCGTCGGCCCGGTCACGAAGTCGCCGCAGGCGAACACGCCACGGACGTTGGTCGCGTACGTGCCGGGATCGACGCGGACGCGGCCGCGGTTGATCTCGAAGCTCGACTCGACGGGCAAGAAGGTGTTGTCCGCGGCCTGGCTGACGGCGGGGATGACCGTGTCGGCGCGGATCTCGAACTCGCTGCCCTCTATGGGCACGGGCGCGCGGCGGCCGGTCGCGTCCGGCTCGCCGAGGCGGTTGCGGACGAACTTGACGGCGCGGACGTGGCCCTTCTCGTCGCCCAGCACCTCGACCGGGCTGACCAGGAACTCCATCCGGACGCCCTCGCGCTCGGTCTCGCCGAGCTCCTCCTCGTCGACCACGAGCTCCGAGCGCGTGCGGCGGTACGCAATCGTGACGTTGCTCGAGCCGTAGCGCAGCGAAGTTCGCGCGCAGTCCATCGCGGTGTAGCCGCCGCCGATGATGACGACGTTGTCGCCGACGTCCATCGGCTCGCCCAGGTTGGCCTTCTTCATGTAGTCGACGCCGTACTGGATGCCTTCGAGATCGCCGCCGGGAACGTCAAGCGGGACGGCGTTCATCGCTCCGGCGCAGATGCCGATCGCGTCGTACTGCTGCTGGAGCTCCTCGAATGTGATCTCACGCCCGATGCGCACGCCGTACCGGAAGCGGACGCCGAGCCGCTCCACGAGCTTGAGGTCCATCTCGATCGCCTCGCGCGGCAGGCGAAAGGCGGGCACGCCGATGAGCATCGTGCCGCCGCCGTAGGGCAGCTCGTCGAAGACCGTGACCTGGTGGCCGGCCGTGGCCAGCTCGCGGGCGACGGAGATGCCGGCCGGGCCAGCGCCGACAACGGCCACCTTCGTGTCGCGCGGCGTTATCTGGGGCATGTCGTCAGGGATGCCGCTCGCCTGGTGCCACTCGGTCAGGAAGCGCTTCATGGCCCTGATCGACAGCGGCCGATCGATGTCGCCGCGCCGGCACGCGCGCTCGCATGGGGCGGAGCAGACGTAGGCGCACATCGCCGCGACCGGATTCGGCTCGCGCGCGAGGATGTAGCCCTCCTCGAAGCGGCCCTCAGCGGCGAGGTTCAGGTACCCGCGACAGTTCGTGCCCACGGGGCACGCTTCCTGGCACTCGATATTGCACTGAAGCCAGGAAGCGTCGACAGGCTGAACCAGGAATTCCTGGTTGGGATCGATGGCCAAAAGGATCAAACCTCGTGGGGCAGTCTGTGCTCGGTTGCCACCGCCGCCGATCGTAGCATCGCCCGCGTTCGCTGGCATGCGGCGCCAACGGTCCCATAGACGCGGATGGGCCTGAAAACCTACGCTCGCTCATATGGCGACGTCCTCATCCGCATCCGCGGAGCCGCTCGGTGGGCCGTGCGCTCCGGCTCGGGCCGCGGTCGATTCACGCTGTGCCGAGGCTGAGCGGCTGGGGCAGGCGGCGGTCGCGCACCAGCTGCGCCTGCGCGAGGCGAGAAGGCAGCTACACCAGGTGAGCACGCTCAGGGAAGCCGACGCGATGGTGCGCGACCGGCGCCAGCTGGACGCGACCAAGAATGCTGCCCGCCTCGCATATCGCGCAGCGATGATGGCGGCCGCAAGTGCGGCCCAGGTCCAGGAAGCGGCGCACAGCTGGCTGCGCGACATCGATCGCCTGAACCGCCAGGTCGCGCTCGCCGATCGGCGCGCCGAGGACGTCGTCCGCCGCGCCACGGAGCTCGAACGGGCAATGCCGGGCATCGAGCTTGCCGCCGACGCCGCCCGGATCTCGGCCGAATCCGCGCAGGTGGCCTGCATTGAGGCACGCCGCGCGCTCGCGACGTGCGAGGAAGAGGCGCAGAGCCGAATCCACAGACCGGATGGGCCCGCTCAGCCTGCGACGCCCGACGACCAGGATGCGCCAGATCCAGCCACTGCCGCTCAGCCCGCGCCGCATCGCGTGCGCCCGATCACGCTCGTCCTGCGCGGCGACCGCGACACGTTGCTGTCGCTCGGCCTGCGGCTGGCCGAGGAGACGGGCGTCGAGGCCGGCCGCCTCCAGCTCCTGTTGCTGGAGCTGCGCGAGCAGCTCGCGGCGCGCGCCCTGGAGGACAACGCTCTCCGCCTCCCAGCCGAGCATCCGTTCTGGAGCCAGTTCCCCGGCGAAGGCGCGCGGCGCGTCGTCGCCAGCCTTGCCTCGATGGGCTACCGCTTCGACGGCCGAGAGGGCTGGGCAGACGAGCGCGTGCCGACGATGCGCGAGCTCGCGATTGCCGTGTCGCACGTCGGCCTCGATCCGCGCGCGCTGCGCCGGCCGGCGGCCCAGGAAGCGATCAACTCACTGTGGCTGGGCACGACGGTCGCAGTCGAGGAGTACCTGGCCAGTCGGGCGCCCAATCTCGACCTGGAGCACGTGATGGCCTTCCTCGGCCCGCGCGGCGCGCGCCTGTCGCAACTGTGGGACATGTGGGGCCGGCTGCGGCCGCTGCTGCTGAATCCGGGCTAGCCCGCCAGGTTCACCGCGCCAGGTTCACCAGGCAGAACGCCTCGGCGCCGGCCGTGGCGATGCGCTGGCCATCGTCCTTGGCCCACGCGCGCAGCATCTCCTCGAGCTTCTCGGGCTGGCGCAGCTGGCTGGCGTGCTCGCGCAACGCGGCGATCTTGACGTCGATCGTGTCGGAGATGTCGACGAACGTGTCGGGCTGGTCGGTGAAGAAGAGGTAGACGAGATCGACGTTGACCGGCTCGAGGCCCTCGTCGATGACCAGGTGCGGGAAGGCCAGCGCGTTGCGCGCCGCCGGATAGACCGCGTCCACGGCAGCTATCGCAGCGTTGCGATGATCGACGTGTTGGATGTGGCCGCCGCGGCCAATGACGACGCGCGGATCCATGCAAACGACTGCGTCGGGACGAAATTCGCGGATGATTCTGACGAGCTGCTCGCGCAACGCCAGATCGTTCTCGAGGGCGCCATCCGGGCGGTGCAGGAAATCAACGGACTCGTAGCCGACGACTGCTGCTGCCGCGCGCTGCTCAGCCTCGCGCGTGCGCGCGAGCAGCAGCGGATCAGCGCGCGCGTCGTCCGCGCCGGCGTCGCCGCTCGTGCAGCAGACCATGCGCGCGACGGTGCCGCCACGGATCCATTTGGCCAGTGTGCCAGCCACTCCGAAGTCCGCGTCGTCGGGGTGCGCAACTATGACCAGAGCCCGTGCCGGACGGTCTTCGTGAGCAGTCGTCGGGCTCGTTATATCCATTTGTAATTCAGGCTTTCGGCACCAATAAACACGGCTGGCTGGAAGGTTGCGCGGCACTTACCACTGTGTATGCTTCGCGCCGAGGCATCGCTCGTCTCCCCCCACGGGCGATGCCTCGTCATGCCCGCGGAGTGGTGCGCCGCGACTGCTCTTCGTCGAGGGCGTCGAGCACCTGCTGGGCGTGGCCTTCCGGCTTGACCTTCGGCCACAGACGAGCCACGCGACCGTCAGGATCGACCAGGAACGTGGCGCGCTGGATGCCCATGTACGGCTTGCCGTAGTTCATCTTCTCGACCCACGTGCCGTAGCGCTCGGAAACGGCATGGTCCTCGTCAGCGAGGAGCACCGAGGTCAGGCCGAACTTGGCCTTGAAGCGCGCCTTGCTGCCCGTGCCCAGAATGCTGATGCCCCACACCTCGGTGTTGCGCGTGCCGTACTCGGCGTGGGCGTCACGGAACTCGCAGGCCTCGGTCGTGCACCCCGAGGTGTCGTCCTTGGGATAGAAGAACAACACCGTCCACGCGCCGCGGCGGTCGGACAGGTGGCGCTCGGCGCCGGTATCGTCGTACAGGGTGAAATCGGGCGCCGTGGCGCCCTCGGCCGGCATTGCGGTCGCCGTGGAATCGGTCATGTGCGAAGCCTAACTACCATTCCCGAGTGAAGCACATCGGGTTCCTTTCCTTCGGGCATTGGTCGGCAGCGCCCTACTCACAGGTGCGCAGCGCGTCCGACGCGCTGATCCAGTCCATCGAGCTTGCCGAGGCTGTCGAACAGCTCGGCGCGGATGGCGCCTACTACCGCGTCCACCACTTCGCGCGCCAGCTCGGGTCGCCGTTCCCGCTGCTCGCCGCGGTTGGCGCGCGAACGAAGCGCATCGAGATCGGCACGGCCGTCATCGACATGCGCTACGAGAACCCGCACTACATGGCCGAGGACGCGGGAGCAGCCGACCTGATCGCCACAGGCCGGCTTCAGCTCGGCATCAGCCGCGGCTCGCCCGAGCAGGTCATCGACGGCTACAGGTACTTCGGCTACGAGCCGCCTGAGGGTGAGACGGACGCCGACATGGCCCGCCGCCACGCCAAGGAGTTCCTGGATCTGCTCAAGGGCGACGGCTTCGGCAAGCCGAACCCGCGGCCGATGTTTCCCAATCCGCCCGGCCTGCTGCGCCTCGAACCCTTCTCAGAGGGTTTGCGCGAGCGCATCTGGTGGGGCGCGGCGACCGACGCGACAGCGGTCTGGGCGGCACAGCTGGGCATGAACCTGCAGAGCTCGACGCTCAAATTCGACGAGACCGGCGAGCCGCTCCACGTTCAGCAGCGCAAGCAGATCGAGGCCTACCGGGCGGCGTGGAAGGAAGCCGGCCACACGCGCGAGCCAAGGATCTCGGTCAGCCGGAGCATCTTCGCCCTGGTCGACGATCGCGACCGCGCCTACTTCGGCCACGAGCGCGACGATTCCGACAAGATCGGCTGGCTGGACGA
Organism: uncultured Anaerolineaceae bacterium; assembly: GCA_964475245.1. Lineage (GTDB taxonomy): Bacteria > Chloroflexota > Limnocylindria > Limnocylindrales > CSP1-4 > JALYGJ01. The sequence goes on along the minus strand of CAYYVV010000013.1, from coordinate 35,409 downwards.
GAACACTCGCGCGGTCTTCGGCCGCAGCTACGCGGAGGAGCCCGACGTGCTCGTCAAGGAGCTCGCCCAGGACGAGGCCATCGCCGCCGCGGATACGCTGCTGCTGACCGTGCCCAACCAGCTCGGCGTCGATTACAACGCCCACGCAGTCGAGAGCATCCTCAAGTACGTCGCACCTGAGCTGGGCTGGCGCTAAAGGACGTTCACGCGGCCGGGATCGACCGAGACCGACACGCGCTGACCTACCTCGACGGGCGGGCCACTCCGGACTTCGAGCTCAAGTGGCGACCCGGCGTCCGTGGCGACCACTACGCGCACGTGGTCGCCGCGGAACGTGCGCGCCGACACGGTCCCGTGAATGCTTCCGCGCGGGTCGAGGCTCAGCGCCTCGGCTCGCAGCACGAGCGTGACCGGGCCCGATTGCACGGAACCCAGGTTGACATCGCCCCACGGGCTGTGGGCAATGCCCGCCTCCACATCCGCGTCGGCAACGTTGTGGAAACCCAGGAAAGTCGCCGTCCAGGCGTCGGGTGGATTGGTCCATAGGCCGGCCGGCGTATCGATTGCCGACGCCCGCCCATCGCGCATGATCACGATCCGGTCGGCCACCTCGAACGCCTCCTCCTGGTCGTGCGTGACGTACACGATCGGCAGACGCAGCTCCCTGAATATCGTGGCGAGCTCATCGATCAGACGCGTCCGCAGCGCCCGATCGAGCGCCCCGAGCGGCTCGTCGAGCATCACCAGGCGCGGCGTCGGCGCGATCGCGCGGGCCAGGGCGACTCGTTGCTGCTCGCCGCCGGACAGCTCGGTGATCCGCCGCGTCGCGTAGCCGCTCAGTCCGACGAGAGCCAGAACCTCGTTCACGCGTGCATCGATCTGCGCGCGCGCGTCGCCGCGCATCTCCAGCCCGAACGCCACGTTGCCGCGCACATCGCGCTGCGGGAACAGCACGTAGTCCTGGAACATCAGACCGAAGCCCCGCTCGTGGACCGGGACGCCGGCCAGGTCGCGGCCGTCGAGCAGGATCCTGCCACCGGTGAGCGGCTCGAGCCCGCAGATCGCGCGCAGCAACGTCGACTTGCCCGACCCGCTCGGGCCGAGCAGGGCGACGGTCTCGTGGTCGCCGACGGCGAGGGTGACGCCGTCGACGGCGACGGTCTCGCCGTAGGCGACGCGGACATCGACCAGCTCGAGCATCAGGCGTCCCGGCCTTCGATCACGCGTCGGCTCGCAGGCGATCGAACGCGAGCACGCTTGCTCCAGTGACGAACATGAGCAGCGCGGCCATGGCCATCGCCTGGCCGAAGGCAAGCACGCCGGGCTGGCTCAGCAGGCGGAAGATCGCCACGGGCATCGTCGGCGTATCGGGCCGGACGATGAACAGCGTCGCCCCGAACTCGCCCAGCGATACGGCAAACGCGAAGCCCGCGCCGACGAGAGCGGCGCGGCTGACGATGGGCATGTCGATCTCGCGCCACACGCGCGGCGGCGAGGCACCCAGGACGGCCGCCGCGTCGCGCAGCCGCTGATCAACCGAGCGCAGGACAGGCACCGTGGCACGGACGAGGAATGGCAGCGCGACGATCGCGTGGGCGATCGGGATGAGCACGGGCGAGACGCGCAGGTCGATGGGCAGGTTGCCCAGGGCGACGAGAAAACCGAACCCGACGATGACCGCGGATGTTCCCAGCGGGAGCATCAGCAGGGCGTCGAAGCCGCTCGCCAGCCGGCCGCGGCCGCGCGCGATGACGAATGCGGCGGCGAGGCCCAGGGGCGCGCAGATCAGCGTCGCCTCGACCGCGAAAGCGAGCGAGTTCTGGATCGCCACGATGGGCGGCACGAACAACGCCGAGAGCTGGCTCGAGGCGAACAGCGCCTGGAAATTGGCGAGGCCGTAGCCGCCCGGGATGGCCAGCGAGCGCTCGATCAGCACGAGCAGAGGCACGCCCAGGAGGAGTGCCATGAACACGAGATTGGCCGTGACGAGCGCGCGCTCCGCGGTCGTCCGCGGAGCGCGCGCGACCATTGGCCGTGACAGCTGGCGCTGCTGGACCGCGTTGCGCTGCTGGTAGCGCGAGTAGACGAAGAGCAGGACGACGAGCGCCGACATCTGGAGCAGCGACAGGACCGCGGCCGTGCGCAGGTCGAGCAGCTCGGCCGTCTGGCGGTAGATCTCGACCTCGAGCGTCGAGAACTGCGCCCCGCCGAGCAGCAGGATCACGCCGAACGATGTGAACGTGAACAGGAAGACGATCGACGCCGCCGACGCGATCGCCGGCCGCAGCAGTGGCAGGGTCACGGTCCGGAAAGCGCGCCAGCGCGAAGCGCCCAGGACGCGCGCGGCCTCTTCCGTGCGCGGGTCGATCTGCGACCAGACGCCGCCGACGATGCGCAGCACGACGGCGTAGTTGTAGAAGACGTTGGCGATGATGATGGCCACGATCGAGTGATCGAGGCGCACGCCGAACGGGCTGCGCGGACCGATCAGGGCCAGGAAGGCCGCCGCCACGACCACGGTGGGCAGCACGAAGGGCACGATCGCGAGCGCGCCAATCAGCCTGCGGCCGGGGAAGTCGAAGCGCGCGAAGACGAACGCGCCGGGCAGTGCCAGGCACACCGTCAGGACGGTCGAAAGCACAGCCTGCCAGAGCGTGAACCAGGCGACCTGGGCGACAAAGGGCTGGGTCAGGACGTTGAGGGCGGCGCCAACATCCAGGGCGCCTCCCGGCGCGAGCCCGAGCGCGAGGATCGAGACGACCGGGTAGACGAAGAAGACGCCCAGGAAGGCGAGCGGAAGCGCGGCGAGCGCGGGCGTCGCCAGCCGCCGCCCGACGGCCACTAGTGGATGACCGTGTCGGTCCACTGCTGGATCCAGCGATCACGGTTGGCCGAGATCGTCTGCGGATCCATGGTCAACGGATTGGTCGCCTGGGCGGCGAACTTCGCGAACAGGTCGGGCACCTGAGCGTTGGGGTTGACCGGGAACACGAACATGTTGAGCGGGATGTCCGACTGGAACTCGGGCGAAGCCATGTAGTCGACCCACGCCTGCGCGCCGGCGGGATTCTTGGCGCCGGCGAGGACGGCCGCGAACTCGATCTGTCGGAAGCACCCGTCGTCGACCTTCTGGACGCCAGGCGTCGTGGACTGGCCGCCTCCGAAGTAGACGTCAGCGGCGGGGTCGGTCGCGTACGAGACGACGAAAGGTCGGTTGCCGCCGCTTCCGCCACCGGAGAACTCGTTGTAGTAGGCGTCATTCCAGTCCGAGACGACGAGAACGTCGTTGGCGCGTAGGTCGCGCCAGTAATCGAGCCACGTGTAGTCGCCCGATTCACCGAAGCGGACGATGGTCGCGAGCATGAACGCAAGGCCAGGTGACGACGTGGCCGGGTTCTCGACGACGAGCGTGCTCTTGTACGTGGGGTTCGTGAGGTCGTTGATCGTTTGCGGTGGCTGGGCGGCGCCGGTTCCGCCCGCCGACTTCACGTCGTAGACGATGCACACGTCGCCGAAATCGATCGGCGTGACCCTGTTCAACGGGTCGAGCTTGAACTCCTGCGCCACCGAAGCCGAAGCTGGTGAGACGTAGGGCACGAAGATGCCGGCGTCGAGGGCACGCGACAGGAACGTGTTGTCGACTCCGTACAGGACGTCACCCAGCGGGTCGGTCTTGGTCAGGATCGCCTGGTTGACCATCACGCCGGCGTCACCACCCTTGAGCACCTTCAGCGTCTGGCCGGACTGCGTCTCGAAATCGTGGATGACCGGATCGCTGGCGGCGAACGAGTCGTGCGTAACCAGGGTGACCTGGCCCCCTCGCACCAGGGTCGGTCCGGGTGTTGGCGGTGCCGCGGTCGGCGTTGGGGTTGGCGTGGCGCTCGGCGTCGCGCCAGGCGTCGCGGACGGCAGGGCAGAGCTGGCGGCCGTGGCAGTGGGCGCCGCGGCCGGTGCGCTACTGGCAACTGGCAGCGGCGTGCCCAGGAGCGGCGTGGCCACCGGCGCGGCACATGCCGTCGTGATCAGCAACGCGGAGATGAGGCAGGCGAAACGTTTCATCGGTCGGCCGCCGTGTGGACGACGAGCAAGCGGCCGGCACGGAGGCTGACCGTCGCGCTGTCGCCCGTCATGACATTGGACAGGCCGCGTGCCGGCCCCTGGGTCAGTGCCTCGTCCCGAAGCGGGAACTCGAGACCGTCAGTGATTACCCCCTCGACACGCGGCGCGAGCGGCAGGAGCGACACGAAGTCGCCGCGCCGGCCGTGGATCGTGAGTGCGGGTCCGGGCTCGAGAAGGCGAACGACGCTCGCGCCGTCCGCCAGGCGCGCGTCGCGGCCAATGAGCTCGGGCATGGCCAGCAACAAGAGATTGGCGATGGTGTGCTCGAGGCGCGCGCCGCCGAACGCGCCGATCACGGTCAGCGTCGTGGCACCGCGCGCGAGCGCCTCACGCACGGCAAGCTCCGTGTCGGACTCGTCCTTGGCCGCGGGGTGGACGATCACGTCGACGCCGTCGGCACGCAGCTCGTCGAGTGCCGCATGAGGCAGCGAATCGGCATCCCCGACGACCACGTCGGGCCGGAAGCCAAGCGCGCGCGCCTTCAACGCTCCGCCATCGGCGGCAACCACGAGGTCGGCGCCATCTGGTGCCAGCAGTCGATCGACGTCCGCCCGCACGGGGATGTCGCCATCGGCGACGATCAGGGCGTTCAAAGAAGGTGACTCCCTTCGCTGGTACGAACCAGATCAGGTTCCTAGGGTCTGCGGTATTTCCGCACTCTCAGCGCCCGAGGGCGCTCCCCTGTCCCGGTATTCGAGCTCCTTTCATTCTACGTCGGCCGGGTCGAGCCCCAGACTCATTGCGCTAGACTCGGGCCGTGCCCGAAGTCCCATCGGCGTCCCAACGTGTGATCGATGCTGCCGCGCGCAAGGGCGTGACGCTCGATGTCATCGTCTTCGACGAGTCGACCCATACTGCCGAGGAAGCGGCGCGCGCCGTGGGCGCGGAGGTTGGCCAGATCGTCAAGAGCCTCGTCTTCGTCGCCGACCGCGACGACGGACCGGAGCCGTGCCTGGTCCTCGTCAGTGGCGCCAACATGGTCGATGTCTCGCTCCTCGCCGCGGTGCTCACCGAGCCGCGCATGCGCCGCGCGACGGCTGATGAGGCGCGCGAGATCACCGGCTATTCGATCGGCGGCATTCCACCGTTCGGCCACACGCGGCCGATTCGGACCGTGATGGACCCCGACCTGGGCCGCTTCGCGACGATCTGGGCCGCGGCCGGGACATCGAACACCGTCTTCTCCGTCACGCCCGCAACTCTGCGCGTACTCACCAACGCCAACGTCGCGCCGATCGCCAACGCGTCCTTCGGGCCGCCGCAGCAGCCGGCGGGCGCGCAAAGCGGGGCGTGACCGACAGGGATCCTGCCGCGGCCGAGGTCCAGCGCCTGGCCGTTCAATACCCGGGCGGCTTCGCCGCCCGATACCGGTGGGCAGGCAGCGGCCGTGCAGCAGCTGTGTTCGGAGTCTCGGAGGCAGACGGAACGCTCCTCGACTTCGGCACGCTCGTCGATGCCAATCCGGACGCGCAGTGCCGCGCCGAGCTGCGTGTCGAGGGACCAACCGCCCGCTGGACGGCGCGTTTCGCCTCGCCGATCTTCGACGATCCCGACGCGGTGTTGCTCGACGAGCCCGGGCTGCTGATCGTGCGTTACGGATTCCGTGTCTATGCCCTGGTCGCGCGCACTGGCGAGCTGGCGTGGACATACGCGAGCGGCACGCCCACGGTCGCCATCCTGGCCTCGGCGCGACTCGACCACGTCGTGCTCCAGACCGAGATCGAGACGATCGCCCTGCGCTCGGACGGCAGCGTCGCCTGGCGCGCGGCGCACGCCGATGTCATCGTCGGCGCTCAGCTCATCGCGGGCCGGCTCGACCTGACGACCTACTCGGGTCAGCATCTGTACCTCGACGCGCGCAGCGGCGAGGCAGGCTGAGCACGGACGGCACTGAGCGCTGTGGAGAGACGGTGGATAGTTCCGCGCACGTTTGTTGTTTTGGTGGACAAAGTAGATTGACCCGTCTCCGAAGCCGCGACTACTGTTCGCGTCAGCCCGGAGGGGCCAGAAGCGACGCTAGCGACCGCGATCACATCAAGGTCCACGCCTCGTGAAGGTTCCTTCGGGTCTTTCCTTGCCTTGATTCCCGTCGCTCTGCTGATCGCGGCGCTCGCCTGTGGCGCGGCGGCCGTGCTCCTTTTGCGCTCGCTCGGGACGCGCTACCGCGTCGGCCGCCTCTTGGCCGCCGCGCCGGCCGTCGACATCGAGGAGGCCCGCGCATTGGCCACTGGCGCCGCGGACTATGTCCGGGTCACGGGCCGCATCAGCAGCGACGAGGAGTTTCCCGACGAGAACGACCGCCCACTGGTCTTTCGCCGCAAACGCATCCAGCTTGCCGGCGTTCGCGGCGCCTGGCGGACGATCGCCGACGAGCGCGAGGCGGTTCCCTTCGGCCTCGAGACGCGCTCGGCCTACATCGCGATTGACGTCGATGCGCTCGGTGACGGCCTGGTGGCCATTCCGCGCGAATCGCTGGGCAAGTTCAGCGACCTGCCCGCCGCGCTGACCGCCGATGTCGACGATCCGCCTCCGGCCGACGCCCCCGCCCGGCTGCTCATCGAGCAGCTGTCCGCGGTCGAGCACGCGACCGCGTGCGGCACGCCTGTGCTGCGCGAGGGCCAGCCGACGCTGAGCGCCGGCGCTGGTCGGCCGTTGATCGTCACCACGCTCGAGGCGCCGGCGGCGATGCGGCTCCTGGCGACCGGAAACCGCGGCCGAGTGGTCGCCGCGGCGGCGCTCATGGTCGGCGCCGGCTTCCTCGTCGCCGGTTCGTTGGTCAGCGCGATAGTCGGGCTCTGATCATTCCGGTGTAGGCTCGGCAACGGTGTTCCGTGGCCTCTTGCTTGCCGTTCTGCTGGCCCTGGCGCTGTCTGTTGCGGCCGTCGCGCCGACGCTCGCTGCCGATCCGACTCCGGGGCCAACGCCCGGCGCGTCGCCACTGCTGATCGACCCGCTCGATCCGCGCGCCGGCGCCGGCGCGAGCGAGGTCGGCGCGCCTTTCTTCGCCATCCTCATCGTGCTCGGCACAGGCGTCGTCACCGTCGCCGGCACGCTGATGTACGCACGGATGACGCGCCGGGCGTGAGCTTCGAGCGGCCGCGGCGCCAGATGGCGCGGCGCATCGATGACCAGCGCCCGCGAGCGGGCAGTCTCGGTATCGTCGTCGTCGGCCTGATCATCGTCGTCGGCCTGGTCGGCGCCCTGGTGATGCTCGCGGGCCAGTCCCGACCATCGGCCGGCTCGACCCAATCGCCGGCGGTATCTGCACCAGCATCTGTCTCGGCGACACCAACACGACGACCCGCGAGCGAGGCGCCCGAGCCGGCGCCTTCAGCCACACAGCATCCGCCGACCTCTTCGCCACCGATAATCACACCGCCCACGACGCCGCCCAGCCCGAGCCCGACGGTGCCTGCCAGCGCCGCGCCGACGAGCGCCGCCGATTTCGACCTCAACGGGCAGGTCATCGACATCGGCTTTCCACTGCGCGCCGATTCGAAGTACCACTACCGCGACAACTGGCTCGAGCCACGCGCTGGCCCGCCCAACGCGTACAACCATGCCAAGGTCAACGCCAAAGGCGAGCTGGTCCGGCTCCACGACGGGATCGACATCTACGCCCCCGAGGGCGTGCCGGTCCTGGCACCGTTCGACGGCACGATCATCGATCCTGCCACTCGCTGGTCGCCCTGGGAGCCCGATCGCTACGGCCTGACGGTCGTCGTCGAAAGCGATGAGCCCGGCACTGCCGGCTATATGGCCGTGCTCGTCCATCTCGACGCTGATTGGGTCGAGATCGGCCAGCACGTCACGCGCGGCCAGGTTGTCGGCGTCCTGGGCAAGACGGGCAATGCCGAGGAAGTCCGGCCGCAACTCCATTTCGAGCTGCGCGCGCCGTTCCTGATCGACTGGTCAGCGATCGGCGAGGATCGCCAGGTTGACGCGTTCAATCCCTACCAATCGCTGGTGGCGGTCGACCCACATGACCAGTAAGCCGGCACACCTGAATGTGCAACAGGAGGTAGGTCGCAGCCGGAGGGTTGAGGGGGGTTGGGACCTTTGAGTCACTGATACCGGCAGAGGCGCGAAGTAGCCTCGCGGCATCGGTCACACATAGACGTCACTTACCAATTCCTACTGCCTGGAGACGACCACGAACGCTGTCCGTCCTACAGACTTCCTGACAGTCAGTGAGGCTGCCCGGACGCTTGGCGTGCACCCCAACACGGTGCGTGTCTGGACCGAGCAGGGCGTCCTGCGCTGTCTGCGCATCAATCGCCGCGGCGACCGACGCTTCCGGCGCAGCGATCTCGTGAGCTTCATGAAGTCGGCCGAGGCGAAGCCGAGCCAGCGCGCCGCACGCGCCGCGATCCGGCCTGCTCAACGGGCCGCAACTGATGCCCTGGCCGAGCGGCGTCTGCGTCATGCCGATCTTCTGCTCGCGATCAGCACCGAGCTGGGCCACCAGCTGGACCCGAACGTAGTGCTCCACCGGCTCGTCGAGCGAACGGCTGAGCTGTTCGGTGCGGATCGGGCGGCGATCTTCACGCGCACCCCGCTCGGCACGTTCCGCGCCCAGGCCAGGGTGAACCTGTCCGACGACTACTGCCAGGCGATCGAGCATTCGACGACGCGGCCGGTTGCGGCGCTCGCTTTTCAGCAGCGGCGCGTCGTATCGATACAGGATGTTGCGGACGATCCGCGCGCCTTCGAGCTGCGCCGCGCATTCCTGCGCGAGGGCATCAACACGGTCACCGTCGCGCCGCTCAGCTTCGACGACGAGCCGATGGGCGCCTTGACGCTGTATCACGACAAGCGCCACGAATGGACGCCCGAGGACCTCAGTCTCCTCGAGCGCATCGCCCAGCAGGGCGCGACGATCGTGCGCAACGCCGAGAACTACACCCGGATGGCAACGTGGGCGGCGCAGCTGCACTCCATCCAGCAGCTCGGCACGCGCCTGACGCGCCTGCGCACCGTGAACGAGATCGGGCAGACGATCTGCACCGAGCTCAACCAGCTCATCGCCTCGCACAACATCCGCGTCTATCGCGTCGAGGGCGAGGACTGCGTGCCCGTGGCCTGGCGCGGCGAGGTCGGCGAGTACGAGACCGAGAACGGCGAGCAGCTTCGGCTCAAGGTCGGCCAGGGAATCACCGGCTGGGTTGCCCGTCATGGGATCGCCCAGATGCTGGGCGACGCTGACGCCGACCGGCGCACGCAGACCATTCCGGGCACGACCGAGGGCACCGACGAGTCGCTCCTGCTCGCGCCGATGCTTTTCGACGACGAGGTGATCGGCGTCATCGTCCTTGCCAAGCTGGGCCTGAACCAGTTTGGCCCCGACGACCTGCGCGTCCTCGAGATCTACGCCTCGATCGCCGCCCAGGCGGTCGCCAACGCCGATGCAACCGAACGGCTCCGCGCGCAGTCGGAAGCCCTCACCCGACAGCTCAACAGCCAGCGTGAGCTGCTCAAGGTGACCGAGTCGATCCTGACCACGCTCGATGCCCAGACACTGCTCGAGGAGATCGCCGAACGGCTCCAGGCGCTGATCCACGTCGACAACATCGTCGTCAGCATCCATGACCCTGCGACGCGACGGCTGCACACCATCTTTGCCCGCGGCGTCGACGCAACCCAGTTCATGTCCATCGACACCCCGGACGACGCGGGCGTCAGCGGCGATGCACTGCGGACCGGCGAGGCGCAGCTCGTCTCGGATGAGCTGAAGGATCCGCGCGTCCTGACCTTCAGCGAGCTTGGCCTGCACGCCGGCGCCATGATCGTTGCGCCGCTGCGCAGCGGCGAGGGCGCGCAGGGTGCGCTGATGATCGAGCGGCTCGGCGCCAACGCGGCGTTCACAAGCGAAGAGTTCGACCTCATCAAGCTCTTCGCGGCGCATGTCTCGATCGCCCTGCGCAATGCCGCCGCGCATCGTGCGGTGGAGCTGCGCGCCGAGACCGACCACCTGACCGGGCTGTGGAACCACGGCGCGCTCACTCAGCAGATCGACCGCCTGGTCGCGCAGGGCACGCGCTTCTCGATGCTCATGGTCGACCTGGACTTCTTCAAGCATTACAACGACCACCTGGGCCACCAGGCCGGCAATGACATGCTCAAGCGCGTCGCCGGCGTGTTGCACGACTCGTGTCGCGAGTCCGACCTCGTCTTCCGCTTCGGCGGTGACGAGTTCGCGGTCCTGCTGCCGACAACCGGTCTGGCCGGCGGGCGCACCGTTGCCGACAAGATCCACGCCGCAGTCGCGGGACTCAACCAGGATGGCGATTCGCGCGTCCAGGTGTCCTGCTCGGTCGGTATCGCGGTCTATCCGAAGGACGGCCACGACGCCGCCAGCGTGATCCTCGCCGCCGACCGCGCGTGCTACGCGGCGAAACGTGCCGGACGCGACAGGATCGCGACGGCCGCTGAAGGTCTTGCCCTGGCGACCGAGTTCCGGCCGACCGAGCCGACGCCGATCGAGCCGACGCCGATCGAGCCGACGCCGATCGAGCTGGTCGAGGCCTACTCGGCCGCCTGAGCCTCGATCTGGGCCGGCTCTTCGTCTTCATCGGTGCCCGCGGTCAGATGCTCGGGCGCACGCCGGACAGTGACCACAGCACCTTCCCTGACCTTCAGCGACTTTGAAGCATTGCCCTGGTTCTGGGCAATGCACAGCCTGCCGTACGAATCCTCGAAGATCAGGTAGCCGCCCGCCTCGACTCCGCCGAACGTGGGCGCCCAGGGCATGATCAGCGGCCGCTTGCGGCCGCTGATGTTCACTTCGACCCGGCCGCCGTGCTCGATCCCCGGCAGAGCGGCGAGCAGGTCCGCGGTCAGCCCGGCGAGCTTGAGGTTGCCGAATGTGTCGCGGTAGATGACAGTCGTCTCCAGCTCGTTCTCGCGCACGACGACGGGCGGCCAGTCGATCGTGACCAGGTCGTTGGCGTCCAGCTCGGGCCCAAGCGCCTCGAGCGGTACGCCCAGCGCGAGATGTGCGGCGGCCGGAGCGAAAAGGTCACGCCCGTGGAAAGTCGAGGTCAGCACCGGCAGGCGGTACTGGATGTTGTCGATCACGTGGACGCGCATGATCCCGCCCAGCCGGTCGGCGCCCGGCAGGAGCAGTCCGTTGTCAGGCCCGACGAGGATGTCACCCCGGGCGACCTCGATCGCGATCGGCCGGCGGGTCGTGCCCACGCCCGGGTCAACGACGGCCATGTGCGCACCGATGGGCAGGAACGGCAGGGCGCACCACAGCATCAGCGCCCCGTGGCGGATGTTGTATTTCTCGATCTCGTGGCTGATGTCGACGATCAGCGCTTCAGGCACGATCGAGAGCACGACGCCGTGGCAGATCGCGGCCGACGGATCCCGCGCGCCCCAATCGGTGAGCATGCTCACGAACGGCCGGTTCTGGGAGCGCGGGATGCGCGCCGCGGCCGGGGTGGTCACGACCCACGTCATTCGCCGGCTCATAGCCCGATGCTAACTTGACGTCATGAACACCATCGCCGACCGCGGCGGAGCGAAGTGGGACAAGGCGGCGCGCTACCTGCGCATCGCGATGCTGCTCAACGACCACGCCGATGGTCTGTCGGCGCAGGATCTGGCCGATCGGATCGGCGTCTCCAAGCGCACCGTCTACCGCGACCTGATGTCGATGGACTCCGACGCGGGCCTGCCCATCTGGCAGGACGGTGGCAAGTTCGGACTGGAGCGCGAGGCGTTTCTCCAGCCGCTGGCACTGACGCTCCATGAGGCGACGACGCTCTTCCTGGCCGCGCGGCTGCTGGCCAAGATCAGCGATGAGCACGACACGGAGCTGATCGGCGCGTTCGTCAAGCTCGCCCAGGTCCTGCCGCCTGTGCTCGCGGCGCATATCGAGGCGACAGTCGACGTCTTCTCGCGCACGCCGCCCAACCCGCTCTTCACGAAGGTCTTCCGCGTCCTCGCGGAGGGTTGGGCGCACCGACGCGTCGTCGAGATCGAGTACGACGCGGGCGCCTACGACCCCGACAAGCCCGTGCGCAAGACGCGTGTGCGCCCGCTGGCGATCGAGCCTTCGGCGCTGACCCACGCCCTGTACCTGCTCGCGTGGGACGAGGGCCGCGCGGCGCGGCGGACGTTCAAGGTCGAGCGCATTCTTTCCGCGACGCTGACGCCGGATACGTTCGAGGCGCCGGAGGACTACTCCCCTGCCGCCGAGCTGGCGCGCGCCTGGGACGTGATCGCCGACGACGAGCCGCTGCGCGTGGTCATCCGCTTCTCGCCGGCGGTCGCCAAGCGCGCGGCCGAGACGCGCTGGCATCCGAGTCAGGAGCTCGAGGAGCAGCCCGACGGCTCACTGATCTGGCGCGGCGAGGTGGCCGGCATGCGCGAGATCAGGATCTGGATCATGGGCTGGGGCGCCGACGCGGAAGTCCTCGAGCCTGCCTCGCTCCGTGCCGACGTCGCCTCAGAGCTCGCCCGCGCGGCCGAGCATTACCACCGATGAAGGGTCCTGGTGCTGGCTGGCTCCGAAGGCACCGAATGGTGATTGCCCACGTGCACGGCTACTGGGACGGCGGGTAGAAGGTCCCTCCGACTAGGCAGACGTCAAAGCCGCTCGATCCGATGTCGTCGCGAGATTGTCCCGATTGGAACACCGTTGTCCCGTCTGGAGCAAACAACAACGCGACCGCCGCGCGCTGAACGAGCGAGAAGCCGCGAGGCCACACAAAAGGTACCTGCTTCTGAGTGGCCCCTTGTACGAATGCAACGTCCGTTCCGTCAAAGAGCATAGTGATCGACCCAAAGGATGTAGCCGGGCACGCGAAATTCACTCCAGACGGAGGCGGTGTAGCCGGAGGCTCCGTCGACAGTTGCAGGACTTTGTCACCAGACTTGGCGGGGTACGGCGTTCGCGAGTCGATCGTTGGATTGCCCGCGAAAGAGCAAGCCGAACAGATGACGGCAAGCGCGACAGTGACCGCAACGGATGGTACGGCTAGCAACTGAGACTTAGGCACAGCAGCGAACGCTGAAAGCAGACCGTCCGCGGTGGATGTGACCCAGAGCCGGCATTATTCCGGCTGAACGCGCGCGAGCAGGGTGCGACAGGCCTCGTTGAACCGGGCCAGCCAGTAGCGCCACATCTGGTCGTGGATATCGACCTGGTCTGGCGGCAGTCCGACGTGGCGCAGCGTGACCCACGTCCGTGCACCGTGGTCGATCGCGTCGAAGGCGACGACACTGGCCGCGCCGAGCGGCCGCTCCAGCCAGTCCCAGGTGAAGCTGATGTGCTGTGGCGGATCGAGGGCCAGGATGCGGCCGACGGCCTGCGCGTCCCTCAATGTTGCCCGCAGCTCCCCGCCGACCCGCGCGTCCAGCGTTGCCGCGTCGAGCCAACGGCGCAGGCCGTCGGCCGTCGCCAGCAGGGGGAAGACAAGATCGCGCGGCGCCGCAACCTCAGCTTGGAGCTCGACGCGATCGTTCACAGCGCTTCCTCGTGGCGTGGCGAAGGCCGGAACCTGAAATACGCCCAGAACGCAACCGACGCGATGCCGAATAGCACGAGAAGCGCAATCAGCGTGACGAACGGCGTGCGCGTGGTATCTGACAGGTATCCGGCGCCGGCCGACGGATCGAGAAGCACGTGGGCAAAAGCGAAGATGCCGAGGCCGAGAAGCGCGATCCAGACGATACGGTTCCACTTGTACACCGCGGCACCGGGCAGGAAGCGCATCGGCAGCATCGCGAAAACGGCGTTCTCGATGCCCGCGACAACAACAGTCACCGTGGCCGACTGGAGCAAAGCGTTGGTGGTCGGGTCGCCGCCAGCGGCTCCGCCGCGAATGAAAGCCAGCAACACCCACGCGACGAACGCCGCGCCAAGTGACGTGCCGGCGGCCCACGCCTCGGCCTTGCCCTCGATCTGTGGCGTCAGCTCGTGTGCGAAGAAGAAGCCGACGACCAGCCCGTACAGGTATCCGGGCTGGAAGTTCGCGATCCGGCTGACCAGCACGCACACGAGCGCGATGATCAGCGATGCCGGTAGGGCTCGAACGGTCAACGGGATGCGTTGATTGCGCGAGAAGTAGAAGAGCGGCAGCCCATAGGCGATGAGGATGATCAGCAGCCCAACGGCGAGGCCGACGAGGGAGGCCAGCGACGTGAGGCTGATGCCGAATGTGGGATCGAGGAACGAATAGCACAGCGCGGATATGCCGACGAAGCCCAGGATGCCGAGCGGGGTGCGCCAGACATCGCCGACCGGCTGGCCTGGAGCGGTCGGCAGCGGAGAACTGGGCGCGGTGGCTTCAACGGCAGCCTCGGGTGCCGGACCGTTCGCAGTCGGCGGAAGCGTGATCGTCGGTGGCTGGCGCCGGCGCGCGACCTCGGCGCGCAGCCAGGCGAGAAAGCGCAGCCACCAGTCGCGCAACTTGCGGCGGACCCTGCCGATGCCGGCCATGACCGCGTCGTAGTTGTCCTCGAGCGTGCTGTTGAACAGCGCCGAGGGGAACGGCACGAGCAGGACCACGCCGGCCGTGATGGCCACCGACACGCCAACGACGACCGGGTCGAGGGTGATCTGCGTCGGATCGGGCACGGACGAAACGAAGCTCCGGACGACCGGCGCAAGACCCGTCGGCGACAGGAGGGTCTGGAGCGAGTAGGTCTGTGACTGGCCGGGCGCGAGATTGACGGGCCACGACAGCCCGGCGCCGTTGTCGAGCGCGAAGTCACATGCGCAGGTGTTCGGGAGCGCCTGTCCGTTGATGGCGAAATATACGTCCGAGTAGACGCCCTCCATGTAGCTGCTGCCAGCCGTCAGTGGCTTGAACTGCTCGACGCGCGACCCCGGGTCCTTGGTCACGACGCACGATGGCGCTCCGTCGTCGACGCGTCCGAAGCCCGTGTCAGATTCCTGGAGGAAGCAGTCGCCGGCGTGGTAGAGAGTCCCCGTCTGGGCCACGGGGCCGCCGTTGGTGACCTTGATGTCCGTGCGGTAGACCTGCGTCCCAAGTACATAGCTGTCGGTCTGCTCGACGCGCAGGCCGGTCCCGGCGGCATCGACCGTCGTGACCACACTCAATGGATCCGCGGCAGAGCCACTGCCGGCCACGGCCGACTGGCCGGCACTCGTCCACGGCGTGATGTCGACCGGGAACGCGCCCGACGACACGACAGCCGGCCCATACAGGCTGCCGCCGACGAACAGGAACGTGCCGCACGAGCCGGTCGGGTCGTCGCTCGCGTAGAACTCGTAATCGACATCCGCCGCGTGGGCGATCTGGCAGTTCAGGTCGGGCGTGATCAGGACGTGCGTCAGTGGCCCGGCAGAGCTGATATCGGCGGCCGCGGCGGCACCGGCGAAAAGCAACAGCTGGCCGCACAGCAGGCCGACAACAAGCAGCACACGAACAATGCGCATTCCGCTCAGCATCAGGCGACAGGATAGGTCTCTGCGGGAACGAAGAAACCGGCCCGTTTCCGGGCCGGTTCCCCGCGGCGGGGTCGGATTTGGCGGTCGCTCCTGCTAGAGCTCCTTGACCGCGGCGACCAGCTGGGTCAGGCCGTCCTTCGCGTCGGCGAAGAGCATGCCCGTCTTGGGGTTGGCGTACAGCTCGTTGTCGATGCCCGCATAACCGGGCCGCATCGAGCGCTTCATGACGATGATCGACCGCGCATGGTCGACATCGAGGATGGGCATGCCGTAGATCGGGCTCTGCGGGTTCGATCGCGCCGCCGGGTTGGTGACGTCGTTCGCACCCACCACGAGGGCAACGTCGGTCCGATCGAACTCGGGGTTGATCTCCTCCATCTCCTTGAGCTGCGGGTAGGGCACGTTGGCCTCGGCCAGCAGCACGTTCATGTGGCCCGGCATCCGGCCGGCCACCGGATGGATGGCGTACGAGACCTCGACCCCACGCGCCTCGAGCAGGTCACCGAGCTCGCGGCAGGCGTGCTGCGCCTGGGCCACGGCCAGGCCGTAGCCGGGGACGATGATCACCTTCTGGGCGTAGGCGAGCTGGATTGCGGCATCGTCGAGGCTGACCTCGCGGATGGTGCCGCCTGACGCGCCCGCGCCGGTTGCGGAGCCTGCCGCTGCATCACCGGTCCCGAAGCCACCGACCATGATGTTCGCGATCGAGCGGTTCATGGCGTCGGCCATGAGCTTGGTCAGGATCGCGCCCGAGGCGCCGACGAGCGCGCCGGCGATGATCAGCACAGGGTTGCCGATGACGAAGCCGGCCATGGCCGCGGCCGTGCCGGTGAACGAGTTCAAGAGCGAGATGACGACGGGCATGTCCGCGCCGCCGATGGGCAGCACGAGCGTGATGCCGAATGTCAGCGCCGACAGGACGACGAGGCCCAGGACCAGAAGCTGAACGTCCGAGGTGAGGACGACCGCGCCCGCCGAGGCAAGAACGAGCACCACGAGCCCGACGGCGACGATCAGCGCGGTGAGCGCGGTGACCAGGCGTGAGCCCGGGAAGATGATCGGCTGGCCCGGGATGAGGCCCTGGAGCTTGCCCGAAGCGATCAGCGAACCCGAGAAGGTCACGCTGCCGATTGCGGCGCCCAGGACCACGAAGATCGAGGTGGAAACGGTCAGCTCAGGCTGGCCCGCGATGCGCACGAAGTCGTCGATTGCGACCAGGGCGGCCGCCCCTCCGCCGACTGCGTTGAACAGCGAGACGAGCTGCGGCATGGCGGTCATGGCGACCTTGCGCGCCATGTACAGCCCGATACCGCCGCCCAGCACGAAGCCGACGACGATGATCGCGATGGCGGTCAGGCTCATGCCCCCGGCATGGATCGCGTTACCGGGCGTCAGCAGCCACAGGAAGGTGACGATCACGGCCAGGGCCATGCCGGCCGCGCTGAGCTGGTTGCCGCGGCGCGCCGTGGCCGGGCTGTTCATCTGGTGCAGGCCGAGCACGAACGCGGCCGCGCCGGCCAGCCAGCTGAAGAAGACGAGTGTGTAGATCCAGGCGTCCGACATGACTACTTGCCCTCCGCGGCGCCGGCCGCACCGGTGCCCGTGCCGGGAGTGCCGGCCGGAACGCTTGCCGCCTCGACAGCAGGTGCTGCCTTCGCCGGCTCGCGCCGTCGGAACATCTGGAGCATTCGGTCGGTGACGACGTAACCGCCCACGACATTGGCCGCGCCAAAGACCATGGCGATGAACGCGAGCACGTAGCTGAACGGGTTGTCAGCGGCCGCGGCGATGAGCATCGCGCCGACCATGACGATGCCATGGATCGAGTTCGCGCCCGACATCAGCGGCGTGTGCAGAGTCGCCGGGACCTTGCTGATGACCTCGAACCCGACGAGGATCGCGAGCAGGAAGATCGCCAGCGCATTGAGCAGGTCTGGGTTCACTTTGTTGCCTCCGGGGCGGCCGGCTGGAGGAGCTTCTTGGTTGCCTCCTGCACGACTTCGCCGTCGCGGGTGATGACCGTCGCCGATTGGATCTCGTCGGTCAGGTCGAAATTCATGGCCCCGTCCTTCATGAAGTGGACGAGGAAGGTCGACATGTTGCGAGCGTAGAACTGGCTGGCACCGGCCGGCATGGTCGCCGGCAGGTTCGTCGGCGCGACGATCGTCACCTCGTTGTCGGTCACGACCGTCTCGTCGGGCCTGGAGAGCTCGACGTTGCCGCCGAGCGCGGAGGCTGCCATGTCGACGATGACCGAGCCTGGCTTCATGCCCGCGACGGCCTTGGCCGTGACGAGCAGCGGCGGCCGACGGCCGGGCACCTGGGCCGTGGTGATGACCACGTCCATGTTGGCGATGTAGCCGTTCAGCTCCTCTTGCTGCGCGGCCTGCTCCTCGGGCGTCAGTGCCCGGGCATAGCCACCGGCGCCGGTCGCGTCAGCGACCGACTTGAGGACGATGAACTGCGCGCCGAGCGACTCGGCCTGCTCCTTGGTCTCGGAGCGGACGTCATACGCCTTGACGATCGCACCCAGCCGGCGCGCCGTGGCGATTGACTGCAGACCGGCGACGCCGATGCCCAGGATGAGCACGTTGGCCGGCTTGGCAGTGCCGGCGGCGGTCGTCAGCAGCGGGAAGTATCGGCCGTACTCGAGGGCGCCCATGAGCACCGCCCGATAGCCGCCGACGTTCGCTTGCGACGAGAGCACGTCCATCGACTGGGCACGCGACAGCGTGCGCGGAATGGCGTCGAGGCTGATCGCGGTGACCTTGTTCTTGGCCAGGGTCGCCATCAGCTGCGGATCGATGAGCGGCTGGAGCAGGCCGACGACGACCTGTCCCTCGCGCAGCGACTTGACGTCCGGGCCGTCGGGCTTCTGGACACGGGCGATGACGTCCGCGTCCTTGTACAGCTCGTCGCGCGCCACGATGCGCGCGCCGGCATCGCTGTACAGCCGATCGGGGATCGCGGCGCTATCGCCCGCGCCCTGCTCGACGAGGATCTCGGCACCGGCGGCGATCAGCGATTTGAGCGCGTCGGGCACGAGGGCGACGCGTCGTTCGTTGGGCGCGCGCTCTTTGACCACACCTATCTTCATTGGGACCCCTGGGCGACGAATATGATCGAGAAAGTAGGCCAAGCATAGTCAACCGGGACGGGGGTGTCGCCGGACCCACAGCCCATCGATGGTTTGACCAATGGACCGACCTGAGCGGGCCGGTTGGCCGGCCCGCGCAGCGAGCGTCTAGCCTTGAGGCATGGCGGATCTCGCGGCACAGCTGAGCGCGGCGCTGCCCGACATGCGCGTCCTGTCCGACGCGGCTGATGTCGAAGGCTTCCGCTTCGATGAGACGGCTTTCCTGCACGCCGGCCGGCCCAGGGCAGTCTGCTTTCCGCGCTCGACCGCAGATGTCGTCGCGATCGTCGGTGTCGCCACGGCGGCCGGCGTGCCGATCGTGGCGCGCGGCGCTGGTACGGGTTTGTCAGGCGGCGCGGTCGCGATCGATGGCTGCCTGACGGTGTGCTTCACGCACATGAACCAGATCCTCGAGATCGACCCGCTCAACCTGACCGCGACGGTCCAGCCGGGCGTGATCAACGCGGACCTCAACCGCGCCGCCGACGAGCACAGGCTGCTCTATCCGCCTGATCCGGCGAGCTTCGAGACGTGCACGATCGGAGGCAACCTGGCCGAGAACTCGGGTGGCCTGCGCTGCGTCAAGTACGGCGTCACGCGCGACTGGGTGCTCGGACTCGAGGTCGTCCTGGCCGACAGCAGCGTCATCCGCACCGGTGGCAAGAACATCAAGGACGTGGCCGGCTACAACCTGACGGGGCTGTTCGTCGGCTCCGAGGGGACGCTCGGCCTGATCACCGAAGCTACGCTGCGTCTGCTGCCCAGGCCGCCGGCAAACCTGACCCTGATCGCGTTCTTTCCGTCGATCCACGCCGCCGGCCAGGGCGTGGCCAACATCACCGCCGCAGGCATCCGCCCGGTCACGCTCGAGCTCATGGACGCGTTCACGATCGCCGCGGTCGACGACGCGTACCAGCTCGGCCTGGACCGCGGCGCCGCGGCGATGCTGATGGTCGAGTCGGACCTGGGCGGCGACGCCGCGGCGCGCGAGCTGAAGGCCGGCGAAGAGGCGTGCCTCTCCGCCGGCGCCTCGTCCGTGCTCGTCTCGGCCGACACGCAGGAGGCCGACTGGCTGCGCCAGGCGCGGCGCGGCGCCCATGGCGCGCTCGAGAGAGCGGGCGCCGCGCGGATGGACGATGTCGGCGTGCCGCGCAGCCGCGTGCCCGAGATGATCGACCGGATAGTCGAGATCGCCGCGCGCCACGAGCTGCCCGTCGGCATCTTCGGCCATGCCGGCGACGGCAACCTGCACCCAACTTATGTCCTCGACCGGAACGACCCGGACGCCGAGCGCAAGATCGACGCGACGCGCGACGAGATCTATCGCGCCGCGCTGGAGCTGGGCGGAACGGTGACCGGAGAGCACGGCACGGGCCTGGCCAAGAAGAGATGGCTCGAGCTCCAGCGCGGCGCGCGCGGCGTGGAGGCGATGCGCTCGATCAAGCACGCGCTCGACCCGAACGAGCTGCTCAACCCGGGCAAGGTCTTCTGACGGCGGCGGGTGCCGCTCAGTCGCGGGTCGTCACCGTGAACGTAGTCGACATGTGGGCAAACTGACCGACAACTACGGTGTAGCGACCGGACGGCACTGACCCGTCCCAGTCGAGCTGGCCGTGGTTGCCATGGAACACGGCCACGGTGTCGTCGTTGGCATCGGCGATCCTGACCCACACCGTCGCGCCGCTCGACCAGGCGACGGAGACGTCGACCTTTCCGCTGAGTTGGAACGAGTGGCTCACGCGCTGCCTGTCTCGGTCGACGTGGCCGCGCCACGTGTCGGTGGGCGTCGTCTTCGGTGTGGGATCCGGGCTTCCCGAGTTTGCCGAGCTTGCCGCGCGCAGGGCGCGCGCCGCGTCGACCCGGCCGTCGACCACGCCACGCACGTTGACCGTGCTGTGAAGGATGATCGACTCGATGCGCGCACGGCTCAGGCCCGGGCTTTCACTCTTGATCAGGGCGGCGATGCCGGCGATGACGGGCGTCGCGAACGACGTGCCGCACCACCACGTCCAGCGAATGGGCCCGGTCGATCCCGTGTATGCGCAACCAGGCGCCGACACCTTGACCCACGAACCGTGGTTGGACCAGCTATAGAGGTTGTCACTGCCCGACGTTGCGCCGACGCTGATGACGCCCGGCAGGGCCGCTGGGTAGAAGCGCTGTGACGAGCCTTCATTGCCGGCTGCGGCAACAACCACGACGCCGTGATTGCGCGCGTAGGCAACCGCTTTCGCGACCACATCTGATTCCGTCGCGCCGGCCAGGCTCAGGTTGATGACGTCCGCGTTGTGGTCGGTCGCCCAGACGATGCCCGCGGCGATGTTCGAGTGCGAGCCGCTGCCCGCCGCGTTGAGGACCTTGACCGGCAGGATCTCGCATTTCCAGCACATGCCGACGATGCCCACGCCGTTGTCGGCTCCCGCGGCCGCAACCCCGGCGACGGCCGTGCCGTGGCCGTTGTCGTCATTTGCGTGGGCGTCGTTGCCGACGAAATCCCAACCGCGCAGTACCCGTCCGCGCAGGTCCGGCTGTGACGGATCGACGCCGGTGTCGACGATGGCGATGATGGTCTTGGAGCTGCCCGTGCTTGTGTTCCAGGCGGCCGGGGCATTGACCAGCTTCGGTCCCCAAGCCTGGGTCCAGTGCGGATCGTTTGGCACGACCGTGGCCTGGTCCGCGCTGTCCTGCTCGACTGATACGACACGCGGGTCGTGCCGGAGGGCCGAGAGGATCCGGTTTTGTCGGGCCACGGGAATGCTGAGGACATGTGCGCCGATCTCGTCGATCTGGCCGATCTCGGTCGCGCCGATGGCCTTGACCAGCCTGGATGCGGCGCTATCGGCGATGTCGCTTCGGAACTGGACCAGCCACGCGCCCTGGGCCGTGCCACTGCCAACGAATTGATGCACGGTCGGAGCAGCCATGGTTATGGCCGGAATGGCGACCGTCGCGAGCAGCGCGACACCAAAGACGAGCACCATCGACTTGATCCGGGCGGTTGCGCGCGCCGCGGACGGCGCGGGAAGGCTGCGCTGGGCAGGCGCGACGCGATAGGCCATCAGCTGACTGTTTCCCTCTCGACGACGAGAACGACACGACTTCCGCGACGCGACGTGATTGCGCCGTCGCCGCCGGGATGATTGCCAGCCCATCGTCAGCGCCCAATGGCCCGGGCGGAACCCGCGCCTCGGTCCCATAGGCAGGCGAAGATCGTCCGGTCTCCCGCACGGCAGACGCGCATCTGGCTGCGACAATTCGCCGTGCGAGCCAGACGAATTCGGAGCACTGCCGTGGCCAGCGCAGGCAATCACCAACCCGACGCACACGATCCCGGCCCGGACATCGCCGGCGAACGCGCGGCCGGCGTCATGTCCGCTGCCGCTGACCCGATCGTGCTACCGGGCGGTGGCGCGACGGTACGCATCGGCACCGCCTCGTGGACGGACCCGACGATGACCTCCGGAGCGGTCTTCTACCCGCGCGGCGTCGACACGGCCGAGGAACGCCTGCAGTACTACGCGGCGCAATTCCCGCTCGTCGAGATCGACGCCACCTATTACGCCCTGCCGGTTGCGCGTGTCTCGGAGCTGTGGCGCGAGCGAACGCCGCCCGACTTCATCTTTGACGTCAAGGCCCACGCGCTGATGACCGGCCAGCCGACCGAGACGCGCCGGCTGCCCAAGCCGATCCGCGACGAGCTGCCCGCCGAGCTCGCGGCCAAGCCGCGGCTCTACGCCCGCGACCTGCCGGCGGAGCTGCGCGAGGCGGTCTGGCGCACGTTCCTCGAAGGCCTCGAGCCACTGCGCGCGGCCGGGCAGCTCGGCTCGGTGCTGCTTCAGTACCCGAAGTGGTTCTTCCCGATCTCCGAGTCACGCGACGAGATCCTGGCCGCGCGCGAGCAGCTCGGCGGTCAGGCGTTTGCCGTCGAGCTGCGCAACGGCTCGTGGTTCAACGACAAGAACGTCGATCGAACGTTGCGCTTCCTGACCGACAACAAGCTCCCGTTTGTCATGGTCGACGAGCCGCAGGGCTTCAAGTCGAGCGTGCCCGAGCTCGTCGCGGTCACCTCACCCGATCTTGCCGTGATGCGCTTCCACGGCCGCAACGCCGAGAACTGGGAGAAGAAGAACATCACGCCCGCCGAGCGCTTCCGCTACCTGTACGACCGAGAGGAGCTGGCCGACTGGGCGCCTCGGCTGGCCGAGGCGGGCAAGCAGACCCGCGACCTGCACGTGCTGATGAACAACTGCTACGCGAACTACGGCTCGACCAACGCGCGCGAGCTGGCCAGCATCCTGTCCGACCTGAGCCTGTCGGACCGCTAGCCCGCCTCGGCCTCGACGATATCCTCGGTCGGTGCCCGCTTCGCCTCGGCCCGGATGACGAGCGCCACCGCGACGACGATGATGGCGGCACCGATCAGGATCCAGACGTCGACCGACTCGTTCAGGATCAACGCGCCGAGGACGATCGCGACAACCGGATTGACGTAGGCGTAGGTCGACACGCGCGACACGGTCGCGTGCTGCAGGACCCAGGTGTACGCGGTGTAGGCCACGACACTGCCGAAGATGATGAGATAGACGAGCGCGACGACCGAGTCGGTGCTGAAGCGATCGACCTGGACAAGGCCCCATTCGCCGGCCAGCGTGCCGACGATGGCCAGGCTCGTGCCGCCGACGAGCATCTGCGCACCGGTCGATGCGAGCGGATCGCGCGGCAGCGTGAGCCGCGTAGAGAAGTAGGAGCCGATCGCCCAGCTGAGCGATGCGCCGACGAGCATGAGCATGGCCACGACATTGGTCTCGCCGCTGAGCCCGTGGGGCACGATCAGCACGGCCATGCCGACGAAACCGCCCAGCACGCCGACGTAGGTGCCTGAGGCGACCCGCTCACCGAAGACGCGCCGCATCAGCACCACGAAGAGCGGGACGACCGCGATGATCAGCGCGGCGAGGCCGCTCGGCACGTCACGCTCACCGAGCATGACCAGGCCGTTACCGCCGAGCAGCAGGGCCAGCCCGACGAAGCCCGCCCCGAACCATTCGGCGCGGCTCAGGCGCAGCGCCCCCGGTCCCTTGGTAATCAGGAGCAGGACGAAGATGATCACGCCGGCCGAAACGTGCCGTGCGCCGGCGGCAAGCAGCGGCGGCATGGTCTCGTCGACGACCCGAATCGCCAGGTAGGTCGAGCCCCAGACGACGTACACGATCAGCAGCGCGCTCCAGATCTTCCATTCGGGAGCAAGCCGATTCGGTCGGGCGGAATGCATCAAGAATCCCTGCGGTACTGAGCGGTTGTGGGTGTTTTGCGGCCTAGCGTGCCGCCTACTGAAGTACGGCTTGCCAGTACGGAGTCGCGGCTCCGTACTCAATTCCGTAGCTCCTCGGATGTTCGCGCCACTCGGCGTGGCCCATCGTATGCGTTGTCGCCGGCCCAGGCTTGCGCGACGAACCAAATATTCCAGCTCGGCGCCACCCTTACACGGCGGGGTGAATGCTGACGAGCGATGACGGGAGCCGGATCGGCGCTGGGGCGCGGTCCGGCTCTAGTCTTTTCTTTGGTGATTGATTTTCGAACGGCTCGGGGAGGAGCCTTTTCGGCATGAGCAGCGTGGCCCGCTGGCAAACCTATCATCGGCAGATGGATCGGCTGCGCGAGCGGCGCGACGGGTTTGCCGTCCGGCGCCTGGACCTCGTTCTCGTCGTGACGGCGCTCGCGCTGCTCGGCGCGACGGCTGCGTTCCTGGTCGACAAGTCGCTCAGCTTCGCCCTCCTCGACCGCTCGGCTGACGTCGCGATCAATGCCCTGACGGTGCTCGCGGCGGGCTCGCTGGCCGCGCTGGCGCTGGCCCGCTACCGCGAGGCCGGCCGCCTGGCCGGCCTGTATCAGGCCAGCGCCTTCTCGCTCCTGGCGTGGGTGTCGCTGCTCAACGTCGCCGCCGTCGTCATCAAGGTCGAGGACGAATTCGGACTGTCACTGGCCAAGCCCGGCCAGCTGCCGCTGTACGTCTCGTCGTTCACGAATCTTGTCGCCGCTGCCCTGCTCGTGGTCGGCGGTGCCGCGGCCGTCGGCACGTTCCGCAGCCAGCCGCGGACCCGGCGCGTGCTGTTCGTGCCCACGGTCGTGATCACGATCGTGCTGCTCGTCGTCTACCTCATCCAGAACGGGTTCGTGGATCTCGACACGCTGTTGCCGCCGTTCGTCGGCCCAGCCGGCATCAAGGAGATGATCACGGACCCGCGCTTCACGGGCGCGATCCCGGATGTCAGCGGCATCGCCTTCGTCATCCAGGCCGTTGGCGCCGTCCTGTTCCTGATCGGTGTCGCTCTCTATCGCCGCTCGTACCTGCGCGACGGCCCCGTCGCCGACGGCTACCTCGCCGTGGCAATGCTGATCGGCTTCTTCGCTGAGATCCACTCGTACTTCTACCCGGGCGTCTACACCAGCCTCGTCACCACCAGCGACGTGCTGCGCCTGGCCTTCTTCGTCGTACTTTTCGCGGGCATCAATGCCGAGTCGCGCTCGGACCTGCGCGCGCTGCGCAGCGCATACTCCGCGCTCGAACGGCTGCGCCTGTCGGAGGCCGAGCGGGCAACGCTCGAGGAGCGCACCCGGCTCGCCCGGGAGCTGCACGACGGCCTGGCGCAGGACCTGTGGTTCGCCAAGCTGAAGCACGAGCGCCTGGTGGCTTACGTCCCCGAGGAGCAGCACGGCCTTGCGCTCGAGGTGACCCAGGCGCTGGATTCGGCGATCGCCGAAGCGAAACAGGCCGTGGTCACGATGCGCGCGGGCGACGAACGCGATCGGCCGCTCGAGGAGCTGATGTCGCGCTCGATCGACGATTTCGCGGTACGTTCAGGCGTGCGCGCCGACTTCTCCGCCGCCGACCTCCCGACCGCACTGTCGCCACGGACGCAGGTCGAGCTGCTGCGCGTTCTACAGGAAGCGCTGACTAACGTTCGCAAGCATGCTGACGCGACCGTCGTTCGCGTCGGCGCAGAGGTCCAGGGCGGCCAGCTGCGGCTGACGATCGTCGACAACGGGCGCGGCTTCCGGCCCGACCAGACGAGCGGCGAAGGAATGGGCATGCAGGGCATGAAGGAGCGCGCACGATTGATGGGCGGTGAGCTGAGGGTCATCTCGGAGCCGAGCGGCGGCACGACCGTCGACGTGGTGGTCCCCGTACACGGAGAGGAGCTGCGATGAGCGAGGTGGATGGCAAGCTGCGCGTGATGCTCGTCGACGATCACGCGCTCGTGCGCTCGGCCGTGCGCCAGGCCATCAGCGCGCCGGACGTCGAGCTGGTGGGCGAGGCGAGCAATGCCCAGGAGGCACTCGCCCTGGCGCCCATGCTCAGGCCGGACGTGCTGCTGCTCGACATCGACCTGCCGGGCATGAACGGCATCCAGCTCGTCCAGGAGCTTGGGCCGCGCCTGCCCAACACCAAGATCGTGATGCTGACCGTGTCGAGCTCCGAGCGCGATCTTCTCGAGGCGGTCGCCCGAGGCGCGGCCGGCTACCTGACCAAGGACCTCAGCCCGGAGGCGCTGTTGCGCTCGCTGCGCGGCACGCAGCGCGGCGAGCTCGCGATGTCGCGCCGCTTTGCCGCCCGCGCACTCCGTTACTTCGCCGACGCGGCGCGGCGCGGGCGGTCCGTCTCGGGCATGGAAGGCGAGCTGATGGGTCTATCGCCGCGCGAGAACGACGTCCTGGCGATGCTCGCCGACGGGCTGACCGACCGCGAGATCGCCGAGGCGCTGACCATCTCGCCGCGCACGGTCGAGACGCACGTCAGCAACATCCTGCACAAGCTCGGCGTCCGCAACCGCGCCGAGGCGGCGCAGCGCTACCGGTCGGGCACGTAGCTGTCCCGGCCAGCACGATTTGGCCAGGGGCTTGACTCATGGGCGATCATTCCCCGCAGTGGACGGCGGGCTTGGCAGCGCCCCAGCCCGAGTCGGCAACGACTCAGATGACCCGACCGCCCGTCGTCCACCATCTCCAGTCCCGCAGGCGCCCAAGCGCCACGGCCTGGCCGTCAGGCCGAAGCGACCGCCGCCGGCTGATCGACCGCGCTGAGGAAGTTCCACCAAGCGTCGAGCGCACGACTCGTGGCCTGTTCGATCGGCGCCGGATCTGCTCCGTCGGCAAGCTCGCCGAGCATCTCGCGCTCTGCGCCTGAATGCTCGATGTCGAGCACACCGTGGACCTTGAAGAAGGTCAGCGTCCGCGCGTCGGTGATGCCGTAATGGCGCTCCAGCCCATCGATCTTCGAGCCCGCGACCTGCGGCACCTGGCGCTCGTAGGCGTACAGCGCCGCGACGCCGGCCGCGACGGGCTCGTCGCGGGTCACCTCGAAGTA
Source organism: uncultured Anaerolineaceae bacterium (assembly GCA_964475245.1). Classification (GTDB taxonomy): domain Bacteria; phylum Chloroflexota; class Limnocylindria; order Limnocylindrales; family CSP1-4; genus JALYGJ01. The sequence continues at coordinate 8,364 of CAYYVV010000013.1, read as the reverse complement.
GGTGTCGGTCAGGGCCCTGGTCGCGTCGTTGGGCGTCGCCGACTGGACCTCCTCGCGTGACACACCGATGCCCTCGGCGAAGCGCAGCCATAGCTCGGCGTGATTGTCCTTGCCGTGCTCCTCATCCCATAGGTTGTCGAGGATCTGCTGACGCACGGCCTTGTCCGCAGTCCGGGTGTGCAGCGCGGACAGGTAGCGCGGCATCGCCGACTCGAATGCGTAGTACTGGCGCGCGTACTCCTGGAGCGCCTCGAGCGGCAGCGTGCCATCGGCCCATTTCGTGTAGAACGGGTGCTTGAGCAAGTGTCGCTCGTCGATCATCTCGTCGAGCGTGTCGAGGACGTCCATGGGTGACTCCTTCTCCCCCTCCGCAGCAGGCGCCGAGTCTATCTGCGATGGATAGCTGCGACGTCGCCGTGATCGGCGGCGGGATCATCGGCACGGCGGCCGCGGCCTACCTCGCCGAAGCTGGCGTGCGCGTGCGCCTCTTCGAGCGCGAGCAGATCGCCGCCGGTGCGTCGGGCCGCAACTCGGGCACGATCCAGCATCCCTTCGAGCCGCACATGGCGCGCCTGCATCGCGCCACGCTGCCCCTCTACCGCGAGCTCGCGCGGGTCACCGACTTCGAGCTGGCGCCCGAACCGGCCGGCCTGCTCCTGCTCAGCCCCGACGAGCGCGCGGTGAGCGAGGCTGCGGCGTCGATCGCCGAGCGGGAGCCCGACTTGGCGCCGCAGCTCATCGCGCGGCGCGAGCTCGGACTGCTCGAGCCATCGTTGGCCGCGGATCTCTACGCGTGCCGCCTCGCGACCGGCTATCCGGTTGCGCCGGCGGCGGCCACGGAAGCGTTCGCGGCACGGGCGCGAGCCGCCGGCGCGTCGCTCGAGATCGGCGAGGCGGCCGAGCCGATCGTCAGTGACGCTCGTGTGACCGGCGTGCGGCTGACCGGCGGCAGGGCCGTCGCGTGCGAGAAGGTCCTGGTCGCCGCAGGGCCGTGGAGCCCGCAGCTCATCCCGGGCTGGTCGCAGAGACCACCGATCCGGCCGCTGTGGGGCGTGGTCGTGAGCGTGAACCTCCCGGATGCGCCACACGCCGTGCTCGAAGAGCTGGGCATCGACCGGCCCGGCCCGCACCCAGAGGATCTGTTCAGCCTCGTCACCACCGGCAGCGACACGAGCGTCGGATCGACGTTCTTACCGGCAAAACCAGATCCGGCGAGTCGGGTGCAGGGCATCCTCGAGCGTGCCAAGCGTTACGTACCCGCGCTCGGCGAGGCGCAGCCCGTCGGCGTGCGTGTCTGCGCGCGTCCCGCGTCGCTCGACGGCCGGCCGTTCATCGGCGCGATCGCAGGCGTAGGCGGGCTGTTCGTGTGTGCCGGACACGGCGCGTGGGGCATCTCGACCGGGCCGGCGTCGGCACGAATGGTCGTCGACGAGATGCTCGGCCGAGGGTCGTCGGACGAAGCGTTCGCGCTGGCGCGGGCGGTGGGCTGACCCTCAGTCGTGCCCCGGCGGCGTGTGCCGGGTGCTCGCCCAGGCTGGCTCAGGTGGCATCTCAGTCGGCGACGCTGGAGGAATGCTGGTCGGACTCGCTGGCCCCATCGTCGGTGGCGGCTCGGAGTGCTCGTGCTCGTCCACGCTCGGCACGCGCGGCGCACGCGGCACGCGGGCGGACCATGGACCTGCGAAGAGCAGGGCGAGGATGGCGGCGCCACAGATCAGGCCCACGATCAGCGTGACGACGAGTGGATCCTGGGTGACTTGAACCTGCGGCATGGCCTGTCGCGCAGGATAGCGACCAATAACATCCGCTCAGTGGCACAAGCACAGGACCACGAGTCGCCGAGCGAGCTGCCCGATGGGCTGAAGCACGGCCCGTTTGCGCTGCGGGCGCGACTGCTCACGCCACTCCCCGACGGGTCGACACGCCTCATCAGCGACGCGTTGCTCGAGGTTGACAACGCCGGCCGCATCGCGCGCGCCGAGAATTGGCCGGCGACAGGGCGCGCGGATGCGATCGACATGCGGCCGCTGTTGGTCATGCCCGGGCTCGTCGACCTGCACGCCCACCTGCCGCAGTGGCCCAATGCAGGCCTGGGCGCGGGCCTCGACCTGCTGACGTGGCTCGATCGGTACGTCTTTCCGCTCGAGCGTGAGTTCCACGCCGATGCTGCCCGGCGCCTGGCGCCACTCTTCTATCGCGCGCTGGCCGCTGCGGGCACGACAACGGCGGTGCTCTACGGCGCCGTCTACGAGGACAGCGTCGACGCCGCGTTCGGCGCGGCAGAAGAGCACGGCATCCGTCTCGTCCTGGGCAAAGTGATGATGGACCGGCTGCGCTACGACAGCTCGCTGCCCGACAGCGAGGTGCTCGACGAGAGCCTCGCCCAGACGCAGCGCCTGATCGAACGCTGGCACGGCCGCGACGACGGTCGGCTGCAGTACGCCGTCACGCCACGCTTCGCGGTCAGCTGCACGGCCGACATGTTGCGCGAGTCGGCCAGCCTGGCCCGCGCCACCGGCGCGTATTGGCAGACGCACCTCGCCGAGGACCGCCTCGAGATCGACGAGGTCACTCGCCTCTTCCCGGAGGCGCTCGACTACACCGATGTCTATGACCGCGCAGGCGCGCTCGGCCCGCGCACGATCGTGGCGCACGCCGTCCACCTGTCCGACCGTGAGCTGGCGCGGCTGGCCGAGACGCGCACGCGCATCGCCCATTGCCCGTCGTCGAACCTGTTCCTGTCGAGCGGGGCTATGCCGCTCGGGCGCTACCTCGCGGCGGGCATGACGATCGGGCTGGGCAGCGACGTGGCGGGCGGCCCGGACGTGAGCATCTTTGGCGAGATGCGCGCCGGCGCGTACACGATGAGCGGGCGGTCGACCATGCTGGGCGACTCGAGCACACGGCTCAGGCCGCTCGACTGGCTGCGCCTGGGGACGCTGGATGGCGCGCGGGCGCTGGGCATCGAGGACCGCGTCGGCTCGCTCGAGCCGGGCAAGGAAGCCGACTTCATCTGCATCGACCCCCATGCGACGGCACCGATACCGTCGAGCACGGTGAGCGATGCCGACGAGACGGCTAGCCGGCTGATCTTCCGGACGCGGCCGCAGATGGTCCGCGGCGCGTGGGTCAGAGGCCGCCTGCTGCCGGCCTGAACCGGGGTCGGGATCGCTAGCCTTGCCGGCATGCCGGCAGTGGACGTGCTCATCAGCGGTGGGACCGTCATCGACGGGACCGGCGCGGACGGTTTCGCGGCTGACGTGGCGATCAGCGGGGACCGGCTGCGCATAATCCAGCGCGGAGCGCAGGTCGAGGCGGGCCAGCGGATCGACGCGGCCGGCAAGGTCGTCGCGCCCGGCTTCATCGACCTGCACTCGCACTCGGACCTGATGATCCTGGCCGAGCCGCGTCACGAGCCAAAGGTCCGCCAGGGCGTGACGACCGAGATCATCGGCGTCGACGGGCTGTCGTATGCCCCGCTCCCCGCGCAGGCCGACCTCGACGCGCTGATCGAGATGAACGCGGGTTTGGACGGCCGACCGGACGGACTGGCGGCCAGCTGGCAGTCGGTGGCGGACTACCTCGCGCGGCTGGACGGCAAGGTTTCGGTCAACGTCGGGCTCATGGTCGGCAACAGCGCGTTGCGCATCTCGCGCCTCGGCTGGCGAAACGTGCCGGCCGACGAGCGCGCGCTGGCCGACATGCGCGCGCTGCTCGCCGATGCGATGTCAGCGGGCGCGCTGGGTGTGTCGAGCGGCCTCGACTATCCGCCCGGCGCGTACGCCACGACCGCCGAGCTGGCATCGCTCACCGGCGAAGCCGCGCGCCACGGCGGCTTCTACCACACGCACGTGCGCTACCCGCTCGGCGATCGCTTCCTGGATCCGTTCCGCGAGGCGATCGAGATCGGCCGGCGCGGCGGCGGACCGGTCCACATCACCCACTTCTACCACCGCCAGACATACCCTGGCGGCCCCGAGCAGCTGCTTGCCCTGGTCGACGACGCTCGCGCCGAGGGACTCGACGTCACGTTCGACACCTACCCGTACGAGTGGGCGGCGACGCGGCTGCTGATCCAGATGCCGCTGTGGGTCCAGGACGGCGGGCCGGCCAAGGCGAAGGAGCGTATGGCCGACCGCGCTGTCCGGGATCGGCTGCGCGAGGAGCTGCTTGCGCGCGGCGCGGCGTACGCGTCGGCGGCGGGCTGGGCTGATGTCAGGCTCGGAGCGTTCACTCGGCCCGAGAACCTGCAGTGGGAATCGCGCACGCTCGCCGACGTCATGAACGAGCGCGGCGTCGACGCGGTCGATGCGATCTGCGATCTGCTGCTGTCAGAGGACCTGCGCGTCAGCCAGGTCACGACCGGTCCGTGGCACGCGACGCTGCATCACTTCGTGGTTCACCCGGTGGGCATGTTCGGCACTGACTCGACGTTCGTCGGCGCCAAGCCTGCGCCGCGCACGTACGGCTCGTTTCCACGCGTGCTGGGCGAGTTCGTCCGAGAGCGCCACCTGCTCGGTCTCGAGGAGGCCGTGCGCAAGATGACGTCCGCGCCGGCGGCGCGGCTCGGGCTCGCCGACCGAGGTCGGCTCGCTGACGGCTATCTGGCTGACGTGGTCGTCTTCGATCCGGCGAACGTGGCCGCAAACGCGACGTACGACGAGCCGCGCCGCTTCCCGACCGGTATCGATTACGTCCTGGTCAACGGCCGTGTCGTCGTCGACGACGGCCGCCACACGGGAGCTCTTCCCGGCCGCGTGGTGCGGCGAGGGACGTCGACCTAGGCGAAGAAGCCGTTCGTGCCAAGCACCATCAGGGCGATGATCACGAGGATGAGCACGGTCAGAGCGACGCCGCCCAGCTGAACTCGCCTGATCATGGCCGCGATCTGCGGCGGTGGCCCGGCAGGCACGGGCGTGCCCGCAGGCGGCGGAGGCGGCGGGTTCTTGGTCGCCTCGATCAGTCGCTTCGTGACGGGCAGCTGATTGCCCGTGGCGATACCCAGCGCAATGACGTACAGGATGATCGCGAGATCTAGCCAGAGCGCCTTGGTCAGGTCGACGGGCATTGTCCAGATCAGGCCGATGCCTGTGATCGCCTGGACGATCGCGAGCGGCAGAACGATCCGACTCTCGATTCGCTCACTCAGGCGCAGCGAGAAGTTGGCATGCATCGGCTCGGCACCGCCCATGCTGCCGATGATCGGGAACGCGAACGACGGCCCAAAGGCGATCACCGCTCCACCGATGTGGAGCAGCAGAAACAGCAACGGCAGCCCAGTCATCCCTCTCCTCCTCTTAGGCTCGCCAGCGGCGAACCCGCCAGCAGCAAACTCCCCGATGGCAAGTTAGCAAACGCGAAGACGCGATTCACTTCGATTCGGCGATTACCATCGACGTCGATGACAGTCACGACGCGGCCGTCCCGGACGCGACCATCTGTCGCCTCGCCTGACCTCGAGACTCCGCTGCGCGCGCCCGAGCGCGGCGAAGCCGGCCCAGGGCGGGCGCGCGCTTTACCGACAAGGCGTGAGGGCCCGGCCAAGCTCACCGGCACAGCCCTGTACACGGACGATCTCGTCTTCCCCGGCGCCTGGTACGGACACACGGTCCGCTCGACCGAAGCACACGCCCGGTTGCTGGGCATCGATCTCGACCCGGACTTCGACTGGTCACGAGTCGTCGTCCTGACCGCCAAGGACGTCCCCGGCGACAACCTCGTGTCGCTCATCGCCGACGACCAGCCCGTGCTCGCCGAGGGCGAGATTCGCCACCACGCCGAACCGGTCGCTCTGCTCGCCGCGCCGGACCGCGAGACCCTGCGCGCGGCCAGCAAACGAATCCGCCTGCGCACCGAAGCCCTACCCGCGGTGTTCGACCCACTTGAATCGGAGCAGGAGTTCGCCCATTTCGCGCTCGGCAAGGGCGACGTGGACGCCGGCTTTCGCGCAGCCGAGCTGGTGATCGAGGGCGAGTACCGCGTCGGCCACCAGGAGCAGCTGTACATCGAGAACCAGGCGATGATCGCCGTGCCCCACGCAGACGGCGGGATCACGGTCCACGGCTCCCTGCAATGCCCGTACTACATCCATAAGGCGATGAAACGGGCACTGCGCCTGACCGACGCGCAGGCCGTCGTGATCCAGGCCGAGACAGGCGGTGGCTTCGGGGGCAAAGAGGAATACCCGTCGATGATCGCCCTGCACGCCGCGCTCCTCGCGCAGCGCCTGGGCAAGCCCGTGCGCATGATCTACGACCGCCACGAGGACATCGCGGCGACGACCAAGCGCCACCCGGCGATCGTGCGCCATCGCACGGGCGTCACACGCGACGGCCGCCTCGTCGCGCAGGACATCGAGGTCATCTTCGACGGCGGCGCCTATTGCACGCTCACCCCCGTGGTCCTGTCGCGCGGCACGCTCCACGCCGGAGGGCCATACAGCTGCCCCAACGTCCGCGTCCGCGGCCGGGCCATGGCCACCAACACGCCACCCAATGGCGCATTCCGCGGCTTCGGCGCGCCGCAGACCGAGTTCGCGGCCGAGATGCAGGTCAACCGCATCGCCGAGGCGCTCGAGATGTCGCCGCTCGAGCTCCGCCGACGCTGGGTCTATCGCATCGGCGACGAGACTCCCAGTGGCCAGATCCTGCGTGAGAGCGTGGCCGGCGAGGAGGTCCTCGAGCGCGCCGCCGAGGCGGCCGAGTTCGAGCGCATCCGGACGTTGACGGCAGCCGCGCGGCGCGAGCAAGGAGAGCGCGCAAAGTCGGGCGCCCTTTTCTCAGCGCCGCAGCGCAGCGCGCGCGGCATCGGCCTGGCCCTCGCATGGCACGGCTGTGGCTTCACCGGCAGTGGCGAGGTCCACCTCGAAAGCGTGGTCAGCGTCGAGCTCACGTCTGTCGGGCAGATCCGCGTCCTGACCGGGTCGACCGAGATGGGCCAGGGCACCAAGACGATCTTTCCGCAGCTCGCGGCCGAGCAACTGGGCATTCACGTCGGGCAGGTCGATATGGCGCCCCAGGACACGTCGATCGTCCCTGATAGCGGCCCGACCGTGGCATCACGCACGGCGATGGTCGTCGGCGGCATGGTCATGAAGGCCGCCGCGCGCCTGCGCGATGCCGTCGAGAAGGACACGGGCCGATCGTTTGCCGACTCGTACCACGAGTACGCGACGGCGCGCGGCGGCCTGCGCATCGACCAGCACTTCGAGCCGTATCCGGGAGTGGTGTTCGACGACGACACGTACCACGGCGACGCGTACCCGGCATACGGCTGGGCCGCGGCCGTGGCTGAGGTCCACGTCGATCTCGACACGGGCGACGTCACCGTCCACGATGTCGTCGCGGCCGACGACATTGGCCACGCCATCCACCCCGTGCTCGCCGAGGGCCAGGTCGAGGGCGGCACGCTCCAGGGCGTCGGCTACGCCACGATCGAGGAGATCAAGCTGGCCGACGGCCGCTACCTGAACGACCGCCTGGCGACGTACCTCATCCCCACGTCGCTCGACGCGCCGCGGATCAATTCGATCCTCGTCGAGCAGCCGTTCTCGGGCGCACCGCATGGCGCCAAGGGCGTAGGCGAGCTGCCCATGGACGTGCCTGCGGCAGCGGTCGTGGCCGCGATCCACGACGCGACCGGCGTCTGGGTCCATGACCTGCCCGCGTCGCCCGAGCGAATTCTTGCCACTCTCTACGGCATCAAGGCGCCGCCCCCGCCGGGCATCTCGACGGTCGCGCCCCGCAGCCCCATCCCCGCGCCTTCCGCCAGCGAGGCAGGTGCGCCCGATTCGGCCCTCGATCCGGCGCCCGACGCACCCACCGACCCGCAGCCGATGCGCGGTCCATACGACGGATGAGCCGCTGATGAGCTACCAGCTGAGCGTCAACGGCGCCGACGTCACGCTCGAGGTGCCGGGCATGCGCAGGCTGCTCGACGCACTGCGCGAGGATCTCGGGCTGACCGGAACCAAGGAAGGTTGCGGCGAAGGCGAGTGCGGCGCGTGCTCGGTCATCGTCGACGGCCAGGTCGTCGATTCATGCCTCGTTCCGGTCTGCCAGGTCGATGGCGCGAGCGTCGTCACGGTTGAAGGTCTGGCGCCGGCGGGCGGCCCGCTGAGCGAGCTGCAGCAGGCATTTCTGGAGCGCGGCGGCGCGCAGTGCGGCATCTGCACGCCGGGCATGCTCATGGCCGCGCGCGCCTATCTCGACGACGGCGGCGGCACGGACCACGACGCGATTCGCGAGGCAATCGCCGGCAATCTGTGCCGCTGCACGGGTTACACCAAGATCGTCGAGGCGATCGCCCTCGCGGCCGACGAGCACTGATGCCGGCCGAGCCACCCGTCGTTTCACCACGGACGCT
>CAYYVV010000012.1:50238-62474 GCA_964475245.1 uncultured Anaerolineaceae bacterium | reverse complement strand
GGCAGCCGCGCGGCGAGCTCCTGCACCTGCGCGTTGAGCCGGTCGGCGCGCGCGATCTCGTTGTCGAGGCGCGTCTGCAGGTCGGCGGGCATCTGCGGCCGGAACGCGCCCAGTCGCGCCAGGCGCCGCGTGCGCAACATCAGCCACAGGCCAACGAGCAGGGCGAGCAGCCCGACGACGAGGGCGGCGACGGCAATCACGCTGACGGTATCGAGTGTCACCGCGGAATTCTATGCGGCGGGCCTCGGGGCGAACCGCTGCTAGACTCGCGCCGTGAGCAAGCGCGTCCGCGGACCCGTCCGCACGCATCGACGCCCGGCCGGCCGGCCCAGCAGCACGCCGGCGCGACGCCAGGCAACCGTACCGAGCCAGCTCGTCGCGGCCGAGGTCATCGCCTCGGACGTCATTGAAGGCAAGCCCAGCGAGGCGGCGACCGAGCTCGAGCAGATCGCCCGCTCAACTCCGGCGCGCGGGCGCGTCCGACCGGGCAGCCTGCTCGCGGTGCGCGCGGCGAGCGAGTACGTCTACGTCGCCCAGGACATGCGCCGCATCCTGCTCGTCGCCGGGGCCTTGTTCGGGACGCTGTTCGTGCTCTGGCTGCTGCTCGTCATCCTGAGGGTGATAGCGCTTCCGTTCTACTGATCCGCGGAAGCCTCGCGCTTCTGCTTCGCCGCGACGCTGCGCTTGCGTTCCTCGCGCGTGGCCATGACGTTGCCCGACACCTTCATCGCGTCCGACTTTGGGCGCGCCGTTGGATCGCGCTGTGGTCCGCCCGCCTGGGCTGCGGCCTCGCGGGCCACACGCCGCGCCTCCATGCGCTCGGCAATGACCTTCTCGTAGCCGTGGTCTGACGGGTCGTAGTAGCTGTGGCCCGCGAGGCGATCGGGCAGGTACTGCTGCTCGACATCGGCATTCACGAAGTCGTGCGGGTAGACGTAGCCCTTGCCCGTGCCGAAGGCGCGTGCCTCGCGGTAAGTGGCGCTGCGCAGATGATTCGGCACGGGCAGCGAGCCGTGGCGCAACACGTCGTCCATGGCCGCCCAGTACGCCGTGCCGGCACGGTTCGATTTGGGCGCGGCAGCGACATAGGCCGTGGCCTGGGCCAGCGCGAACTGCGCTTCGGGCAGGCCGACCCATTCGAGGGCACCAGCTGCGGCGACGGCCACCTGCAGGGCATGTGGATCCGCGTTGCCGACGTCCTCCGAGGCGCTGATGATCAGGCGGCGCACGATGAACTTGGGGTCCTCGCCGGCAGCGACCATCGTCGCCAGCCAGTACAGGGCCGCGTCGGGGTCGTTGCCGCGGAGCGACTTGATGAACGCGCTGACAGTGTCGAAATGGCCGTCGCCGGCGCGGTCGTAGCTCAGGACGCGCTGCTGGGCGGCTTGTGAGACATCCTCGATGCCGGGCGTGTCGGACATGGCCGCAACGGCCTCGAGGATGTTGAGTGCGGTGCGCGCATCTCCGCCGGAAATGTCGACAAGATGGTCGAACGCGTCGTCGGCCAGGGTCAGCCCGCCGTTGAAGCCGCGCTCATCGGCCAGCGCGCGGCGGACGACACTGCGCAGCTGCTCGTCGGTCAGCGGCTCGAGGCGGAAGACGCGCAGGCGCGACAGGAGCGCCGAGTTGACCTCGAAATACGGGTTCTCCGTCGTCGCCCCGATGAGCGTGATCGTGCCGTCCTCGACCTGCGGCAGGAGAGCGTCCTGCTGGGTCTTGTTGAAGCGGTGGATCTCGTCGATGAACAGCACGCTCGATCCACCGCCCTGGCCGATCCATTCGCGCGCTTTGGCGATCACCGCGCGAACGTCGGCGACGCCGCTCATCACCGCCGACAACGTGGCGAACGGGGCGTCGACCTCCTGTGCCAGCAATCGGGCGAGGGTCGTCTTGCCCGATCCCGGCGGACCCCACAGCAGCATCGATGCCAGGTGGCCACGCTCGATCATCCGTTGCAGGGCGCCGCGCTCACCGACGAGATGCTCCTGGCCGACGAATTCGTCCAGCGTCCGGGGTCGCATGCGCGCCGCGAGCGGGGCATGGGCGGCCGTGCCCGAGAGATCGAGCGACTGCTGATCGTTCGAGGAGCGAGACCGCGATGGCATGACCCGATGATGGCACGCCGACGCTAATCTGCGGCGATGGATCGCTGGACTGAAGTCGACCGCTACGTGGAAGACCTTTTCGGGCTCGACGACGAGGCGCTCGCTGCGGCGATCGAGTCGAGTCGCGCAGCGGGGCTTCCGCAGATACAGGTGACGCCCGCGCTGGGCAAGCTGCTGTCCGTGCTCGCGCGCTCGGTGGGCGCGCAACGCATCCTCGAGATCGGCACGCTCGGCGGTTACAGCACGATCTGGCTGGCGCGGGCATTGCCCGAGGGCGGCCACCTGGCGACGCTCGAGATCGATGCGCACCACGCCGACGTGGCCCGCGCCAACCTCGATCGCGCGGGCTTGAACGGCCGTGCCGAGGTAGTGGTCGGACCGGCGCGCGACACCCTTGATCGAATGATCGCCGCGAACGAGCAGCCCTTCGACTTGATCTTCATCGACGCCGACAAGGACGGCTATCCCGACTACCTGGAGCGCTCGCTGCGCCTCAGCCGCCCGGGAACGCTCATCGTCGCCGACAACGTCGTGCGTGGCGGCGAAATCGTCACGGCCGGCCACCCCGATCCCCGCGTAGCAGGCGTGCAGCGCTTCAACGAGATGCTCGCCCGCGATCCACGCGTAGCGGCCACGATCCTCCAGACCGTCGGCGAGAAGGGCTACGACGGCATAGCGGTGGCGCTCGTCGAGCGCATTTGAGCCAACCCACGCGGACCGGATTTCGTGGCTAACATCTGGCCGTGGCCCACGACGTCAACCTGCGCATTCCCGGTCCCACTCCCCTGCCCGACCTCGTTCGCGAGGCCGGCAGCCGCCAGATGGTCAACCATCGCGGCCCGGAGTTCCGCGAGCTCATCTCGCGCGTCAGCGGTCGCCTCCAGACAGCGTTCGCGACACGCAACGACATCCTGATCCTGACCGCGTCCGGGACGGGTGGCCTGGAGGCGGCGATCGTCAACTTCCTGTCTCCGGGCGATCCCGTGCTGGCAGTCAGCATCGGCTCATTCGGCGACCGCTTTGCCAAGATCGCCACGACGTACGGCGCCGCGGTGACCAAGGTTGACATCGAGTGGGGCCACGCGGCCGACCCTGAGCGGGTCGCCACAGAGCTGCGCGCGATGGCCCGCGATGGCCACCCGGCGAAGGCTGTGCTGCTGACCCACAACGAGACATCGACCGGCGTCGAAAACCCGCTGCGCGAGCTCGCGGCGGCCGTCCACGAAGCCGCGCCCGACGCGCTGCTCTTGATCGACGGCATCAGCGGCCTTGGCGCCGTGCCCTTCGAGACCGACGGCTGGGGGCTCGACGTCGTCGCGACCGGCTCTCAGAAGAGCTGGATGTCACCACCCGGCCTGGCCATGATCAGCGTCAGCGAGCGCGCTTGGAACGCCACCGCCAGCGCACAGATGCCACGCTTCTACTTCGACCTGGCCAAGGCGCGCAAGTCCCTGGCAACCGGCGAAACGCCCTGGACACCGGCTGTCGGAGTGCTCTTCGCGCTCGATGTCGCGCTCGAGATGCTCGAGCAGGAAGGCTACGAGCAGGTCTTCGCCCGACACGCGGCGTGTGCGGCGGCGGCGCGCGCGGGCCTCACCGCGCTCGGGCTGCGCATGTTCGCCGATCCCGCCCACGCGTCACAGACGGTGACCGCGGCATGGATACCCGAAGGCGTTGAATGGGCCGCGCTCAACAAGCAGATGCGCGGCCACGGCCTGGTCGTCGCCGGCGGTCAGGATCGGCTCGCGGGCCAGATCCTGCGCATCGGCCACCTCGGCTCGGTCGCGCCCGATGACGTCGTCGACGCGATCGAGATCATCGGCCAGTCGATGCGCGAGCTGGGCCGGGACGTCGACGTTGCCGCGGCCGTCGGTGCGGCACGTGCGGCCGCGAGCGGCGCTCCAGCGGCGGCCCTGCCGGGAGCGTGAGGATCCTCGTCGCCGAGCCACTGTCGGCAGAGGGAATCGATCTTCTCGCGACCGAGCACCAGGTCGACAACAAGCCCAACCTGACGCGCGACGAGCTGCTCAGCCTGCTACCCGACTACGAGGCGCTCGTCGTGCGCAGCGGCGTCAAGGTCGACGCCCAGGCGATCGACGCCGGCCACAGGCTCAAGGTGATCGGCCGGGCCGGCGTGGGCGTCGACAACATCGACGTCGAAGCCGCCACGGCCGCGGGCATCGTGGTCGTCAATGCCCCGACCGCGAACACGATCGCCGCGGCGGAGCTGACCGTCGGCCTGATCTACGCCCTGGCACGCAACGTTGCGGCGGCAGATGCCTCACTCCGCCGCGGCGAGTGGCGCCGCGCCGACTTCATGGGCATGGAGCTGCGCGGCAAGACGCTGGGCATCGTCGGCCTGGGCAAGATCGGCCTTACCGTGGCCGACCGGGCGCGGGCGATGGAGATGGAGCTCGTCGGCAGCGACCCGTTCGTCAACTCAGACACTGCCGCGGAGCACGGCATCGAGCTGGTCGACCTCGACGAGCTGCTGCGCCGGTCAGACGTCATCACCGTTCACGTGCCGCTCAACGACGCAACGCGCGGCATGATCGGCGAGCGGGCGCTGGGGCAGATGAAACCGAGCGCCTTCCTGGTCAATGTCGCGCGCGGCGGCGTCGTCGATGAGGGCGCGCTCGCGGAGGCGCTCACCGCCGGCCGGCTGGCCGGTGCGGCGATCGACGTCTACGAGCACGAGCCGCCGCGCGATTCGCCTCTCTTGACCGCCCCTCATACCGTGCTCACGCCGCACCTTGGCGCGTCGACGCGCGAGGCACAGGCCAAGGCCGGGGCGGAGGTGGCCCGGCAGGTGCTCGACGTCCTTGCCGGCCGTCGAGCTCAATACGCGGTCAACGCGCCGCCAGCCGGGACGACGCGCGGCTGAGAGTGGCCGTACCAGGGGACCTCCACGCAACCGTTGTCCTGGTCCGCCACGGGGAGTCGACGTATATCGCCCAAGGACGCTTCCAGGGTCGCCAGGATGCGCCGCTATCAGCTCTCGGCGAGCGCCAGGCGCTGCTCGTCGCCGCGCGCCTCGCGCTTCGGGACGCTGACATGCCACTGCCGATCCCTGCCGGCGCGCCCATGGGCATCTGGCACTCACCGCTCAGCCGCGCCGCGGACACTGCTCGTGCGATAGCCGACGCGCAACCAGCGCACGTTCCCATGCATCCGGCTCCGGGCTTGATCGAGATCGCGCAGGGCGACTGGGAAGGCCAGCCCCAGGCGGTCGTGACTGAGCGCTGGGCGGCCGAGCTTGCGGCTTGGCGGCGGACGCCAGCGACCCACCACGCGCCGGGCGGCGAGCCGCTCAGCGTGGCGGCCCGGCGCGTTGCCGCGACGCTGGCCGAAGTCTCCTCCGCCCTGGGCGCAGCGCAAAGCGGCGACAGCGGCGACATCCTCTCGCGCTCGCCCGTGCCCGGTTATTCGGCCGGCAGTGCCGTCGGCCAGCCACAGGATCCGTGGGCGGTTCTCGTGGCCCATGACGGCATCTTCAGGCTCACCCTGCTGGCGCTCCTGGACTTGCCGCTGGAGCGCTTCTGGTCCTTCCCGTTCAACCTGTGCGCGATCACGGTCGTGGCTGTGCACCACGGAGTTGGCGCGCTCCGCGCACACAACCTGTCAGAGCACCTTGCCCCGCTTGCCGACGAGGCACGTGCCGCGGCCGAGGCGCGCGGCGATCGGAGAGGCGCGCTCTAGGCTTTTCGCTTGCGGCCGCGGGATTTGGAGCCCAGGGACGGCCGTGACACATGCGGCCGGCGAACGATCAGCCGGAGCAGGCCGATTCGTGCACGTCGGTATGCGTTCGCCAGCATCGCGATCGCCGAGTCGCCGGGTCTCGTGCGCCCGTACGTCGCCTGGACCTTGGCCGTGGCTATGAGCTGCAGGTCGCCCGCCGCGACGGGCACAAGCTGGCCCAGTCGGTCGGCATATTCATACGCCGTCTGCGCCGGCTGACGGCCGTACCCGAGCCGCGCGGCGAGACGTGACAGGCTGTTGAAGACGATCTCCGGCTCGCTCGATGGCACGCGCCGCAGGGCAAGCGCAATGAGCGCGATCAACGCCGCAAGGATCAGGCCGCCGACGGCGAGCGGCAATCCGATGTTCGGCCCTCCGGATCCGGTCGGTGGAACAGTTACCGGGGTCAGGACAGCACACTGCTGGCCGCGCCGGAACACGTCCCCGCAGTCCGTGGCAGCACTCGGCGAGGGGGCCGGCGTGGAAGCCGGACCTGGGGTCGCGAAGACGATCGGCGGGCCCGCCGGAAGATGGGTCGGTGCCTGCCCGTTTTCAGTGTTGCCCGGTGTCGGGTCGAACTCGACCCAGCCGTGTCCCGGGAAGTAGACCTCGACCCAGGCATGGGCCGCGCTGCGCTGCACGAGCCAGCTGCCATCGGATTGTTGCTGACCGGGCAGATAGCCGACGACATAACGGGCGGGAATGCCGAGCTCGCGCAGGAGCATGACCATCGTCGTCGCGAAGTACTCGCAGTAGCCCTTCCTGATCTGCAGGAAGCAGTCGACGACGTTCTGGGTGTCGCACAGGCCGCGCACGTCGGTCGTGTACGAGAAGCCCCCGCCCGAGTAGAGATAGTCCTGGACTGCTTCAGCGACGTGGTACGGATCGCGCTTGTTGATTGCCAGGCGGGCCTCGATGCTCTCCGCCGTGGCCGCGACTTCGGCACCTACCGAACCGGGCCTGATGTCGAGATAGCGCTTGACCCACTGGGGATAGTTGGTGCCGGCCACGGCGAGCAGGTTGGCCGTCAGCCCGCCGGCGTCGCTCGGCTTGCGCACGTCGGCCTCGACCGTGTAGGGCACGCCATCCTGAATGCCGTCGGACAGTTTGGCATCGACGAACGGCCCATCTGCGCCGTTGGTCACGACCTCCGTCGCCTGGTCGACGCTGACCGCGTCAGCCGGTGAGACGAAGACGTCGCCGCCGAAGTCAGCGGGCGTCACGGTCGCGGTGATCGGCTCGGTCGAACCCGGGTCCGGTACCTCGTCCACCGACTGCTGCAGCAAGTTGCCGCCGCTGTTGACGATGACCGACTCACGATCGAGCTGCGACCACGTCCGGCCGTCGAACGAATCGTAGGTCGCGCCGCGCCAGCGCCGGCCGATGCCGTCACTGACCGTGGCCGTGAAGACCTCATCGGTTGAGGATTGCCAGAAGTCGCGGATCGTCTCCGTCGGAGTGAACAGGACGTTCGGCCCGCGGGCGATGCCGGTGATACCGCCCAGCCAGCGGTTGACGTCGTAGCCCACCGCGAGCAACTGGTCGTCGACGTTGTTCCACGCGTGCGAGAGCGGCGCCGAGCTGGCGTTGGCGGCAAGCACGAGGGAGGCGCCGATCGTCAGCGCGACCATGTACGCGCCGTTGCGCACGAACGAGCTGGAGATATCGCCGAACTCGCGCATGCCTCGCGCGCGCCATTCGGTCGACTGCTCGAACAGGTTGAGGCGCATGACCAGCAGCAGGGCCGCGAGCACGAAGACGATGAGGTGCAGGTATTCCTCGTGGATCGTGAGCGAGACGTTGATCAGGATCATGAGGCCGGCGAGGATGAGTGCGGGCGCGGCCTGGTGTCGGCGGAAGACCGTGAACGCAGCGAACTGGCCCAGGCCCCAGACAAGGGCGCCGATGAAGAGCAGGAAGACCGACGTCTCGGTCGACCGCGCGCCCTGGACGAAGACCTCGTTGACGAAGGCCGAGACGGACAGGTTCAGATCGTGCAGTCGGCCGATGATCGAAGGAGCCGACGAGACGCTGCCCGATACGGCGTAGAGCAGGAAGCCCGCGCCGACGACGGAGCCGACGAGGTGGGCGCGCAGCGGCCGGATCGTGCGCTTGGCCAGCCACGCGCCCAGGAGCACGGACAGCAGCGCGGCGACGGGCAGGAACTTGGTCTCCGATTCCCTGCTGTCGGCAGCCAGGCCGGCCCAGCCCGCATCGTCGATCGCGACGGCCACGGCACCGACCATGACGATGACCGCGATCAGGGTCAGCCACCCCTCACGCGGGCCGCGCGGGTTGTCCTGGACAGCCTCGCCCGCGGGCAGGTCCGTCCACGGCCGTTTCTTGCCGGCCTTGGAGGTGTTCGCCGGTGGGCGGACGTTGGAGCTCATGCCGCGGCCGCCACGCGTCGGTCGCGGCGCGTCACGAGCTGGCCCGCGATCGGCTCCATGGGCAGGATCGTGTGCCAGGGGATGTCGTACTCGGCCAGCGCGTGGCGCAGCGACCGTGCCGCGCGCTGCTCGCCCTGGGTTATCTCCTCGGTCGGCTCGGCATGGCCGGTGTCGCGCCGGTGCTGTGCTGCGAACGCCGGCGCGTCGACCAGGACGACCTCGAGGACCACGCCGCGCCCACGCAGCGACGTCATTGGCCGGACCCAGTCCCGCTCCAGTGACGGGGTAATGACGATGGCGGTCATGCCCCGCCGCAGCCGGCCGACGCCCTCGACAAGGACGTGGCTGAGCCGCTCCTCGCCGTCGGCCTGGACCGCGGCGAGGGTCTGCATGATCTTCTGGTACTGGCGCGGTCCGCGGTCGGGCGGCAGCGGTCCGAGCCGTGCGCCGGACGCCGTCAGCGCCACGTTGCGGTTCTCGAGCAGGCCGCGTGCCGCGATCGATGCCGCCAGGCGCACGCCGTATTCGAGCGTCGACTCGTCGCCGTCGCCAACGTGCGCCTTTCGCTCGAGGTCGAGGAAGACCCACACATCGGCCGTCTGCTCGAGGTCGAACTCCTTGACCTGGAGCTCGCCATGGCGCGCGGTGCTCTTCCAGTGGATGCGGTTGTACGGATCGCCTGACGTGTAGGGCCGGATGCTCGTGGCGTGCGGCGTGGTGTGCGGCGTCCGTTCCGGATGAGCGTGGCTGCCCTCGATCATCGCCGGCGGCAGCTTCCAGGCAGGCAACGCGTCCACGTGCGGGTAGACGATGACATTCGATGCGGCTCCGACCGACGCCTGGGACTCGAACAGTCCCAGCGGATCACCCGTGCGCAGAGCAACGGGCTCGACTCGGAAGTGGCCCCGCCGCGTGAGCGGAACGCGCACGCTCCACGACTTCTCCGCGCGTGGGCCCAGGCCGACCGCCTCAGCGGGCAGCTCGACCGGCAATGTCGATGGATTGCGCACCTCGAGCCAGAACTTGGGCAGCCGGCTCGTGTTGCGCACCGTGTAGCTGGCACGCAGGATGTCGCCGGTCTGGGCATGCAGGCGGTCGAGGACGTACCCCGCTTCCAGATCCGCGAGACCAAACCGGGTCACGACGTAAGAACCGCCGACGACCAGTATGCCCAGGTACACGAGGAAGAACAGGAATTGGGCACCCGTCGAGAGCGCGGCGACGACGATGACGAGGGCGATGACGGCGAGCTCGATCCGTCGGATCATGGGACGCGGCTCAGCTGGGCCGGACTGCGGGACGCTCCGGCGGTTTGATGCGCGTTTCGACCGGGACGCTGTCGAGCAGCTCACGAATGATCAGTCCGGCATCCACGTCGCGCACCGTGGCCGCGGTCTTGACGATCGTGCGGTGGGCCAGCGCGGGTACGGCCACGGCCTTGACGTCGTCCGGGATGACATAGTCGCGCCCGCTGAGAGCGGCAAATGCCTGGCCGGCACGATAGAGGGCCAGCGAGCCGCGCGGCGATGCCCCCAGGTAGACGTCGGGATGGTTGCGCGTCGCGGTGACGAGACGGACTATGTACTCGCTCACACTCGAATCGACGTAGGTGTCGCGCACGCCCGCCTGCATCGCGCGCAGCTCCTCGAGCGACATCACCTCCTGGAGGTCGTCGATCGGGTGCGTCTTCTTCTGCTCATCGAGGATGACGAGCTCTTCGAGCATGCCCGGATAGCCGAGATGCAGACGCAGCAGGAAACGGTCGAGCTGTGCCTCGGGCAGCGCGAACGTGCCCTCGTACTCGATCGGGTTCTGGGTGGCGATGACCAGGAACGGATTGGGCATGGCGTAGGTCACGCCGTCGATCGTCGCCTGGCGCTCCTCCATGCACTCGAGCAGCGAGGACTGCGTCTTTGGCGTGGCGCGGTTGATCTCGTCCGCGAGCACGATCTGGGCCATGATCGGGCCCGGGCGGAACTCGAACTCGTTTGTCTTCTGGTTGAAGATGGACAGGCCGGTAACGTCCGACGGCAACAGGTCGGGTGTGAACTGGATGCGCCGGAAGCTGCAGCCCAGGCTCTTGGCCAGCGCCTTGGCGAGCACCGTCTTGCCCGTGCCCGGCACGTCCTCGATCAGCAGATGGCCCTGGCACAGCAGCGCGACGAGCGCCAGCCGGACCTCGTGGTGCTTGCCGATGATCACGCGCTCGACGTTGGCGAGAACCTTGTCGCCGGATTCCTGGATCGTGGCCACTACTCGCACTCCTCCGGGTGCCAAACCAAATGGACTGCCCCTTCACCCCGTTTGGGCCCGGCGATCGTCGGCGTCGGCGCATAGTACGCCCGAGCCAGCGAATAGGTTTCGTTGCTGCCTATCAGACGCAGCCGTTTCGCCTTCAGTGACTCTCGTTCAGGTAATCGGCCATCAGCTGGCCGGCCATGGGCACGGCCTTCTGCGCGCCCGCGCCGCCGCCCTCGACGATCACGGCAATGGCAATCTTGGGCGCCTCGGCCGGCGCGTAGCCGATGAACCAGCTGTGCGGCGCGGCATTGCCGGCGAGCTGGGCGGTGCCGCTCTTGCCCGCCGTGGTCACGCCGGGCACCGCCGCGCCGCCGGCGAAGAGCTTGCCGTACTTGCCTTCGACGGCCTGGACCATGGCCGTGCCGATCGTCGTCGCCACGCCCGGATCGCACACCTGCTGCCAGGCCTGCGGATCCATCCGGGTCACGGTTCCGTCACTTGCCTGCAGGTAGTCGACCAGCTTCGGCATCATCTCGAGGCCGTTGTCGGCGATGGTCGACGCCACGAGCGCCATCTGCAGCGGCGTGACCAGGACGTCGGCCTGGCCGTAGGCGGCGTTGGCCAGCTCGACCTGGTCGCGGAAGCCATCAAGCGGGCCGGTGCCGTCGTTGACCTGGCTGGGCGAGGTGGGCAGGTCGAACGGGATGCGCTGTCCGAAGCCAAGGCGGGCGGCCCAGTCGACCATGGGCTGCGGGCCGGTCGCCAGTCCGGCGTGGGCGAACCAGATGTTGTCGGAGACCTCGAGCGCCTCGTTGTAGTCGAGCGGGTGATCGGTCTGGACCTTGCGCGGGAAGTCGTGGATGCGGAAGCCATCGACGAGGAAGCCGCTCTGGATCTCACCCGGCTGGTCGGCATAGGTCGTCGCGGCGGTGATCGCGCCCGACGCCAGCCCGGCGATCGAGGTCACGATCTTGAACACCGAGCCCGGGACGTACAGGCCCTGTGTCGCCCGGTCGAGCAGCGGCGACGCATCGCTGGCCTGGAGTGACGCGACGTAGCGCCGGCCGAGGTCTGGGTCGGCGACCTTGTTCGGGTCGTAGGTCGGGCTGCTGACGAGGGCCAGGATGCGGCCGGTTGACGGCTCGATCGCGACCACCGCGCCGCGCTGGTCGCCGAGCAGGTCGGCCGCGGCCTGCTGGAGGGTGATATCGAGCGAGGTGTGGACGTCGACCGGGTTGTAGGCCTGATCGCGGAACTTGCGCAGCAGGTCAGAGCCTCCCAACCCGGCCAGGCCGGTGAGCTCCGCGTCATAGGTGTTTTCGAGCCCGGCCGTGCCAAAGACATCGCTGCGATAGCCGACGACCGGGGCCGCGACCGGGTACGGGTACTCGCGCTGGTGGTTGCTGCCGGGCAGGTTGTCGGCAAGCACCTTGCCGTTGGCGTCGTAGATGGTGCCGCGCGGCGCATCACGGACGGCCTGGAGCACGATCGGGTTGAGCGGATCGGTCGTCAGCTGCTGCGCCTGGACCACCTGCCAATAGAGCAGCCCGGCGGCGAGCGCGCCATAGCCGACGGCAAGCGCGAGCGACAGGCGCAGCAGGCTGCCGGCGATGCGCGGCGGCCCGGTGGGCTTGGCCGGTGCCACGTCCGGAGTGCCGCGGATGCCGAGGCGTGGCCGAACGCGCAGGTGAACCCGTAGTTGGCGCGGATCCGGGGTCCGGGCCGGGGTCGCGGCTGGAGCTGGGGTCGCGGCTGGAGCTGG
>CAYYVV010000012.1:34407-50138 GCA_964475245.1 uncultured Anaerolineaceae bacterium | reverse complement strand
GGGCCGCTCATGACAGCGCGGACTCCACGCGGCCGCCGAGCGCGCGCGCTCGGCGGCCGAGCCGATCGCGCAGGCTGCGCTGCATGCCGGGCACGGGTGGAGGAGTGCCCCGGTCGGAGAGCGCGAGGAGGAGGCCGATCACGGCGCCGTTGACGAGCAGCGACGAGCCGCCGTAGCTGATGAACGGGAGGGTGATGCCGGTCAGCGGCACGACGCGCAGATTGCCGCCCGCAATGATCGCCGCCTGGACGACGATGACCAGCGTCAGGCCCGTCGCGAGCAATGTGCGGAAATCGTCGAGGGCGAACGCGGCGATACGGAAGCCGCGCTGGGCGATCACGACGTACAGGCCCAGGATGGCCAGCGCGCCGATCATGCCCAGCTCCTCGGCCACGCCGGCGAAGATGAAATCGGTGTGGATGGCCGGGATCGAAGGCACGTTGCCGACCTGCGGCAGGCCGGCGCCGATGCCCGTACCCAGGATCCCGCCGCGGCCGTACGCGTAGAGCGCGCGGATGACCTGGTAGCCCGCGCCCTGCGCGTCGGCCCACGGGTTGATCCAGATGTCGATGCGCTCCTGCACGCGCGCCACCAGCTCGTAGAGCACGAACCCGCCGGCAACGAAGAGGGCCATGCCCAGGATGACGTACGAGAGGCGCCGGGTCGCGACGTAAACCAGGGCAAGAAAGACGAGGAAGTAGAGCAGCGCGGCGCCCAGGTCGCTCTGGACGATGACGATGGCGAGGGCGATGCCCCACATGGCAAGCATCGGCAGCAGATACGGCAGCGGCGGCAGGCGAAGTGGCCCGAGACGCGTGCTCGCGCTCGCCAGCAGTGCCCGGTTCTCGGCCAGGTAGCCGGCCAGGAAAATGACGAGGATGACCTTGAGCAGCTCGGATGGCTGGCCGCTGATGGGGCCGATGTGGATCGTCAGGCGCGCACCGCCGGTAACGTCGCCGAAGACGAAGACGAGCAGCAGCAGACAGATCCCGGCGGCGGCCCAGGTGTACTTGTAGCGCCGCAGCCAGCCGTCGCTCCGGACCAGGACGGCCGTCGCGGCCATCACCCCAAAACCGAGCAGGATCCAGAACAGCTGGAGCTGGCCAAGGCCCAGTGTTGCGCCACCGACCGACTGCGTGACGAGATCCTGGGGCAGGCGCTCCATCATCATCAGCGAGATGCCGGCGAGCAGCGCCGCGGTCGGGAAGAGGATCTCGTCCATGCGCCGGCCCGACAGCACGAATAGCGCGTGGATGGCGAGCAGCGCGACGAAGTAAGTCGCCAGCGCGCTCGTATCGGCCAGCTCCAGGTGCCCGTCGCGGAAGGAGACGTAGCTCGCCCAGCCAACCGTCAGGGTGACCATGACCAGCACCAGCAGACCGAGCTCGCGCCGGCGCAGGCGAGGCCGGATGCCGACGCGCCCGAGCGCGTTGACGGCGACGGTCACGGCGTGACCTCTGGCGGCCGATCGAGGCGCATGCGTACCTGTCCGACCTGGATCTCGTCGCCGAACCCGAGCGGCCAGAGGCCCTCGATGCGCTGGCCGTTGAGCCATGTCCCGTTGGTGCTGCCGCGGTCCTCGACGTACCAGGCGCGTCCGCGGAACGTGAGCAGGGCGTGCTCGGCGGAGACGAACGAATCGTCGACGACGATCGAGTTGTTCACGTCACGGCCGATCGAGTTGACGGCGTCGAGCGGAATCGACGTTCCGGGCTCCGGTCGACCCTCCGCCGCGGAGATCACGAACAATCGCGCGAGCGGCCTGCCTGCGCCCGACACGCCGGCGCGCAGATCGCGCCACAGAGCGCGCGCGACGAACACGAAGAAGACATAGACCAGGGCCAGGAAGCCCAGTCGCAATGCCCAGAGGCTGAGGGTGAAGACGTCCATCCGCGGACGTGAAGGTTAGGAGGTCGGCTCGATTGTCACCGTCGAGTTGCCCATTTGGAGAACGTCGCCCGGTCCCAGCGCGATCTCGGTGACCGCGCTGCCATTCAGAAAAGAGCCGTTTGTGCTGCCCAGATCGGTGTACACGAGCATCCCCAGGCGGACCCCGATCTGGCCGTGATGGCGCGAGACCTTTTCGTCGCCGAGCACGATGTCGTTGTCCAGCGAGCGGCCCATGCGCAGCGTGCCGGCGCGGACGGGAATGCGGAAGACCGGCCCGCCGGGAGCGCGAATGGCCAGCTGCGCGCGCGGCACGTTCGCCTGCGGGGCGGCAAACACGGCCGTGGCCTCACCGATCAGCTCGGGCGACGACACCGGCCGTGGCGGAACGCGCTCCGCCGGCCGGGCCGGCCCTGCAATGCCGACCGATGGCAGGACGACTGGCTCGGCGAAGGCCCGTACGTCGCTCACTTGAACTGCGGTCGATGAGCCGATCTCGATCCGCGGCTGGGCGAGCAGGACGTAGCCGTGGGCCAGGGCGTAGACACGCAGCGACTCGGCCAGCTCGGTGGTCAGGCTGCCCATGTCTCCGTCGATTGCCGCCGCGTCCGCGGAGTTGAGCAATACGCGATAGATCGTCGGGACATATGTCCGGCGCGCCTGGACGCGCCGCTCGGACTCCATCACCCGCTCGAGGGCGCGCTCGATCTGGACGGTTTCGACGCGCGGCTGGAACAGGCGCGCCGCTGGCCGCTCAAAGAGCCGCTCGAAGAACCGCTCGACTGCGGTGAGAGGGCCTGCCATCGGGGCGCGAGTCTAACAAAGGGACTTTTCGGCACAGCCGACAGGGGACGATCTGCGGGGTGCGGGAGGTACTGTCGCCGGGCGCCACTGGCGCCCGTGGTGGCCCATCCTTGGCTGAGGATGCAGGGACCAGAAGTCTTCTGCGAGCGCTGTGGAGCTCGCCAGCCGGCCCAGCGCCAAGAGTCCGCGGGCTCGGGCGCCACATTTGCGCGCCGACTTCGCTCCGCCGTGACGGGCACGACCGCGGACGGCGTTCGTCCGCCGACGAACTCGATCTTCCTGCGCTTGTGCCTCGTCTGCCGCGGCTACTCGTGCCCGGCGTGCTGGAATGACCAGGCCGGCGTGTGCCAGACGTGCGAACCGCTGCCGGAGCCGGTCGTCGTGCCGGAGCCGGTCGCCGTTCCGCAGCCGGTCGCCGTTCCGCGGCCGGTCATGGCGGAGCCGGTCATGGCGGAGCCAGTCCTCGTTCCCGCGCCTGAGCCTGTCTTCGCGCCGCCAGAGTCTGTAGCAGTCACATTCGAGCCGGTCGCGCCCGCGGTGGCGGCCGAGCCTGTCGCCCCACTGCCCCCGCCAGCGCCCATCTTCGTAGCGCCCGAACCGATCATCGCGGAGCCCGAGCCGGTCTACGTCGAGCCCGCGCCCGTCTACGTCGAGCCCGAACCGGTCCCGGTCGAGCCTCTTCCGGAGCCCGTCGCGGCCGAGCCGGTCTTCGTCCCCGAGCCGGCGCCCATAACGCCAGACGTCCCTCGGCCTGCCCTGCTGCCAGCGCCGGCGCCTCTGCCACTACCCGTCCTGCGGCCCGAACAGGCGCCACTGCCAGGGCCGGTTGCGCCGCCGCCCGACCCGGTCGCTCCCGCGCCGATGATCCTGCCTCGTCCGCGGCCGACGATCCCCTTCGAGCAGCCGTACGCGAGCATGCCGCCAATGCCCATGGCCGCGGCACCGACCCCGATCCATCAGGCCCTCCAGCCCTACCACCTGCCATTGCCGGCGCTTGCCAGCCAGGAACAGGCACCGGCTGGTGTCCGGCCGTGCCGCAACTGTCAGCTCGCGGTGTCGGCCAGGGCTCACTTCTGCCGCCGCTGCGGCACGGCGCAGCTCGCGAGCTAGCCCGAGAAGACGCTCCGCCTCTCGCGTTCGTGGTCGCGCCGCAGCCGCGCCCAGGCCGCACCGAAGAGCAGGATCTGGTAGCCGAAGTTCAGCCAGATCAGCAATCCGAACGCGGTCGCGATGACGCCCAGGCCGCTCAGGCCGCCGATCAGCAGCGGCGCGAGGACGCCGAAGAGATTGGTCAGCAGCCCTATCGCGATGCCGGCAACGATTGCGGGCGGAGTGGCGGCGCGAAGACTCGGTGGCGCCGTCGGCACGAGCCGGTAGATCGCCAGGACGACGAGCACGAAGACGCCCAGCGCCAGGATCGGCACGATGTAGCGAAACACCGCGAGGTCGCCGACGAGCTGCCCGATCAGAGCCCAGACGCTCGAGACGACCACGCTGCCGACGATCACGGCGATGAGCACGAGAACGGTCACGAACCCGCGCAGCCGGCGATCAAGCTCGCCGCGCGCACCGCCACCGACGAAGATGCGGCGCATCACCTCGTCGAGCCCGCCGTAGTACGAGCTGGCGCCCCACAGCAGGCCGACGATGCCGATGATCGACAGGGCGCCGCGTGCGGCAACCACGCCTTCGAGCGACGTCTTGAAGAAGTCGGCCAACGGCGGAAAGTAGCCGACGAGCTGGTCGAGCAGTGCCTGGCGCTGGATCGGATCGGCGATCAACCAACCGAGCACGCCAGCCATCAGCAGCGCGATCGGAATCAGCGCGAACATCGTGCTGTACGCGAGCGCCGCCGCGAACAGAGTCGCGCCCGCGGCGTTGGCGATGTCCATCACGCCCAGCGCCCGGGCGACGTACCTGTTGCCCGTGATGCGCGCCACGAGCCTGCCGATCGCGGCGGGCAGGCCGGTGGGCTTCTTGCCAGGCGCAACTACGGTTATCGGCTCCGGCGGCCGCGCCGGCATGGTGTAGGCAGGCTCAGGCGGCCGAATCGGCTCCGCTGGAGCTGGTTTCGGTGGCCGGCTTATCGGCCTTGCTGTCGGTCGCAGCAGGTTTGCTATCCGAGTCAGATTCAGTCGCACTGTTTGCAGCTCCAGCTGGCTTGGCTGATCGGGCGTCCGACGCTGATCGGGCGTCCTTCTTCGCCCACCCCGATCCCTTGAAGACGATTGCCGGCGCCGACATGAGTTTGCGCATCGCGCCGCCACAACGTTCGCAGTGCTGTGGCCCGGGGTCGTTGACTCCGCGCAACACCTCGACGATGTGCCCGCAGCTCAGGCACTGATAGTCGTAAAGCGGCATGTTCTCCTAGCTTCCCGCCATGCGCAGTCCGCACTTGGGGCAGTAGTGCGCGCGACGGTCCATCTGCTGGAAGCCGCAGTGCGGACACGACAGGCGCTGCGCGCCAGCGACAGCCACCGGCCGCTCGACGCGGCCGAGCTCCGTCGCGCCCTGGCTGGCGAGCATGTTGGCCATCAGCCGGGCGAGCAGGCGCAGCGCGACGCGCTGCGTGTCGCCCTTGACGCCCTCGCCGCCCCAGCACAACGCCATGCGCACGATCAGGTCGCCGGTGCCCTCGTCCCAGTAGCTGATCGGGCCGCCGACGATCGCGTCGTAGCGCGGAAAGCCCTCGCCGTCGAGGTCGCCCGACAGTAGTGCCACCGCGAACGTCTCGTAGGCGAGGTCGATCACGTCGAGCGATTCGAGGATGTACAGCGCGTGGCGTCCGATCTTGCTGCGGCCGTGATGGGCGTTGATCCATTGCAGCGCCGTCTGCGGCCGGAGCAGCTGCGGTGCCGCGTCCTGGAAGCTGGCGTCGAGCGGCTCGATCAGCTCGACCTCCTGCGTGAACCCTTCCAGCAGACGCGGCAGAAGCGACGGCACGTCGTCCGTGTGCGGCAGGCGCACGCCGTGGCTGCTGATCGAGTGGTACTGGACACGGAGCGAGGCTTCCTCGTACTCGAGCGTGTCGGGTGGCAGGGAGACCCGCGGCGCCGGAATGGCCGCTCGCTTTGACTTCTTGCGCGAACCGATGAACGGAATCGGCACTAGCTGTTCTCCTCAAGCCGAGCGGTCAGCGACGTTACCTGGTCGCGCAGCTCCGCCGCGCGCCGGCGTGCCTGGTCAACGACCGCGGCCGGCGCGCGGCCCACGAAGTTGGCATCGGACAGGCGTTTGTCGGACGCGTCCAGCTGCGTGCTGACATTGGCCAGCTCCTTTTCGAGTCGAGCGCGCTCGCGCGCACGGTCGGCATCCGATCGACGTACCCGGGCCTCGCCCGACGCAGCAATGACGGCCATCGCTCCCTCCCCGGCGGCGGCCAGGGCGCTTTGATCGTCGACGACCGTAGACCGAATCCTCGCCAGCCGCTCAACGACCGCGCGCAGCGAGTCGAACGCCTCGCGCGCCTGTGGCTGCTTGAAGCAGATCCAGGCGTCGACTACGTCCGCGGCGGCAATGCCGCTCTCGGCGCGGGCGCCACGGATGGCCGTGATCATGTCCTTGAGCAGCTCGACGCCCGCGCCGGCAGCGCCTGCCGCAGCACGAGCCGGAATCTCCGGCCACGGCGCGACGATGAGCAGGTCCGGATCATCTGGCGCGTGCGGCAGGCGCTGCCAGATGGCCTCGGTCACGTGCGGCATCAGCGGATGGAGCACGCGCAGGTATCGGTCGAGGACCCAGGTCAGCGTGCGCCATGTCGCGCTGCGCGACTCCGCGCTCGCGCCTGTCGCCAGCGCAGGCTTGGCCATCTCCAGGTACCAGTCGCAGTAGTCGCTCCAGATCGCGTCGTAGATCAGGCGCGCGGCCTCGCCGAACTGGTATTCGGCATACGCGTGGTCGACGGCGGCGAGCGTCGCCGCGCAGCGTCCGAGGATCCACTCGTCGGCCGCGCTGAGCGCGCCCTCGGCGGGCGCCGCGAGCGGCGCATCGGCCGCGATCTCGGCCGGCCGCGAGCCGACCACGAAGCGGGCCGCGTTCCACAGCTTGTTGGCGAAGTTGCGCGCGTCCTCCAGGCGCGGCGCGGACATCCTCTGGTCCTGCGACGGCTCTGGACCGTGCAGCAGGGCAAAGCGCAGCGCGTCGGCGCCCATCTCGTTGATCACTTCGAGCGGGTCGACGACGTTGCCCTTGGTCTTGGACATCTTGGCGCCGAACGGATCGCGCACGATGCCGTGCAGGTAGACCGTGTGGAACGGCGGCAGGCCGGTCAGCCACTCGCCGAGCATCATCATCCGCGCCACCCAGAAGAAGATGATCTCGTAGCCGGTCTCCATCACGCTGGTCGGGTAGAAGCGCTCGTAGTCGGCCGTGTGCTCTGGCCAGCCGAGCGTCGAGAAGGGCCACAGCCCGCTCGAGAACCACGTGTCGAAGATGTCCTGCTCCTGGACGAGCTCGCTCGCCGGGCGTCCGCAGGCAGCGCACGCATCGGGGCCGTCCGTGTCGTCGGAGACGGTGATATGGCCGTCGGGGCAGTACCACGCCGGGATCTGGTGGCCCCACCACAGCTGGCGGCTGACGTTCCAGTCGTGGATGTTCTCCATCCAGTCGAAGAAGACCTTCGTGTAGCGCCTGGGCACGAAGCTCGTCCGCCCGTCGCGCACCGACGCCATGGCCTTCTCTGCCATCGGCTTGACCGAGATGAACCACTGCGTCTTGAGCCGCGGCTCGATCACGTGGCCGCTCCGCTCGCAGCGGCCGATGGTCATCTCGTGGGCCACGGTTGCGACGAGATCGCCGCGTGCATCGAGGTCGGCCAGGATGCGCTGGCGTGCCTCGTCGAGCGTCAGGCCGGCGTACGCGGCGCCACGATCGTTGATGCGCCCGTCGTCGGTCATGACGTCGATCATCGCCAGGTCGTGGCGCTTGCCCGTGGCGAAGTCGTCGGCATCGTGGGCGGGCGTGATCTTGACCGCGCCGGTGCCGAAGTCCTGGCGCACGACGTCGTCGGCGATCACCGGCACGATGCGGTCGACGAACGGGATGAGCACCTTGCGGCCGACGAGTGCGCGATAGCGATCGTCGTCGGGATGCACGGCGACCGCGACGTCGCCCAGGATGGTTTCCGGCCGTGTCGTGGCGACGACGATGCCGTTGTCCGGGTCGATCGTGCCGTCGTCGTTGACGAAGTGGTAGCGCACGGACCACAGCGTGCCCCTGGTCGGCGTGGCGATGACCTCGAGGTCGGACACGCTCGTCAGGTCGCCCGGACACCAGTTGATGAGCTGCTCGGCGCGGTACGCGAGACCGTCGTCGTAGAGCCGCTTGAAGGCGACGCGCACGGCATGGGCAGAGCCTTCGTCCATCGTGAAGCGCAGCCGGTTCCAGTCGACGCTCGCACCCAGGCGGCGATGCTGGTCGCCCATCACCGAGCGCGTGGCGTTGATGAACTGCCACATGCGCTCGAGGTAACGCTCGCGGCCCAGCGAGGCGCGCGATTCGCCTTCCTTGGCCAGCATGCGGTCGAGCACGACCTGGGCGGCGATCGAGGCGTGATCCACGCCGGGCACCCAGAGCGTCGGGAAGCCCTGCATCCGAGCGCGGCGGATCATCGCGTCCTCGAGCGTGGCCGTGAGCGCGTGACCGATGTGCAGCGCGCCGGTGATGTTGGGCGGCGGCTGGGTGATCACGAACGGCGGCTTGGACCAGTCGGCATGGCCTCCTTTGCCGTCAGGCGCAAAGACGCCCGCCTCCAGCCAGCGCTCGTAGATATGCGGCTCCACTTCGGCAGCGCTGTACGCGGGCGCCATCGGCTGCTGCGTCGTATTCGGCTCGAGCTCAGGCTTGAGGTCGGTCGTCACCGTCTCCTCCAGAAAAATAGAACGGCCCCGATCGTCCAGCGGACGAACGGGGTCGTGGTACCACCTGCTGGTTCAGCGTCGGCCGTACCGCGGTCATCCCGTGGAACTTGATCGCCGGCGCTCTCAACGCGCGTTATCGGGCGCTTCCGCCTCGACTCGCGGACGACGTTCGCGCCGACATGCCCGATCCGGCTTTCAGCCCTGGCCGGAACTCTCTGCTCGGGCCGGAGCGGCGCTACTCCTTCCGGTCCCTGTCCTGGGCGCCGATCTTACCATCGCGCACAACCGCGCTACGATCCCCGCCATGTGTTTCGACCTCGATAGCCGACCACCCATCCCTCCCCTAGCCGGCGCTGCGATCGACGGCGAGCTGACCCACCTGCACGCCGCCGATGGAACCGAGTTCTCCGTCTTCCACGCCGTGCCGACTGCGCCGACCGGCGCCGCGATAGTGATCCTGCCCGACGTCCGCGGCCTGCATCCCTTCTACGAGGAGCTCGCGCTGCGCTACGCCGAGGCGGGCGTCGAGGCCTTGTCACTCGACTATTTCGGACGTACTGCCGGCCTGGCCAACCATGACAACCGTGGCGACGACTTCGACTACGGGACCCACGTCGGGCAGGTCGAGTGGAGCACCGTGCTCCAGGACATTCGCGCGGCCGCGGCCATGCTCCATGCACGTCCCGGTGTTCGCGCGGTCTTTGCCACCGGCTTCTGCTTCGGCGGCCGGCTGGCGTTCATCTCGGGCACTCAGGCGGATCTCGATCTGTCGGGCGTTATCGGCTTCTACGGCTGGCCGGCGCCGGGTGCGGGCCGCGGCGGCGTCCCCTCGCCGACTGAGCACGCGCGCGAATTCCACTGCGCTGTTCTTGGCCTCTTCGGCGGCGCCGATCAGGGCATCCCCCAGGATGTCGTCGACGACTTCGACCAGGCATTGGCCGCCGCCGGCATCGAGCACGAGCTGGTGAGCTACCCGGACGCGCCGCACTCTTTCTTCGACCGCAAGGCAGCCGACTTCCAGGACGCGTCGACCGACGCATGGCGCCGCGTGCTCGAGTTCATTCGCGACCACACACCCGCAGAGAGCGCGGTCGCAGCCTAAGTCGGCCGCCGCCTGGTTCAGCGGTCGAAAGCCGCCCTGATCTCCGCGAAGGCGGCCAGCGCAGGGTCGGCGGACTTTTCCGCGCGCAACTGAAGACAGACCGCGTCCGCGCCGGCGTCGAGGTGGGCGCGGACACGGTTGACGATCGTCTCGACATCGCCGATCGCGATCACCGCGTCGAGGATCCGGTCGCTGCCGTCGCTGCCGATGTCCTCGTCAGACCAGCCCAGGCGGCGCAGGTTGTTAGCGTAGTTGGGCAGGGCCAGGTAGTGCTTGCCGAAAGCACGGGCGATGTCGAGCCCGCTCTGGCGATCCGGGGTCAGCACGGCCGTCTGCTCGACGATGAGGGCGGCATCCGGGCCCAGATGACGGCGGGCAAAAGGCGTGTGCTCGACCGGGACAAAGTACGAGTGGGCGCCGTCGGCGCGTTGCGCTGACAGCTCGAGCATGCGCGGGCCCAGGGCGGCCAGGACGAGCGGCACGGGCGGGTTTGGCGCCGGGGCCGCGTACTGTGCCGCGGCCATGCCGTCGAGGTACCTCGTCATCTGTTCGATCGGACTGCCGTAGTCGCCGCCGCGCGCAATCACGCTTGGAGCATGGCTGACGCCGATGCCGAGCACGAACCTGTTCGGAAACTGCTCGCCGAGCGTCTTCGCGCCGTTGGCCATCGCCATCGGGTCGCGCGCGTGGATGTTGGCGATGCCCGAGGCCAGGATCGCGCGGTCCGTGGCCTGGAGCAGGAGCGACGCGTGCGCGATCAGCTCCTTGCTGCCCAGGCTTTCCGGGATCCAGATCGCGCCGTAGCCGAGCTCCTCAAGGCGGCGGGCCGCGCTCGACTCGTCCTGCGCCGACAGGCGTTGGAGAGCAAAGCTCCAGGCATTGAGCGGCCCGAGCAGCCGGGCGAGGGCGCGGCCGCCGTAGCCGCCAAGATCAGTGCCGGTTTGTTGCGTCACGCGGGGCGCCCTAGGGTTTGGGCAGCCGACAGCCCGTCCTGGTCAGATCGAGCTCATTGCCGGACAGGCAGGTGTAGAAGACCCACGTCTCCTGGCCATAGCCACGGCCGGGGTGGACGCTGATGACGCCGTGGCGGTTCTCCTCGCACGGGTTGTCAAGCGTGCAGCGCTGACCATCCTCGTTGGACGTGTTGTTGATGCCGATCTCGAGCCGGTTGGCGTTGAGCACCGGACTGCCGGACGTGCCATCGATGATCGGACAGCCGCCGTCTTCGTAGCGCAGCGAATTCCGCCACGTGTACACGTCCTCGTGAAGTCGATAGGCAAAGCCGTTGAGGTGGCAGTCGTACTCGGTCCCCCAGTAGCCGGAGATGATCGAGATGCGCTGATGCTTGGGACTCGGTTGCTTGTTGGCCAGCGTGATGGCCTGGACGCCGAAGCGCTTGCGCAGCTGCTTGTAGGTCAGCCCCAGGTCGTACAGCGCGACATCTGTCTGCCACAGCGTCGCGTAAAGCAACGTCGCGGTCTCGACGACGCCGGCGGCTGAGCCGTTCGACCTGAGCAGCGTCACGTCGCGGACCGAAGGTTGGTCGACGACAACCTGGTGGCTGGCCATCAGTTGGTAGCAGTGGCCGTTGGTCAGCATCATTGCGTCATCAGTCGCCACGGACGTCGACCAGCGGATGACGGCTCCGGAGCAGTTCGACAACGCGACCGTGCCGTTGAAGTTGGTCGAGGTGGCCGCCATCGCGGGCACGGCCGCAAAAAGAGCTGCGAGCACGGCGGCGCAGGCGGCAAGTGGAAGCAATCGGCGCATGCCATCCCTCTCTTCAGCTGGACGCCCGGCGGCGCCGCTAAGCGCCGGGGCGCTCGATGAGCTCGGAGTAGTTGTTCTCGTCCACGCCGCGGTCAAGCTCGGCCTTGGTCAGTAGCAGTGGCGCTCGGCCGTGGCGGATGGTCTCCTCGGTGATGATGCATTTGCGCACGTCGGTCCGCTCGGGGATGTCGAACATCACCTCGAGCAGCGCCTCCTCGACGATCGAGCGCAGCGCGCGTGCCCCGGTCTTGCGGCCCAGGGCCAGCTCTGCCGCGGCTTCGATGGCGCCTGGGGTGAATACCAGTTCGACCTTGTCGAGCTGCAGGAACTTCTGGAACTGCCGCCCTACGGCGCCCTTCGGCTCCATCATCACGCGCATCAGGTCGTCGCGCGTCAGTGCCGAGAGCGACACGATGACCGGCAGCCGGCCGACGAACTCTGGGATCAGCCCGAACTTGAGGAGATCCTCAGGCATCAGCTGCTCGAGCACCTTGTCGCGCTCGAACTTCACGATCTGTGCCTGCGAGCCGAAACCCATCGTGCGCTTGCCGACGCGCTCCTCGACGATCTTCTCCAGCCCCTCGAACGCGCCACCGCAGATGAAGAGGATGTTCGTCGTGTCGATCTGGATGAAGTCCTGGTGCGGATGCTTGCGGCCGCCCTGCGGCGGGACGTTGGCGACAGTGCCCTCGAGGATCTTGAGCAGGCCCTGCTGCACCCCCTCGCCGGAGACGTCGCGCGTGATCGACGGGTTGTCCGACTTGCGCGCGATCTTGTCGATCTCGTCGATGTAGATGATCCCGCGCTGGGCGCGCGCGACGTCGAAGTCGGCCGCCTGGATGAGGCGCAGCAGGATGTTCTCGACGTCCTCGCCGACGTAGCCAGCCTCGGTCAGTGACGTGGCATCGGCAATGCAGAAGGGCACGTCCAGCACGCGCGCCAGCGTCTGCGCGAGGAGGGTCTTGCCGCTACCGGTCGGACCAACGAGCAGGACGTTCGACTTCTGCAGCTCGACGTCGTCGACGACGTGGCCCGCCGCCACGCGCTTGTAGTGGTTGTAGACGGCGACGGAGAGGACCTTCTTGGCGCGGTCCTGCGAGATGACGTACTGGTCCAGCGCGGACATGATCTGGCGCGGGTTGGGCAGCTTGGTCTGCTGCGGCTTGGCGCGCGGCGCCTCGAGCATCTCCTCTTCGATGATCTCCTGGCACAGGTTGATGCACTCGTCGCAGATGTACACGCCCTGGCCGGCGATCAGCTTGCGGACCTGTTCCTGGCTCTTGCCGCAGAAGCTGCAGCGGTAGGGAACCTTGGTGCCCTTGCTGCTGCTGGTGGTGGTCATCGAGGAATCGTGAAGCCTCCGATACGGCCGCTCGTCTCAGCCGCGGGCGCAGAGAGTACTCCGACCGACAAGATGCGGTCAGCCGATTCCGACCGCGCGTGGCCAGTCGAGAGTGTCAGCTCTTGGCCGGAGTTGGCCCTCCACCATCGCCCTCGTCCGGCGCCGCCGCCGCGGCGCCGCCCTCGCCGCCGAGCAGGCCGCGGTGCTTGGCCTCCGAGATCAGCGACTGGTCGGGTACCGCGTAGACCTCGTCGATGATGCCGTAGGCCTTGGCTTCATCGGGCGACATGAAGTTGTCGCGCTGGGTGTCGCTGATGATCTTCTCCACCGTTTGGCCGGTGTGCTTGGCGAGGATGCCGTGGTTGATGTTGATCAGCGCCTCGAGTTCCTTGACCTGGATGAGCACGTCGGGCGTGTTGCCGCGGAAGCCGCCGCTGCCCTGGTGGATCATGATCCGGCTGTTGGGCAGCGCGTAGCGCTTGCCCTTCGCGCCGGCAGCGAGCAGCACCGACGCCATCGACGCGGCCATGCCGATGCAGATCGTCGAGACCGGTGCGCGCAGGTACTGCATCGTGTCGTAGATGGCGAGGCCGGCCGTGACCACGCCGCCGGGCGAGTTGATGTACAGCGAGATGTCGCGCTCCGGGTCCTCGGCTTCGAGGAAGAGCAGCTGAGCAATGATCAGGTTGGCCACGTGATCTTCGATCGCGTCGCCCAGGAAGATGATCCGGTCGCGCAGCAGGCGGCTATAGATGTCGTAGGCGCGCTCCCCCCGACTCGACGTTTCGATGACCATCGGGACGAGCATCAGTCGGCCTCCTGCGCTTCGTGCATGTCGTGCATGTGATCGTGAGTATGCCCGTCCGCGTCCGATTCGAGGTGCTGGACGCTGGCGAACTCCGGGTGCGCGGCAATGTAGCGGTCGACGAGCATCTCGACCGTCTTGGAGCGCCGCAGCAGCGAGCGCGTGTACGTCCGGCCGCGCGCCGATTCGAGGTACGTGATCAGGCGCGGGTTACCTGCGTAACGTTCGCGCGAACGCTCGATCTCGCTGTCAAGCTCCGCGTCGGTGACTTCCATCTTCTCCTTGTCCGCGATCTCGGACAGCACGAGCAGCGTCTTGACGCGCTTCTCGGCGTCGGGCCGGAACTCGTCGAGGATCTGCTTCTCGGTCCGCTCGGTGACGCGCAGGTAATCCTCGTAGCCGATCCCCTGCTCGGCGAGGCGCACCTTGAGCTCGTCCATCATCACGTCCTGCTCGCTGTCGATGAGCAGGTCGGGCAGCACGAGAGTCGCGTTGGCCACGGCAAAGTCGATGATTCGGTCGGAGAAGTTGTGGCGCGCGCGATCGAGTGCGTTGCGCTCGAGGCGCTTCTGGATCTCGGCTCGGAGTCCCTGGAGGTCGTCGTACGAGCCGAGCGAGCGGGCGAAGTCGTCGTCGGCGACGGGCATCTTCTTCTCGCGCAGCTCGAGCATGCCCACCTCGAAGTCGACCGGCTTGCCGGCCAGGTCGGGCTCCTGGTAGTCGTCTGGGAAGGTCACGCTGAAGCTCTTCGTGTCTTCCTCGCGCAGGCCGACGAGGTTCTCCTCGAACCCGGGCACGAAACGCTCGCGGCCCAGGATGAGCGGCATGCGATCGCTCGATGCTCCTTCAACCGGTTGGCCGTCGCGCGAGCCCGTGAAGCGGATGACGGCGTAGTCGTCCGTTGCCGCTCCCCGGCCCTCGACCGGCACGAGCGACGCCTGCTGGTCGCGCAGCTGCTCGATGACCTTGTCGACGGCCTCGTCGTCGACCTTGTCGATGCTGATCGAGAACGGGTAGTCCGTGTACGCGCCGAGCTTGACGTCCGGTCGCAGCGGCAGAGTCACCGTGTATGTCGCGCCCGAATCCTCGGTGAAGCTGGTCCACTCCGGGTCCGGAATCTGGAGCACGTCGAGCTCCTTCTCACGCACGGCGTCGAGCACGGAACGCTCGAAGAGATGCTCCTTGGCATCGTCGTAGATCGGGTTCTCGGCGTCCGGGTCGTCGCGGCGCATGCCGAGCGCGCGCTCGAGGAGCGCGCGCGGCGCCTTGCCCGGGCGGAAGCCGGCGACCTTGGTGCGCTGCGCCAGGTGGCGCACGGATTCATCTATCTGACGGCGGACTTGATCGGCGGGGAACTCGACTTCGAGAACCACGGACGAACGCTCCGCAGGCCGCGTTGTTACCTTCATTTGCCTCGTTTCGGCACTGATCATTGGAAGCAACGAGTATAGGGGCGTGGGCGGTTTTCTCCGTATCGTGGCCTTGTTCGTCGTGCTCGTCGCTGCCTTTGTGCTCGTCGGTCTGCCGCTGCTGCTGGGTCCGATCCTGACCCAGATGGTGCGCAACACGGGCATCCAGGCACAGTCGCTCGACGTCTCGGTCGCCCTCTTCGACCCGAGCCTGCTGACGGGCCACTCACGGCTCGTGACCCTTACGGCCACGGACGTGGTTCAGTCACCGGCGACGATCGGCAGCGTCAAGGTGTCGGTCAGTGACGCGTCCTTCTTCGACCGAACATTCGCCACGGTCTCGGGCGAGATCGACGACGTGACGCTGACGACGGCGACGGGCGACAGCGCGCATCTCGACACGGTCACCCTCGACGGGCCGGCCGACGCCGCGAACGCCACGGCTCATCTTTCTGCTGCGGACACCGAGGCGCTCATCCGGCTCGCCGGCGAGCGTGCCGGCGTGATCATCGATTCGGTCACCGTGGCCGCGAGCGGCGTGAGCGTCCATGTCAGCGGAGTCGAGGCGACGGCGCGTTTGGCGGTCACCGGCGCGGCGCTTGTGCTCGACCCGGGCGTCGGCTCGGCGATCGTGCTCCTGCAGCCTGCGCCGTCAGATCCGTGGCAGCTCCAGGAGGCGTGGGTCACGGCCGACGGCCTGAACGTCCGCGCCACGGTCGACGTCACGCGCCTCGCCGCGGACATCACCGGCTCG
>CAYYVV010000012.1:32222-34307 GCA_964475245.1 uncultured Anaerolineaceae bacterium | reverse complement strand
ACGGCAAGCGCGCGCTTGATCAACCCGCGCGTCGCGGCCGCTCCTGCGATGCCGAGCACGAGGTCATAGGTCTTCCAGAACGAGTGCCGACCGTTCGACGGATCCTTGGCGTGCTCTTTCTGGAGGTAGTTGGAGAAGTCGCGTTCGAGGTGTGCCCGGATCTGATCGCGATCCTCCTCCGGCAGGCGGTCGATCGTCCTATCGACATCCTTCGGCAGCAGCGTCGGTGGTCGGTTCGCGCGCGCTGGGAAGAATCGACGTTCCGCGGTCTTGGCCACTCGTTTCGGTCCACCGAGAAGCATGAACGCGGTGCCGCCCAGGACGCCCGCAGTCTCGACCGGATGGCGCTTGAGCTTGGCCGGAATGTCGATCGCAGCGCGCGCGCTCGCGCCCATCGCGTCGAGCTGCGTCTCCGCGTTGTGCCGCGCCGCGGCTACTTGCTGCCGCGCTTCGGCAGTCGCGTCTGCCATTGCTCCTCCAACCATGCTCGGGTCTCATTGGCGGCCTCGACCGACTGGCGCGGGTAGAGGCGCTTGAAGCGCTCTGCCGGGTCGAGTCGCGGGAAACAGATGATGACGTTCAGGATTGGCCATGCGATCAGTCCGACCGTGATTGCGAAGCCAACCGCCGGTGGCCAGGTCCATGGCGCGCCCGCGATCAGCCAGCCGACGATGGCGCCCGGGATGAGGCCGACGAAGAGGCCGCCGAGTGCTCCGCGCACGCCGCCGACGATGCCGAGCAGGATGGCGAAGAGCAGCGCGCCGATGATCAGGCCACCGATCAGGGCGACGACGCCCGGCGCGCCCAACGGGCTGGCCAGGTTGGTTCCGATCAGAGCGGCCTGGTTGTAGCCGACGTTCGAGCCACATGCCAGCGCGACGATGACGACGAAGACGACCGAGATCAGGAAACTCGTCACTGCGTAGCGCGCGCGAGCTCCGACGATCGCCAGCGCGAGGGCCACGATCAGGGCGAGGCCGAGCAGCACGCCATGTGCCAGGCCCCAGCCGATCGAGCCGAACAGCCACTCCCCGGCAAACAGGAAGCCACCGACCCAGAAAAGGATGCCGGTCATGAGCGCGATTACGAGCGCGATGCCGGCCTGGGTGGCGAGCATCTTGATCTCGCCCATGATCCCGTTGAGCTCTGCCTTGAAGAGGTCGATGTGAGCCTTGAGCAGGGCCATCAGTGAGGCACGCGTCTGCTGGAACTGGCCCATCAGGCTCGGCTGAGCGTGTCCGGTGGGACGCTGGCTGTCAGTCATTGGCCAAGATGCTCAAGCCGCATACCCCAATCGGTCAAGCGCCGTTCGGCATATCCAGGATTGGCGGTTCGCATCGCACGGGCGTGTTACGTTCGGCGCGATGAATCGCGCTGCCGAGTCGCGGCCCACGACGGTCGAGCGGACGCTGCGCCACGGCGACCTGGACAGGCGCTACCTCCTGTGTCAGCCTCGCCCCGAGGCAAGCGGCCTGCCGCTCGTGGTCGAGCTCCATGGCCGCGGCATCGACCCCGGCATGTTCGACCGCTGGACCGGCTACGGCGAACTCGCCGAAGCTGAGGGCTTCGTCCTGGCCATGCCGTACGCGCTCCACGGCGTCTGGAATGACGGCCGCTTCAACGGGCCCGGTTGGTCCGGTTTGGAGGCCGTCGATGACGTCGGCTTCGTGCTCGCCATCGCCGACGAGCTCATTGCCGCCGGAACCGTGGATGCCGGGCGGGTCTACCTCGTGGGCATGTCGAACGGCGCGGCGATGGCGGGCCGGCTGGCGTGGCAGCACGCAGACCGCTTTGCCGCCGTCGCCCAGGTCGCCGGCACGGCCTCGAGCAACGTGGTCGCGACAGGCGGAGGAGCGGGTCCCGTCCCGATCATGGAGATCCACGGAACGCGCGACCGGGCGAATCCGTACGAAGGCGGCGGTCCAACGGGCCTCTTGATGC
The DNA here is from genome assembly GCA_964475245.1 of uncultured Anaerolineaceae bacterium. Classification (GTDB taxonomy): domain Bacteria; phylum Chloroflexota; class Limnocylindria; order Limnocylindrales; family CSP1-4; genus JALYGJ01. The sequence goes on along the minus strand of CAYYVV010000012.1, from coordinate 32,366 downwards.
GCCTGCTCATTCGCCGCCGCGCGGACCCGGCGATCGCCGTCGAGGAGTGGGCGCGATTGTGGATAGAACGCAATCGCGTCGATGCGACACCGATAGTCGAGCACATCGGTCCGGACGTGACGCTGCGCACCTGGCACGGCGCGT
>CAYYVV010000012.1:0-32122 GCA_964475245.1 uncultured Anaerolineaceae bacterium | reverse complement strand
GTACTGACGCTATTGGTGCCTAGAAGTCGCCCATGCCGCCGGGCGGCATCTGCGGCATGGCCGGCCTGGGCTCCGGCTTGTCGGTGATCATCACCTCGGTCGTCAGCACCATGCCGCCGATCGAGGCTGCGTTCTCCACGGCAGAGCGGGTGACTTTGGCGGGATCGACGATGCCGCGCTCGAGCATGTCGCCGTACTCGTCCTTGAGGACGTCGTAGCCGATCGTCGTGCTCGACTGCTCGGCCTGCCGGCGGCGGACGTTCTCGAGCACGACCTGGCCGTTGAGGCCGGCGTTCTCGGCGAGCTGGCGCATCGGCTCTTCCAGGGCGGCGCGCACGATCTGCGCGCCGACCAATGCGTCACCCTCGAGCTTGAGCGAGTCAAGCGAAGACTGCGCGTTGATCAGGGCCACACCCCCGCCGGGGACGATGCCCTCCTCGACCGCCGAGCGGGTGGCCGACAGGGCGTCCTCGACGCGGTGCTTCTTCTCCTTGAGCTCGGTCTCCGTCCCGGCGCCGACCTTGATGATCGCCACGCCGCCGGACAGCTTGGCCATCCGCTCCTGGAGCTTCTCCTTGTCGTAGTCGGAGGTCGTCTCCTCGATCTGCGCCTTGATCTGCTTGATCCGGCCCTGGATCTCCGACTCCGAGCCACGGCCCTCGATGATCGTCGTGTCGTCCTTGTTGGCGACGACACGCCGCGCGCGTCCGAGGTCCTCGAGCGTGACCGAGTCGAGCTTGCGGCCGACCTCTTCGCTGATGACGGTGCCGGCGGTCAGGATGCCTATGTCGCGCAGCATCTCCTTGCGCCGATCGCCGAAGCCGGGCGCCTTGACGGCGAGGACGTTGAGCACGCCGCGCAGCTTGTTGACGACGAGCGTCGAGAGCGCCTCGCCATCGACGTCCTCGGCAATGATCAGCAGGTCCTTCTTGCCCGCCTGGAGAATCTTCTCCAGGGCCGGCAGCATGTCGGCGATGGCGCTGATCTTCTTGTCCGTGATCAGGATGAACGGGTCGTCGAGGATCGCCTCCATGCGGTTCGTGTCGGTCACGAAGTAGGCGCTCGTGTAGCCGCGGTCGAACTGCATGCCCTCGACGAACTCCGTCTCGAACTGCATCGTGCGCGACTCTTCGACAGTGATCACGCCGTCCTTGCCGACCTTGTCCATGACGTCGGCGATCAGGTTGCCGATCTCCGGATCAGCGGCACTGACGGTCGCCACCTGGGCGATCTCGTCGCGGCCCTTGACAGGCTGCGCCGCAGCCTTGATGGCCGTGGCAACGGTCTCTGCTGCCTTGTCGATGCCCAGCTTCATCTGCATCGGGTTGGCGCCCGAGGCGACGTTCTTGAGCCCCTCGGTCACGATCGCCTGGGCCAGCACAGTGGCCGTCGTCGTGCCGTCACCGGCCACGTCTTCCGTCTTGGTCGCGGCCTCCTTGAGCAGCTGCGCGCCCATATTCTCGAACGGGTCGTCGAGCTCGATGTCGCGCGCCACGGTGACGCCGTCATGGGTCACGGTCGGCGCGCCGTACTTCTTGTCGAGCGCGACGTTGCGGCCCTTGGGCCCGAGCGTCGTCTTGACCGCCTCAGCGAGCGCGTCCATGCCGCGCTTCATCGCCGCACGGGCGTCTTCGTCGTACTGGATCAGCTTGGCCATGTCGGGTCGGCTTCCTCTCTCGTTTGATGGGCGTTGTGGGGGCAAATCGCAGCGACGTTCGCGGCCGGCAGGTGGTCTCCGCGGCTCTGTCGCCGTTAGCACTCTCGGTATGAGATTGCTAACAGATCAGAGCGGCGCAGTCAAGCGTGAACGACCGGCCGCTCGTAGGTCACGACGTACCAGGCGACTCCGAGCATCGGCACCGTGTGCTCCTGCGACGAGACGATATGGAAGCCCCGGCGCAGGAGGTCGATCGCGTCCTTCTCCATCGCAACCTGGACCGAGCGTTGCCAGCCGTCCATGCCCCGAGCAGCCATGATCATGGCCATCGGCAGGCTCAGGACCGCGAGCAGGCTGCCCATCCCGTAGCGGCGCACGATGCGCTCCGGGCGGGCGGGGTCTCGTTCGGGCATGGCCGCATCGTAGTTCGGGTACCGTGGCAGCGTGCCAAGACGGATTGCCACGGCCCGTTTCCTGGCCATCGGCACCGAGCTGACGACGGGGGCGACGCGGGACACGAACAGCGGTGACCTGGCGCGGGAGCTGACCGCGCTCGGCCTGCGCGTGCTCTCGACCACTTCGCTGCCCGACGACCTGGCGGCCGTCACAGACGCATTCCGCGTGGCGCTCGCCGACGCCGACCTGGTCGTCTCCACGGGCGGCCTTGGACCGACGCCTGACGACTTGACGCGCGAGGCGATCGCCGCCGCGTGCGGCCTCGAGGTGCACGAGGATCCTGCGCTGCTCGCATGGCTCGACGAGATGTTCAGCCGCCGCGGCGCCCCGATGCCCGATGCGAACCGCAAGCAGGCCTGGCTCATCGATGGTGCGACCGCGCTGCACAACGCCCACGGATCCGCGCCGGGCTGGTGGGTCGATCGGCCGGACGGGCGGATCGTGATCGCGCTCCCCGGGCCGCCGCGCGAGATGGGGCCGATGTGGCGCGATCAGGCCCTGCCTCGCCTGCAGGCCGGCACGCTTGGTGTTGATCGCGCGTCGCACACGCTGCGCCTGACCGGCATCGGCGAGTCGGCGCTCGTCGGGGTGATCGGCGAGGACGTGCTTCGCGCGACGAACCCGCAGGTCGCGACCTACGCCCGCGCCGACGCGGTCGATGTCGTCGTTTCGACCCAGGCGGAGGGCGGGCGCAGCGCGCACGAGCTGCTCGACGATGCGCTGGCCGAGCTGCGCAAGAAAGTGGGTCAATACGTCTTCGCCGAGGGTGACCAGACCTGGGTCGATGCGCTTGGCTCGCGGCTCGGGACGCGGACGATGGCCACGGTCGAGATCGGCACGGCCGGGCATCTCGCAGCGCTGCTCGGCGACGCTGGCTTCCTGACGTTCGCGGAGCTGTTGCGCACTGCCGACGAGACGCACCACGCTGCGACGGACCTGGGCCACTACGCGCAGCGTGTGCGTGAGGTCGGCCACGCAGATCTCGGCGTCGCCTTGTTCGCGCGCCAGGCACGCGACACCCACGTGCGCATAGCGGTCGCCTCGGATAGCGGTGTCGTCGAGTTGCAGCGGACGGCATTCATGGCCGGTGACGAGGGCCGGCGCCGAGCGGCGCTGGCGGCCTGCGCGGCGTTGTGGGAAACGCTCCGCCAGAATTCACAGGGATGACCGAAGCAGCAGACGCGGGCCGCTCGCGCGAGGCGTGTCCGGTATGCGGCGCGCATCAGCTTCAATTGCTCTATTTCCCGGATGTCGGCATCAGCGGCGTGCGGGCTTATGACGACATGCTCGGCTTCGGCGATGTCAAGCCCGACCAGCCACCGGGCATCGGGTGCGCGGCGTGCGGAACGGAGTGGGACTCGATCGAAGACTTCCGCGCAGCGCAGAGCAAGAAGTAAAGCGCGGGTAACCGGCTGACGACTAGGAGATCGTGATCGCCGGCGCCTGCTGTGCGGCCCGAACGCTCATCCGCGCCGCCACCGTGCGCGCGAGATGGCGCATCACGTCCGCCGCGGCGCCCGGCTCGCGCTGAGCCACGGCCGGGATCCCGGCATCGCCACCCTGGCGGACCTTGACGTCGAGCGGAATGCCGCCGAAATACTCGAGCTCATTGCGCTGCGCGAAGCGCTCGCCGCCACCGTTGCCGAAGATCTCCGTGCTTTCGCCGCAGTGTGGACAGACGAAGCCACTCATGTTCTCGACCAGGCCCATGACCGGCACGCTCATGCGCCGGAACATGGCCAGCGCCTTCTGGACGTCCATCAGGGCGACTTCCTGGGGCGTGGTCACGAGCAGCGCGCCCGAGATGGGCACGGCCTGGGCGAGCGTCAGCTGGGCGTCAGACGTGCCCGGTGGCAGGTCGATCACCAGGTAGTCGAGCTCGCCCCAGTCAACGTCACGCAGGAACTGCTGGATCGCGCCGCCCACGAGCGGGCCGCGCCAGACGATCGGCTGGCCCTCGGGCACGAAGAACTGGATCGAGATGACCTTCACGCCGTAGCGCTCGAGGGGCGTGATCTTGCCCTCAGCCGATGCCACGGGCGCGCCCTCGACACCGAGCATGAGCGGGATGTTCGGGCCGGTGATGTCCGCATCGAGCAGCCCGACCGAGGCACCTTCCATGGCCAGCGCCACGGCCAAGTTGGCACTGACGGTGCTCTTGCCCACGCCGCCCTTGCCCGACGCGACAGCGATGATGTTCTTGACGCCCGGCAGGAGCTGCTGGGCCTGGACGGGCTGGGCGCGCCTGACCATTGCGCCCCAGGTCACGGTCACTTCCTGCGCGCCCAGCGCACCAAGGACGGAGTGGATGTTGCGCTCGATCTCGTCCTTCAAGGGGCACGCCGGCGTCGTCAGCTCGATCTTGAGCGCGACCGACGCGTCGCTGATGACGACGTCCTTGACCATGTTGAGGGTCACGATGTCGCGCCCGAGCTCGGGCTCCTGGACAGTCTTGAGCGCGTCGTAGATCGCGCTCTCGGTCAGGGTCGCGGAGGCCATCGTCTAGCTCGCCGCCTGCGCGTGGACCTGCCCGCCGCGCTGGGCGTCAGTTGTCCGCGGACCGCCGTGGCGCTGCCGATATGCCCGGCCCTTCATCCTGTTGCCGCACGTCGCCATCGAGCACCAGCGGCCCGAACGGTTGCGTGACGAGTCATAGAACGAGAGCTGACACATCTCGTTGGCGCACACCTTGAGCCGGTTCCAATTGCCGGCGGCCATCGATCCGGTCACGGCCATCAACAGCTCGCCGATGGGACGGTCGACACCGACGCCCTCTGCGACGAGCCGGTACCCGTCAACCGGATGGAGGCGGACGCCGAGGCGTACGCGGCGCGCCGCCTCGTTGAGCGTCGTCACCGCCCGGCGCTGGAGTCCGGCACTGCCGTTCGCGGCGACGAGATCGTGCAACGCCCGCCTGACATCCGACAGGCGGCGCAGATCCTCGTCATCGAATTTGGTGCCCGGTGAAGCGAGCCGGCTCTCGACCAGCCAGGTGCCGGTCGTGCCGGCGTCGGAGAAGAGGTCGCGACCAGACTCGAGATCGAAGGTATTTAGAAATGACTGGACCAGGCCAAGCTGGCCAGATGCCGCAGCGGGACGCGCGTCGGCCACGCGGAGTAACCCCTTTCTGGGTGAGGAGGTGGTGCGCGGCTAGTTTACCCAGCCGCGCCGGATCGCCCTCAGTGGGCCGTTTCTAGCCCTTGGCCGCGCCGGCCGTGGTCAGTGCCGCGGGCAGCGGCTGATGCCGCTCGGGCGCGACGACGTAGCGCGTCACGTACTCCCTCGTCCCCGCGACCTTGAGCTGGTCGAAGAGGAAGCGGAGCTTCTTCTCCTGATCGGCAATGATCTCGTCCTTGGTCGACAGCTCCCACAGCTGCTGCTTGAAGGGGCCGAGCGCCTTCTTGCGCGTCTTGTAGATGAACTGGATGTCATCGTCGGCCGGCTTGCGTTCGTCGAGAGCGTTGGCGAAGCACCACGCCTCGATCTCCTTGAGCATGTCCTGCGGGAACGCGGGGTGCTCGTAGAGCGCGTTCTGGAAGCCCGTCGCGAGATGGATCTCGGCCGTCTCGACCGCGGGGAAGCGGTGGAACAGCTCGTCGGGCAGAGTCGACGCCCCGTGCTGGACGGCGCCCGCGAGGCCGTATGAGCGCGCCACTTCGCCCAGTCGTTCGAGCGTGCCGAAGTCGAGCTTGACCTCCGCGACGCCACCGTCTGGAAGCGGCACGCCGCCGTGGCTCGTGCCGGTCTGAACGCTGACCTTGGAGATGCCCGGAACGCCGGGACCGGCGCGTCGCTCGAGCTCGCGGTAGTAGCCGTCGAGATAGGCGCGCAGCTCCTCCTCGGTCGAGTTCTGCTTGCCGACCTCGCCAATTTCGCCGCCGATGCTGACCATCAGGTCCTGTGGCTGATGCTCGCGGATGAGCGCGGAGATCTCCGCCGCGCGCTGGTAGTTGGTGCGCTGCTGCTCGTCGACCGTTGGCAGGGCCAGATCGACAAGGGTGGAGGAGTCGACGTCGATATTGCCGTAGCCGACGCTGAGCGCCTCGCGCGTCCCCTTGCGGATCGCTTCGGTCGTCGCTTCGGCATCGGCCTTGTACTTGGCCGCGTTGAACTGGTAGTGGTCGCCCTGCACGAAGACCGGGCCGTGCCAGCCGGCAGCGATGCAGCCGGCGAGGACGCTGGTTACGTACTCTCCCGGCCGCTGGTAGGTGTACTCCTGCTCGCTCCGAGCGAGCTCGAAGATCATCGTCCCGACATCGGTCGGCTGCGCCGCGCGGCACATGGCCATGGCCATGTCGAAGACCTGGGTGCGCAGGTTGCAGGCCGGCACGGTGAAGCCGTGGATCTCGCCCCGGCCGCGGGCCATGTACAGGTCGTGGATGCTCGCGGAGCGTGTGCCGAGCTCCTGCGACGCCTCCCAGATGATCCAGCGTGCTGCGTCGATGACGTCCTTCTCAGTGGAGAAGGTCGCCGACCAGACCGCAGTGCGAACGCCGGCCGCACGGAAGCTCGACTCGTCGTCGATCACCAAACGTCCGTCGTCGATATGCGCGATTCCGTCGAGCGTGGCCATGAGCTCGCTGACCGAGCTGCACGGCGTGGGATATGACATCAAAGCGTCTCCGTAGGAAATCAATCTGCCGGCTTGATCATGCGCCCAGTCCTCGTTCCGGACATAGGTACATCCGGCCCGTAAAGGCTGAGTCGAGGCGCCCGCTCCGGTCGCTCGCCTGCGTTCATTTCAGCCAGCCGATGGTAGACGCGCACCGAGCGCGCCGCCATTGACGGCCCGCTAAAGTTCGCCCGTGAGCGACAGAGTCGAAATCCTGGTCGGCACCAAGAAGGGTGCCTTCATCCTCGAGAGTGACGCGCAGCGCCGGCAGTGGCGCACGCGCGGTCCATTCTGCGAGTCGTGGCCGATCCATCACGTCGTGCGCGCGAGCGACGGCACCCTCTACGCCGCCGGCGGCAACGCCTGGTACGGACCGTCAGTCTTTCGCAGTGACGACGACGGCGCGACCTGGAGTCAGTCGAGCTCGGGCATGACGTACGGCGACGACGAGCCCAAGATCACGACGATCTGGAACCTGACGCCGAGCGCTGATGGCAAGACGATCTACGCCGGTGTCGAGCCCGCGGGCCTGTTCCGCAGCGACGACCGAGGGGAAACGTGGGTGCACGTGGCCGGGCTGCGCGAGCATCCCAGCCGGCCCGAATGGCAGCCCGGCGCCGGCGGGCTGATCCTGCACTCGATCGCGCTCGACCCTGACGACCGGGATCACCTGTGGGTCGGCATCTCGTCAGTCGGAACGTTCGAAACGACCGACGGCGGCAAGGCCTGGGCGACGCGCAACAAGGGCGTCCGAGCGGACTTCAACCCCGGCCCACCGCCCGATTTCGGCCAGTGTGTCCACAAGCTGCTCGCCGATCCGACCGACGCAACGCGCCTGATCCAGCAGAACCACTGCGGCGTCTACCGCTCGGACGACAACGGCGCCTCGTGGACCGAGATAACCAACAACCTGCCGTCTGATTTCGGCTTCCCGATGGGCGTCCATCCGAGCCACCCGGAGACGATGTGGGTCATCCCACATACGGGTCCGGGCGAGGGCCGGCACATGATCGACGGGCACGCCGCGGTCTGGCGCAGCCGGGACCGCGGCGATACGTGGGCTCAGCTCGATTCTGGCCTGCCGACCGAGAACGCGTACGTCACCGTGCTCCGCGAAGCGATGGGCGTCGATCGGCTCGACCCAGCGGGCGTCTATTTCGGAACGAGCACGGGCCAGGTCTTCGGCAGCCCGGACGAGGGCGATCACTGGCAGCTGCTGGCCGACTTCCTGCCCGACGTCTGGTCGGTCGAGGCGGCCGTCGTCGGCGACTGAGCGGTGGCGACGGTCCACCTGCCACGCTCGCTGGTGACGCTCTTCGCCGACGCGCCACCGCGCCACGTCGAGCTCGACTCGGCCACGCTGGCCAAGCTCGTCGACGATCTGGAGGCGCGCTGGCCGGGCATGCGCGACCGGCTGCTCGAACCCGGGCCGCAATTCCGCGAGCACATCAACGTCTTCATCGACGGCGAGCGCGAGCGCGACCTTTCCACGCCGCTGGCGCCGGGTTCGATCGTCCACGTCATCCCCGCCGTCGCAGGAGGCTAGCGCCGCGACGGTTGCCGGCTTTCGTCATATGTCGGCGCCGTCGACCTTAGGGCGCGAGTTGACCTGGTCTGCCCGGATCTTTCGTCACCTGTCGGCTGTGCCGACAATACGCCGGCCGGGCGGACGGACCGAGATGATCAGGACGCCTGCCTGAGCGTGGATCTGGGTCATGTGTGTGTCGGAAACGCGGTTTGGGCCGCTTAGTGTCGGCTGGCCCGACAAATGACTGAAAGCCTCGGCGCGGCTCGCTGTCGCGGTTTCGGCAAACCCTTACTTGGCGGCGGCGCGCTCCTCGGCGAACTCCGCAAGATCGAGATCGCCCGGCGACAGTCCTTCGGTAGTAAGCAGCGCAGCTGCCTCCGATCGGTGCTGGGTTCCGTGGTTGACGACGTGCGCCAGGAGCTGCCAGATCGGCACCCCGTCGACCGGCTGAGCCATCATCTCGTCCGTCCACGTGGCCTGCCAGTCGTGGTAGTGGTCCCACTCCGCCTCGAACAGCCGCAGCAGTTCGTTGGGGGTCGGCAGCGGATCTCGCTCAGGTCGCGGACGATCGCCACCGAGGCGCGCCAGCCCGTGGCGCCAGCGCATCTGCGCGCCGAGCTGATGGACGAGGATGCCGCCCAGGCCGCGCTCATCGACGACGTTGGTGCGTGACCAGACGTCCGCATCGAGAGCGTCCATCACGGCAAACACGCGGCGCGTCGCCCATTCGTCGTAGTCGAACAGGAAGCGGACGTCTTCGGCGTTCATCGTTGCCGACGATACCGGGTCGTCAGTCGCGGCGTTGGCGGCGATTGACGTAATCGACGAGGACGTACTCGCCCAGCTCGTCGGGGTCGGCGTAGAAGGCGCGTCCGCGGTTGAGGCGGGTCATGCGGTCGACGAACTCGGCAAGGGGCCGTGACTGCTCGAGCATGAACGTGTTGATGGTGATACCCGCCCGCGTACAGCGGGCGACCTCCTTGAGCGTCTCGCGGATCGTCTGGCGCGTCGGAGGGTAGCTGAACTCGACCTGGCCGTTCTCGAAATGGGCCGTCGGCTCGCCGTCCGTGATCACCACCACAGACTTGTTGGCGGCGTGGCTGCGGCCGAGCAGCTGGCGCGCGAGCAACAGGCCGTGCTGCAGGTTCGTGCCGTACTCGTAGCCGTGCCACGACAGCGTCGCGAGCGCCGTCGGGGCGATCTCGCGCGCGTAGTAGGCAAAGCCGATGACATGCAGCTCGTCGTGCGGATAGCGCGTGCGGATGAGCATGTCGAGCGCCATGGCCACCTTCTTGGCCGCGAGGAAGCAGCCGCGCAGGAGCATCGAGCGGCTCATGTCGACGAGCAGCACGGTCGCTGCACGCGTCGAATCCTCCGTCTCGTGGATCTCGAAATCTGAAGGCGCGAGCTGGATGCCAGGGCCTGGCTGCGGCCGGGTCAGGGCATTGGCCAGCGTGCGCGGCAGGTTAAGGTCGAACGGCCGCCCGAACTCGTACGGCCGGGTACCTCCGTCGCGTTCGCCGGCGGCACCCGACGCGCGATTGGCGTGGCCGCCGAAGACGTCGCGGCGCAGCTTGCCGAACAGCTCGTCGAGAACGCCCTGGCCGAGGCGGCGTGCGCCGCGCGGGGTCAGCTCGAGCCGCTTCCCGTTGCGCTCCGCATAACCCGCATCCTCGAGCAGCTTGGCCAGCTCCTGCAGTCGCCGCAGATCCGCCGCCGACTCGGCATCGAGCACCTCGGCCAGTTCGTCGGGATCGATGCTGGCCAACTCGTCGGGCGTGCCCATACCGTCCATCTGGCGTGCCAGCTCGTCCAGTCGGTTCAGCCGCGAAAGCTGTGAGAGCGCGCCCTGCAAGCTCAGCTGCTCGCCGCCCTGGAAGTCGTAACGCTGGCCCAGCCCTTCGGGCAGCAACGCGTCGAGGGTCGCGGCCAGCTGGGCCAGGTCCCAGCGCAGCCGGTCGTCGCGCAGCAGCGCGTCCATCATGTCCTGCAGCTCCTGGCGCTGCTCGGCCGACATCGACTGCATCAGCGATTGCATCTGCGCCATGCGCGCCGCGAGCTGCCCGATGATGTCGTCGAGCGTCTCGGCGCCCGGAAAGAGGCCGCCGTAGCGCGACATGAACCCGGAGATGTCGGGCTCGCGCCCGGCCATCCGCTCCTGGAGCAGCCAATTGAGCTCGCGGACCATCTCGCGGTTGGCCGTCAGGTCGTCCGGCGTCATGCCCTTGAGCGCCTCGGACATGCCCGCAAACTGCGCGTCGAGGACCTGCTTGCGCAGGCGATCGAGCAGCTCCTCGAAGCGGCCGCGCGCGTCGGCGTCCATGAAGTCGTAGTCGGTCAGGCTGCGGATGCGACCGCCAACGTCGTCGGGCAGCCCGTCGAGCTGCTCCTGGTGCCGCACGGCCATGTCGGACGCGAGCTTGCGCAGTTGCTCATCGCTCGGCGCCTTGGGATCGCGCGCGACGCCCGCGATCTGGCGCTCGAGCGTGCGCCGCTCCGTGTTGACGATCTCGTCGATCTCCTGGCGCACGTCAGCCAGGACATCGCCCAGCTCATAACGCGAGAGGAGCTCCTCGCGCGCTTCGGCCAGGCGGCGCAGAAGATCATTCAAGCCTGCAAAGCGCTGCTCGCCCGCGCGATCGCCACGCATTCCGCGCGCGAGGAGTCGAGCCAGGGCAGAAGACAGGTCAGACTCGGCCAGGACGTCGTCCGACAGCTCGGCAAGGAGGTCGTCGGCGGTCAGCTCGTCGAGGCGCTGGCGGCCATCCCAGCGCGCGTAGCGGTACGGGCCGGGCGCCGTCCGTCCGGGAGGGCTGGTCGGATCGAGCTCCGCGTTCATCACCTGGCTACCGCCGGTAGCGGCCTCCGCCGCCGGCGCGATCCTTGTTCAGGCGGCGGTTGAGGTGCAGGCCTTCGAGCACGAACTCGATCGCCGAGGCAGTCACGGCCGGCGATCCGTTGGAGCCGCCCAGGCGGGCCACGGCCTCGTCGAGGCCGGGCGTTTCCTTCATCCAGCGCACGTAGTCCGCCGCGCGCACGAGATCGCCCGTCTCGAGCACCAGCCCGGCCTCGAATGCATCGACGATCTCGTCCAGCTCGCGCGCGTCGAGCAGGCGCGCGAAGACGTTATGTATGGCGCGCGCGAGGAGCCGGTCGACGACGCGCTCCTCGGGCATCTCGTCGGACAGCGTTTCGAGCTCGATCTTGCCCGCGGTCGAGGCGACCAGCGCGGGCAGGTCACTGATGCGCGGCGCCGCCTGCTTCTCGCCGAGGCGGACGGCGCGCTTGACGGCGCTGGCCGAAACCGTCTCGAGGTTGGCGATCGACACCCGGACGCTGACGCCTGAGCGCTGGCTGACCTCCGGCGAGCGACGCGCCAGCTGCGACAGCTCGGCGATCAGCTCGAGCATGAAGTGCGGCTCGATCAGCTCGGGGATCCCCTCCCCGGCGAGCGGTGTGCGCTCCTGGAGCATGATCGCGATCTCGTCGTCGATCGTGTGCGGGTAGTGGGTTCGTATCTGCGAGCCAAGCCGGTCCTTGAGCGGGGTGATGATCCGGCCGCGGCTGGTGTAGTCCTCGGGGTTGGCACTGGCCACGACGAAAACATCGAGCGGCAGGCGCAGCGTGTAGCCGCGCACCTGGACGTCGCGCTCTTCGAGGATGTTGAGCAGGCCGACCTGGATGCGCTCGGCCAGGTCGGGCAGCTCGTTGATGGCGAAGATGCCGCGGTTGGCGCGCGGCACGAGGCCGTAGTGGATGGTCGTCTCGTCGGCGAGATAGCGCCCCTCGGCGACCTTGATCGGGTCCACCTCGCCGATCAGGTCGGCGATGGTGATGTCCGGCGTGGCCAGCTTTTCGGTGTACCGACGATCCCGCGCCAGCCATTCCACGGGCGTCTGATCGCCCTCCGCGGCGACGAGCTGGCGCGCGTACGGCGATACGGGCGCGAACGGATCGTCGTTCAGCTCGCCGCCGGCGACGACCGGGACGAACTCGTCGAGCAGCGCGACCAGTGAGCGCGCGAGGCGAGTCTTGGCCTGGCCGCGCTCGCCCAGGAAGCAGATGTCCTGGCCGGCCAGGATCGCGTTCTCGATCGCCGGCAGCACGGTTTCGTCATAGCCGACGATGCCGTCGAACACGGGCTGCTCCGACGCGAGGCGAGCGAGCAGGTTGCTGCGCAGCTCTTCCTTGACTGGGCGCGTCCGGTAGCCGGACTCGCGCAGCTCGCCGAGCGTCTGTGGCCGTGGGTTGACTGCCAAGGTCTCAGTTTCGCGCATTTGGCTGTGAATCTGCGCCGCTCAGGAGGAGCGCGCGGGCATCACGTTCGTCTTCGAGATCCCGGCGCGAGAGGCCCGCGCGCGTCGCGAGCTCTTCGGTGGACGCCCAGTAGAAGTGATCGAGCGCTCCACTCGACGGGTTGCGCGCGCTGAGCACGGCTGGTGGCCGGCGCTGGAGATGACCGGCCGCGTCGCGTTCGACGGGGCGCACGTAGTGCGCGATCTCCACCCGGCCGTCGCGGACGATGATCACGATGCCCAGATCGCGCGTGTCGTCGGTTACCTCTCCGCCGCCGCCCAGGACTCGCAGCACGTCTTCGAGCGATCCGCCGACGACCACACCACCGGCGATGGCGTCGCGCGCCGGCTGACTGGCACGAACGTGCTCGAAGAAAGCCCGCCTCAGCTCATCGGCCGGGCCACGCTCGCGCGAGGCGACGACGAGGGGCACACCATGCTCGGCAAGGACGAGCACGAGCGCGGCCAGCTCGGCGTCGAGAGCGTCCGTGGCGACGAGAGCGTGAAGGTCCGTGGTCGGCTGCCCGCGTCCGAGTCGGTGGCCCGCTATATGTCGGCCGTGTGGGCTTCGTCGACGCCCAGATCGGCGGCCACGTCCATGCCCACGTCGACCTCATGCGCCTCGGCGACGAGTGCCTCCTCCTCGAGACGTCGCTGGCGGCGGAGCTGCCTCTTGTCGACCTTGATCCCGAGCCGCCGGGCGATCCGGTCGCCACCCGGAACAGCCTGCAGGGCAACCGTGACGACCTCGCGGAATAGATCGCGTTCGAAGATCAGCATCAAGACGGTGTAGACGACGATACCGACCGCGACCTCGGCCGCGAGCAGGATCAGTGGGTGTACGTGGCCCGCCAGCGCGAGCTTGACACCGAGCACGGCCGCGGCCATCACGGCAGTGCACAGCGCCATCCAGCGCAACTGCCAGAGGTGTTCGAAGACGGAGATGCCCGCATACCGGTGCTGCAGGTAAAGGTTGAGCGGCAGCATCAGGTACGAGCCGATGACGAACGCGGCGGCGACGGCGATGATGTCGCGGAAGACCGTGACGGCAATGACGAAACCGACGATGTGGACTGTGGTCGTGAGGATCCTGAAGCGAAAGGTGATCTCGGGGTGGCCCGCTGCGTTGAGCAGGGCGCCACTGAAGACCTGGATGGTGAGCACCGGACCGATCAGATAGAGCGTCGCCGCCACCGGTCCGCTGTCTGCCCACTTCGCGCCGAACAGGGTGACGATCGCCTCCTGGGCGACCACCGCCAGGCCGATGTAGCCGGGCAGGATGATCATGCTCAACGCGCGATTGACCCTGCCGTAGGCGCGACGCGAGCGCGCCGGATCATGCTGAATGCGTGCGAAGACCGGGAACGCCAGCTTGCGCGCCGCGTTGACGAGCAGCGCCTGGGTCGTGTCGAGGATCTTGTAGCCGATCGCGTACAGACCCAGCGGGCCTGCGCCGAGGACCGCGCCGACGAGCAGGTTGTCCGAGTTCCGGCTCAGGAAGTTGAGGACGTCACCGCCGACGACATTGATACCGAATGAGAAGAGCTCCCGAAAGTCTGAGCGCGACCACTGCAGCCCGGGCCGCCACGGACTCACCGTCCAGAGCATGAACACCGAAACCGTGCCGAACGCGAGCTCGTTCGCCACGAGCGCCCACGCGCCCCAGCCCAGGTAGGCGGCGCCGACCCCGATCACGCCAGCGGCTATGACCGCCGTCAGCCTGCGCAGGGCAAGACTCTTGAAGCGCATCTCGCGGCGCAGGAGCGCCATCTGGACGCTCGAGAACGAGGTCTCGAGGAAGGTCAGCGACAGGACGGCGATGATCGGTGCGACGTCTGGCTGGCCGACGAGGATCGAGATTGGTACGGCGAGGAGGAATCCGAGGACCATGAGGCCGCCGCCGGTGACAACCGCTACCCAGAAGGCCGTGTCGATCTGCAGCCGGGTGACCATCTTGCGCTGGATGAGCGCATCGCCAAGGCCCTGGTCGACGAACAGCTGGGCAAACGCCACGAAGACCGCGGCAAGGGCCACGAGCCCGAACTGAACGTCGGTCAGCAGGTGGGCCAGGATCGCGAAGATGATCAGCGAGATCGCCTGGCTGCCCCAGGTATCGACGAACGTCCAGGTCAGGCCGCGGGCTACGCGCTTCTGTAGAGCGCCTTTCTCGGTGCCGTGCTCGGACGGAACCCACTGGTCGTTGGTCGAACGCTTTTTGGACGCCTGTTGGTCCGTCGGTACCTGTCGGCCCGGTGAAGTCTTTTGCCCATCGTCCACGCCCGGGGAGTGTACCCGCGAGCGCCCTGAACCCTCGGTGCCGAGCCTCGGCGAAATCCCTGGCGACAACGTATTGACCCGCCGCGCGCCAACCGCCACACTGCGCATGCCCGGTCGCTAAGGTCGGGTGGTACAAGCCCGTCGTAGCGGGCGCCCATAACGCCGGAACGCAACGACACTCCTCTCACGGATCTCGCGAGAAAAGTCGCGAAGTCCGGCCCGAGAAGGAGTGTTCTTCTTTGAACGCTGATCGAACTCTGACCTGCGCCGATTGCGGCCAGGAGTTCGTGTTCACCACGAGCGAGCAGCAGTTCTATGCCGATCGCGGGTTTTCCGATCCGCGCCGGTGCAGGAACTGCCGCGCGCAGCGCAAGGCGTCGATGTCGAGTGGCGACTCGATGGGTGGCGGTGGTGGCTACGGTGGCGGCAGCAGCTCCGGCGGCGGCTTCCGCGATCGCCGGCCACGCGAGATGTTCGAGGCAACGTGCTCGAACTGTGGCAAGACCGCGATGGTGCCGTTCCGGCCCACGAGCGGCAAGCCCGTTTATTGCGACGACTGCTTCAGCCGCCGACGCGCCTAGCTACTGGCGCTCGCGCCAAGGCTAAGTAAAGGAAGCCCCGGCCGGAAACGGCCGGGGCTTCTTCGTGTCTTCTGGCGCCACCGTGCCGCGGGCGAGCCGTTGAACACGCCGTGATCGGTGTCACCGATCAAACGTCCGCCGCCGCACGCGTATGGGTCGCCTGAGATGCCCCACTCGAGCGTTGCTCCCGTGATTGATCGGTGTGATCGATCAAACGCCCGATGGCGCAAGGGTCCGGGCCAGGTGAGGCGCTCGATTTGGCCGCTCGACCGGCGGTTGATCGGAGTGACCGATCACCGCCGGCGGCCGGGGCGAAACCGGATTACTTGTCGCGTTCACCCATCGCGATCGCGGCTTGCGCCGCGGCGAGCCGGGCGACCGGGACGCGGAACGGTGAGCACGAGACGTAGTCGAGACCGACCTCGTTGAAGAAGGCGATCGAGGCTGGATCGCCGCCGTGCTCGCCGCAGATGCCGATCTTGAGGCCCGGTCGGGCCGCGCGGCCCTTCTCGACCGCAATCCGGACGAGCTGGCCGACGCCCTGGATGTCGAGCGTCTGGAACGGGTTGGCGGGCAGGATGCCACGCTCGACATAGGCGAGCAGGAAGCCGCCCTCGGCATCGTCGCGCGAGTAGCCGAACGTCATCTGGGTCAGGTCGTTCGTGCCGAAGCTGAAGAACTCGGCATGAAGGGCGATCTGGTCCGCGGTCAGCGCCCCGCGCGGGATCTCGATCATCGTCCCGAACATGAAGTCGACCGTCGTCCCGGCCGCCTCCTGAACCTTGGCCGCCTCGATGTCGAGGATCTTGCGCGTCTCGGCCAGCTCGTTCACGTGGCCGACAAGCGGGATCATGATCTCGGCGTGGGGATGGCCGCCGGCCTGCTGGCGGCGAATTGCCGCGTTCAGGATGGCGCGCGTCTGCATCTTGATGAGGTCCGGGATCATCAGCCCGAGGCGGATGCCGCGCAGGCCCAGCATCGGGTTCTGCTCGCGCAGCGCCTCGACGGCGCGCATCAGCTCGCGCTCCTCGACGAACTTCGGATCGTCGGCCGGAACGCCCTTGGCCTCCATCGTCGTGACGGCGACGAGCACCTCGGAGTGGTTGGGCAGGAACTCGTGCAGTGGCGGGTCGATCAGTCGGATGACGACCGGCAGGCCGTCCATGGCCTCGAAGATGCCGTAGAAGTCGCCTTCCTGGAGCTTCTCGAGCTTTCCCATCGCCTCGTCGAAGCGCGCCACCGCGGCCTGGTCGTCGGCCGACAACGTGCCGCCGGCCGCGAGGCGCTCCTTGGCGCGCGTGGCCTGGAACGCGACGAGGATCGCGTCACGGACGATGTCCAGGCGCTCTCCCTCGCGGAACATATGCTCGGTGCGGCACAGGCCGATGCCCTGCGCGCCGTAGCGTCGAGCCTGGGCTGCTTCTTCGGGCTTGTCGGCATTCGTCCAGACCTGGAGCCGGCGGAACCGGTCGGCCCATTCGAGCACCTTCTGCAGCTCGGCCTGGTCCTCGAAGCGCGCCTGTGTGGTCGGCAGAGCGCCGATGAACACCTCGCCGGTCGTCCCGTCGAGCGAAATCCACTCCCCTTCGCTGAAGCCCACGCCGTCGACACGGGCCGTCTTCGTGGCGTAGTCGATGACCAGCGCGGCACAGCCCGCGACGCATGGCTTGCCGATCTGGCGCGCCACGACCGCGGCATGCGACGTTGCTCCGCCGCGTGCCGTGAGCACTCCCTGCGCCGCGGCCATGCCGTGGAAGTCGTCAGGTGACGTCTCGATACGAACGAGGATGACCTTCTCTCCCTGCTGGGCCATCTCGAAGGCACGATCGGCGTTGAACACGGCCTTGCCCACGGCCGCGCCAGGAGAGGCGTTCAGGCCGGCCGTGAGGCGCGCCGCCTTGGCCTTCGCAGCCGGATCGAACTGGTCGCGCAGGAGCTGGTCGACATGAGCGGGCTCGATGCGCGAGAGTGCCTCGCGCTCGGTGATGATGCCCTCGTCAACCATGTCGGCCGCGATCTGCACCGCTGCCGCGGCCGTGCGCTTGCCACTCCGCGTCTGGAGCATGTACAGGCGGCCGCGCTCGATCGTGAACTCGAGGTCCTGCATGTCGCGGTAGTGGCGCTCCAGGCGGCCCGCGATGTCCTCGAACTGGGTGTACATGTCGGGCATCTGCTTGCGCATCTCGGCAATCGCCAGCGGCGTGCGGATGCCGGCGACGACGTCCTCGCCCTGGGCGTTGGTCAGGTACTCGCCGTAGAGCACCTTCTCACCCGTGTTCGGGTTGCGCGTGAAGGCAACTCCCGTGCCCGAGTCGTCGCCCATGTTGCCGAAGACCATGGTCACGACGTTGACCGCCGTGCCCAGGTCGTGCGAAATCTTGTTGTACTCGCGGTAATCGTGGGCACGCTTGCCGAACCACGAGGCGAAGACGGCCTTGATGGCCAGGTCGAGCTGCTCGAGCGGGTCTGTCGGGAACTCGCGTCCGGCCGATTCGCGCACGATGGCCAGGAATGCCCTGACGACTTCCTGCAGCGCGGCGGCGTCGAGCTCTGTGTCCTGGGTCACGCCGCGCTTGCTCTTGGCAGCGTCAAGGGCGTGGTCGAACTTCTCGCCGTCGACGTCCATGACGATGCGGCCGAACATCTGGATGAAGCGCCGGTAGGCATCCCAGCCGAAGCGCTCGTTGCCCGTCAGGGCGACGAGGCCATGCAGCGTCTGCTCGTTGAGGCCCAGGTTGAGGACCGTGTCCATCATCCCGGGCATCGAGAACTTGGCACCCGACCGAACCGACACAAGGAGCGGATTCGACGCGTCGCCGAAGCCCTTGCCAGCCTCATGCTCGACGTCCTTGACCGCGGCCAGCACGTCGTCCCACAGCCCGTCGGGCAGCTTCTCGCCGGCACCGAAGTAGTCGTTGCACGCCTCGGTCGTGATCGTGAAGCCTGGCGGCACTGGCAGGCCGGCGTTGGTCATCTCGGCCAGGCCCGCGCCTTTGCCACCGAGCAGGTCGCGCATCGTCGCGTCGCCCTCCGCCCGGCCGCCACCGAAGGCGTAGATGTAGCGCTTGGCGGCGCGGTGCTCACGCGCGGCAGGCAGAGTCGGGGACTGTGTCATCGGAAACCTCGGGCGAAACTTCAGGCAGCGCCGGCTGGCTGTCGGCGAACTTCTCTTCAGGCGCCCGATTGTACGCGGGGCACCTTGTCCAACCCTCAAGTCGCCTGCCCCGAAATTCGCGTGCCATTCGGCCTTCGTGGTACGCGCAACTGGTCGCATCGCAGCCTGCCGGACGTGCCAAGATCGCGCAGATGTATGAACGCTACGACCAGCCGGTCATCTCGCTGCGGGAGTTCCTGCGCCGCGTGGCCACGGCGGCGCTCATTGCCGTCGGCCTGATCTGCGTGCCCCTGCTCGTCGGCATCGCCGGCTACATGGTCCTCGGCGGCCTGTCACCGGTCGACGCCTTCCTGAACGCCTCGATGATCCTGGGTGGCATGGGTCCGGTCGACGTGCTGTCGAGCGACGCCGCCAAGCTCTTCGCGGGCGCCTACGCCCTGTTCTCGGGCATCTTCTTCCTGGTTATCGCCGGCGTCGTCCTGGCCCCGTTCCTGCATCGCGTGCTGCACACGCTGCACGTTCCGGGCGACAAAGTCTCGGGCGGGGCCGCGGACAAGGGTTGAACGCGGATACCATTCGGCCGCAATGACTCATCACCACGACGACGAGCGCGTCATCGAGCCAGACAACGAGCAGTACAACGCGCGGCTGATCAAGCGCGTCGACCACACCGAGGACCTCGCCACGTTCTGGGTCAAGTTCGAAGGCGAGCCGACGCACTTCGACCCGGGCCAGTACATGACGATCGGCGTCTATGCCGACGGCAAGATCGTCCAGCGGCCCTACTCGGTCGCCTCGCCGCCGGAAGTGGCGAACACGGAGGGCTACGAGTTCTACGTCCGGCTGGTGCCCATCCTGCGCTTCACGACGCTGCTGTGGCGCCTGCCCCTGGGCCACGAGATGCGCATGATCGGTCCGAAGGGCCGCTTCCTGCTCGAGCCCAACGACCGGCGCACGCACCTGTTCGTGTCGACTGGAACGGGCATCGCGCCGTTCATGGCGATGATGCGCCAGCACCTGATCGAGGGCCGGCCGCGACGCGTAGTCATGCTCAACGGCTCGTCGTATGTCGAGGAGCTGGGCTACCGCGACGTGCTCGAGAGCTGGCAGCGCGATGGCACGTATCCAGTGACCTACGTACCAACCATCTCGCGGCCGGAGGATCCGCGCAACGCGGGCTGGGAAGGGCGCACCGGACGCGTCGAGGGAGTCGTCCTCGATGTGTGCACGGAGCTGGGACTGCGGCCAGACGATACCGTCGTCTACATCTGCGGCAACCCGGACATGATCATCAACGTTGAGGCTCTGCTCATGAACGCCGGCTTCCCGGAGTTCCACGTCAAGAAGGAGCTCTACTGGCCCAAAGGAAAGACGGCCACGCTTCCCGACACGGTCACTGCCGCGGCCGGCTAGCCACTGCCGCCCAGAAGGCGTCCGGCGACGGCAGTTTCCGCCAAATGTCGGCCCTGTCGACATTACGCCGGAAGGAATCGACTTCCGACACCCACAACGCGCACGATCACGCTTTGAGTGCCGCTGATCTTCGCCGTCGGGGGGCTGAAGATCCGCATAAGGTCGACCTGATCGACAAATGACCGAAGTTGGGGCCCACCGAGATCGGAAGCCCACTTAGCGTCGCCTGCGCCGACAGATGACGAAAGTCGCCCCCGGAGGGTGGCGGATGCCCGGTCTCCAGCCGTGCGGCACGCTCAGCGGTGACATTCGGCCCATCGAATAGGGCCTCGACGGGGCTGCCCGGCACTGCTCGCGACCCGCAACATGAATCCTGTTCGCTGCGCACTGGGAGGGCAGGATGCACCCAATACTGGTCAGGGACCAGCTTTCGCCAAACGTGACTCGGCTCGTCGTCGAGGCGCCACGCATAGCGCTCATTCGCCGGTCGGGCCAATTTGTCATCGTTCGCGCCGATGAAGGCGCTGAACGGATCCCGCTGACCATCGCCGACGCTGACGCCGAGAACGGCACGATCACCTTGATCATCCAGGCGATCGGCAAGTCAACCGAGGATCTCGTCGCGCTCAACGTCGGTGACTCGATTCGCGATATCGCCGGGCCGTTGGGCAAGCCGACGGAGCTGCTCGAGCACGGCCGCGCGGTGTGCGTGGGCGGCGGAGTCGGCACGGCCGTCATCCTGCCAATTGCGCAGGGCCTGAAGGCCGCCGGAGTGGACGTCACGAGCGTCATCGGCGGTCGCTCACGGGAGTGGGTCATCCTCGAGGACGAGCTGCGCGCCAACGGCGAGGTCATCACCTGCACCGACGATGGCTCGTACGGCCGGCCGGGGTTCGTTACCCAGGCGCTGGCCGAGGTGCTGGCCACGAACCCGCCTGACGCCGTCTACGCCGTCGGCCCGGTGCCGATGATGCGCGCCGTTGTCGAGCTGACACGGCCCGCCGGCGTGCGCACGATCGTCTCGCTCAACCCGATCATGGTCGACGGCACAGGCATGTGCGGCGGTTGCCGCGTCAGCGTCGGTGGCAAGACGATGTACGCCTGCGTCGACGGACCCGAGTTCGACGGGCTGGCGGTCGACTTCGCCGAGCTCGCCGATCGGCTCTCGACGTACCGCGATTTCGAGCGTTCCGCGCTCGCGACGCGCCATTGCGCCGTCGACACACAGGCGCCGGTCGCCGCAAGCGTGGGAGCCGCGTGATGGAAGAGATAGTTCGCAAGCCGATCCCACCCATCTCGGACGTGCCGATCGCGGTGCGCATCGAGCAGCGCGAGCCGGGCGAGAGAGCGGCCGTCAACCCCAAGGAACGAATGGCCATCGACCGCCAGCGGATGCCCGAGCAGGCGGCGGACCGGCGCGCGCACAACTTCGAAGAGGTCAACCTTGGCCTGACCGAGAAGCTCGCGATGCTCGAGGCAGAACGCTGCCTGATGTGCAAGAAGCCGACCTGCATCGACGGCTGTCCGGTGCGCGTCAACATCCCGCGCTTCATCGACCTCGTGGCCCGCGGCGACATACGCGGTGCGGCCAACTCGCTGCTCGACGACAACGCCCTGCCCTGCGTTACCGGCCGCGTCTGTCCGCAGGAAACGCAATGCGAAGGTGTCTGCCTGCGCGGCAAGAAGGGCGACGCGGTGGCGATCGGCTACCTGGAGCGCTTCGTGGCCGACTGGGCCAACCGCAATCGCAACGGCAGCGTCGCGGAAAGCTACGTCCCGAGCGGCAAGTCCGTGGCGGTCGTCGGTTCCGGCCCGGCCGGGCTCACGGCGGCGGGCGAGCTCGCCAAGCGCGGTCATAAGGTGACCGTCTTCGAGGCGTTCCACGCGCCCGGCGGCGTGCTGATCTACGGCATCCCCGAGTTCCGCCTGCCCAAGGACATCGTGCGCGACGAGATCGAGCGCCTGAAGCAGATGGGCGTCGAGATCGAGCCCAACGCGATCATCGGCAAGACGTACACGCTCGATGAGCTGCGCGCCGAGTTCGACGCGGTGTTCATCGCCGTCGGTGCCGGCCTGCCGGTCTTCATGAACGTGCCCGGTGAGAACCTCAAGGGCGTCTACTCGGCCAATGAGTACCTGACGCGCGTCAACCTGATGGGTGCCTACGATCCGACGAGCGACACGCCTGTGCTGAAGGGCCAGCGCGTGGCCGTCGTCGGCGGTGGCAACGTGGCCATGGACTCGGTGCGCACGGCGCGCCGGATGGGCGCCGACGAGGCGATCATCGTCTACCGGCGTGGCGAGGACGAGCTTCCGGCGCGCCGCGAAGAGGTCCACCACGCGCAGCAGGAAGGCGTCCGCTTTGAGCTGCTCGTGGCACCGCTCGAGGTGCTCGGCAAGGATGGCTGGGTGAGCGGACTGCGCTGCCAGCGCATGGAGCTCGGCGAGCCTGACGCGTCGGGTCGCCGGCGGCCGGTCGCCGTGGCAGGCTCCGAGTTCACCATCGATTGCGACATGGTCGTGGTGGCCATCGGCACACGCTCAAATCCGCTGCTCACCGCGACGGCACAGGGCCTGAAGATCAACGAGTGGGGCTACATCGAGACCGACGGCGCGGGCATGACCTCGATTCCGGGTGTCTTCGCCGGCGGCGACATCGTCCGTGGCGCAGCCACAGTCATCCTCGCAATGGGTGACGGCAAGCGCGCCGGGGCGGCGATCGACGCCTACCTGTCCGGCGCGCTTCCTCCAGTACCGGCCTGATCCGAGCTTCGGGCGCGGCGCCACGCTTCGGCGCGGGCGCCGTACGTCGGTGCCCGCGCGCAACACAGACATCTCCAGAAATCTGGTGTGCGCTGCTGTTGGCGGTAGCATCGCGACGCCCCCGGATCGGTCGGTAGTCGTTGTAGCTGGTTTGGTGGGCTCAAGAGGAGTGAACCAGGTGCGCCTGAACAATCGACGCCGGCTGCTGGCCGGTGGAATCACATTGACGGCCGCGCTCGTGGTCGTCGCCGCGGCGGCGAGCGTCAGCGCCGATCCATCGCGCGCGGCGAACAGGTGGGATCACGTGGTCGGCGCGGCGGCCGTTGCCGGCAACCTGAGCGTCGCCAACGCGGCGACCGACGAGGGCACGGAGCCGGTCATAGCGGGACCCATCTGGAGGACTCTTCGCCTGACCGAGTCCTACGGTGCCAAGTTCACGTTCGTCGACGTTGGCAAGAAAGGCGACTCGCCCGGTGACTACGGCGTGTTCAAGGATCCCGTCCTGAATGCTGGCGGCGTGCGCATCGGCACCATCGACGCGCAGTGCATCTCGGCCTATTCCGACCAGTGCTCCGGCTCGATCCGGATCCCCGGCCGTGGCCAGATCACCTTCGCCGGGATTACGCCGCTCAATGTCGATCCCGACCATTACGCGATCACCGGCGGCACGGGCGTCTTCGCCGGCGTGGGCGGAGCGCTCGTGATCTCCTTCCCGAACGGCAACTCGGCTTCGCTGATGGTGTCGCTGACGAAGTAGCCCTACTGGACGGGAAGCGTCAGGAACTTGTCCGTGCCCGGCTGATCCAGGAAGGTGACGTTGTCCGCGCTGAGCGTCAGCGTCACCTGGCCCGTGACCGGCGCCGCGGCGACGACGCGATTCGCGGTCAGCGTGATGGTGTAGGTACCCGGGGTGAAGAACCAGCCGCTGGGCGCCTGAAAGAGCGATAGCGGCGCGGCCGCGTTCTTGGCGCTGATGACGATCGGCACCGCATCCGCGTCGTGCTGGTAGGTCAAGGCGCCCGTCGCCGGATCTGTCACGAGGCTGACCACCTCGTTCCACTGGAAATCAGTCGGCGGGGCGGAGCCGTCGGCGCGCTGAACGCGCAGCGTCATGTCGCGGATGACCTCGACGCGATCGTTCTGGCCCGTGTTGACGAAGGCCGGCTGGAAGTAGACGTATGCCGCGCCCGTTGAGCGACCCTGGGCCACGCGTATCTGATGCGGCAGGATGAGCAGCACCTGCGGCTGCTGCGTCGCCGTGTAGATCGCCACGCCCGACAGGGCGAGCGACAGGAGCGCCGCCACGAGCGGCACCCAGCGCAGGGTTACGAAGCGCGCCAACGGGTCGCGCAGTGGAGCGACGCGCTGCCGCCACGCGGGCGGCGTCAGCCCGTCCTCGACGGCCTCGGCCATTCCGGGACTCGTCGCGAGCTGGTCGCCGGTTGGATCCGCCGCGTCTGGCCGCGGCGCGTGTGCGGTCGGGAGCCCGGACTCAGCGTCGCCGGCCATCTCGTCTACGCCGGGTGCGAGGCGCTCAAGCGGTCAAGGATCAGGCGCTTCACGCCTTCAACCGGCACGCGCTCCTGGCTCATCGAATCACGATCGCGGACCGTGACCGCGTTGTCTTCGAGCGTGTCGACATCAACCGTCACGCACCACGGCGTGCCGATCTCGTCCTGGCGTCGGTAGAGCTTGCCGATCGACGCCGTATCGTCGTACACGGCCAGCACGTCGCGGCGCAGGTCGGCCACGATCCTCTGGCACAGCTCGACTATCTCGGGCCGCTTCTTGAGCAGCGGCAGAACCGCCACCTTGTACGGCGCGAGCTCCGGGTGGAGGGCGAGCGAGACGCGCTTCTCCCCGCGCACTTCCTCTTCACGATATGAATCGATCAGGAACGTGAAGGCCGCCCGATCCGGGCCGCCGGCCGTCTCGACGATCCACGGGATGAAGCTCTCGTTCGTGGCCTGGTCGAAGTACTCGAGGTTCTCGCCACTCTCCTGCTGGTGACGCGACAGGTCGAAGTTGCCGCGGTTGTGAATGCCCTCGAGCTCCTTCCAGCCGAACGGGAAGCGGTACTCGACGTCGATCGCCTTCTTGGCGTAGTGCGCGAGCTCATCGGGGGCGTGCTCGCGGAAGCGCAGCCGCTGCTCTGTCACGCCGTAGTCGCGATACCACGCCCAGCGCCGAGGCAGCCACTCCTCGAAGATGCGCGCCGCCTCCGCGGGCGGCACGAAGTACTGCATCTCCATCTGCTCGAACTCGCGCATGCGAAATACGAAGTTGCCCGGGCTGATCTCGTTGCGGAAGCTCTTGCCGATTTGGGCGATGCCGAAGGGCAGCTTCTTGCGCATCGACTGCTGCACGTTCTTGAAGTTGACATACGAGCCCTGGGCAGTCTCGGGGCGCAGGTAGATGACCGCCGCGTCCTCTTCGACAGGGCCCATGAACGTCTTGAACATCAGGTTGAACCGCCGCGGCGCGCTCAACGGCCCGCCGTCGACCGGGCACTTGAGGCCCAGCTTGGCGACGATGTCCGGGTCGCGCTTCTGGGTCTCGGTCAGGTTGTCCGTGCCGGGCAGCTCGTCGAGCCTGAAGCGCAGCTTGTCCGTGGCGCACTCGACGAGCGGATCGCTGAACGATTCCACGTGGCCCGACGTAACCCAGACCTGGGGATGCATCAGGATGCCCGCGTCGAGTCCGACGATGTCGTCACGCTCCTGGACCATCGCCCGCCACCAGGCGCGCTTGACGTTGTTCTTGAGTTCGACGCCCAGCGGCCCGTAGTCCCACACGGCGTTGATGCCACCATAGATCTCGCTGCTCGGGAAGACGAAGCCGCGCCTCTTTGCGAGCGAGACGATCGTGTCGAGCGAGGCTACAGACGGTGCGGGATCAGTCACGGGGATCTCCTCGGGGCGCCGAGCCTGGCATGGCCGGTCGCGAGCGCGGATTGTCGCAGAGCTAGCCGCGCTCGACCACCGACCATGCGATCCCTGTCATCTACCCCTGCCCATAGCGCTGCGCGTAGCTCACTCCCCCGGGATGCAGTCCATGGAGTTGGTGCTGTCCGGGTTCGGCGGGTAGGTGATCGTGTAGTAGTCGACGATCCAGTTGACCTGGCCGCTGATGGTCGTCTTGGAGCCGGCCTTGTACCAGAACATCAGCAGCTTGACCCGCCACCAGCGGTTGATGTGGTTGCCCGCGGTCCAAGTCTGGGTCGAGAACGCCGCCGCATGGTTGACTTGAGCCTGTGCCTTCATCACCGGGCTCTTGAAGTAGGTCGTCCAGCCCGACGGCGCGGAACCGACAGTCGTGCCGTGCTGGATCGAATACTGCCAACCGACCCACTGGGTACCGCTCTTGGCGTACATGGTCGGCGCGTGAATCTTGATCTTCGACAGATCGTTATTCGCGTGACTCGCGCTGGGGTAGAAGCAATGGGCGCCAGGGTTCGTCGACGTATCGGTCACCGTGTAGTTGCCCGGGCTGCCGCTCATGCTCGCCACGTGGGCCGCCGCCGGCGATCCGAGCGCGCCAACGGCGAGCAGGGCTGAGGCGAGGGCAAAGACAATTCGCCACTTGCTCCTGGAGACAAGGTGCACGGTTTCCTCCTTCGGCCGTTCGGGTCGCGGCGCGGCGCAGCGTTGCGGCCAATGATGCGCCAGCGTTCAGCGGCTGGGAAGCACCCCGGCATCAGCTGATCTGACCATTACCCCTACGACCGGCCGATGAGCGCGGACTTCGTCGAGGAATGCGAGCGACCGAGCGT
Source organism: uncultured Anaerolineaceae bacterium (assembly GCA_964475245.1). Lineage (GTDB taxonomy): Bacteria > Chloroflexota > Limnocylindria > Limnocylindrales > CSP1-4 > JALYGJ01. Next base: position 5,653 of record CAYYVV010000012.1, on the reverse strand, counting down.
CGCGTTCGAGCACGACCCTGATGAAGCGCCGAAGCGCCGCCTCGACCTCCGCTTCGACGGCGGCGGGCTGGCGCAGACCGGCGATGGCCTCGATGTCGAGGCGCCGATAGGCACGCAACAGCTTGAGCGCCGCCAGCGACAGTGGCGACTGCCCGGTCGGCGGTGGCACGTGGTGTGAGCACATCGTTCCGCCCAGGACCGGCACCCAGCGGAACTCCTCGTCCTGCTCGAGCGTGCGGTCGCACTCGACGCAGCGCTCGACCTCGGGCCGCATGCCCAGCGCGTCGGCGAGCCCGAACTCGTACCAGCGCGCCACGCGGCCCGGCGCCATGCCGTCGTCGAGCAGCTGGTAGGCGCGCTTCAGCAACGCGTAGACCGGGTAGGCGAAGGCACGCTCCTCGACGGCACGCTCGGCGAGCTCGGCGAGGTACCACGCCGTGGCCGTCGACTCGAGCCTGTCGCGCAGCTTGAGCCAGGCATGGCCGACGCTGGCCGAGGTGATGACGTCGAAGGTTCGGGCGCGGGCGAGCACGAGCTGCAGCTCGGCGAACGGCTCGACCGCGCCGCCCAGGCGGCTGCGCGGACGACGCACGCCCTTGGCGATCGCCTTGAGCTTGCCGTCGTGCGGCGTGAGCAGGGTCAGCACCCGGTCGGCCTCGCCCAGCTCGAATCGGGACAGGACGATCGCTTCGGTGTGGTAGATGCGCGGCACCGGCATGCCTGCCTAGCGTAACGCCAGGCGACCGACTTGATTACTTGGTACTGCGCCGTATCATGAAAGCCGCATGACGACCGCACGACCCGCAGAGAGCCACCCGCCGCGCTTGTATCCTCCGCCCGTGCTCACATCGCCCGATCTGGACGCGCTCATCACCGACACGGAGACCGAGATCCTGCGCGTCATCGAGCGCGTCCAGGACGAGCGCACCAAAACGCTCTACGAGATGGTCCGCTATCACCTCGGGCTCGACCGAGACGGGCCGCGTGGCAAGCGCCTGCGCCCGCTGCTCGGGCTGCTCGCGTACGAATCGCTGACCGGCGACTACCGCCATGCGCTGCCCGGGGCGGCCGCGGTCGAGCTCGGCCACAACTTCTCGCTCGTCCATGACGACATCGAGGACCGCGACGGCGAACGCCACCACCGCGCGACGCTCTGGATGGTCTTCGGCGTGGCCCAGGCGATCAACACGGGCGACACCCTCTTCACGCTCTCGCGCATGGCCCTCTACAGGCTGCTCGAGCTGGGCTTCTCCGAGTCGAAGGTGCTCGAGCTGATGCGCCTGTACGACGAGACCTGCCTCGCCCTGTGCGAAGGGCAGTTCATGGACATCTGGAGCGCGGAGCACGACGACCGGCTGTCGGTCGACTTCTACTTCGACATGATCGGGCGCAAGACGGCCGCGCTCATCGCCGCGTCCGTGCAGGCGGGCGCCATGCTGGCGACTGACGACCGTGACGTCATCGAGGCCTATCGGGGCTTCGGCTGGTCGCTGGGCATTGCCTTCCAGCTCAACGACGATCTGCTCGGGATCTGGGGCGACGCGCAGGCGACCGGCAAGGAGCCGTCGGACCTGGCCAAGCACAAGAAGACGCTGCCCGTCATCTACGCGCTGGAGCGCGCTCTCGCTCCGGATCGCGAGCGATTGCGCGCCATCCTCAACCGGGCCGAGCCGACTTCGGCGGAGATCGCCGAAGGCCGGGCAATCCTCGACGGGTGCGGCGCGCGCGAGTACACACGCGAGCGGGCGCGCACCGAGCGCGACGAGGCACTGCGCCGCATCGAATCCGCCGGGGTCGTCAGCCCTGAGGCGCTCGACCGGCTGCGCCTCATCGTCGTCTCGGCGATCAGCGCCTGACGGCCCCGTGATGAACGACGGTCGGCGCGAGATCGAGCTGTAGGACTCGACATAGGCGCGCGTCCAGCACGTCCAGGATTAGCCACGGTCCTTGCGAGGCCTCAGTGACGTCCTACCGCGCCACTGGGCGCGTCATCAGCATGCCCAGTGCTGTCCGCGCCGAGATACCTCGTTAGTCGCTCTACGCTCAAGCATCGGGGCCTGGCTATCGACTTGACTGACGCTGGGGCAACACCGGAGGTGCTGAGCGCCTGCTTTGACCCGGAAGATGCCCAAGATCTAGGACTCGGCGGCGTCGGCCTGCTCCTCGCCCTCATCGGGGTGCCTGACCACCAGCACCTTGCCGACTCGTCGGCCGTCGGTCGACTCCACGGTGAGCGTCAGCCCGTTGACTTCGACGGTGTCGCCCACGGCAGGCACGCCGCCGATCTCGTGGTAGACCAGCCCGCCGACCGTGTCGTACTGCTCGCGGTCGGCGTCGTTCAGCTCCACGCCGAAGGTCTCGGTCAGATCGTCGATCGACGCCCGGCCGTCGATCCGCGCCTGGTTCTCTGACAGCCTCTCGACCATCGGCTCCTCGACGTCGTACTCGTCCTGGATCTCGCCCACGATCTCCTCGATCAGGTCCTCGATCGTGACCAACCCCGCGGTGCCGCCGTACTCGTCGAGGACGATCGCGAGGTGGACCTTGCGTGCCTGGAGCATGTGCAGCAGGTCGTCGACCGAGATCGACTCGGGCACGAACAGAGGCGTGCGCAGGATCGTGCGCAGATCGGGCTTGTCGCCCTTCGCGAGCACCGGCAGCAGGTCCTTGGCGTACAGGATGCCCATCACGTTGTCGATCGTCTCGTCGTAGATCGGGATGCGCGAGTGCCCGGCGGCGACGATCGTGTCGACGATCTGGTCCGACGGCGCGTCCACGGGGAGTGCCGTGATCGCGATGCGCGGGACCATCACCTCGTGCACGCGTTGCTGGCCCAGCTCGAGCACGGCGCCGATCATCTGCTGTTCCTCGGCCTCGATGACGCCCTGCTCGCCACCGCGCTCGACGATGATCATCAGCTCCTCGGCCGTCAGCCTCTCACCCTGTGTGTCGGTGATCCCGAAGAGGCGAGTGATCGCCTGGGTGGCTGTCGTCAGGAACCAGACCAGCGGCGCCAGGATGCGGCCAAGAAGGTCGATCGGCCCGGCGAACAGGAACGCCATCCGTTCGGCGTATGCGTAAGCAAGACCTTTGGGCACGAGCTCGCCGAAGACGATCGTGAACAGCGATACGAGCGCGGTAACGAGCAGCAGGGCGATCAGCTCTGCCTGGGGGGCCAGAAAGGGCACGGAGCGCACCGCATCGGCGAAGCCGCCCACGAGATTCGCGCCGGCGAAGGTCGCTGACAGGAAGCCGACGAAGGTGACGCCGATCTGGATCGTGGCCAGGAAACGAGCCGGCTGAGACACCAGCTTCTGGACCCGCCGCGCACCGCGATTGCCCTCGTCGGAGAGTTGTTCGAGGCGGGTCCGGCGTACGCGGACGAGCGAGAACTCGGCCGCGACAAAAACGCCGTTGATGACGATCAGGATCGCGATGATCAGGATTTCCACGGGCTACGCCTTCTGACCGTCGTCCTCGGCCAATGGCCTTCGCTCGCGGATGCGTGCCGGCAGCCCAACAGCCAGCTTGCCTGGTGGCACGTCCTTCGTCACCACCGACCCGGCACCTGTGTAGGCGCCGTCGCCGACCGTGATCGGGGCGCGCAGGATCGTGTCGCTGCCGATGAACGCGCCGTTGCCGATCACCGTGCGGTGCTTGCGGCGGCCGTCGAAATTGGCCGTGATCGTTCCGGCGCCGATGTTGACGTCCTCGCCGATCTCGGCATCGCCCAGGTAACTGAAGTGGTGCTGCTTTGAGCGGGCGCCGAAGCGCACGTTCTTCTGCTCGGCGAAGTTGCCCAGCTCCGCGCCGTCACCCACATCGCACCCCGCTCGCAGATGGGCGAAAGGCCCGATGTGCACGTCGTTCCCGATCTTCGAGCCCTCGACCACGCTCGCCCAGACGACCGACCTTGGGCCGATCTCCGAGTCGAGGATCTGGCTGCCCGCCCTGATCAGCGTGTCGCGCCCGATCGTCGTCGTCCCGCGCAGGATGACGTTGGGCTCGATGGTCACGTCGGGCTCGATGCGCACCGTCGACTCTACGATCACCGACTGGGGATCGTGGAAGGTAACGCCCTCGACCATCAGACCTTGGACGATGTCGAGCTGCATGATCAGCTGCAGCTCGGCGAGATCGGAGCGATCGTTGATGCCCGCGAGCTCGCTCTCCCAGTCGGCGTCGTCCGGCTCGAAAACTGCGATCGCGGCACGGCCGTCAGCCGCACAGATCTCGACCAGCTGGGTCAGATACAGCTCGCCGGTCGCCACGGACGGTGTCAGGCGGGGCAGTGCCGCACGCAGCCAGGCGGCGTCAAAGGCGTACAGCCCACAGTTGATCAACGCGATGCCACGCTCGTCGGCCGTGGCGTCCTTGTGCTCGACGATGCGCTCCACAGTGTCGGAATCGCCGAGCACGACACGGCCGTACTGCGCGGGATCGTCCAGCTCCACCGCCGCGAGCGCCATGGGTGCCGCGGCGGCGCGGCGCGCGTCGAGCAGCGCGGTCACGGACATCGCCTCGATCAGGGGCACGTCCCCGGATAGAACGACGATCTCGTCGACATCGTCGGCAAGCGCGTCGAGCGCTGCGCGCAACGCGTCGCCCGTGCCGCGCGGTTGTGCCTGGAGGGCGAAATCCGCGTCGTCGGCGAAGACCGACTTGATCTCCTCGACCTGCGGCGAGTACACCACCAACGGTTTGTCGCCGGTTGCCTCGCGCCCTGCGTCGATGACATACGCCAGCATCGGTCGGCCGCATAGCGGGTGGAGCACCTTGGGCGTCCGCGATCTCATGCGCGTGCCCAGTCCGGCGGCAAGGATCACCGCCCTGGTACGAGCTGGGCGCGAAGTCACCCGGTGAGGTTATCGGTCGTGCGCGCGGCAGGCAAACCGCGGGAACGCCGCCGCTCATCAGACCGTCCTTAACCTTTAAGGATCCAGTGAACCAAGAGGCCGAGCCGCGCATCTTCTAGGTGAGAGCGGAAACGGAGGGCGGATGGAGAACGTCATCGAGCGTGCCCGCGCGGGTGACGGCACCGCCTTCGACGAGCTCGCACGCTCGAGGATCGACTCGGTGTATCGGACAGCTCTGGCAATCCTCGGCTCCCCGGCCGACGCGCGCGACGCAACGCAGGAAGCGCTCGTCGCGATGTGGCGTGGGCTGCCATCGCTTCGGTCGGCCGACTCGTTCGACGGCTGGCTCTACCGCATCACGGTCAACGCCTCGCGCATGGCGCTCCGTCGTCGGCGCGGCGTGCGCGAGGTCTCGCTCATCGTCGATTCCGCGGATGCCACCGACCTGTCCGAGTTCGCCTCCCCTCCCCCGGACTCGGGATTCGACCATGCATTCGACCGATTGAGCGTCGACCAGCGCGCGCTGCTGGTTGCCCACCACCTCGACGGGTTCAGCGTGGCCGATCTTGCCATCCGGCTCGGGATTCCGGAAGGAACGGTGAAGTCGCGCCTGCATACGGCGCGTGGCGCACTCGAGAAGGCAATCGGGGCCGAGGCTCGATGAGCCCGCTCGCAGACGATCAGATCCGAGCTGCTCTCGCTCGCCGCTCTCGCGCCAGCCTGACCGAAGTCGAGCGTGCCAACATTCTGCGCGCCGCGCGGCTTCAAGCGCTCCAGCCGCGCCGACGGCTCTTGCC
>CAYYVV010000011.1:20544-62562 GCA_964475245.1 uncultured Anaerolineaceae bacterium | reverse complement strand
TGGCTGATGGCGTCGATGTACGTCGTCGCGGGGCCAATCGGCGTCCTGCCGTTCGCGGTCCCGCTGCTCGCGACGCGCTCCGGCTACAAGAAGGTCGTCGAGATCCGCGACATGTTCACCCAGACGGTGAGGAGCCTCGCCTCAGCGGTCGACGCCAAGGACCCATACACGGCTGGCCACTCGGTCCGCGTCCAACTCATCGCCAAGGACCTGGGCGCCGAGCTGCGCTGCTCGGAGGCTGAGCTCGAGGCGCTCGAATGGGGCGGCCTGCTACATGACATCGGCAAGATCGGCATCCCCGACGCGATCCTGCTCAAGCAGGGCGCACTGACAAAGGAAGAGCGCATGGTCATGAACGCGCACCCGGTCAAAGGCGAGGAGATCATCCGTCCGGTCCAGAAGCTCGCGCCGGAGCTGCCGATCATTCGCCATCACCACGAATGGTTCAATGGCTCGGGCTACCCCGACCGCCTCGTGGGACATGACATCCCGAGGCTGGCGCGGATCATGCACGTCGCCGACTCGTTCGAGGCTATGACTGCCGCCCGCCCGTACCGGATGACGCCATTGAGCGAGGAGCAGGCGATCTCCGAGCTACACAAATTCAGCGGCGTCCAGTTCGACCCTGAGATCGTCGCCGCGTTCGAGAGGGTGATCGCGCGCCGGCCGGAATGGGCGGCGCCGAATATCCCCAAGCACCTGCTCGAGCGCCCGATCCCGCGCCTCGGAGATACGGTCAAAGCAGTCCCCGCCTAGCGCCACTCGCCTGCGTCGCGGACGCGTTATTGAGCGCATCATCGGGCAGCCACTCACGCAATTGCACTAACGCCCGATTCGGCAGCCGTTACCTTTCGGGCATGAGGAGACGGCCGGCCACGAACGCCGCTGCACGCTCGACCGCCGCCCGATGATCGTCCTCGGGTTAGTCCTGGGCCTCGTTCTTGGCCTTCTCGCGCGCGGCAGGCTAAGCCGGTTGATCGACGTCAACCTGCGCTGGGTCGGGCTCATCTTCGTCGCCCTCGCGCTGCGCATTGGCACCCAGTTTGCGATCGCCGACGGCATCGCGATAGCCGACACGCTGCGCCTGCCGCTGTACGCCGCGGGATTCCTCTTTCTGATCGTCGGGCTGTGGGCCAACCGCGAGCACCCCGGGATTACGGCCGTGGTTGTGGGCGCCGCGGCCAATGGGCTGGCAATCGTCGTCAACGGCGGCTTCATGCCCGTCTGGGGCCCATCGCTCGCGGCCGCGCACCTGGGCCCCGCGGATCTGACCACGGGCTTCCACGTTCTGCTGCCGGACCAGCTGACGGCGGCCTTCTTCCTTCACGCCGGCCCCCTCGGGGACATCATTCCGATCCCAATCCCCTTCCTGAACAACGTCTCCAGCCTGGGCGACGCCTTCATCGCGGCCGGCCTTGCCTGGTTCGTCTTCGCCACGCTCGTCCGCGGACGCGGCGATCTGCAGGCGTCCGGCATCACTCTCGGTCCAGGTCAGCGCTCAGTGGCACACAGCGCGATCGGCCTGGAGCAACCGATCGTGCTGGGCAGCGGCATGGGCTCGGGCATTTCAGTCCCGTTCACCATCGGCCAGCGCATCCGGGGCCATCCCTACGTCCGCCTGGCACTCGACAGTCGCTTCGCCGCGTACTGGGTGGCCCAGACGATCAGCCTCTTCGGCGACCGCCTGAACCAGGTCGCGCTGGCTGTCCTTGTCTACGACGTGACCAACTCCCCGCTCGCCACCGGCCTTGTCTTCCTGGCCGCGACGCTGCCGAACATCGTCCTGGGACCCGTCGCAGGCACTTTCGTGGATCGCTGGGAACACAAGCGCGTGATGATCGCAAGCGACCTGATCCGCGCTGTGCTCGTCATTGGCATCCCGTTTGCCGCCGCGGCCAACGTGTACTTCGTCTACCCGCTCGTCTTCCTGGTCACGACGGTGAGCCTCTTCTTCCGCCCGGCCAAGGTGGCCGTGTTGCCACGCATCGTGCAGCCCGACGACGTCATGGCCGCGAGCAGCGCGTCGTGGACGGCGGACACACTCGCCGACCTGGCCGGCTTCCCGATCGCAGGTCTGTTCGTCGCCTTCCTGGGCAGCCAGGCCACGCAGCTCGGGCTGGCGTTTTTCGCCGACTCGGCGACCTACATCCTCTCAGCGGTCCTGCTGGCCACCATCGTGCTGGCACCGATGACACGACAGGCAGCTCACACCACGCAGGGCGCATTCCGCGCATTCTTCAATGAGGCCACCGAGGGCTGGCGGTTCCTCCGAACCCGGGCTTCACTGATGCAGAACACGCTCATCAGCGCGCTGGCGCAGATGACCTCCGGGGTGACCCTGGGTTTGACCGTTGTCTTCGCCAGGGACGCGCTCGACGGCCGGTTCATCCCCTACCCCGAGAACTTCGCTGCGATCGAGACCGCGATCGGTATCGGCAACCTCGTTGGCGGGCTCGCCGTTGGCGTGATCGGCATGCATCTGCGCAAGGGGTGGTTGGTCGTCGGCGGCTTCATGGTCATGGGCCTCTCGACGGTCGTCCTTGGCCTGACCAGCAACGTCCTCGTCGCGGTTGTCGCGGCGACCATCGTCGGCGTCGCCAACCTCGTCTACGTCATCCCGACCCAGACCATCTTCATCGAGCAGACGCCCAACGAGCTGATGGGCCGCGTCGTCGCCTTTCGCAGCAGCCTTGTCTACGGCGCGATGACCTTCGCGATGGGCATCTCAGGTGTGCTCGCCGAGAGCATTCCGGTCGGACTCGTCATCGCCGGCTTCGGCGCGCTGACGGCACTCGGCGGGCTGATCGGCGCGTTCTTGCCCGCCGTGCGCGATGCGTGAGCCTGGCTGCCTGGGAGTCCAGCTCGTCCTGCAATAATCGACACTGGTGACCACCGAACAGCTGGTCGCGATCGCGGGCTCGGTCGCGCTTGGACTTCTGTCTCTCGCCGGCGCGCTTCTGGCGTGGCGGGCGTTGGCCAGGGCCGGCGCGGGACTCCGTGCGCTGGAAGCGGATCTCGAGGTCCAGCCGGCGGCCATGGGGCAGTCATTGACGCGTCTGCACACAGACCTGGGTAACGCCAAGGCGCTTACGGAGAGCGCACTGTGGACGATGACAACTCTCGACGAGCGCCTGGACTCAACGAGCGCCGCGATCAGGGCAAGAGGCGACGCATCAGATAGGCTGCGCTGGCGGCTGATCGACGGACAGGCAAATATCGCGCGGTTGCGCGAAACGATCCGCCTGCTGGTACGGCTCAATGAGTTGAGGAGGGAATTCTGGGCATGACGGGCGAGGTTCCGCCGGACGATCAAGCCGTTCCGGCCGATGAGCAGCCTGCTGCCGCGGAGCTTGTCAACGACGAGCAACTCGAAGAACACGAAGAAGAGGAAGGCGCCGCCGACCACGCGGGGGACGACGGCGACGAGGAGGAGGCCGAGCAGCACGACGATGCCAAGGGGCCGGCCGCGCCTGCGCCTGTCCCGGCACCCGGGACGCCCGCGGCTCGGGCCCGCCAGCGCGACAACGCGCCTCGCGAGCGGGCCAGCGTCCAGGTATCGCGCACGGCACGAACATCGCCCGGCGAGGAGGACGTCCAGTACATCGACGATCGCGCGTCGAAGTTCTGGGTGGCCGCGGTCGTCGCAGTCTTCGTGGTGATCCTCGCCTATGCGCTTCTGTTCGGTAAGGCGGGGATGTTCAGCCCACCGCCGCCGACGGAAGAGCCGCTGCCGACAGATACGCCAATCGTCAGCATCTCACCATCGGCCGTGCCTTCTACATCGGCCGTGCCATCAACGTCCGTCGCGCCATCGCCGTCGATCTTGCCATCGGTGCCAGCGTCGGTGATCCCGAGCGGGCTGCCGAGCAGCGCGCCATCGGTCCCCGCATCCGTGCGGCCTTCGGTCGCGCCGTCAGTCGCGCCCTCCGTGATCGTCACGCCGGGACCGTCCTAGACGGCCGAAACAATGCGCCGCCTGTTGAGTCAATTGGCGCGCGGCGAAAATGCGGGCACGGACGGAGACTGGGCCACTGCCCAGCTGGAACGACGCGGCATCGCCGATCCCGACGTGCTCGCCGCAATGCGTGCCGTGCCCCGCGAGCGCTTCGTGCTGCCTGAGATGGTTGGTTCAGCGTACGAGGACGGGGCCCTGCCGATCGGCTACGGCCAGACGATCTCGCAGCCCTACGTGGTCGCGTCGATGACCCAGGCACTGGCCCTGCCCGCGTGGTCGGCGGGACACGGCGGCGAAGCGCCAAAGGTGCTCGACGTGGGCACGGGCTCTGGCTATCAGGCGGCCGTGCTGGCCGAGATGGGCGCGCAGGTCGTGACGATCGAGCGCGAGGCGAAGCTCGCCGAGCGCGCCCGCGCGGTGCTCGACGATCTTGGCTATGACGTGACGACCATCGTCGGCGACGGAAGCGCGGGCGCGCCCGAACACGCGCCGTACGCGGCCATCGTGGTGGGTGCCGCGGCGCCAGGGGTCCCCGTTCCGCTCGTCGAGCAGCTACTGCCCGACGGCCGGCTGGTGCTTCCACTCGGCACGCGCTCCGAACAGGTCATCACTCTCGTCCAACGCACGGACGACGGTTTCACGCGCGAGCCGATCGAGCCGGCTGTGTTCGTGCCGCTCCTTGGCGAGCACGGCTTCGGCAGCCCGTGACCGCTGCTATCCTCGGTCGCCGATGACCCACGTCTTCGTTTCGCCTCATCCGGACGACATCGCGCTCTCGTGCGGCGGCCTCGTCGCCAGCCTGCGCGAGCTGGGCCACAACGTCACGATCCTGACCGTCTTCTCGGGCTCCGGCGCAGCCGGCAACGGGCAGATGAGCGAGTACCAGCGCGCGGCGCTGGGCTTCGGCAGCAAGGCCAACTGGCCGCTGACGGAGGCATTCAACCGCGACAACATCGCGCCCGACTACGTCATCTCGTCGGACCCGGCCGCGAGTCCGCCGTGGATGGCCGATCCGGAGCGAATCGAGCTGACCCAGCAGCGCGCGAGCACACAGGCGCGCCAGTTCTGGCAGCGCGCCGCGTGGACCCGGTCGGCGAACATCACCAACATCGAAACCGACGCTCGTCCGGTTGCCGACGCAATTGGCGGCCAGGGCTCGTTCGCGCCGATCGACTTCTCCGCTGCCGACGCGACCGCGCTGCGCAAGATCGAAGACGAGCGCTACGCCTACTTCAGCGAGGCGTCGGTCATCGAGCTGGACCTGCCCGACGCGGTGTACCGCGGCTACGAGGGCGACGAACAGCTATTGGGTGCGCTGCGCGATGACGACGAGGCGCCCTACGAGCTGCTGCGCAGCGAGATCCTGCGCCTCGAACCGCAGATGGTCTATTTCCCGCTCGCGGTGGGCAATCACGTCGATCATCAGCTGTGCCGCGACGTTGGCGTCGCGCTGCTCGGTGAGCGGCGTCAATGGGTCATGCCGGCGCCTTCGTTCGTCGGCCGGGTGGCGTTCTACGAGGACTTCCCGTACGCGTGGTGGCACGACTTCGACGGCCAGCCTGCTCAGACGGGCCTCGCGCTCGACCTGCCCGCGGGAGTGGCGATCGAGCCCGAGTACAGCGACATCACCGAGGTCATCGAGCGCAAGGTCGGCGGGTTGCGCGTCTACGCCAGCCAGCTGCCGCGGCTCTTCGAGTCAGAGCAGGGAATGCTCGATGACGTGTACGGCTACGGCGCGCGTGTTGCGCTGGCCGGGGCAATGCCCGGCTATGCCGAGCGCTACTGGAAGACCGTTCCGCTCTAAGCCGCCGTCCGCGTAGCGGAGCGGCGCGCGGCCGCGACCGACGCGCCCTCGTCGTAGACCGCACTCACCGCGCGCACCATCTCGTCGAGCGAGAAGTGGGCGTGGACGAAGTCGTGGCCGGCGCGGGCCAGCATGTCTGCCAACGGGTGATCGGTCAGCACGCGCGCGATGGCCGCACCGAGCGCGACGGGGTCACGCGGCGGTACGAGCAGCCCGGTCTGCTCGTGCTCGACCATCTCCGGTACGCCGCCCACGGCCGTGGCGACGACGGGCCGGCGCAGGGCCATCGCCTCGAGTAGCGCCAGTCCCTGTGCCTCGCGGTACGAGGGCAGCACGGCCACGTCGAGCGCGGCCGTGACGGCCGGCACGTCGTCGCGCAAGCCAGTGAACAGGACGCTTGCCGCCGGCCGCGCGCGCCGGGTACCGACGCACAGATCATCCGAGCAACGCTCGCCGAGCAGCTCCATCTGCTCCGCCTGTTCCTCGAGCGCGGCACGCTGGCTGCCCTCGCCGATGATCAGCAGGCGCGCGTCGGGCACTCGTTCGAGCACGATCGGCCATGCCTCGAGCAAGGTCCGGTGGCCCTTCTCTGGCTCGAGCCGCGCGACGACCCCGACCAGCGGCGTGCCCTCGGGGAAGCCGTATTCCTCCGGTAGCGTGCAGCACGCGTCGGTGTACTCGTACTTCTTGAGATCGACGCCGTTGTAGATGAGCTCGACCGGCGCCGCCGTGCGGCCCTCAGCCACGAGCTTGGCGATGATCGCCCGACTGACCGCGATCAGCCGGTCCATCGAGGGCGTCAGCCGGCGCACCAGGGCGCGATCTTCCGGGCTACGGACGCGGCTCGAATGGATGGTGCTGACGACGAACGGCCGTGGCAGCCCGAGCTCGGCGAGCGCCAACGCGGCGCGTGTGCCGATCACCTCGGCGCGGTACATATGGTCGTGGATGATCTCAGGCGGCCGGCGGCGGAGCAGCTCGATGACTGCCGCGAGCGCGTTCGTATCGTCGGGATCGTCGACGACGTGGACCGTCACGCCGGCCGCGCGCAGCCTGCGCACGGCCGGGCCGTCAGACAGGCTGATCACCTCCGCGTCATAGCGCGCAGGGTCGAGGCGCGTGACCAGGTTCTGGACACTGACCTGCGCGCCGCCGCCGGCGCCGCTGGCCATGATCTCGGTGATTGCCGTGGTCATCGCGGCTCCTCGCGCAGCACCAGCAACCGCGCTATCGGCTCGTCGACGGCGCCCCATTCGTACTTGTACGGCTCGTCGCCGCGCAGGAAGTCGAAGCGGCGCCGGCCGGAGGCGAGGCGGTTCCTAAGGTATTCGGCCGTGCCGGTGATGCCCGGCGACACTTCGCGCGCCTCAGGGTCCATGCCGGCGTTGTACAGGTAGCACGTCTCGCCGTCATCGAAGGCGAGCATCGCCCAGACCAGGCGCGTGCCACAACGTACCAGGCCGACGTGAAGCTGGCCACCGTCGACAGATTCGCGTTCGAGCTCGCCGAGGCGGTCGATGAACCTGCGGCTGCGCTTCCCGCCGGCACCGGCGGGGAAGAGGCCACGCTCGCCGAAGCGCAGCGTGTGCAGCTCCGCGAAGCTGGCGATCGCTTCCTGTGTCGGTGGTGAGATCTCGATCGACAGGTCGCCGACGACGGCTGCCCGGCGCTGCTTGCGGCGGATCTCGTGGCGGTCCTTCTTGTCGAGCGAGCCGAGATACTCGTCCCAATCCCCGCTCGACGCGCTGATGACCGGGCAGACGTCCTCCTGTTCGCGACTCACGTGCCATGAGGAGTCTGCTGCTGAAAGGGCCAGCTCCAACGCCGGCAGGAGTGGGTCGGCTACACGCAACCGGCGCAGGTCGACCGCGTCCCAGGACTGGCTCCCGTGCACGGGATCGGGCGGCTGGGCAAGCGCCTGGGCGGTGGCCGCCGAAACGGCTTCGAGGTCGGCGGGCGCGGCCAGGATCGTCGCGTAGTCGGCGTGGTAGCTGGCACCGAAGAAGACGGCCTTCGCGTCGGGCGGGACGGTTCGGCTGGTCTCACCCCCATCGCGCTCGCGCAGCACCGTCTTGTTAACGATGTCCTGGGGTTCAACCTCGTGGCGGTGCATGAGCGGCACGATTGCCCGGACCAGCTCCCAGTCGACGCGGTCAGCGCGGCTGTCGGCAGGCACACAGGCCAGGTATTGCTCGTGCGCGGTGTCGCCGTAGGCATCCCACCAGGCGCGATGGAAGGTCCAGCGGGCGAACGGCGTCGCGGCCGGCGTCGCGGCAAGCAGGCGCTCCCAGCACGGCCGGGGGATGTCGGCAAAGCTGACGGGGCGCGCCACCAGAGCCGTTGGAGCCATGGCGGCACTCACGACGAGCGCAGGGGTCGTGGCCAACGTGTTCGTGGGTTCTAGTTGCTCGGAGCGGAGAAAGTCACCACTACGGAATGTAGCACCGGTTACGCACGCGGCACGCGGCGGTGAATGAGCGGGATGCGAAACAGGTCATAGACCACACCCAGCGCGAGCCCGGGGCGCAGGCGCATGCGCGAGCCGCGCTTGTCCGACCACTGGACGGGAACGATGGCGATCGAGTAGCCGCGCTTGCGCGCCAGGTGAATGATCTCTGCGTCGAAGACGATGCCGCCGATCTCCTGGCGCGCGAACAGATCGTGTGCGGCGCCGCGCCGAAAGCCCTTGAAACCGCACTGTGTGTCCGGGACCAGCCCCGTCACCCAGAACGCGGCGAGGGAGTGGAAGACACGGCCCAGGAGGCGGCGGTGGAGTGGCTGGGTCGCGCGCCGGTCACTGCCGTCGGGTTGGACACGGCTGCCCAACGCGATGTCATGGTCCTTGAGCGCATCGGTCAGCAATGGCAGCTGATCGGGCGGCGTGGCCAGGTCCGCGTCGGCGAAAAGGATGAAGTCGCCCTCGCCCTCGAGCATGCCCGCCCGTACCGCCGCGCCTTTCCCGGCGTGCTGGCGAATCATGAGGCGCAGGTTGCCGTTTGCGCTGTTGTGCGTCTCCGCCCTGGCGCTGACGATCTCGGCGGTGCCGTCCGTGCTGCCGTCGTCGACTACGAGTACGTCGACCGGACCCATGTCCGACGCCGGCCGGCCGCCGTCACGCGGCGGCCCTGAGCGGTTCAGGTAGCCGAAGAGCTCGTCGAGCGCCGATCCGATGCGCGCTGCTTCGTTGTATGCCGGCAGGACGAGCGTGACGCTCGGTTCAGGCTTCGCTTGGCCCGGGTCGGACGACGCTGCGGATGGCGCCGCGGAGGGCGCGTGCCAAGGACCCGGACCGGAGGACATCCGGCGCATGGTAGCCGTCAGGAGTCGGTGACAGCCGCCAGCACGCGGCGAGGATGGCGAACGCGCCGGGCCACAGCGCCGGAACGGAGATTGCCGCGGCGAGCGGCACGGTCCAGCGCCTGTTCGTCTGCGCGCCCCAGACCACGATGACGGCCGCCACGGGCAGCCTCAACCAGAGCGGGATGGGCAGCGCCGGCCAGGGCGGCGGCGTGCCCGCACTCTGGGCCAGCATCGTGAACCACGCCAGCCACTGGTCGGGCAGGATGACGAACGTTGCGAGGGCGATCGCAGCGGTTGCGCCGAGTGCGATCGCCAGGTTGCGCCACTCGCGCCGGACGGCGAACCAGAGCAGCCCGATGCCCGGCGTGACCTTGGTCAGCAGCACGAACGACCACGCCGCCGGATAGCGGAAGCCGAGCGCAATGGCCACGGCCAGGAGGAGGTGGATGTTGCCGTGGTAGAGGTCGATCGCCACGGGCGGGAAGGCGAGCACGGCCAGGAAGTTGCGCCGGCCGAGCCAGACAATCGCCGCGCCGAGCAGCGTGTACCAGGCACTCACGAACCACAGCCAGGGCAGAGTCGTGAATGGGGCGATGAGGAGCGCGATCGGCGGCGAGTAGGGGAAGAAGCCGAGGTCGCCGACGTTGCCGCTGTAGGGATGGGCCAGGTTGACCGTGAAGTAGGAGACGATGTCGAACGCTACGGAGCCCTTCTGCGCCTCTGAGACCAGGAACAGGTACGCGCAGAAGACGAGTCCGACGACGATCGCCGAGTGCTTGATCAGCCGGCGCCGTCGATCATCGAGAACGAGCCGCATCAATTGAGCCTAGGGGCGGCTCCTGCCTGCGCCTAATGGTTCGTTCGTACCAGTCGGACGTACCGGATAGGCAATTCGTACGGGGCGGGTCGCGGGAGGTCCGTTGCTAGGCTGCAACGTGCCCATGATCCTCGTGGTGCTGTTCGCGATCGGGTTCGTCGTGCGAGCGGCCGTCGGTACGGCGTTCGCCGGTCCCGCGTACCCGGATTCCTATTACTACGTCAATGTCGCCCAGGCACTCGCCGCGGGCCACGGCTTCAGCGTCAACTACATCTGGAACTTCGTCGACGTCGGCGGCGTGCTGCCATCGCTGCCGACTCTTCCGATTCCATCCAACGCGCACTGGATGCCGCTCGCCGCGCTCGTCCAGGTGCCGTTCATCTGGTTGCTCGGACCGACCTGGCTGGCGAGCGAGCTGCCGATGTGGATTGTTGGCGCGCTCGCCGTCCCGCTGACCTACGCGATTGCGCGTGAGGCCGGCCTCAAGCAGTGGCTGGCCGTGTGCGCCGCGCTCCTGGCGGCAGTGCCCGGAGCGCTCACTCCATTCCTGGGCCAGCCCGACAACTTCGGCCTTTTCATGACCCTGGGAGCGCTGGCCCTGTGGCTGTGCGCCAGGGGCCTGCGCGGTGATCGCCGCGCTTTTGCGATCGGCGGGCTCGTCGTCGGCCTGGCCACGCTGGCACGCTCCGATGGCGTGCTGCTCGGCGTGCCGTTCGCGCTCGCGTTCGGCCGCGAGCTGTGGGTCGGCCGCAGGTTGCCCAGCGCGCGGGTGATCGGTTGGGCCGCCGCGCTTGCCTGCGCCGGACTGTTCGTGGTCGTTGCCGGGCCGTGGTTCTACCGCCAGTTCGAGGTCTTCGGCAGCATCGCCCCGTCAGCGGCGAACGGCCGCATCCTGTGGATCAGCGACTACAACCAGCTGTACAGCATCGGCGCACCGGCGACGCCCGGAACGCTGCTCAGTGGCGGCGTGGGCCCGCTGCTCGCCAGCCGCGTCGGCGGCCTGCTCTCGGCGCTCGGCCTGTTCGCGTTCCTGCCGCTCGTGGTCGTGCTCGTGCCGTTCTTCCTCGCCGGGGTGTGGGCGCGGCGCGTCGATACCCGATTCGCGCCGTTCTTCGCCTACGCCATCGTGCTCTTCGCCGCGAGCGGCCTGCTCTTCGCGGTTCACGTTCCTCATGGCACGTTCATCCATTCGGCCGTCGCGCTGCTGCCGCACACCTTCGTGCTCGTCGTGGTTGGAGTTGGCTCAGTGGTCGGCTGGATCGCCCGGCGGCGGCCTTGGGACGTGACGCGAGCGACCGGCCTATTCGCCGGCGGAGCCGTCGCGATCGCTATCCTCGGAGCGCTCGTCTACGGCAGCAGCACGATCGGCCAGTGGCAGGACGTGCGCTCAGTGCAGTCCCAGCTCGCCGCGGCGCTCGATGCCCAGAGCTCGAGCGGCGACGTCGTGATGTCGGCCGACTCAGGCGCCTACGACTACCTCGCGCAACGGCCGGGCATCGTTACGCCCTACGACGACCTCGACACGATCGAAGGCGCGATGCGTGCCTACAACGTGCGCTGGCTGGTGCTCGAGAAGGCGCAGATCGTGCCCGCTCTCGAGCCCATCCTGACCGGATCGCTGCGTCCATCCTGGCTGTCGCGGCCGCTTGCAGTCGTGGAAGGACCGCCGGCCGCGGTGGCCACGAGCGGCACCACCTCAAGTCCGGTGCCCGCGGGTGCGGTGTATGCCGTCTGCCTCGCGCCAACAGACTCAAGATGTCAGTGATGAACGCGGCCGTCGCTCGTTCCCGCCTCGCGGCACGGACCCACGTCCAGCTCGCGGCCCTCGTGGCGCCCGGGATGCTCTATCTCGTGGCGCTCGCAATCCGCCTCTCAACGCTGTGGATCGTGCCCTACACGCTCAACGAGGGCAGCGCCTATTACGTGACCGTCGCCCGCAACATCGCCACCGGCCGAGGACCGGTCATCGATGCGCTGTGGAGCTATGGGACACCGCCGCTGACCCTGCCGCGCTCTGCCTTCGAGCTGTGGCAGCCGCTCGCCTCATACCTCGCCGCGGCGCCCATGGCGCTGCTGGGTCCTGGCCTTGCGACAGCGCAGCTGGCATTCGCCCTGTTCGGCGCGCTGCTCGCGCCACTTACCTGGTGGATTGCCGCCGACGCGGCCAAACGCCTGGCACTGCCGGCTGGCCGGCAGCACGCCGTGGCGATCGGCAGTGGCCTGCTCGCGGCCGTGGCGGCGCCGTTCGTCCTGGCCACGGCCGTGCCCGACTCGACGCTGCCGTTCACGGTCATCGCCGTGGCCGCGTGCGTGGCAATTCCGGTCGCGGCGCGCGGCAACGCGCGCGCCATCGTCGGTCTGGGCGTGCTGCTCGGAGTCGCGTACCTGACGCGCCTCGAGGCCGTCTATCTCGGCCTCGTCTTCGTCGCGTTCACGTGGAGCATGGGCGCGCGTGGTCGGCTCCTGGCCGCGCGAATCGGAGCCGTCGTCGTGATCGGCGCCCTCGTCGCCCTGCCCTGGTGGCTGCGCAATCAGGCCGCGTTCGGCTCGCCGATGCCTGGGCAGCTGACCCAGAACCTGTTCTTGACGCACAACGACCAGATATTCGCGTTCATTGACCAGCCGACGCTCGCCGGCTTCCTGGGCCAGGGTCCGTGGGCGATCCTCTCCAACGTCGGCGCGGCGGGCTGGCACGACTTCGTCGACGACTTGCTGATACCGGGGACGATCGTCGTCGTCGCGGGCATCGCGGCGGCACTGGCCGGCTGGCGCCGGCGCAAGGATCTCTCACACTCAGCCGTCGGCGCGCTGATGTTCTACGGAGTCCTCGTCTTCGTCGTTGCGACCGTGCTGTTTCCGGTGGCCACGCTGTGGGGTACGTTCGCCCACGCGGCGGGGCCGCTGTTCGTCGGCTTGACCGTGCTGGCCGTGCTGGGCACGGACGCGTTCGTGGCTCGTGTTCGGCAGTGGCGCCACTGGTCGCGCGCGAATCTCTGGCTTGCGCCCGCGGCCCTGGTTGCGCTCAGCGTGCCGATGACCGTGTTCCAGCTCGCGGTCACGGGCCAGCTCGCGCGCGACAGCCAGCAGCAGGTCGCCGCGGCCGCGACTGTCGTGCGCGCGGCCGTGACGCTCGACGTCACCAGACCGGTGATCAGCGACCGGCCCATCCGGCTGTCGGATGCCCTCGGCGGGCCGGCCATCGAGTTGCCCGACGAGAGCGCACAGAGCGTGCTCGCGCTGGCGCGCACGTTCGGCGCAACTACGATCGTCATCGTTGACACGCAGGAACGAAATCCGGCTGGACTGATCGCCGAAGCGCCCAACTGCTTCACGCCGCAGCCGACCACGAGCATGGCCGGGGCGGAGTACCTCAGCGTGTTAACGATCTCCGAGGACTGCCAGTGAACGACACCCACGAAGACGAACCCGACAGCGTGGTGCGTCCTGGCACCGGAGGTTCGGGTTCGGCGAGCACCTATACTCGGTCGTCAATGAAGAGCGGGGCTGCGAGCATCAGCCGCGAAGTGCCCCTGACCGGCGCGCCCAGTGACGCGCCCGACTCAGATACACGCGTGGCAATGGCGCTTCTCGCCGCCCATGAGCAGGAGCGCTCACGACTCGCCGAAGAGCTGCACGACGGACCCGCACAGGCTTTGGCCAACGCGATCTTCCAGGCCGAGATCATTGATCGCGCCCTTCGTGACGATCCAGCATCGGCACGGACCGAGATCATCGCCCTGCGCCAGATGCTCGAACGCGAGCTCGACACGCTGCGTGGCTACATCAACCAGCTCCGGCCCTCGCTGGGCGAAGCTGCCGGCCTCGACGATGCCCTGCGCGACAGCGCCAACGCAATGAGCCAGCGCAGCGGACTGCCCGTGGACGTTCGCCTCGAGGCGCCCGACGATGAGCTCCACGAGGCGGCACAGACGGTCGTGCTGCGCGTCGCGCAGGAGGCACTGCGCAACATCTCCAAGCACGCCGGGGCGACGCGTGCCTGGGTCCACACGTTCGTGGCCAGCACGACCGGCGATCGGCGCTGGGTGCTCGAGGTGGGTGACGACGGGCGCGGCTTCGACCTCGAGTCGGTCGCCGCGAACCCGAACCGGCGCCACTTCGGGCTGCGCTTCATGCGCGAGCGGTCGGACCTGCTCGGCTCGCAATTGACTATCCAGACCAGTCCCGCCGCGGGAACCGTGGTGCGGCTCACGATCGATCCAGGGGAGGAGAGGAGTCAGGCATGATGGACCCGGATTACAGCGGACCGGAGCGCCGGCGGGGAGGTCCCGATCGACGCACGCCAGACCAGCGCACGAAGATCCTGCTCGTCGACGACCACGCGCTGTTCCGCATGGGCATGCGCCAGATACTCGAACGCGAGCCGGACTTCGACATCGTCGGCGAGGCCGAGGACGGTCGCGATGCGTTCACCCTGGCGATCGAGCTGTCGCCCGACATCGTTCTGCTCGACCTGTCCCTGCCCGCCCCAGGCGGCATCGACGCCACGCAGCGCATCAAGCGCGAGATACCGAGCGTGGGCATCGTTGCCCTCGCCGTCGCCGAGGACGAGGATCAGCTCTTCGAAGCGATCAAGGCTGGCGCCGCCGCGTTCATCCTCAAGGACATCAATCCCGATGATCTGGTCACGATCATCCGCCGCGTCCGCGCTGGCGAGTACCTGATCAATGACAAGGTCTTCGCCCGGCCGTCGGTGGCGTCGCGTGTTCTCAAGGAATTCCGTGAGCTTGCTGTCTACGGCCAGGAAGCTGCGCCCATCTTTGCGCCGCTCTCGCCGCGCGAGGTCGAGATCCTCGACAAC
Organism: uncultured Anaerolineaceae bacterium; assembly: GCA_964475245.1. Taxonomy (GTDB): domain Bacteria; phylum Chloroflexota; class Limnocylindria; order Limnocylindrales; family CSP1-4; genus JALYGJ01. The sequence goes on along the minus strand of CAYYVV010000011.1, from coordinate 47,867 downwards.
ATCGCCAAGGGGATGACGAACAAGCAGGTCGCGTATGCCCTGACGATCAGCGAGCAAACGGTCAAGAACCACATGAGCTCGATCCTGCGCAAGCTGTCGGTCAACGACCGCACGCAGGCCGTCGTGTACGCGATGAAGCAGGGCTGGATCCGCATCCCCGAAGACTGATCCCTTTCCGACCCACAAGCCGAGGGGGCACGTGACCGCCGACTCGCTGACCACACTCGCCGACGAGCTCGAGCAGGACCAGGCGACCATCCAGCGCGAGCTGGAAGAGATCGCCCTGCTGCTGCGTCAGGCTGGCACGGAGGTCGAGCGCCACGAGGGGCGCCGGGTCCAGGCTGAGGAACGCCTGGCCCAGATCGAGCGCGACAACCGGGCGCCGGAACAGCTCGTCGAGGCCCGCGTCCAGCTGCTGACGCAGACGCGGCGGGCTACGACGATGCAATCTCAGGTCGAGGTGCTTGGCGGCAAGCAGCGCGTCCTCCAGCGCTATCACGATCGGATCGATGAGGCACTGCCGGTGATCCGCGCGGCGGCCCTGGGCGGAGGGGCGGCACCAGCCGGCCCAGGCGCACCGCTGGCCGCGTCCGGTTCGGCCGGCAACGGGCCGGCCGGCGCCGTTTCAGCTGTCGTGCTCGCCGCGCAGGAGCAGATGCGGCGCGAGATCGCGCGCCAGATGCACGACGGCCCGGCGCAGAGCATCGCCAACATCGCTCTCCAGGCGCAGATCGTGCAACGCCTTTTCGAGCGCGATCCCGCGCGCGCCGCCCAGGCACTGGCGGAGCTGGTGGCGATGGTCCAGCAGGCGCTCGACGCCACAAAGACGTTCATCTTCGACGTTCGGCCGATGGTTCTCGATGACCTGGGCCTCGTGCCCACGCTGCGTCGATCTGCGGCCGAACGAACGCGCCGCTCAGGGGTGGGCATTCATTTCGACTCCGTCGGCACGGACGGCCGGCTAGGCACGGAGGTCGAGAGCGGTCTGTTTCGGATGATCGACGACGCCGTCACTGCGTATGTCGCGGTGCGTGCGACGGCGGTGACGATCCGCCTGGATTGGTCCGAGGACGCCGTCCGCGTCACGATCGCGGGCCGCTCGCCACGTGCTGAACAGACCGCCGAGCAGCGCGCCAAGGCAACAGTCGCTGCGGCGCGTCGTGACCGGGCATTGCCCGGTGCACTGGCATCAATGATCCATGAGCAGGAGGGGGTCGAGGCCGCCCGCAACGCGGGATTACCGGAGAGCATCGTGACCGAGATCGAGCAGCGCGCCGCAGGACTGGGCATTGCCGTCACGGTCACGGACGATCGCTGGCAGATAGAGCTCGCCACGGGTCACTGACCGCCCGTGGAGGTCCGCGGCGCCCCCCGATCGCGCAGGCGCTAGCATCGGCGGCAGTGTCGGAGCTGAGTGGAGGTCGCCTGAAGTTGAGTGGCCGGACGGGCGCCCGAGGTCAGAGCCTGGCGGAGTACGCCCTGATCGTTGCCTTGATCGTCATCGTCGCCCTCATCGCGCTGACCCTGTTCGGGTCGCAGATAGACGACATCCTGTCGCTGATCGCCAACCAGATCAACGGCTGACACAGCGTCGCCTGCGCGCACCGCGGTGCGGGAGGGATGCGCACCGACGCGAGTACGGACTTCCTATATCGGCCAGCGCTCACTCGATGGACATTGCCGGAGCGTCGCATTCGACGACGGCAAGCTGGAGGTGGTCCGCAGAGTGAGACTGAGAACAGTCCGGCAACGAATCCCTAGGGGACAGCGCGGCCAGGGGTTGGCCGAATATGCACTCATCCTGGCGCTCATCGCCGTGGCCGCGATTGTTGCGATCACGTTCATGGGCGGATCTATCAACACCATGCTTTCGACCCTCGGGAACGCGTTGTAAATCGGACTCATTCGAATCTGAAGGGAGCGCTCCGCGGTCCGTCCTCCTCTGGACCACGCAGCGCTCCCTTCTTCTTGTTCGCGCCGCCGCCAGGGGGACGGTCATAGCCCATTCGTAGGATCGCGACCACCCCAAACCCTGCCTAGAGTCGTTGACACCTGGCACACACACCACTCGGAGTACACACCCTTGAAGCGCGCGAACCGATTGATGCTCATCGTCGGCGTGGCCCTTGCCGCGCTGTCGTTCGTCGCCGTTCTGGCCCTTAGCGGCATGGGCCAGCAGTCGCCGCAGACGACGCCCGCGCCGGACGTGACCGTCGTCGTCGCCGCTGCCGACCTGCCCCTCGGCGTCCAGATAACCGCCGACAAGGTCAGCACGACGACCATGTCACCGACCCAGGCAACGGGAACCTTCCAGGATCCTGCCCAGGTCGTGGGCAGGGTGGTGCGCCATGCCGTCAGCCAGGGCACGGCCCTGACCAACGACGACTTCGACACGGGCATAAGCGTGCCCGACCTGATCAACTCGCTCCAGCCCGGCCTGCGCGCGATCGCCATCCCGCTCAGCCGCGTCAACTCGGTCAATGCCTTCATCCAGGCCGGCGATTACGTCGACGTCCTCATCTCGATGGAGGACGCCGACGGCCTCGACCCGGTGGTCATCGCCAACCCGACGCCGGCTATCGGCACCTCGACCGGCAGCGACTACAACCCGTACACATCGCTCGACGACTTCGTCAACAACACGTCGGTCAAGGTCGTCGTCCAGAACGTGCAGGTCCTGGCCGCCATCGCGGCCCAGCCGGCCGACACGACCGACCAGGGCAACCAGGCGGCCCCCACTCCACAGCCGGACATGGTCGTCCTGCTCGCCGTCACGCCGCAGCAGGCTGAGGTCGTTCGCTTCGCACAGCTCGACGGCAACATCTCGCTCGTCCTGCGCGCGCCTGCCGACGCCAACGCTCCGGCCGTCGATACGACGGGCATCACGCTCAAGCAGCTGGTCGACCAGTACGGCGTGCTGCCCCCCGCTCCCGTCACTCCGATCAACCCTTAGGCATCGCGGTCGAGCGAGTGGCCAGGGAGTGACGATGACAGATCGGATCAACGTCGTGATCGTCGACGACATAGCCGAAACACGCGACCACCTGGCCAAGCTGCTCAGCTTTGAGTCGGACATCCAGGTCGCAGGCAGCGTCGCCTCCGGTCAGGAGGCGATAACGCTTGCCACCGAGAAGCCGGTCGACGTCGTCCTGCTCGACATCAACATGCCCGGCATGGATGGCATCGCCACGGCCGAGCAGCTGTCGATGCGCGCGCCGGCCTCGGCGATCATCATGATGAGCGTCCAGGGCGAGCCCGACTACCTGCGCAGAGCGATGCTCGCCGGCGCGCGCGAGTTCCTGGTCAAGCCATTCAGCAGCGACGAGCTCGCGGCGTCGATTCGCCAGGTCCATCAGCGCGAGCGGCAGAAGGCCGACCGCGCGGCCAAGGCACGGCCTGCGAGCCCGGTCGGCGCTCCGGTCGCAGCGCGACGTGGGACGGGCAAGGTCGTCACGTTCTTTTCGCCCAAGGGCGGCGTGGGCCGGACAACGCTGGCCGTGAACTTCGCCGTCGCGGCACGAATGGAGCTCGGCATGCGCGTTGCGCTCATCGACGGCGGGCTTCAATTTGGCGACGTTGGCGTGTTGCTCAACCTCAACCCGAAGAATCAGACGATCGCCGACGTGGTGCGCGAGCTGAGCACCTCGGGCGATCTCGACACGCTCGACGCGACGCTCGTTGAACACTCCTCCGGGGTCCGGGTGCTGATGGCTCCGCCCAGCCCGGAGATGGCCGAGCTTGTCACTCCCGATCATCTGACCAAGATCGTCGCGGCGCTGCGCGCCACCCACGATCTCGTCGTGATCGACTCGTCGCCGCTGCTGCAGGACGTGACGCTGGCGTTCCTCGACCAATCCGACATCGTCTTCGCGGTGCTGACGCTCGAGATCACGAACATCAAGAACATGCGCCAGTTCCTGGCGCTTGCCGACCAGCTCGGCTACCCGGAAGAAAAGGTCCAACTGCTGCTCAACCGTTCCGATTCCGGCTATGGCATCCGCCAGCAGGATGTCGAGAGCTCGATCGGGCGCAAGATCTCGCACAGCGTCGTGTCGGACGGCCGGACGGTCGTCTACGCGCTCAACCGCGGAGTTCCCTTCGTGATTGCCGCGCGCCAGACACGCGTCGCCGAGGACGTCATTCGCATCGCCACGGCTGTACTCAAGGGCGAGCCCGAGATCGCACCCGCAATAGCACTACGGCAGATACCCAAGAAGGGTCTCTTCCAGTGGCGCGCCCACTGATTTAGGAAGGTCACTACAGATGTCGCTACTGCGCAGGATCGAAAGTGCCCGCCCCGCTTCCGAGCTGTCCGGCGTGCCCGCCCCGACTGTTCCTGGCCTGCCGGCCCCGATCGCGTCGTCTGCGACGAACGGAACCACGAGCGATGGCCGGCCAAGGCCATCATCGTCGAATCTGCCGACCCTGCCACCGGCCGCTTCCGGCGGCGGCGGTGTAACCACTGGCCGGATGCTCGCCCAGGTGCCACTGCGCGAGTCGTTCCGCGACGCCAAGTTCCGCATCCAGCAGCGCGTCATCCAGGATCTCGACCCGAAGCTGGACCTGTCGAACCAGGTCGAGGTGCGGCGCGAGATCGAGGAAGCCTTCGGTCGCGCTCTCGATTCAGAGGGACTCGCCCTCACGCGCGCCGAGCGGACGCGGATGCTCGAGCAGATCACCGACGAGATCATCGGCCTCGGCCCGCTCGAGCCGCTGCTGCGCGACGAGACGATCACCGAGATCATGGTCAACGGTCCGCGCCAGGTGTACATCGAGCGGAGCGGCAAGATCGAGCTGACCAACGTGACGTTCCAGAACGACGATCACGTGATGCGCATCATCGAGCGCATCATCGCGCCGATCGGCCGGCGCGTCGACGAGTCGTCGCCAATGGTCGATGCGCGCCTCGTCGACGGCTCGCGCGTCAACGTCATCATCCCGCCGATCTCGCTCGTCGGGCCGGTGATCACAATCCGCAAGTTCTCTGCCACGCCGCTGACGACGGACGACCTGATCCGTTTCGGCACCGCGACGCCTGAGATGTTCGACTTCCTGCGCGCATGCGTCGAGGCCCGTCTCAACATCTTCGTCTCCGGCGGCACGGGCTCCGGCAAGACGACGCTGCTCAACATCCTCTCGTCATTCATTCCCAACGACGAACGGATAGTCACCGTCGAGGATGCGGCCGAGCTCCAGCTTCGGCAGGAGCACGTCGTGACGCTCGAGGCCCGCCCGGCAAACATCGAAGGCAAGGGCGCCATCCCGATCCGCGAGCTGGTACGCAACTCACTGCGCATGCGGCCTGACCGGATCATCGTCGGAGAGTGCCGCGGGGGCGAGGCCCTTGACATGCTCCAGGCAATGAACACTGGCCACGACGGTTCGATGTCGACCGGCCATGCCAACACCCCGCGCGACATGCTCGCCCGACTCGAGACGATGGTCCTCTTCGCCGGCGTCGAGCTGCCGTTGCGCGCGGTGCGCGAGCAGATCGCCTCGGCCGTCGACCTGATCGTCCACGAGGACCGCCTGAAGGACGGCACACGCAAGATCACCAACATCACTGAAGTCCAGGGCATGGAGGGCGACGTCATCGTCCTCCAGGACGTGTTCGTCTTCGAGCAGACGGGTGTTCACGAGGGCAAGGTCCAGGGCCGGCTGAAGCCGACCGGGGTGCGCCCGCGCTTCGCCGAGAAGTTCGAAGCCCATGGCATCCACCTTCCGCCGCGACTGTTCGGGAGCCCGTTCTAGATGGATCCACTGACCATCATCGTCGCCGCGGTTGCCGCGCTCGGCGTCCTGCTCGTATTCGTCAGCCTCGTCAGCGGCTCGAATGTCAACGCTCGCCTCGAGCGCTACGCATCGGCCACGCCCACAGACCGCGCGACGCCCAAGAAGGACCTGGGTGAGCGCCTCGCTTCGTCCGTCGCGCTGGCCAATCTCAACCGCGTCGTGGAGCGCCGCAACTGGGGCAGCGACCTCGCACGCGAGCTTGCTCGCGCGGACGTCGCGCTCAAGCCGAGCGAGTTCCTGGCCATCCGTTTTACGGCGATCGTCGGCGTGCCGCTGGTGATGATCATCCTCAGCCCACTCGTCAGCGTCCTGGCCAGTCCGATCCTGTGGCTCGTCGGCATCATCGCCGGCTGGTGGCTGCCCAAGTTCTGGCTCGGCCGGCGCAAGTCGGGCCGCCTCAAGGCGTTCAACAACGGCCTGTCGGACACGATCATGCTGCTGGCCAACTCGCTGCGCGCCGGATCGTCGTTCCTGCAGTCGGTTGAGATGGTCTGCCGCGAGGCGCAGCCGCCCATCTCGACGGAGTTCACGAGAGTCATCCGCGAGGTGAACCTGGGCCTGCCGCTCGACGACGCGTTGGCCAACCTTGGTCGGCGCATGAAGTCGGACGACCTCGACCTGATGGTCACCGCAATTGCCATTCAGCACCAGGTCGGCGGCAACCTCGCCGAGATCCTGGACACCATCGCGTTCACTATCCGCGAGCGGGTCCGTATCAAGGGCGAGATCCGCACCCTGACGGCGCAGCAGCGCATGTCGGGTTACGTGGTCGGCTTCCTGCCGATTGCCCTCGTTCTGCTCCTGTCGGTCATCGCGCCGACGTTCATGGCACCCATGCTGCAGAAGCCGCCTGAGCTGTTGGGACAGCCTGCCGGCCTGTTCATCCTCGGCTTCGGCGGGCTGATGATGGGCATCGGGTTCATCCTCATCCGCCGCATCGTCGACATCGAGGTCTGAGATGCTGCCCCTGATCATTGCCGCGTTCGCCGGCGTCGGCGTCCTGCTCGTCTTCTACGCCATGGCCGGAACACGGCCAATGGACCCCGTTCAGGCGCGCCTGTCGCAGCTCGGCTCGATGCAGGCTCGCACTCTCGAAGAGCTCGAGCTCCAGCAGCCTCTCTTCGAACGCACATTGCGGCCAATGGCCCGCCGGCTGTCAGGCATCGCGCAGCGCTTCGCGAGCCCTTCGAAAGTCAGCCGGACCGACAAACGGCTGATGATGGCAGGCAACCCGGGCGACCTGCGCACGGTCGACTTCCTGGGCCTCAAGCTCGTCGTCGCCGGCCTGCTGGGCGTGGGCTTCTTCGTCACGATGGGCGTGCTGCTCGACTCGCCAGCGTTCGGCTTCCTGGGCGGCATCGCCTTCGGTGGTATCGGCTTCATGGTGCCCGAGTTCTGGCTGAGCAGGCGCATCAAGCGCCGTCAGAAGCAGATCCTGATGGCCGTACCTGACACACTCGACCTGCTGACCATCTCGGTCAAGGCCGGCCTGTCGTTCGATGGCGCATTGAGCAAGGTCGTCGAGAAGACGTCCGGACCGTTGGCCGACGAGTTCCATCGCGCACTGGCCGAGATTCGCGTCGGCAAATCGCGCCGTGACGCGCTGCGCGACGTCATCGCCCGGACGGATGTCCAGGCGCTGTCCAACTTCATCGCCGCGATCATCCAGGCGGAGCAGCTCGGCGTGCCCATCGCCAAGGTCCTCCAGGTCCAGTCGGAGCAGCTGCGCATCGAGCGCCGCCAGCGAGCCGAGGAGCTTGCTGCCAAGGCGCCGATCAAGATGCTCTTCCCGCTCGTCGGCTGCATCTTCCCCTCGATGTTCATCGTCATTCTCGGGCCCGCGATCATCCTGATCTCGTTGAACATGTCGACCGGCGGCCACTAGGCTGGTCAGCACTCAGTAACCAAGTCGAGGGGGTCTGTGCGTCGAATAGTCGTGGAACGCGCGGGCGACGGCTCGGCGCTGTGGGCCGTTGACGTCGCCGATTCCTGGTTTGCCCGCCTGCGCGGGCTGATCGGACGTCCGTCGCCCGCACCTGGCACGGGTCTTTTCTTCCCGGGCACCAACAGCATCCACATGCTCTTCATGGGCTATGCCATCGACTGTGTCTTCGTCGGCTCGCCCCGTACCGCCGTCACGGCTGGAGCCCGCCCGGGCGCGGGGCATGCGGGCGAGGAACGCGAGGTCGTGGCCCTGCGCTCGAACCTCCGGCCGTGGACAGGCGTCGTGTGGTGGGCACGCGGCGCCCGTGGCGCGATTGAGCTATCCGCCGGGAGCGCCGCTCAGGCCGGCATCGGCGTCGGGGATCGGCTCAGGTTCGTTCACGCCGAAACCTAGCGAAGTCACGCAGCGGGCAGCGGCCATTGCGATGACGCCACGCCGGGCCAGGCTGGAACGGTCCCCTGAGCGTTTCGACTTGGTACTGGCGGCCGCGGTCTGAACGCAACGCAGCGCGGCGTCGTAATTGGCCGCTAAGTCGGCGCTAAGGCGCCGTCAACGCAGCGTTAGCGATGAGCTAAGCGGTGGGCGCGAGTCTTCCATCCATGCAGCGCCTGCTCGACGTTCTCCTGCCGCCCAACTGTCCGGGCTGCGGCGCCGAGGACAGGATCATCTGCGGCGCGTGTCGCCGCTACCTCACTCGACGGCTGTCAGAGCCGGCCGGCGTGCCCCTGGGACTGCCCAGCAGGCAGCCTGCGGGCATCGTCCAGCTCGAGTGGTGTGCTTCATACGCCGGGCCGGCACGCGCCTGCCTGCATGCCCTCAAGTACGACGGCGAGCGGCGTCTGGTCAGGCCGTTAGCCGAGCTGATGGCAGAGCGCTGGGCCAGCGCCGGCCTCGGCGGTGACATGCTCGTGCCGGTACCCGTTCACGCAGCGCGCAAACGGCAGCGCGGCTTCGACCAGGCCGAGCTTCTGGCGCGCGGCGTCGGCGCGATCCTGAACTTACCGGTCGCGCTCGCCGTTCGACGAGCGTCACGGACCACGGCCCAGCACGAGCTCGGACGCCGCGCGCGCGCCGCCAACGTCGGACACGCGTTCGCCATCAACCCGGAGAGCGTGGCCCGGGTCCGCGGAGCGTGGCCTGTCCTGATTGACGATCTGACGACGACTGGATCGACGTTCGCAGGCTGTGCCCGCGTCCTGTACGAGGCAGGCGCTGACGCGGTTTCAGCGCTCGCGCTGGCGCGCGAGCGCTGATCAGCTCTCAGCCGCCTGCGGCGCGGACGCTGACGCCTCGTTCGTTTCGGCAGCGGCGCCGCGCAGCGGCCAGTCTGAGCGCGGACGGAGGCGGTAGACGCCCGACTTGCGCGCCATGAAGCCCTCGTCGACCAGGTGGCGGCGCAGCGAGGCCGGATCCGGGTGGACCGCGCCAAGGCGCTGGTTGACCTCTTTTTCAGGGTACTTGCGCTTGCGCTCGAAGACGGTTTCGGCGAGCTCGCGCAGGACGATGAGCCGCTTCGAGCGCTGGGCTGGAATGCTAGTCAGCAATTCCCCTTCGAAGAACGAGCGCAGGACCTTGGCCTCATCGGGCGTCGCCCACCCAGGCGCAGCACGGTCCGGCTCGGCACCGGACTGCGTATGCGCCATCTGGCCAAGCCCGGCGCCGATCTCCGCCAGCCGCCCCAGACGCAGCGAATAGTCCATGTACGGGTGGCGTGGCTTCGACTCGACCAGGCCGGCGGCGCGTAGCCGGTTGAGATGGTGGACGACGGTGCCTGGGCTGAGCGACAGGGTCCGTGAAAGGTCTTCGACGCTCATCGGCTTGCCTGCCGCGAGGAGGCCAACGATGCGCAGCCGGGAAGCGTCAGAGAGTGCCTTCAGCGCGAGCAGAAGCTCGGGATCGATCACCCGTCAACTGTAGTCGTTGGTTTGACAGCCGTCAAAGCAAGGACCTCAAATGCCAGGTTCCTCGACGGTGACTACGATGCTTGCGTGACTTCAGTCGCGGCGCTCGAGGGCGAGCGTCTCATCGGTCCTCATCTCCCACTCGGCAGCGGCCTGCTCAAAGCCGCTGCGCGCGCTGCCGAGATCGGCGCCACGGCGGTCCAGATCTGGACCGACAACCCCACCGCGTGGCGTCGTCGCCACGAGCAGCCCGAGGCGCTGGCGGAGTTTCGTGGCCTTCTCCGCGCCGGCGGCGTGCGCACCATCGCGGTCCACGCCCCGTATCTCGTCAACCTCGCCGGGGAGAACGAGGATTTCTGGCACAAGTCGGTGGCGACGATGAGCAACGAGCTGCGCGTGGCGCGCCTGTACGGCGCGGACTTCGTCGTCATGCACATCGGCTCACACCGCGGCACCGGTCGTGCTGCAGGCATCGCACGGCTGACGGCCGGGCTGCGCGCCGTGCTCGCCGAAACGGCCGACGACGGTGCGCCGGCGGACGGCTCGGCGATGCCGCGGCTGGTGCTCGAGAACTCGGCCGGAACGGGCGACGGCATCGGTGCGACGATCGAGGATCTGGCCGACATCGTCGACGCCGCGGCCGCGGCCGGATTGCCGCTCGAGCGGCTGGGGATCTGCCTCGACACGGCACATCTGTGGGGCGCTGGCTACGACGTCGCGAATGAGGCAGGCATCGAAATGCTTGTCTCGCGGATCGAGCGCCTGATCGGCCACGAGCGCGTGGTGATGCTCCATCTCAACGATTCGCGCACGGTCATGGGCTCGATGCTCGACCGCCACGAGCACATTGCGGCCGGACAGGTCGGGCCTGACGGGATGCGCGAGCTGCTCACCCAGCCGTGGCTGGCGACGTTGCCCGCGTTTCTCGAAACGCCGGGCATGGACCTCGGCTATGACCGCGTCAACCTTGAGCGGGCACGGATGTTGATCGATGGGGAAACACCGCCGACGCTGCCTCCTGAGGCGTTCGAGGTGCGCAGCTCAAGGTCCCGAACCGCACCACCCAGCGGCTGACGTGACCATCGCCTTAGGCGTGACCCGGTCGTGCTCGACGGGGCCGTACCAAGGGCCTATATCAGGCAACGGGTGGGCACCGGATCATGCCTGTGTCGCCCACTTACAGCGGCCGATTCGAGGGAGTGCGTCACTCGGCCAGGGAGAGAAATCGAGCATCCGATGAGCGTTCAAAATGGTCGGGCCTTCAATGAATGGCTGCGGACCCAGCTCAAGGCGAAGAAGATGTCCCAGCGCCAATTGGCGCAGCAGTCGGGCGTCGACCATTCGACCATTTCGCGGCTCGTCCGTGGCGACCGCACACCGTCGCTTGGGACCGCCACGAAGCTTGCACGCGGTCTGCGAGAGTTGCGCGACGAGACTGAGACGCCCCACTACTTTGGCCTCGTGCAGTCGTCCACAAGCCATCCCACGGCACGCGTCGAATACGCGCTCCGTTCGGACGACCTGTTGAGCGAGCCGCAGGTTCGCCAGGTGATGGAGTACTACCTGGCGCTGCGCATGCGTCGACTCGCCGCCGCGCGCCAGAACGGTCAGCCAACGCGCCCCGGCCAGGCACATCCCGGGCCTGCCCTCGTGGCGAGGATGCCCAACCGCAACTAGATCAAGACGACTCGGCGCCGGTCCTCCTCCCGGCGTCCCGTTCAGTCCCTGCCGATGCCGGTCGAAAGACCGGCATCGTCGTTTGTCGGGCGGGTGCAGCCCTCAGCCGGCCTGCGTCTCGAGCGCCGCCGCTGGTCGGGGACCCTTGGTCTTGTCGGACAGGACGTAGAAGATGCCGCCCAGGATGATGATCGAGATGACGCTGATGGCACGATCGACGAGGGTGATGGCGACTGCCTGGGTCGTGGTCGCGCCGTAGAGCGAGGTAAGGATGAAGACGACCGCGCCCTCGACCGCGCCGAGGCCGGCCGGCGTGAACGGGATCGCCGTCAGGAGCGACGCGATCAGGGCGACGAAGAGGCCGCCCGAAAGGCCGAGCGGTAGGTTGAAGCCCATTGCCAGGACGACGAAGTAGAGGCGCAGAGCCTCCGTGCTCCAGATCAGAACGGTGAGCGCCGCCAGGAGTGGCACGCGCCGGGCGTTGATCGAGAAGAGGCCCTCCTCGAAGCGGTCGTAGAACTCGACGATGCGTGCCGGCAGCGGCATCCGGCGCACGATCCTGCTGCCGAAGTTGCGGACCAGGAGGAGACCTACCGCGAGCACCGCGACGACGATGATGCCGATCGCGAAGACGATCTGGACCTCCGGCGACATGCCGGCGCGAAAGCTCCAGAAGCCTGCCGCAAGACCGAGCAGGACGATCGCGAAAAGATCGAAAACCCTTTCGATGAAGATCGTCCCGAAGGTCCTGCTGATCGAGGTGTTCTTGTTGACCCTGAGCAGATAAGCGCGGTAAACATCGCCCAGCTTGGCCGGCACGAGACAGTTGACCAGCCAACTGAGGAAAACGATCTCAGTCGAATCGCGGACACCTACATCCGTCCCGGCGCCACGCAATAACAGCGTCCAGCGATAGCCGCGCAGCGGAAAGCCCAGGTAGTAGATGACGAAGGCCGTCAGCAGCAGCCAGGGGTTGGCGTTGGCGATCAGGGACGGCAGCTGGTCGAGATGGAAGCCGGGCAGGGCGGTCAGGACGAGGACGATGATGAAGATGGGCAGGGCGATCGAGATGATCGTGCGCGGATTGCGCAGGCGGCGCGAGAGCGGCGGCGGGGGAGCCGACTCCTCGTGGACGCCCGGGTAGTCGGGAACGAGCTCGCTGCCGTTGTTCGCGTCGCTCATGCAGCGCTCACACGGCGGTTGCCGCGCGCCATCTGGACGACCTTGATGAATGGCATCGTCAGGCGGATGAGCCGCGAGCCATGGGCAGTGACGAGACGCGGGCCGGCACCGAGCGCCGCTCGGAGCTGCTCGGCGCTGTCGATCGGTCCATCGAGGATCGTGTACGCGACGCCGACCTCCATCACCGTGTGCGCGTCGGATGCCGCGACGCCGGGCAGGTCTTTCAGCCTCGCGAACTCGGCCGCCCGGCGGTTGCCATCGCCGACCATCAGCCGCGCGTTCCAGACCTCGACATAGTCGAGAGCCGGAACGACGCGCTCGAGCTCATCCTCCCGGCCCTTCCGACCGGCGCCCTGTCGGAAGCGGTCAAACGGGTGCGCCAAGCCGACGATGCCGCCCTGCTCGTGGATGGCCTGCGCCGCTTCATAGGGCGCCATGCCGGGCGGGATCGGCCGCTCGACAAAAAGCGCGATCAGGTCGCCGGTCGTCGTGCGCACCTCCTGGCCGACGATGATGCTCAACTCGTCCGGAGCGCTGTCGCGCGCGCGCAGCGCACCATCGATCCGATCATGGTCGGTGATCGCCAGGTGGGTCAACCCGCGCTCAGCCGCGGCGCGCGCGACGTGCTCTGGCTTGGCCAGCGAATCGAACGACGCGGACGTATGGCAGTGAAGATCGGCCAGCGAGCGGCCGGGACCGCTCAACTCGCTGCTGCTCAGATCTTCTGGACGAGCGATTTCCGGAAGAACTCGAAGTGCTCGAGCGCCAATCCGGTGCCCAGCGCGACGCAGTTGAGTGCGTTCTCGGCGACATGGCAGGGCACGCCCGTGACCTGGGTGAGGAGCTTGTCGATGTTGCGCAGGAGAGAGCCACCACCGGACATGACCATGCCCTTGTCGATGATGTCGCTCGACAGCTCAGGCGGCGTCTCCTCGAGCACGCCGCGGACCGCTCCGACGATCTGCTGAAGCGGCGCCTCGAGCGCCTCCATGACCTCCGAGCTCGAGACGGGCACGGTTCGCGGCAGGCCCGCGATCAGGTCGCGGCCACGGACCTCCATGTGCAGCTCACGCTCGAGCGGCAGTGCCGTCCCGATCTCGATCTTGACCTCTTCAGCCGTGCGATCGCCGATCATCACGTTGTACTTCTTGCGCACGTAGTTGGCGATCGCCTCGTCGAAGCGATTGCCGCCGACGCGCACGGAGCGCGAGACGACGATGCCGCCGAGGGAGATGACCGCGATCTCGCTCGTGCCGCCGCCAATGTCGATGATCAGGTTGCCCGACGGCCCGGAGATGGGCACGTTGGCCCCGATCGCCGCCGCGAGCGGCTCCTCGATCAGGTACGCCTCGCGCGCACCGGCCTTGAGCGCGGCGTCGCGCACGGCGCGCTTCTCGACGCTCGTCACGCCCGAGGGCACGCTGATCATCACGTCCGGTTTGGTGAACGAGCGGCCGGCCTTCTTGATGAAGTAGCGCAGCATCGCCTCGGTTATGACGTAGTCGGCGATGACGCCGTCCTTCATCGGCCGGATCGCGGTGATGTTGCCCGGCGTGCGCCCGATCATCTCGCGCGCCTCCTCGCCGACGGCGACGATGTGGTTGTCGTCGCTGACCGCGACCACGCTCGGCTCGCGAGTGACGATGCCCTTGCCCTTGACATAGACAAGGATGTTGGCCGTGCCGAGATCAATGCCGATTTTCATCTGCCGGTAACGCCAGCCCCTTCCGAGACACGCTCGATCTGCGCACCGAGATCGAGGAACTTGCCTTCGATGTTCTCATACCCCCGCCGAACGTGATGCGCACCATGAATCAGGCTCGTGCCTTCAGCTGCCAGCGCGCCCAGCATGAGCGACGCGCCGGCCCGCAGATCGCCCATTTCGACCTCCGCTCCGCGCAGTTGCGATGGGCCTTCGATCGACGCGTGATGAGTATCGAGCAGCTCGACGTGCGCGCCCAGCTTGCGCAGCTCGGACAGCCACTCGAGGCGATCCTCGAAGATCGTCTCGTACAGCTGGCTCTTGCCCTTCGCCTGGCTGAGCAGCACGGACGTGGGCGACTGCAGGTCCGTCGCCAGCCCCGGGTAGGGCGCCGTCTGGATGTCCCTGGCGCGGAAGGCATCACGGATGTCAGGGTCGCAATGGACCTCGATCGTGTCGCGCCCGCATGCGACCGGCACGCCGATGTCACTGACGACATCGAGGAAGCTGCCCAGGTGCTCGCACGGCGCCGACTCGATGGTCATGTCGCCGCCCGTGACGGCCGCGGCGACGACGAATGTGCCGGCCTCGATACGGTCGGCCATGACGCGATGCTCGGCGCCGCGCAGTCGGCGCTGGCCCTCAACCACGATCGTGTCGGGATCGGTCCGCTCGACCTCGGCGCCCATCTTCTGCAGGAGCAGGATCAGGTCGTCGACCTCAGGCTCGCGCGCGGCGGGCTTGATCACCGTCCGTCCCTCGGCCAGCGACGCCGCGAGGATCACGTTCTCGGTGCCCATCACGGTGACCTGGGGAAAGCTGATCTCCGTGCCGCGCAGCCGGCCCGGCGAGCGCGCGAAGTAGTAGCCGTTGCGGTACTCGATGTCCGCGTCCATCGCGCGCATCGCGTCAACGTGCAGGTTGACCGGGCGGCGACCGATCCGGTCGCCGCCCGGGTTGCTCATGATCACGCGGCCGAAACGCGCCAGGAGCGGCCCGAGCAGGATGAAGCTGGCACGCATCTTGGCCGCCGCCTCGAGCGGCACGAAGAGCCACTCGACGTCGCCCGCGGCGACCTCGTATGTGTTGGGTGCCGGATGATCGACGACGACGCCTATGTCGCGCAGGACGCCGACCATGACGCGCACATCCTCGATCTCGGGCACGTTCGTGAAACGGCAACGCTCGCCCGTCAGCGTCGCTGCCGCGAGCATCTTGAGCGCGGCGTTCTTCGAGCCGCTGATCTGAACGCGGCCACGCAACGGCCGGCCGCCGGTAACCCGGAACGCCTGCCGCTCGACGGGTAGGTCCTGGTATTCCCAGTGGAACCTGCGATCAGCCACGATCAGCCGCGCGAGCGCGGACCCTCCCTGCGATGCCGCTCGGCGACCCTGATGCGCAGCAGCGCCTTCTGCAATGCCGCTCGCGCGCGAGCCATGTCCGCTGGCTCCTCGAAGCCCTCCGACAGCGCGCGCTCTGCCTCCCGACGCGCTTCCATGGCCAGTTCGAGATCGATCTCGGAAGCAATGTCAGCCGTCTCAGCCATGACCACGACCTTGTCCGGCCGAACCTGCAGGAAGCCACCGGCGATGGCGAAATACTCCTCTTCGCCATGGCGCCGGATGCGCAGCTCACCGACTCCCAGCGTGGTCAACAGCGGCGCGTGGTGCGGCAGGACACCCAGCTCGCCTTCGACGCCCGGGCAGACAACCGAATCGACCTCGTCGGCAAACAGCTGCCGCTCCGGCGTCACGATCTCGAGCAGTAGCGGCACCCTATGACCCTCCCACCGAATTGGGACGGACGGCACAAGCGAGACGTGGCGGCGCCGAGGCGAGGGCGGTGCCCACGTCCAGACTAGGCATTCAGGCGCTTCGCGTTGTCGCGAACGTCGTCGAGTGTGCCGGCGAGGAAGAATGCCTGCTCGGGCAGGTCATCGGCCTTGCCGTCGAGGATTTCCTTGAACGACTGGACCGTGTCCTTGATGGCCACGTACTTGCCCGGCCGGCCGGTGAAGACCTCGGCTACGAACATCGGCTGGCTCATGAAGCGCTGCAGGCGGCGCGCCCGGGCGACGGTCACCTTCTGCTCCTCCGACAGCTCGTCAATGCCCAGGATGGCGATGATGTCCTGCAGGTCGCGATAGCTCTGCAGCACGCGCTGGGTCTCGCGCGCGACCTCGTAGTGCTCCTGACCGACGATGTTCGGATCGAGCACGCGCGACGTCGACGTCAGTGGGTCGACCGATGGGTAGATGCCCAGCTCCGTCAGGTAGCGCTCCAGCCGGATCGACGAATCGAGGTGGGCAAAAGTCGTCGCCGGTGCCGGGTCGGTGTAGTCGTCGGCGGGTACGAAGATCGCCTGGAGCGAGGTGATCGAGCCCTTCTTGGTCGAGGTGATGCGCTCCTGCAGGCCGGCCATCTCGGTCGCCAGGTTGGGTTGATAACCGACCGCAGAAGGCATCCGGCCGAGCAGGGCGGAAACCTCCGAGCCGGCCTGCGTGAAACGGAAGATGTTGTCGATGAACAGGAGGACGTCGCGGCCCTCATCGCGGAAGTACTCGGCGAAGGTCAGGCCGGTCAGGCCGACGCGCAGGCGCGCGCCGGGTGGCTCGTTCATCTGGCCGAAGGCCATGACGGTCTTGGCCAGCACGCCCGATTCGGTCATCTCGTGGAGCAGGTCGTTGCCTTCGCGCGAGCGCTCGCCGACGCCGGCGAAGACCGAGTAGCCGCCGTGCTCCTCGGCGACGTTGCGGATGAGCTCCTGGATGATGACCGTCTTGCCCACGCCGGCGCCGCCGAAGACGCCGACCTTGCCGCCCTTGGCGAACGGCGCGATCAGGTCGATGACCTTGAGGCCGGTCTCGAAGACCTCCGTCGCCGTCGCCTGGTCCTCGAAGGAGGGCGCGTCGCGGTGGATCGGATAGAACTCGGTCGCGTTGACGGGACCCTTCTCGTCGATCGGGCGACCGAGGACGTCGAAGACGCGACCCAGCGTGGGCGCGCCAACCGGGACGGTGATCGGCGCGCCGGTGTCGTGCGCCGCGGCCCCGCGTGCGAGACCGTCGGTCGTCGTCATGGCCACCGCGCGCACCCAGTTGTTGCCAAGGTGCTGCTGGACCTCGCACACGAGTGAATCGGACTGACCCTCGCGCTCGATCTCGACGGCGTTGAAGATGGAAGGCAGCTGTCCGGCGGGGAACTCGATGTCGACCACCGGACCGGTGATCGCAATCACTCGTCCGGTCGCCAGTGCGGCTACAGCCATTTCGTCGTCAATCCTCCTTGGTCGCTCAGAGCGCTTCGGCGCCCGTCGCGATTTCGATCATTTCGCGGGTGATGTTCGCCTGGCGAACCTTGTTGTAGGTGAGCGTCAGGTCCTCGATCAGGTCCTGGGCGTTTTCGGTCGCGTTCTTCATCGCCACCATCTGGGCGGAGTAGAAGCTGGCCGTCAGCTCCAGCGCGGCCTGGAACACGCGTGTCGCGACGTAGCGCGGCAGGAGCTGGCGGAGCACGGCGTCCGGGTTCGGCTCGAAGATGAACTGGCGGCCGGGGATACCATCCCTGACGTCGTCAGTCGCCTCGATCGGCAGCAGCCGCTCGACGACCGGGCGCTGCACGAGCGTCGAGATGAAGCGCGGATAGACGAGGTCGATCTCCGAGTAGGTGCCGGCCACGTAGTCGTCGGTGAGCAGCCGGGCGATCGGGATGATCGAGGCGAAATCGGGTCGCTCGCCGAACCCGTCGAAGGTGGCCGCGATCGGCACGCGCGCGCGGCGCATCGCGGCGTGACCCTTGCGGCCGACGGTCACGACGCGCATCTCGCCACTGCCCGAGGTGATCTCCTCGGACGCGCGGCGGATGACGTTGGTGTTGAGCGAGCCGGACAGGCCGCGATCGCTGCTCAGCAGCACGATCAGACGCGTGCCACCCTCGCGCTTGGCAAGCAGCGGGTGGTCGTCCGCGCCGAGCACTGACGCGACGTCGGCCAGAACCTCATCGATCTTGTCGGCATACGGCCGTGCGGCGAGGGTCGCGTCCTGGGCGCGCTTGAGCTTCGAGGCTGCCACGAACTGCATCGCCCGCGTGATCTGCTTGATGTTGCGGACAGATGAGATGCGGCGCCGGATCTCGCGCTGGCTGGGCATTGCGCTAGTTGTGCTCCAGGATCAAACGAGGAATGTCTGCTTGAACGTCTCGGTCGCGTCCTTGAGGCCACTGACGATCTCGTCGCTCAGCTCCGGCTTGGCGCCGAGCGTCTTGAGCAGGTCTGCACGCTCGGTCTCGAGGAAGCGATAGAAGCGCTGCTCGAAATCGCGGATGCGCGGTGTGGGAACGTCGTCGAGGTAGCCGTTGGTGACGACCCACAGGATCGCGACCTGCTTCTCAACCGGCAGTGGTTCGTACTGCGGCTGCTTGAGCACCTCTGACGTCTTCTCGCCACGCGTCAGCTGGTCGCGCGTGGCCTTGTCCAGGTCTGACGCGAACTGCGCGAACGCGGCCAGCTCGCGGTACTGGGCGAGGTCCAGCTTGAGCGGCCCGGCAACCTTGCGCATCGCCTTGGTCTGCGCGGCGGAGCCGACACGTGAGACCGAGATGCCCACGTTCAGTGCCGGCCGCTGGCCGGCGTTGAACAGGTCTGACTCGAGGTAGATCTGGCCGTCGGTGATCGAGATGACGTTGGTCGGGATGTACGCCGACACGTCGTTGGCCTGTGTCTCGATGACCGGCAGTGCTGTCAGCGAGCCGCCGCCGTTCTCGTCGCTCAGTCGCGCAGCCCGTTCGAGGAGACGCGAATGGAGATAGAAGACGTCGCCGGGATAGGCCTCCCGGCCGGGTGGGCGGCGCAGCAGGAGTGACATCTCGCGATATGCCCAGGCGTGCTTGGTCAGGTCGTCATAGACGCACAGCGCGTCCTTGACCAGCTGGCCGTTGATCTCGACGCCGTTCTCCATGATCTCTTCGCCCATCGCGGCACCGGAGTACGGGGCGATGTACTGGACCGGAGCGGGAGAATCGGCGCCGGCGACGACGACGATGGTGTGCTCCATGGCGCCGAACTGCTCGAGCACGGCCACGGTCTTGGCGACCGTCGACAGCTTCTGGCCGATCGCCACGTAGATGCAGACGAGGCCCTTGCCCTTCTGGTTGATGATCGTGTCGATCGCGATCGCCGTCTTGCCCGTCTGGCGGTCGCCGATGATCAGCTCGCGCTGGCCGCGGCCGATCGGGATCAGCGCGTCGATCGCCTTGATGCCCGTCTGCACAGGCGTGTCGACGCTCTTGCGCTTGATGACGCCCGGGGCGATGCGCTCGACCGGTCGAGTGGCCGCGGCATTGATCGGCCCCTTGTCGTCGATCGGGTTGCCCAGCGGGTCAACGACACGGCCGATGAGCGCGGCACCGACGGGCACCTCGACCACGGTGCCGGTCGTCTTGACCTGGTCGCCTTCCTTGATCTGCGTGTAGTCACCCAGGATGACGACGCCGACCGTCTCCTCTTCGAGGTTCAGGGCCAGGCCCTTCACGCCACCGGGAAACTCGAGCAGCTCGGACGCGAGCGCGCCTTCCAGGCCGTAGACCTGGGCGATGCCATCGCCGACTTCGACCACGGTGCCCACGGAGCGCATGTCCACGCCCGCGTCGAACTGGTCGATCGCAGATTTGATGATCGTCGTGATGTCGTCTGATCGGATGGCCATCAGCTACTCCCGGACTTGCTCGCGGTGCTCGTCTTGTCTTCTCGTCATGCAGTCAGCGCGCCCGACTCGAGGCGGCCACGCAGGCGCTCGAGGCGCCCCCGCACGCTGCCGTCGATAAGCAGGTCGCCCATGCGCACCTGGATGCCGCCGAGCAGGAGCGGGTCGACGGCCAGCGTCAGCTCGACGCGACCGCCGGACATCTGCTCGAGTCGTGCGCGCAGCGCACTTACCTCGTCATCGCCCAGCTTCGCCGCGCTGGTGGCGAGTGCCTCGACGATGCCCTGCTGCCTGTTGTACAGCCGCCGGAACTCCGTCGCTATGTCGACGACCGCTTCGAGGCGGCGGCGGCGCAGCAACAGGCCGATCAGGTTGTAGACCTGGGGCACCATCGGGTGGGCGCGGAACAGGGCGTTGAACGCTTCGTGGCGCGTGTCGAACGGGATCTGGGGATTCTCGAGGCGGCGCACGACCTCCCCGTCAGCCACGGCCGCGGCCAGGCGATCAAGCTCTGCCAGCCACTCGGCCGTGTTGTTGTCGCGTTCCGCGATCTGGAACGCGGCTTCGGCGTAGCGACGGGCGGTTGAGCTTCCGCGACGGGCCATGATCCGGGTGCGACCTAGTTCGCCTTGGCCGTGGAGGAATGACCGTCAGTGCCTGTGGCACCGGCCGTGCCAACCTGGCTCAGGAACTCCTCGACGAGGCGGTGCTCACGGGCGTCGTTCATCGTCTCGCCCACGACGCGGCCGGCGACGGCGAGGGCGAGCTCGGCGACCTGATTGCGCACGTCGGCCATGGCACGTTGCTTCTCGGTCTCGATGTCCGCCGTGGCGCGCTCACGCATCTGCTCGAGCTGGGCGCGAGTCTCGGCCATGTCTCGTTCGCGTGTCTCGTCGGCGACGCGCTGTGAGCGAGTGAGGATCTCTTCGGCCTCCTGGCGCGCAGTGGCCAGGACCGCGAGCCGCTCAGTAGATGCGTTCTCGCGCTCCTGGCGCGCCGCGTCGGCGTCGCGCAGGCCCTGTTCGATGCGCGTGCGGCGCTCTTCGAGCAGGCCCGAGACCGGCTTGAAGAAGATCAGCCAGATGACGAGCAGGAAGACGATGAAGTTCGCGGCGGCGACGATCACCCAGAAGAGGTTGATCGTCAGGCCGGTGTTATCCGCCTGAAAGACGCCGGATATGGCGCGCGCGGCACCGGAAACGGCAGCCAGGAAGTCCATGTAGGTGTCGGGCGTCCTAGCTGCCGGTGATGAAGATGGTCAGCAGGCCGACGACGATCGCCAGCACGCCGAGTCCTTCCGCGAAGCCGGCGAGGATGATCGCGAGGCCACGGATCTGGCTGCCGGCGTCGGGATTGCGGCCGATCGCGCCGGCGGCAAGCCCGCCCAGGATGCCGATGCCGATGCCAGGTCCAATGACTCCGATGGCCGCGAGGCCAGCCCCAATGTGCTCCATTTCCCTACCTCCCTGTTATGTCGTGTTGCTTGTATTAGTGAGCCGGTGACGGCGACGCATGCCCCTCAGCGACGCTCATTGCGTCCTGCGCGATGTGCCCCTCTTCCTGATGGTGACTCTCTATTGCCGACAGTATGAAGACCAGCGATAGGACGCTGAAGATGACAGCCTGGATCAGGTTCAGCATTCCCTCGAGGAGAAGGAGCGCGACGGGCACGAGCACAATGGTCAAGGAGGTGATGACGCCGATGGCCACCTCGCCGGCGTAGATGTTGCCGAAGAGGCGCATCGACAGTGTGACCGGCTTGACGAACTCCAGCATCAGCTCGATCAAGCCCACGAACATCGCGATCAGGCCCGCGCCGAGGCCGTTGCGGAACTCGTAGAACGGGAAGAACTTCCCGAGGTAGCCGCGTACGCCGAGCTTGCGGAAGCCTTCGAACTCGAAGATGACGAAGCTGGTCAGGGCCAGGCCGATAGTGATGTTGACGTCGCTCGTGGGCGCGCGCAGGAACTCGACCTTGCCGATGGGCGGCACGAGGCCCGACCAGTTGCTGAACAGGATGAGCAGGAAGAACGAGGCAAAGATGGGGATGTACGGCGCTGCCTCGGGACCGCCGATCGACAGGCCGAAGTTGCGGATCGACTCGTAGGCCCATTCCGAGAAGTTCTGGATACGCCCGGGCACCGGCTTGCGCAGCCGGCCGAGCAGGAAAGCCGCGATGAGCAGCGCACTGCCAACGATCCACATGGTCAGGATGGTCGAGCTGATGCCGGGCACGAAGCTCAGGATCTGACCCGGTTCGGGCGCCTGGCCGATGACCGTCGCCGGTGCCGGAAACTCGAAATTGCCGTTGATGAAGCAGACCGGAAACTGGCACGCAGCTCCGGGCTGGCCCGGCGGAAATGGCGGCACGAGGGCGAAGGCGACCGCGTCGACGACGAGCAGTATTGGAATCGCGGCCAAAAGCCAGCGCCGGCGGTCGCGCTTGCGCGGCTGCTCGGCGGGCCCGGCGATCTCCCGATCGCTCGGTCGTTCGTGCATCGAGGGCGTTACTCCACGTTCAGAAACGATTGAGGAAGGTCCGGATCAGCCGGTAATCGCCAAAGGCTCCGATGGCAGCGCCACCCAGGAACCCACAGACGACCAAGATCGGGTTTGTTCCCAGCTGGAGATCCAGCCAGTGACCGGCCAGCGCTCCGGCCAACGTCGTAACGAAGAGGACGAGGCCGATTTCCGAGAAGAGGGCGAAATAGGCGCCCAGTCGCGGAGCGTCGTTCATCGCTGAACCGATAACGCGCGCGGAGTATAGCAGCGGCTCACCGGCCGCCCGACTGCGTGTCCCGGTCGGAGCCCGCCTGCGCTTCCTCCTCGTCCGCGCCCACGATCTCCTCGCCGGCGCGCCGGATGACCTCCAGAACTTCCGGTACCGGCTCGTCTGTGTACGCGCTTCGATCGAGCGACTCGCCGGCGCGCCAAGTGAGCAGGTAGAGCAGCACTCCGCCGACGATGACCACGATCATGAAGACCGAGATCTGGCCACGGCCTGACAGGAACAGGCCGGCGAGGGCCAGGATGATGCACACCCCGTAGATGACGAGCACCGCCTGGCGATGGCTCAGGCCAAGGTCGAGCAGCCGGTGGTGGAAGTGGCCGCGGTCGGCGCTGAACGGTGAGCGGCCAGACGAGACGCGGCGGATGATGATCCAGAAGGTATCGATGATCGGCACGCCCAGGACGAGCAGTGCCAGGGCGACCTTGGCCGTGCCCAGCACGGACAGGACGGCGAGCGCATAGCCGACGGTGAAGACACCGGCGGTGCCGATGAACACGCGCGCCGGGTGGAAGTTGTAGGGCAGGAAGCCGAGCAGCGAGCCGGCCAGGAGCGCGCACAGAACGGCCACGATCGTCTGGCTCGGGTCCTGGAGCGAGATGATGCCCAGCGTCGAGACGGCAATGAGGGCAATGCCGGCCAGGAGGCCGTCGAGGCCGTCGATGAAGTTGACGCTGTTGAGCATGCCCACGACCCACAGCGTCGTCGCGGCGATCGCGGCACCGTCGAAGAGCGGTATCCCGACATCACCGAACGGGTTGGGCAGCCGGTCGATCATGATGCCGAGCGCCAGCGCGATCGCCGCGAGGACGATCTGGCCGACGAACTGCCATCGCGCACGGAGAGCCAGACGATCGTCGAGGTAGCCCAGGAAGGCACCGACGGTGACGCCGACGAAGAGCGCGACGACATGCTGCGCGGGCACGGCCTTGAGCGGCGCGAACTGGAAGACGGCGTTGATGGCCAGCCCGGCCAGGCCGACGACTACGAACGAGGCGGCGACCGCCAGGCCGCCGGTGCGCGGGATCGGTCGCGCATGGACGCGCCGCTCGTCATTGGGAACGTCGATCGCGCCCAGCTGGGCGGCGAAGCGGATGGTCAGTGGCGTGAGAACGAAGCTGACGGCCGCCGCCGCGAGCAGGGCGGCAAGAGCCACAGGTAGCGCGTCAAGCGCCGCCTGGCTCACTACTCAGGCAGGCCCGGTACCGGGAAGCGGGCGCAGATGAGGCGCACCTGCTCACTCAGCTCGGCCATCTGCTGATCGTCGGCGCGGCGCTCGATGGCGTGCACGATCAGCTCTCCCACGGCGCGCATCTCGGTCTCGCCGAAGCCGCGCGTAGTCGTTGCCGGTGTGCCCACCCGGATGCCCGAGGCAGTATTGGGCGGCAGCGGATCGAACGGAATCGCGTTCTTGTTGACCGTTACGCCGATGCTGTCGAGGACGCTTTCGGCTTCCTTGCCGGTCACGCCCAGCGGCGTCACGTCGACGAGCATCAGGTGGTTGTCCGTGCCGCCGCTGACGACCTTGGCGCCGTTGTCGGCGAGCGTCTCGGCGAGGACCTGCGCGTTGGCGATCGTCTGATCGATGTCCGTCCGGAACTCGTCCGTGGCGGCAAGCTTGAGGGCCACGGCCTTGGCCGCGATGACGTGCATCAGCGGACCGCCCTGGAGGCCCGGGAAGACGGTCTTGTCGACCTGCTTGCCCAGGTCGGCTCGGCAGAAGACGAGGCCGCCGCGCGGGCCGCGCAGCGTCTTGTGGGTCGTCGTCGTGACCAGGTCGGCGTGCGGGAATGGGCTGGGATGCCGTCCGGCCGCCACGAGCCCAGCGATGTGGGCCATGTCCACGAACAGCAAGGCATCTACGGAATGGGCGATCTTCGCCATACGTTCGAAGTCGATGATGCGCGGGTAAGCGCTCGCGCCGGCGACGATCATGCGCGGTCGAATCTCCGCCGCCTGGCGCTCGAGCGCGTCGTAGTCGATCCGAGCATCGTCCTCGCGCACGCCGTACGAGTGGATCTCGAACCACTTGCCGCTGAAGTTGACCGGTGAGCCGTGGGTCAGGTGCCCGCCATGGGCCAGGTTCATGCCCAGGACGCGGTCACCCATGTTGAGCACGGAGATGTACGCCGCCATGTTCGCCTGCGCGCCCGAGTGGGGCTGGACGTTGACGTGCTCCGCTCCGGGGAAGAGCGCAAGCGCGCGCTCCTGGGCGAGGCGTTCGACCTCGTCGACGAACTCGCAGCCGCCGTAGTAGCGCCGGCCGGGAAGTCCCTCGGCGTACTTGTTGGTCAGCCACGAGCCCTGCGCCTCCAGGACGGCGGCGAAGGCGTAGTTCTCGCTCGCGATCAGCTCAATGTTCCAGCGCTGCCGCTCGCGCTCGCCGACCATCGCCGCCCACAGGTCGGGATCGACCTCGGAGATGGGCGCCCAGGCGATTCGAGAGGAAGGAGTCGAGAGCGTCACGGCGCGGCCAGTTTAGCCCTCAGCGCAGCGCTGCCGTAATGTCTGCCGCCGAGATGGCGCCCTCGCGCAGCACTCGCGGAGAGCCGGCCGCTGACGAGCAGTCGACGACGGTCGACGCCGTGCCGCCGGCGACCGGCCCGTCGTCGACGATCAGGGCAAGGACATCTCCCAGCGTCCGTTCGACGACCGCGGCGTCCGTCGCCGGCGGCTCGCCCGAGACGTTCGCCGAGCTGGCCGCGATTGGGCCGAGCCGGCGCGCCAGCGACCGCGGGAAGTAGTGATCGGGCAGCCTCAAGCCCAGCGTTGGCCGCCCGCCGCCGAGCAGCTCCGGCAGATCGACGTCAGAGCGCCGCTCCAGGACGATGGTCAGACCGCCCGGCCAGAAGCGCTCCGCGAGCTGCTCGGCGGCGGGCGTGACGAGGGCCAGCGCGCGGACCTGGTCGAACGAATCGACCAGTAGCTGGATGCCTTTGTCGGCGGAGCGCTGCTTGACCTGGATCAGCCGGGCAACCGACTCCGCGAGAGGCAGCGCGCACACGCCGTAGACGGTCTCAGTCGGGATGGCGATCACGGCGCCGGTCTTGAGCTGCTCGGTCGCGCGCTCGAGCGCGGCGGGATCCGCAGCCAGGATGACGGGCGCGCTCAAGCGACGCCGCGCCTGATCTCGATCACTCGAGCACTGCCCGCGAGATCCGGGTGGACCACCGACGACCAGCCCTCACCCAGCTCGGCCACCATCGCCTGCACCGCGTCGGCCTGATCACTGCCGATCTCGAGCAGCGCATCGCCGTCCCGACTGAGCACGGCCGGCAGCTGCGCGATCAGCCGGCAGATGACCGCCAGGCCGTCTGCGCCGCCGTCGAGTGCCGAGCGCGGTTCGAAGGAGGCAGCAACGGGCAGCGCTTGGATCATCGCGCTGGGAATGTAGGGCAGGTTGGCCAGCACCAGGTCGACTGATTCCGGTGAATCGGTCGAATCGGCGGACTCGGCGACGTCGGTCAAGTCGGCGGGGAAGAATTCGATCGCATCGGCGACGCCGTGGACGACGGCGTTCTCGACGGCCAGCGCAAGCGCGTCGCGCGACACGTCGCTGGCGTGCAGCCGGATGTCAGAAACGTAGCCGCGCCGTCGGCTTTCGACAGCGATCGCGACGGCAATCGCGCCGCTGCCCGTGCCCACATCCCAGACACTGAGCGGCACGCCGGCCGCACGGGGCGCCGCCGTCAGGCGCGCGGCCATCCGCGCGAGCGCGACATCCACGAGCGTCTCTGTCTCCGGCCTGGGAATGAGCGCCCGCGGATCGACGACGAAGGCGAGGCCGTAGAACTCCTTCAGGCCGCGGATATACGAAACCGGCTCGCCGCGCGCGCGCCGCTCCACGAGTTTGTCGAACTCGCGGGCGTGGTCCGCGCCAATGCCGGCCTCAGGGCCGGCCAGCAGCGTTGCGCGATCAACGCGCAGCACGTGTCCGAGCAGGACCTCGGCATCGAGGCGCGGCGTCTCAGAGCCGCTCTCCGCCAGCCGCCGAGCGGCGTCACGCAGCACGGCGCCGACAGTCGTCGCCACAGCTGGATACCTCAGAGCCGGACGACGACGTCGATATCGCCGATCCGGCGCAGGACCTCGACCGAGATCGAACCCGCCTCGCCCCTGAAGGCGAGATCGACGAGCGCGTCGCCGACGCGCAGGTTGCGCAGTCGCAGGTTGGACAGCCACTCGGGCAGTGCCGGCCGGACCAACTCGAGCCGATGGTGGCGCGCGTCTGGAGTCAGCCCGAGTGTCGCGTTGACCATGTGGAACAGCGATCCGGAGGCCCACGCCTGCGGCGAGCATGCCACTGGGTAGGGCACGGGCAGTGGCGAGTGAGCGCGGTCGAAGCCGCAGAACAGCTCGGGCAGGCGTGCCTCGCGAAAGTAGACGGTCGAATCGAGCAGCGCGCCGCAGACCTTGCGCGCCTCCTCGGACAGTGCGTAGCGCGCGAAACCTGCCGCGCAAATGCCGTTGTCGTGCGGCCAGACCGTGCCCAGGTGATAGCCGATCGGGTTGTAGCCGACCGTCTCCTCGGACAGGGTGCGGATGCCCCAGCCGCTCCACATGCCGCCGCTGGTCAGCGCCCGTGCCACGCTCGGAGCACGCTGTTCGGACGCGATGCCCGTCCACAGCGCGTGGCC
>CAYYVV010000011.1:0-20444 GCA_964475245.1 uncultured Anaerolineaceae bacterium | reverse complement strand
GTGCCACGCTCGGAGCACGCTGTTCGGACGCGATGCCCGTCCACAGCGCGTGGCCCGCATTCGAGGCGATCGCGTCGACACGTTGCTTGCGGCCATCCAGCGCGAGGGCGTACGTGCCCGCATCGGCCATCCAGAAAGCCCGTTCGAAGTTGTCCTTGAGCCTTGCGGCGGCCTTTTCTTCGCGCTCGGCGAGCTCGTTCTCGCCACGCAGGCGAGCCAGGCGCGCGATCCCCAGTCGCGCGGCGTAGACGTAGCCCTGGACCTCGACGAGGGCGATCGGCCCGTCGGCGAGGCTCCCATCGCGGTTGCGAATCGAGTCCCACGAGTCCTTCCAGCCCTGGTTGGCCAGGCCGCGCTCGGACAGCCGCTGGTACTCGACGAAGCCGTCGTGGTCCAGATCGCCGTAGTCGTCGATCCACTTGAGCGCCGCGAGGGCGTTGGGCCACAGCTGCTCGATCAGCTCGTCATCAGCCGTCCAGCGCTCGTATGCATCGAGGAGCATGATCCACAACGGCGTCGCATCGACCGTGCCGTAGTACGGCGTGTGCGGAATCTCACCCGTGCCTGCAAGCTCCCCGTTGCGCAGCTCGTGCAGGATCTTGCCCGGTTGAGCATCCCGCCAGTCGTCGACCTCGGTCGCCTGATAGTGCGCAAGGAGACGGAGCGTGTTGCGTGCGACCTGCGGCCGGACCGACAGCAGCTGGATGCTGGTGATGATCGAGTCGCGTCCAAAGAGGCAGCTGAACCAGGGCACGCCCGCGGCGATGTAGCGCTCGCCCGTCCGCTCATCAGTGTTCAGCAACAGGCGCAGGTCGGCGCTGGCGCGGCCCAGCGCGCGCTCCGCAAGGACGTGGCTGGTATCGATTGCGGCCGAGCTCTGGCGCCACGCCCTGTGCATCGCGATCGCCTGGTCGGCGTCGATCCTTGGCACGGCCGTGAGGGAGTCCTCGTCATCATCCGCGACGACCGCGACATGGCCGGCTTCGGCGGGGCCTTCCTCCTCGTACCAGACCTCGACGGTCAGGGTCAACGCGCCGCCCGGGGCGATCGTCTCGTCCAGGCCCAGCGTCACCAGGCCGTCTGCCCCAGGCTCGCCACCGGCGACGACCGACATGGGCGGCGCAACTGAGAGGTGGGTCCGGCGCAGGATGCCGTCCAGGCCGCGGTATTGGAACGTGATCCGGTCGTCGCCGACCGCGTTGGGCAAGCGCTCGCCGCGCTTGGCGCGGACGGCGCCACGCAGCTCGAAGATATCCGCGAAGTCGGCGTCGAGCGCGATCGTCACGTTCGAGCGCTCGGGCGTCGTCGTGTAATTCGTAATCAGGATCC
Source organism: uncultured Anaerolineaceae bacterium (assembly GCA_964475245.1). Taxonomy (GTDB): domain Bacteria; phylum Chloroflexota; class Limnocylindria; order Limnocylindrales; family CSP1-4; genus JALYGJ01. The sequence goes on along the minus strand of CAYYVV010000011.1, from coordinate 19,115 downwards.
GCTCGCGCAGGCCGCCGGCAACTACGCGCTCGCGCACGATGCCGACCGACTGTCGGCGCAGGACGATCTCCGAGCCGTCGACTACGCGGGCGGGATCGGCGAACAGGTCAGGGTTGGTGAGCTGGGTCGTCGCCTGGTAGCTCGCCGCCGGCCCGGCCCGCAGCACGACCGGGTGGACGCCGTTGAGCTGCATGTCATACGTCGACAGCACGCGCGTATCGGAGTGGTACAGGCCCAGGCCGCGGCCGTCGGAACGGATGTCTCCGTGGGCATTGGTGAGCATGAACAGGTTCTCGTGCTTGAGGACGTGGACGCCGGTCAGGTCCGTGGCACGGACGATGGCCGGGTGACTGGCGTTGTGCGCGCCGTCCCCGTGCGCGGCGGGCTCGCTCGGCGGCCGCGCCTCGAACATGTCCGTCTTGGCCGCGTCAGATTCGGCTTCGACCCGCTCCGTTTCGTCCGTGCTGGTCATCGTCCGCAGCTCGTCCTCGCTGTTATTGCCGTGGCCTACTCCTCGTAGTGCGCCAGACGCTCCGCCTGATCGGTCCCGATCAGCTCGTCGAGCAACCGGTCGAGGTCACCGTCGAGCACGTTGGGCAGGTTGTGCAGGTCGACGTTGATCCGGTGGTCGGTAACCCGATCTTGCGCAAAGTTGTAGGTACGTATCTTCTCCGACCTGTCGCCCGAGCCGACCATGCTCCGGCGCACCTCAGCCTCGGCTTCATGCGCCTTGCGCTGCTCCATCTCGAGCAACCGAGCGCGGAGGACCGACAGCGCCTTGGCCTTGTTCTTGTGCTGGCTCTTCTCGTCCTGGATCTCGACGACGAGCCCTGTCGGCAGGTGCGTGATGCGCACCGCTGAGTCGGTCGTGTTGACGCTCTGGCCGCCCGGTCCCGACGAACGCTTGACCTCGATGCGCAGGTCTTTGTCCTCGTCGATCTCGATCTCCACCTCGTCCGCCTCCGGCAGCACGGCGACGGTCGCGGTCGAGGTGTGGATCCGGCCGCTCGACTCCGTCTCGGGCACGCGCTGAACGCGGTGCACGCCGCCCTCGTACTTGAGCCGGCTGTACGCGCCATGGCCGCGGACCTCGAAGATGGCTTCGCGCAGCCCGCCGATGCCTGTCTCGTTGGCGGTGAGCAGCTCGGTCTGCCAGCGATGGCGCTCGGCGTAACGGTTGTACATGCGGAAGAGCTGTGCCGCGAACAGCGCGGCCTCCTCGCCACCGGCTCCGGCGCGGATCTCGACGATGACGTTCTTGTCGTCATTCGGGTCGCGCGGCAAGAGCAGCACGCGAATCTGCTCGACGAGGCCGGTTTCTTCGCGCTCGGCCGTGTCGATCTCGTCGTGCGCGAGCTCGCGCAGTTCAGGGTCCGACTCCGCGTCGTGCGCCGCCGCGAGCTGGGCACGCACGACCTTGAGCCGGCGATAGACGTTGACGACGGGCTCGATCGACGCCTGCTCGCGGCCCAGCTCGCGGCGCATGTCAGGATCCGCTGCGACCTCCGGCCGCGACCACTCGTTCTCGATTTCCCCGAGGCGTTGCTCGAGCGCTTCGAGCCTGTCGTCAAGGCTCATCGGGCGATCTGGTCTGGCGCCGACTCCTGCTCCGTGACGGCCTTGGTGTTACCCATTGGGATCGGCCGGCGCGGCGGGTCCCACGATCCAGCCGGGGCCGCCTCGTGGTTCGCGGCCAGGGCCTCCTGCATCGACGCGATGGCGACCTCGATCATCGAGTCGTCGGGCTGCTTGGTCGTGATCGCCTGGAGCCAGATGCCGGGCAGGTACAGCCAGCGCAGCCAGATCCGATCGCGATGGCGCGCGCCGAAGCGCAACAGCTCGTAGGCGAGCGACGCGATGACGGGCACGAGCAGGACGCGGCCGACGATGCTGACCACCAGATCCTGACCGGCGAGCACGCTGAACATGACGATGCTCAGGATGATGAAGATGACCAGGAACTCGGTGCCGCAGCGTGGGTGGGCCGTGGGATAGCGGCGCACGTGCTCGATATCGAGCGGATCCTCGTGCTCCAGGGCATGGATGGTCATGTGCTCGGCGCCGTGGTACTGGAACGTGCGCCGGATCTCCGCCGAGCGGCTGACGATGAGCAGATAGGCGACGAAGATGATCACCCGGATCAGGCCTTCGAGCAGATGCTGGGCGAGCACCTGGTCCGGCCCGAGCGTTATTCGCGTCGTGGCATCGGCGAGAAAGAGCGGCACGAGGACGAACAGACCGACTGCCAGCGCGAGGGTCACGATGAGCGTGATCGCGATCGTGCCGCGACCCATCTCTTCGCCTTCGCCCTCGGCCTGGATCGTGCCGGAGCGCATCAGCCAGCGCGTGCCGATGACGAGCGTCTCGTACAGCAGCACGATGCCCCGGAAGAACGGGGCGCGCGCGAACCTGTTGCGATGGAGGATCGAGTTGAGCGGCTCAGACGCCGAGACGATCGACCCGTCCGGATGGCGCAGCGCCACTCCGATCGCGCTGCGACCGCGCATCAGCACGCCCTCGAGGAGTGCCTGACCTCCGAAGTCGGCGCGAGCCATTGATTACGCCGCCCTTGAGCGACGCAACTCGATCAGAGCCGCGCGGACCGTTCGAGACGCTTCTGGAAGCGCTCCACCTGGCCGGCGGTGTCGACGATCGTCTGCTTGCCGGTGAAGAACGGATGGCAGTTCGAGCAGATATCGACGTGCAGCGTGGGCTGCGTAGAGCCGACCTCGAACTCGGTGTGGCACGACCCGCAGACTACCTTGGCCTGCTGATAGCGAGGATGGATGCCGGGCTTCATGCCGCGTCTCCAGCAGTCACTGCGGCCGCCTCTGCCACGACGCGCACGCGCTTCTTGTCGCGCCGCTCATGCTCGAAGCGGACCTGGCCGTCGATCGTGGCGAAAACGGTGTAGTCGCGGCCGAGGTCAGTGCCCGGGCCGGCGACGAAGGTCATGCCGCGCTGGCGGACGATGATCGTGCCGGCGCTGACGGTCTGACCGTCACCGGCCTTCACGCCCAGCCGCTGACCGGCGCTGTCGCGGCCGTTCTTCGAGCTTGATCCCGCCTTCTTGTGTGCCATCTCTGTTACTCGTCCTTCTTGGTGCTTGAACGCGGGGCGCGTGCTCGGGTTGTCTTGGGTTTGTCGGCCGCTGGCTCGTTCGTCTTTGGCGCCGCCTTGGGCGCTGAGCGCGTCGACTTTGTCGCCGGCTTGTCGGCCGCGGCCTGTTTGGCTGCGGGCTTGGTCGCAGGTGCCTTCGCCGCGGCGGCCTTGCGCGTGGTCGGCTTGGCGACGACCGGCTTGGCATCGGCAGCGGGCTTGGTCGTCTTTGCCGCCTGCGCTTCCTTGGCTGCGGCGTCCGCGGCGAGCTTGGCTGCCAGCGCCTGGTCGGCCGCCGCCTTGCGGTCCGCTTCAGCCTGCGCCTGCACCTGTGCCCGTGCCTGGCTCTTCTGCTCCTTGCCTGCTTCGTCGGCCGCTGACCGGCCGTTGAAGCGGATGTCCGCGACGCGAAGCACGGTCTGCTCCTGGCGGTGACCCTTCTTGGAGCGGTGCCGGGCCTTGGGCCGGTACTTGAAGACGATCAGCTTCTCGCCGCGATCCTGGCGCAGCACATCGGCGGTCACGAGCGCGTCGGCCACGGTCGGCGTCCCGATCTGAGCGTTGTCGCCGTCGGCGACGAGCAGCACCCGATCGAAATTGATCGTGGCGCCGGGCGCGACATCAAGTCTCTCGACCGCGAGCTCAGAGCCGAGCTCGACACGGTATTGCTTGCCACCGGTCTCGATTACTGCGTACATCGTTCTCCGCGGTCGCGTTGCGGGCGTCGTACGCCAGAGCGCGGCACTGTTCAATGCTTTTCAAATGAGGTCGCCGCCAGCCGGGACGGCGCGAAAATGCCGCCGCTGGGCGCGAACGGGAAGAATAACACGAAGCTGAGCGTGAGCGACCTCGTCGCCAGGACGTGGCCCAGTAGGACAGGTTCCGAAGGGTCAGGGTACATCGAGTGGCTTTCGATGTAGCCATTCGGCCCCGACACTCAGCGCTGCAGCCCCGTTAGCCCGAGAGATATGCCCGCCGATCCGCGCAACACGTATTACAAGCAATTGATGCTCGCCGAAGGCGCCGACCGCGAGATCATCAGCACCGTCTACCGGAAGCTCGCCCAGCGCTATCACCCCGACGTCGACAGGTCGCGCGAGGCGGCAGCACGGATGGCGGAGATCAACAATGCGTACGCGACGTTGCGCGACCCGGAGAAGCGCCAAAGGTACGACGAGTGGCTGGCCGGCCGGCGTGACCGGCGCCGGTCCGACAGTCTGATCGTCCGCCCTGGTGACATCGCTTTCGGCGGGGCCGGTAAGCCCGACGGACCGGCGATCGGCAGCGTCGTCGACTTTGGACGCTACCAGGGCTGGACCTTGAACCAGATCAGGAGCCGCGACCCGGACTATCTTGAGTGGCTCGCGCGGTCCGCCGCCGGGCGCCGCTACAAGTCCGAGATCGGCCTGCTGCTCGAGCGTCGCTGAATTGCCGGCGCCTGGCTAGCCAGGCGCCCTGGCGCGCCTGATATTGATGCTCTGCAGCAATCCAAGCGCGATCGCAGTGCTCACCAGGGAAGCGCCACCGTGTGTGATGAACGGCAGCGGAATCCCCGTCACGGGCATCAGCCCGGCGACCATCCCGGCGTTGACGAGCACCTGGAAGATGATCATTGCCGCTGTGCCACCGGCGAATGCCACGTCGAACACGCTGTCCGAGCGCCAGCCGATGACCAGCACCCGCCAGATCAGGCCGATGAAGAGCAGGAAGACGACCATGCCGCCGATGAAACCGAGCTCCTCGAGCAGCACGGCGAAGGCGAAGTCGGTCGACTGAACGGGCAACAGCGCCGATGTGGCGCCGGCGGTAAGGCCGCGGCCGAATATCCCGCCCGAGCCCACGGCGATCTGCGCCTGCGCGAGCTGGAAACCCGCGCCCTGGGGATCCGACGATGGATTGAGGAATTGCAGGATGCGGTTTTGCTGGTAAGTCTGGAGGACTGACCAGATGACCGGGAGTGCGGCGACCGCTGCGGCGGCGGCCAGCAGCATCCAACGCAGACTGGCACCGGCCAGGAAGAGCGCGCCGACCATGATTGCTACGAGGACGAGGGCCGTGCCCAGGTCCGGCTGGATCATGATCAGGATGAACGGTGGAACGGTCAGCAGCGCCGCGCCGATCAGGGTGCTGACCTTGTTGATCCGATCGGCGCGGCCGGCCAGGAACGCGGCGAGCACGGCGATCATCAGCACCTTGGAAATCTCTGAGAATTGGAAGGTGAGCCCCGCGACCGACACCCAGCGCTGGGCACCGTTGATCTCGACGCCGATAGCCATGGTCAGCAGCAGAAGGCCGATGCTGACGAGGTAGAGCAACCACGAGAAGGTGCGCAACCAGCGGTAGTCGAAGGCCGAGGCGAGAGTGAACGACACGATCGCGATGGCGAACCACATCAGGCCGCGGGTGAAGGTGGAGCCGGGCGCAAGCGGGCCGCCCGTGCTGTTCGTCCACGCCATCAGCAGGCCGATGATGCCCAGGGCCAGCGCGTAGAACGCGAGCTGGATGTCGAACGAGTGCCAGCTGCCAGACTCAGGGCGCGCGACGTAGGAACTAGACGGCGCGCGCTGAATCCGCATCGCGGTCATTCGCTCAGGTTCCTGCCATCAGTTGCTGTAGCCGTTCGACTGGAGCAGATCGGGACGAGTCAGGTCGACCGGCAGGTTGTAGTACTCCTGCAGGAAGTACTTGACGATCTCGGTCGCCGTGTCGCCAATCGTGTTCGAGTCGTAGGCGAAGGCAACGACTGCGAGCTGCGAATCCGTCTTGGCCGGATCGCCGGGCTGCTCAGCGGTGAAGTTGGGGACGAAGGCGACGAACCAGTCGTGGAACGGAAGCTGTCCCTGGGCATTGCGGACGCCGAATTGCGCCGTGCCCGTCTTGCCGGCGATGACAAGTGGCTCGTCTACCAGGTTGAAGGTGTGGCGAGTGGTGACGACGTCGCGCGCGGCAATGCGCATCGTCTGGAGCACGTCGGACGAGACACCAACTTGGCGGATGAGTTGCGGCTGGAAGTCCTGGACGACGCTCCCGTCAGGCGCCAGGACGCGGCGGACGATCTGTGGCTGCCAGAGCGAGCCGCCGTTGGCCAGCGCCGCATAGGCGTTGAGCACCTGCAGCGGAGTTGCCGCGTCGTAGCCCTGGCCGATACCAGCCTGGTACACCTCGCCCGGGAACACGTCCTGGCCGAAGACCTGTTGCTTCCAGTCGTTGGTGGGAACGATGCCGCGCGCTTCGGCGGGCAGGTCGATGCCAGTCGGCTGGCCGAAGCCGAACTGGTTGGCCCAATAAGCCAGGCGGTCGGCGCCAAGGTCGCCTGCTAGCTGGTAGAAGAACGTGTCGCTCGAATCGGCAAAGCCCTGGTCGATGTCGAGCGGGCCGAAGCCGCGCCTGTTCCAGTCCCAGTACTTGTACGGCCCGATTGAGAGATAGGCCGCAGTCTGGAGCTGCGTCTGGGTCGTGATCACGCCGTCCATCAGCGATCCGGAGCCCGTGACCAGCTTGTACGTCGAGCCCGGCGGGAACTGCTCGCTGATCGCGGCATTCACGAGCGGCGTGTTCGGGTCGTTGAGCAGCGCCTGGTAGTCGGTGTTGGAGATGCCGCTCGCAAACAGGTTGTCGTCGTACGACGGGTTGGCGACCATGGCGAGGATCTCGCCGTCCTGTGGGTTCATGACAATGACCACGCCGCGCTGCAGGTTGACGATCTGGGTGGCCCAATCGAGGGCCTGCTGCGCCTCCTTCTGGATCTGGACGTCGATCGTGAGCTCGAGCGAATCGCCCGCCTGCGGCTGCTGGTCGATCGATACCGTGCGCACCACGCGACCAGTCGAATCCCGCTCGACCTGCTCGCTTCCGTTGGTGCCGCGCAGCTGGTCCTCGAATGTATCTTCGACGCCGGACTTGCCGATCTGAGCGTCTGGCAGGTACGTGTTGTTCGGCTGCGCCAGGTCGTCGGCCGTGACCGCACCTGTGTAGCCAATGACGTGCGACAGCAACGGTCCGTACTCGTACTCGCGCCGCTCTTCGACCGTCACGTCGACACCCGGCAGGTCGCGACTCTCCTCGTCGATGAGGTGCGCGACATCATCCGGCACATCCGAGGCGATGTTGACGTACTCAAAGGCCTGATCGGCGTTGCGGTCGAGCGCCTGGATGATGTCCGAGCTGGGCATGTTGAGCAGCGTCGAGAGCTGGCTGACGACGGCGTCGCGATCGCTGAATGGCAAGTCGCTGGGACGAATGCGGACAACATATGACGGGACGTTGATCGCGACGGGCCGACCCGCGCGGTCATAGATCAGCCCTCGGGCGGCCTCGATTGGCTGGTCGGTGCTGGCCTGATCGTCGGCCAGCCCCGCGTAGTAGCCGCCGCTGACGACCTGCATGTAGAACAGCCGCGTCGTCAGCAGCCCGACAACGAGAACGATGATCAGTCCGAAGACAGCGAAGCGAGCGCCCAGTCGCGTCCGAGGCGGTTCGGGTTGACCCAGGATGTAGTCGCTCACTGTCTGCCAACCACTACCAATCAGCGCGCTCGGTCGTGCCGAAACGCTGTTCGATCGCGCCGAAGATCGTGGCGATGACGAACGCAAGGACGCCATTCATGAACGCGGCCACGAGCATGGCCGTCAGGTCGAACGCGAGTGGGGCACCCTCAGTCAATACGAGGACGATGCTTAGGGCAACGTGAAGGACGGGCGTCAGAACGACCGTCAAGGCGACCGCCAGCCAGCGTCGGCTCGGGCCGGCAACGCGCGCCACGGCCGCCGCGATGCCCAGGACCAGGAGCAGGGACAGGGTTCCGGCGCCAAGCGGCCGCTCAGGAATCAGCATGTCAGTCAGGAGTCCGCCGGCGAATGCAGCCACCAGGCCGTCCTCTATGCCGAGCATCAGCGTCGCCGTGACGGCGACGACGAGGACGAGGTCCGCGGTCGCCCCGGCGATCGGGATCTCAGGCAGGACGGTGGTCTCGACGAGCGCCGCAAGAAGCGCCATGAGGGCCGCGAAGGGAATGGTCAAGCAGGACTCCGAAATGACGAGCTCGCGACCTCGCCGCCGCACAGGCCGCGCTCAAGGAGTATAGGCCCGGGTCCCAGTTCGACCTTCACTGCCAGCCCGATATGTAGATGCTGTGGACCGCGGCTGACTCTGTTTCACGTGGAACAGCCGCATGTCACGGATAAGTGATAACTAAGCGCGGAGCCCGAGAATTGACCCTCGTGGGCCGCTACCGACGGCCGGAATGGGCCCAGTCCGATAGAATCAAGGCTCGTGGATGCGTACCCCTTTGGCAGTTGAGTGGGCGACGTCATCGCTTGCGCGAACCAAAAGGGCGGCGTCGGCAAGACCACCACTGTCATTAACCTCGCGACCTACCTCGCGCTCAATGAGCGCCGGGTGCTTGTGGTTGACCTCGATCCGCAGGGCAACGCCACGAGCGGCCTCGGCTTCGATCGCGCCACTGCGCGAACGTCCGTCTATCCGGCATTGGTCGAGGGAGTTTCAGCGCGCGCCCTCGTTCAACCGACACAGATCGACGGATTGTGGCTGATCCCATCCGGCCGCGATCTTGCGGGCGCCGAGGTCGAGCTGGTCGAAATGGCCGATCGCGAACGAAAGCTTCGTGATGCCCTCGACGACCTGCGAGCGTCGTTCGACTTCGTGCTGCTCGACTGCCCGCCCGCGGTGGGACTGCTCACGGTGAATGCGCTGACCGCCGCCGACGCGGTGCTCGTTCCGATTCAGTGCGAGTACTACGCCCTGGAGGGACTCAGCCAGCTGCTGTCCACGATCGACATGGTTCGCGACAACCTCAATCCGCGACTGCGCCTGGCCGGGGTCCTGCTGACGATGTTCGACGCCCGCACGACTCTGTCGGCGGACGTCGCGAGCGAGGTCCGCCGACATCTCGGCCAGAGCGTGTTCCGGACAGTCGTGCCACGCAGCGTGCGCTTGGCGGAAGCGCCCAGCTACGGACGCCCGATCGCCCGCTACAGCCCCGAGTCGCGCGGCGCACATGCTTACCGAGCCTTGGCCGAAGAAGTGCTCGAGCGTGAGGCCGGCGCGCCGCTCCATGTCCAGATCCAGCACGCGGCGATGAACGCATGACGACGGATTCACGGCGGACGACGAGTGGGCTTGGACGCGGCCTGGCGGCACTAATACCGCAACGCGACGACAGGACCGGATCGGTCGACCTCCCGATCTCGGCGATAAGCAGCAATCCATACCAGCCCCGTCAGGCGTTCGAACAGGTCCAGCTGGCGGAGCTCGCCGCAAGCATCGCCGAGCACGGCGTTCTGCAGCCCGTCCTCGTCACCGAGGTGCCCGGCGGTTATCGCCTCATCGCCGGCGAGCGGCGCCTGCGAGCGGCCGAGATGGCCGGTCTCGACCGGATCCCGGCACTGATCCGCTCGGCCGACGAGACGGCGCAGCTCGCCTGGGCACTGATCGAGAACCTCCAGCGCTCCGACCTGAACGCACTCGAGGAGGCGGCCGCGTTTCGCCAGCTGATCGATGAGTTCGGGCTGAGCCACGACGATGTCGCAAGCCGAGTGGGCAAGTCGCGCCCGGCGGTCGCCAACACGCTTCGATTGCTTGATCTCGCGCCTGAGGTCAAGGACGCGCTGAGGCGCGGCTCGCTCAGCGAAGGACATGCGCGGGCAATCTGCGGCCTGGATGATCCCGCCCAGCAGGTGGTCGCTTCGATAGAGATCGAATCCAAGGGCCTATCGGTTCGCCAGGCAGAAGAGCTGGTTCGGCGGATGCGCGCGGCGAGGCCGGCGCGCGCTCCGCGAGAGCGCGCGCCGGACGTCGACCGCCTCGAGACGGCGCTGCGCAACTCACTGGCCACGAAGGTGACCATCAGCACTGCCCGGAAAGGCGGCCGAATCACGATCGAGTACTACAACGAAGACGATCTGGAGCGCCTCTATGAGCGCCTGACGGGGGACAGGCCGTGACCGACTCGATCGTTCGCAAGTCGGACGTGGCTGGCGCCATCGGCCGCCGTAGCACAAAGGCGACGCAGGCCGGCGCCGCGGCATACACCGCCGAGAGCATCCAGGTCCTCGAAGGCCTCGAAGCCGTCCGGCGCCGGCCGGGCATGTACATCGGCTCGACCGACGCTCGCGGCCTGCACCACCTCATCTGGGAGATCGTCGACAACTCGATCGATGAGGCGATGGCCGGCTTCGCGACGCACATCGAGCTGACGATCAACGCGGATGGCAGCGTCACCAACCGCGACAACGGCCGTGGCGTACCCGTCGGCAAGCACAAGCAGACCGGCCGCGACGCGCTCGAGGTCGTGCACACCGTGCTCCACGCCGGCGGCAAGTTCGGCGGCGGTGGCTACAAGGTGTCGGGCGGCCTGCACGGCGTCGGCGTCAGCGTCGTGAATGCGCTGTCGGAGTACCTGTGGGTCGAGTCGGCGTTCAATGGGAAGGTCTGGCGCCAGGAATATGAACGCGGCAAACCGACCACGCCGGTCCATGCGATCGGGGCTTCTGACGGCCGTACTGGGACCGCGACGGGCTTCAGGGCCGATCCGCAGGTCTTCGAGACGACCGAGTGGAACTTTGAGACGATCAGCCAGCGCCTGCGCGAGTCGGCGTACCTGAACAAGGGCGTGTGGATCAAGTTCGTGGACGAGCGCGAGACGCCCGCCCGCGAGAAGTCGTTCTACTTCGAGGGCGGCCTGATCAGCTTCGTGCGCCACCTCAACAAGGGCCGCGACGTGCTCCATCCGCTGCCCATCTACGTCGAGCGCCGCGACGGATCGACGCAGATCGAGGTTGCCCTCCAGTACAACGACGGCTACGCAGAAAGCGTCTTCGCCTTCGCCAACAACATCAACACGGTCGATGGCGGCTCGCACGTGACCGGCTTCCGCGCCGCGCTGACGAGCTCGCTCAACGACTACGCGCGCAAGAACGCCATCCTCAAGGACAACGACGCCAACCTATCCGGCGATGACGTCCGTGAGGGTTTGACGGCCGTAATATCCGTCAAATTGACCGAGCCCCAATTTGAGGGCCAGACCAAGGCCAAGCTGGGCAACGCCGAGGTCAAGGGCCAGGTCCAGGCAGCGCTGACCGAGGGCATGAACCAGTACCTCGAGGAGAACCCGCAGGACGCGCGGCGGATCATCGAGAAGTCACTCACGGCGGCCCGAGCGCGCGAAGCCGCGCGCAAGGCGCGCGACCTCGTCATCCGCAAGAGCGCGCTCGAGGGCTCGGCCCTGCCCGGCAAACTGGCCGACTGCCAGGAACGCGACCCATCGCGCAGCGAGCTGTTCATCGTCGAGGGCGACTCGGCAGGTGGCTCGGCCAAGCAGGGCCGTGACCGGCACTTCCAGGCCGTGCTGCCCATGTTCGGCAAGATGCTCAACGTCGAGAAGGCGCGCATCGACAAGGTCCTGTCGAGCGAGAAGATCCGGCCGCTGATCATCGCCCTGGGCGCGGGCATCGGCGAATCGTTCGATATTGCCAAGCTGCGCTACCACAAGATCATCCTGCTCGCCGACGCGGACGTGGATGGTGCTCACATCCGCACGCTGCTGATGACCTTCTTCTATCGCCACATGCCCCAGATCGTCGAGGGCGGTCACCTCTACTTCGCCCAGCCGCCGCTGTACCGCATCAGTACCGGCAAGGTCACGCGCTACGCGCATGACGACAAGGACCGCGAGCGAGTCGTCAAGGAGTTCAAGGCCAAGAACCTGTCGATCCAGCGCTTCAAGGGCCTGGGCGAGATGAACGCCGAGCAGCTCTGGGAAACGACCATGAACCCGGGCTCGCGCACCCTTCTGCAGGCCGAGATCGACGACGCGGCAGAGGCGGACCGGATCTTCTCGACCCTGATGGGCGAGAAGGTCGAGCCACGCCGCGATTTTATCAAGGCCCGTGCGCGCCAGGTCCAGAACCTCGATGTCTGAGGCGCACCTTGCCCTCTGAGGTGACGGTCCGCGCGCAGGCGTTCGTGGTCGAGCGACTGTCGGAGGCGCGCGGCTTGGGCGAGACGCTGGTTGAGTTGATCGACTATCCGGAGGAGTTCGTTGCCGCGCTGCGTGACGGGCTCGTCCAACTCGCCGATCCGGTGTACGCAGCCGAACAGGAGCGCATCGCGCCCGGCTCGGGCCTCGTGTTCGGCGTCCGCGCGCCGCTTCTATCGGCCGTCATGCGCCAGCTTCGGGTGCCGTTGCGCGAGACATCGCCCGCGCTCGCGCTGAACCTCGCGGAGCGCCTCGCGGTCGAGGACGAGCGCGAGTTCGTCTTCTTTGCCCATCAGGCGCTCGAACGGGTGCTGCCCACGGACCCGGAACGCGCGTGGCAGCTGATGCGCCGACTGGGACGCGCCGCCGCGGACTGGATCTCGGTCGACTCGCTTGCTCATCTTTATGCGCAGGGCATCCTGCTCGAGCGGGTTCGCTGGGCGGAGATCGAGCAGCTCGTCTTCTCCGCCAACGAGTGGGAGCGGCGGCTGGTCGGTTCCACGATCGCGACGATCCCCTTCGAGCTGCCGCGTCGGCGGCGCGAGGAGCTGCTCGATACGCCGGCACTGGCGATGGTCACGACGCTTATCGGTGACGCTTCGGAGATGGTGCGCAAGAGCCTGTCCTGGGCGCTCCGATCATGGCGCGAGGTCGATCCGCGCGGCGTCGACGAGCTGCTGCGCAGCGAGGCGCGCCGCGCGGCAGCCACGAACGACGGCAACCGTGCGTGGGTCATTCGCGACGCGGTCAAGGAACAGCGGCTGGCAGCGCCGGCGCCGCTCGTCGTTGAGCTCCGAGTGACCCTGGCCGGCGTGCGGCGTCGCGCCGGTGGGGAGTCGACGAGCGAGGCGTCACAGATCGCCGGACATTTCGCTGGCCTCGAGCGGCTGTCGGACGCGGCGGTTCGTATGCAGGGCGAGCGTCAGCGGCTGCCCGTGAGTCGGGTCTGAGGGGAGCTCAAGTAGATGACCGAAGAGGGCGGCCGGGTTCTGCCCATCCGTATCGAGGACGAGCTGCGGACCAGCTACCTCGACTATGCCATGAGCGTCATCGTCAGCCGTGCGCTGCCCGACGTCCGTGATGGCCTGAAGCCCGTCCATCGGCGGATCCTGTACACGATGCATGAGATGGGGCTGACCTCGACGGCCAGCTACCGAAAGTGCGCGGCGATCGTCGGCGACGTCATGGGCAAGTACCACCCGCACGGCGACGTCGCCCTGTACGACGCGCTGGTCCGTTTAGCACAATTGTTCTCTTTGCGATACCCGCTGATCGACGGCCAGGGCAACTTCGGCTCGGTCGACGGCGACCCGCCCGCGGCGATGAGGTACACCGAAGCGCGCATGACCGCGATCGCGGCCGAGGTGCTCGCGGACATCGACAAGCAGACGGTCGACTTCGTCGAGAACTACGACGGAACGCGCATGCAGCCCTCGGTGCTCCCGGCGAAACTGCCCAACCTGCTCGTCAACGGCTCTTCAGGCATTGCCGTGGGCATGGCCACCAACATCCCGCCGCACAACCTGGCCGAAGTGACCGACGCGACGATCGCGCTGATCGACGACCCGCAGCTGACCAACGACGAGCTGTGCGAGTTCGTCAACGGTCCGGACTTCCCGACGGGCGCGACCATCTTCCGCTTCGAAGAGCGGCGCAACTCGATGACCGGCCAGAAGGAGCGCGTCGACGCGATCCGCGAGATGTACGCCCACGGCCGCGGCCGGATCGTCATGCAGGCTGCCGTCTCGTTCGAGGAGACGCGTCAGCAGCGGACGGCGATCGTCGTCACCGAGCTGCCCTTCCAGGTCAACAAGGCCAGCTTGGCCGAGAAGATCGCCGACCTCGTCCAGCAGAAGAAGATCGAGGGCATCGCCGACATCCGCGATGAGTCGGATCGCGACGGAATGCGCCTGGTCATCGAGTGCAAGCGCGACGCCGCGCCGCGCAAGGTGCTCAACAACCTGTTCAAGCACACCCCGCTGAAGCTCGCCTTCAACATGAACATGCTCGCGCTGGTCGACGGCCAGCCGCAGACGCTGACGCTCAAGCAGGTCCTCCAGCACCACATCGACTGGCGGCGCGAGATCGTCCGGCGCCGGACCGAGTTCGACCTGGGCAAGGCGCGCGATCGGGCGCACATCCTCGAAGGTCTCAAGATCGCGCTCGACAATCTCGACGCCGTCATCAGGACCATCCGCGAGAGCGCTGACGTCGATACCGCGCGCGGCAACCTGATGTCGCGCTTCGAGCTGACCGAGATCCAGGCCAACGCCATTCTCGAGATGCAGCTGCGCCGTCTCGCCGCGCTCGAGCGCAAGAAGATCGAGGACGAGTACCTGGCCACGATCAAGCTCATCGCCGAGCTCGAGGACATCCTGGCCAACCCGGCGCGTGTCCTGGCGATCATCAAGGACGAGCTGCGCGAGGTCTCGACCAAGTACTCCGGGGTGCGCCTGACCAGGGTGGAAGGCGACTCCGACCGCGAGCTGACCGACGAGGACCTGATCGCCGACGAGGACGTCGTGATCACTGTCTCGACCCGCGGCTACATCAAGCGCCAGCCCCTCGCGACATACCGGCGCCAGATCCGTGGCGGCAAGGGCATCATCGGCGCGCGGACAGTGGAAGAGGACGCGGTCGAGCACCTGCTCGTTGCCGGCACGCACGACTGGGCGCTCTTCTTCACCAACCGCGGCCGCGTCTTCAGCTCGAAGGTGCATGCCATCCCCGCCCCGACCGAGCGGACGAGCAAGGGCATCCCGGTCATCAACCTCGAGGGCGTGCAGCTCGATCCGGGTGAGCTGGTGCTGGCCATCGTGACCGTGCCCAACTTCGAGAAGGGCCACAACATGGTCATGGCGACGCGGCAGGGGATCATCAAGAAGACGCCCATCGAGCAGTTCGAGCGCGTCCGCTCGACGGGCATCCGCGCGATCACCGTGGCCGAGACGGACGAGCTTGCCTGGGCCGGCGTGTCGTCGGGCGCAGACGACGTCATCCTGGCCACTGCCCAGGGCCGCATTGCACGCTTCAACGAGACGGAGGTCCGGCCCATGGGCCGCGACGCCGCCGGCGTGATCGGCATCCGCCTGGCCAACAAGGCTGACCAGGTCGTCGGCATGCGCGTCGTCCAGCCGACCAACGACATGCTCGTCCTGACCGAGACCGGCTACGGCAAGCGCGTGGCACTGTCGGAGTTCCGGCGCATGCATCGCGGCAGCCAGGGAGTGCGGCTCATCTCGCTCGAGGGCTCGAAGACCGGACGGGTCGCCGCCGTGGAGCTCGTCGACGAGCAGGACGAGGAGCTCCTGCTCATCAGCAAGAGCGGCCAGGTCGTGCGCACGGACGTCAAGAGCGTCAATCGCTACGGCTCGTCGGCGCGTGGCGTGATCGTCATGCGCCTGAACGACGGCGACGAGGTAGCCGGCATCGCCGTCTTCCGCGCCGAGAATCGGGGCGATAACAAGGTGACAGATGACGACTCCATGCCCGACAATGACGACCCGTCGGGAGAGCCATCGTCGTGACCGCTTTCGGCAGCCGTGCCCTGAACCCGTACAGCGACCAGTTCGACCTGTATACGGGCAATGCCAATCCGCAGCTCGCGCGCAAGATCGCGCGCTACCTCGGCCGTGAGCTGGGCAACGTCGAGGTGTTCGAGTTCGCCAACGAGAACATCTTCGTCAAGATCGAGGACAACGCGCGCGACCGCGACGTCTTCGTGATCCAGCCCACGAACCGGCCCGTTCAGAAGTCGATCATGGAGCTGCTGATCATGATCGACGCGTTCAAGCGCGCCAGCGCAGGCCGGATCACGGCGGTCATCCCGTACTACGCCTACGGCCGCTCGGACAAGAAGGATCAGCCGCGCGTGCCAATCACGGCCCGGCTGGTGGCGGACATGATCAGCGTCGCCGGCGCCGATCGGCTGCTGACGATGGACCTCCACCAGGGCCAGATCCAGGGCTTCTTCAACATCCCCGTCGACGAGCTGACGGCCGTGCACATGCTCTCCAACTATTTCAAGCGGCTAGAGCTGGACGACCTCGTCGTGGTCACGGACCTTGGCTTTGCCAAGCGCGCGCGGACATTCGCTGAGATCCTCGAGGCGCCGCTGGCGGTGATCGAGAAGCGCCGCCAGGGCAACCGCGACCTGGCCGAGCTGCTCAACGTCATCGGCGAGGTGCGCGGCAAGCGCGCGATCATCGTCGACGACGAGATCGACACGGCGAGCACGCTGATGGAGATCGAGCGCGCGCTGATCCGAGAGGGTGTGACCGAGATCTACGCCTGCGCGACGCACGGCGTCCTGTCCGACCCGGCGATTGACCGCCTGCGCAAGTCGGAGATCACGGAGGTCGTCATCACCGACACGATCCCGCTGCCGCCGGCCAAGCACCTGCCGCGCATCAAAGTGCTGTCGGTTGCACCGCTGATCGGCGAGGCCATCCGGCGCATTCATCTGGGCGAATCAGTCGGCGCGCTCTTCTCGAGCGACCTGCAGCTCGTCCAGGAGATGCTCATCTGGGACGAGGAAGCAGCGCGCGACGACGAGGATGACGATGGCCACTACCCAAAAGCGGAGATGACGACGCGCCAGGATGAGCACGAGGTGGGCGCCCACCGATGAGCCTCAAGCTCTATCGTCCGGGCCCGAACGGCCTCGAGCCGAATCCGGCCGCGCAGCGCACGTGGCGCAGCCGGCTGGTGTCGCGCCGATGGCGCCCAGCGGCCCTCGAGAACACCGAGCGCAACCCCACCAGCAGCCGCATGGCAGTGCTCTTCTGGGCCGTCCTCGCGACGCTGACGTTCGTTCTGCTCGTCATCGGCTACGGCACCGGGTTCTGGGCCTAGCAGGGTCACCGTGAGGGGCGGGCAGAGGCTCGCGCCTATACTTCCGGGGCTGTCATGAACTTCTTTTCCCGTTTCATCGATTCAAATGAGCGCGTCGTAAAGCGCCTTCAGCCGCTCGTCGACGAGATCAATTCGCTCGAGTCAGAGTTCCAGGAACTGACCGATGCCGAGATCCGCCAGCGCATGATCGAGCTGCGCGACGAGATCCGCGAAGATGCCGCACCGACCGATCCATCCGACGAAGAGCTCGGCAACGACAGCTCCGAGCGCCGCCGCGAACTGCGCCGGCAGCGCGAGAAAGCGGACATCAAACATCTCCAGGGCGTCCTCGACGACGCCCTGCCCGAGGTGTTCGCGGCGGCGCGCGAGATCAGCCGGCGCAAGCTGGGCATGCGCCACTTCGACGTCCAGCTGGTCGGGGGCATCGTCCTGCACCAGGGCCGGATCGCCGAGATGAAGACCGGCGAGGGCAAGACCCTCGTCGCGCCGCTCGCCGCGGCACTCAACGCGATGTCCGGCCGCGGCGTTCACGTCGTCACCGTCAACGACTACCTGGCCAAGCGCGACCCGCAGTGGATGGGCCCGATCTTCGCCGGTATGGGCCTGACGGTCGGCATCATCCAGCACGAGAGCGCCTTCATCTACGACCCCGACCACCGCGGCACAGACGAGCGGCTGCTCAACCTGCGCCCCGTGCCGCGTGCCGAGGCCTACGCGGCGGACGTGACCTACGGCACGAACAACGAGTTCGGCTTCGACTACCTGCGCGACAACATGGTCACTGAGCTGGCCGAGCGAGTTCAGCGCCAGCGCTACTTCGCGATCGTCGACGAGGTCGACAACATCCTCATCGACGAGGCGCGCACGCCGCTCATCATCAGCGGCCAGGCCGAGGAATCGGAGGATCTCTACTACCAGTTCGCGCGCCTCGTGCCGCGCCTCCACGAGCGGCGATCTGACTGGCAAGAGGGCGATGCTCCGGACGGCGACTACTTCATCGACCTCAAGGAGCACGCGGTCGCGCCAACTGAGGAGGGCATCGACAAGATCGAGCACCTGCTCAAGGTCGACAACATGTTCGACGCCGACCCCCGCCTCGCCCGCCATTTCGAGCAGGCGCTCAAGGCACACGCGCTCTACCAGCGCGATCGTGACTACATCGTCGACAACGGCGAGATCGTCATCGTCGACGAGTTCACCGGGCGCAAGATGCCCGGCCGGCGCTGGTCGGAGGGTCTCCACCAGGCGATCGAGGCCAAGGAGGGCCTGCGCGTCCAGCGCGAGTCGGTGACGCTCGCCACGATCACCTTCCAGAACTACTTCCGGCTGTACGAGAAGCTGTCCGGCATGACCGGCACGGCGATGACCGAGCAGGAGGAGTTCTACAAGATCTACGGGTTGGAGGTCGTTTCGGTCCCCACCCATCGGCCGATGATCCGCGACGACCAGGCCGACCTCGTCTTCCAGAACGAGACCGCGAAGTTCAACGCCCTGATCGACGAGATCGTCGAGATGACCGACGTCGGCCGGCCCGTCCTCGTCGGCACGACCAGTGTCGAGAAGAGCGAAGTGCTGTCCGAGATGCTCAACCGGCGCGGCATCAAGCACGAGGTGCTCAATGCCAAGTTCCACGAGAAGGAGGCGCCGATCGTCGCCCAGGCCGGGCGCAGCGCATCTGTCACGATCGCGACCAACATGGCCGGCCGCGGCACGGACATCATCCTGGGCGGCAACCCACAGGGCCTTGCCTCGACCGACATGCACCGGCGCGGCATCAACCCGGCCGAGGCGACCCAGGAAGAACTCGACGAGGCGCTCGCCAAGGCCAAGGCGGAGGTCGACATCGACCACGTCAAGGTCGTCGACGCGGGCGGGCTGCACATCATCGGCACCGAGCGGCACGAGGCGCGCCGGATCGACAACCAGCTGCGCGGGCGCGCCGGAAGGCAGGGCGACCCGGGTTCGTCGCGCTTCTACCTGTCGCTCGAGGACTCGCTCATGAAGCGCTTCGCGTCCGACCGCGTGGCCGGGCTGATGGAGCGCATGGGCCTCGAGGGTGACGTTGCGCTTGAGTCGCGCCTCGTGAGCAAGACGATCGAGAGCGCCCAGTCGCGCGTCGAGGGCTACAACTTCGACATCCGCAAGCGCGTCGTCGAGTACGACGACG
>CAYYVV010000010.1:46364-63877 GCA_964475245.1 uncultured Anaerolineaceae bacterium | reverse complement strand
TCGTCGCCGCGTGGATCAGGGCGCTGACCGGGGTCGGGCCCTCCATCGCGTCGGGTAGCCAGACGTGGAGCGGGAACTGTGCGCTCTTGCCGACCGCGCCGCAGAAGAGCAGCAGCGCGACACCCGTCATCTGCCACGGCTGGATCGCGCCTGTCTGGAGTGCCTGCGGCAGGAGCTGGAAGACGCCCGGGCCGGCGGTTGTGGTCGTGAAGTTGAACGTTCCGACCGTCGTCCATACCGCGGCAATGCCAAGCGCAAAGCCGAAGTCGCCGACGCGGTTGACCAGGAACGCCTTCTTGGCCGCCAGCGCCGCAGAGCGGCGGTTGTACCAGAAGCCGATGAGCAGGTAGCTCGACAGTCCGACCAGCTCCCAGGCCGCGAAGAGGAGCACGAAGTTGTCGGCCAGAACGAGCAGCAGCATGCTGAACATGAAGAAGTTCAGGTAGGCGAAGAAGCGCCACCTGCCCGGCTCGTGGGCCATGTAGCCGATCGAGTAGACGTGGACGAGCATGCCGATCGTGGTGACCACGATCAGCAGCACCGCCGTCAGGTTGTCGACGGCGAAGTTGAAGTCGACGTGGAACGCGCCCGCCGGGATCCACGTCCCGAGCGTGAAGTGCAGGCCGCCATCGCCGAAC
This sequence comes from uncultured Anaerolineaceae bacterium, assembly GCA_964475245.1. Lineage (GTDB taxonomy): Bacteria > Chloroflexota > Limnocylindria > Limnocylindrales > CSP1-4 > JALYGJ01. The sequence goes on along the minus strand of CAYYVV010000010.1, from coordinate 63,239 downwards.
GTGCCCAGGAAGAGCGTCTGGTACACGAGATACATGGCGATCAGCCAGGTAACGATGAGCACCGGCACCGCGACGATCCACGCCCGCGTGTACAGCCGCCGGCCGATGAGCGCGCTGACGCCGAAGCCGGCCAGCGGCAGCACCAGCAGGAGCGTTACGAGGAGCTCGTTCGTCGTCAGGTTCATCGCTCGCGCGTGTTAATCGCGCATGCTGGCGTACTCGTCGACCAGCGGAGTCCGTCGGTTGCGATAGATGGCGATGACGATGGCCAGGCCGACGGTCGCCTCAGCGGCGGCCACGGCCATGACCAGCAGCACGATCAGCGCCGCGTGGGTCTGCAGGCTGGGCGTGAATGCGCCGAAGGCGATCGCGGCGAGGTTGACGGCGTTGAGCATGAGCTCGATCGACATGAGCATCGCGATCGCGTTGCGCCGCGCGAGGAAGCCGAAGACGCCGATCGAGAAGAGCAGGCCGGACAGGATCAGGTACGCGTCGAGCGAGTGGCTCATGCCGGCTGATCCGCGGTGGTTGCCTCGACCGGCGCGCGCAGCCGATCGAGAGTGGCCATCTCGGGCTCACCCGGATCGGTCGAAACCTCGCGCTTGGCGAGGAAGACGCCGCCGATCACGGCCGCGGTCAGCAATACCGCCACGACCTGCAGGGCGAAGATGTAGAGCGAGTCCTGGAAGAGGAGCATCGCGATCGCGCTCGTTGACGCGACGAGCCTGACACTGCCGGCGAGCGGCCACTGCGTGTTCATGACGCTCACGATCAGAAGCAGGCCGAAGCCGATCGCCGCCAGTGCCCCGGCCCACGCCTGGCGGTGGAAGACGAGCTCCGTCGGTCCCGACTTGGTCTGCGTGAGCATGATCGCGAACAGGATCAGGACACTGATCGCGCCGATGTAGACGAGCACCTCGGACGCGGCGACGATGACCGCCCCGGCAAGGACATAGATGCCGGCGAGGGCCGCGAAGCAGCCCATCATCGCGATGCCCGAGCGGACGATGTTGCGCCCGAGCACGACGAACAGCGCACAACCGAGCATGACCCCGGCGAGGATCAGGAAGAGAAGGTCATCCCACGCCCAGCCGATGATCGGAATGTTGGGCGGCAGTTGCAGATCCGCCAACACGGGCAGCGGCGTCATCAGTGAGCGTGCTGACCGTTGCCGTCGTGCGCGCTCGCGTGGCCGTTGCCGTTGTGGCCGTTGCCGGCCACGCTCGCGGGCAATACCGGCAGCATCCGGCCCGTATCAAGGAAGCGACCCTGCTGCTGCGCTCGCTCGAGCCAGTCGCGCTCGCGGCGGATGTAGCTGATCTCCGTGTCGCGCTCCATCGAGCTCGTCGCCAGCAGGTCGATCACGGGCTCCGAGCGGTCAGTGTGCGAGAGCTCGAAGTCGGGACCGCAGCGCAGGGCGTCGTATGGACAGGCATCTACGCAGATGCCGCACAGGATGCAGCGGCTCTCGTCGACGTCGTACTTCTCGAGCACGCGCGGCTTGGGCATCAGCGCGCCGGTCGGGCACGTCTCCGCGCAGCGCCCGCAGCTGACGCATGGCGTCGTGTTGAGGCTCATGTCGAGCGGCGTCGTCACGAGCGTGTCGAAGCCGGTGCGCATGAAGTCGTAGCACGCGGCGCCGACGATCTCCTTGCACACGTTGGCGCACCGGCCGCAGTCGATGCAGCGCGCCGGCTCGCGCAGGATGAAGGCGTGGCTGTCGTCGCGGATGTAGTCATGGTTCGTGCCCGTGAAGCGGTTCTCGGTCACGCTGCGATGTGAGAAGCCGGTCCGTTCGGGCTCGAGCGTGGCCAGCGTCGTGCCGTACTCGATGCCCTGGCGGCGCAGGTCGCAGTAGCCGATCGCCTCGCACGTGCACTGCAGGCAGCGCTTCGATTCGGCCATCGCCTCTGTCTGGCTGTACGGGATCTCGTACTCGACGTAGCTCTTGTTGCGCACCTCGGCGGGCATCGACTTGAGCCGGTAGCGCGGCTCCTTGACCTCGCCGCTGTAGGGGACGATGTTCAGGAACTCGGGCTGTGGCTCGGCCAGCGTCTGGCGCGTCTTGAGTGCGTCGAGATCCTGGCCCTTGAGGAACGCGTCGATCGCGTAGGCGGAGCGGCGGCCCTCGGCCACGGCCTGGACGACGGTCGAGGCCCCGACGCGCACATCGCCTGTGCCAAAGACGCCGGCACGGCCGGTGGTGAAGGTCACGGCGTCAGCGGCAAGCCGCCGGTTCTTGGTCGCCTCGACGCCGTCAGAGCCGTGGCTCAGCCAGTCGAGTTGCGGGCCCTGGCCGATCGCGAGCAGTACGCGGTCGCACTCGATCACGAACTCCGTGCCTGCCACGGGCTCCGGGCGGCGCCGGCCTGACGCGTCCGGGGCGCCCATGGCCATGCGCTGGAACTCGACCCCGGTGACCTTGTTGTCCTTATCGGCCACGACGCGTGTCGGTGCGGCCTGGAAGATGGCCCGCGCGCCCTCTTCGATCGCCTCGTGGACCTCGTTCGAGGCGGGCATGTCCTTCATGTCGCGGCGATAGACGAGCGTCACCTGCGCGGCGCCCTGGCGAACGGACGTGCGCGTGCAGTCCATCGAGGTGAAGCCACCGCCGATGACCACGACGCGCTTGCCCGCGTGGCCCGGGTAGGGCAGGCCGAGCGTCGCGATGCGCAGGTACTCGAGGCCGTCGAGCACGCCGTCGGCGTCCTCGCCGGGCACCCCGAGCTTGTTCGTGTCGTAGCAGCCGATGGCCACGCAGACCGCGTCGAAGCCCTCGTTCTGGAGATCGTCGAGCGTGAAGTTCTTGCCCAGCTCCATGTTGCACACGACCTTGCCGCCGAGCTGGGTGACCGAGTCGTATTCGGCCTCGAGCACCTCAACCTTTGGCAGGCGGTACTGCGGGATGCCGTAGCGCAGCATTCCGCCGGGTGCCGGGTCGCGTTCGTAGACGGTCACGTCGTGTCCGGCGATGAGCAGGTAGTAGGCCGCGGCCATGCCCGCGGGCCCTGACCCGATCACCGCCACGCGCTTGCCCGTCTGTGGCTGGACCGTGAACGGCACCGGCGCCGCAGCGCCGGTCTCGGCCTGCAGCTTGAGCACCTGGTCGCCAGCGTAACGGTGTGAGTCGCGGATGGCGATCGCTTCCTCGACCTCGTCGCGCCGGCAGTGCTCCTCGCACGGTGCGGGGCAGACCCGGCCGAGGACGCTCGGGAAGGGAATCGTGCGCTTGAAGATGCGCGCCGATTCGACGAAGTTGCCCTCAGTGTTGGCCTTCAGGAAGCCCGGGATGTCGATGTGGCTGGGGCACTTGTTCTGGCACGGCGGCAGGCAGTACGCGTTGTGATCGGAGAAGATCAGCTCGAGATTCGTCTTGCGGATCTCGCGCAGCCGCTTGGTCTGGGTCTGGACGACCATGCCCGGCTCTGCGGCCCGCGAGCAGCTGATCGGTGGCGTGTCCTCGCCTTCGACCTCGACGACGCACATCCGGCACGCGCCAAAGCCCGGCAGCTTGGGCTCGTAGCACAGCGTCGGGACGTCGATGCCGTTGTCGCGGCAGATCTCGAGGATCGTCTGCCCGGCGTGCCCTGTGAACTGCCTGCCGTCAACCTCGACCGTGAAGGTAGGCGCAGACAGCGGACGCTGGGGCGACTGGGTCTCGAGCAGGCGCTCGACGGTCATGTCGGCGGCGTCTGACTCGCGCAGTTGCGGCAGGGTGTCTGTCATGCGCTCGTCGCAGGTGTCATGGCTGGGCTGGCGACACGCACCGGGTTACACACGCCGGCCGGGCACGTGCCATGCGTGAAGTGTGCGTTGAACTCGTCGGCGAAGTATCGCATTCCGCTCAGCAACGGATTTGGTGCGCAGTATTCGAGCCCGCACAGCGCGGCGTCGCGGACATCCGCGGCCAGGTCCTGCATGTTCTGGACATCCTGTGGGCGCGACAGTCCTGCGGTCGCGCGCATGCCGATCTCGTACAGGCGTCGGACGCCAATGCGGCACGGGATGGTCTTGCCGCACGACTCGTCGGACAGGTAGCGCTCGAGGGTCGTGGCCATGTCGACCAGGCACGTCTGCGGGCCGGCGACGACCAGCGATCCGCTGCCCCACAGCGCGCCTTTTTCGTTGAGCGCGGCCGCCGTGTACAGCGTGTCCAGCTCGGCGGGCGGGAGGAAGCCACCTGCGGGGCCACCGACGAGCACCGCCTTCGCGTCCCCAAAACCGCCACAGATGTCGAGCAGCCGTCGGATGCTCATGCCCAGCGGCACCTCGACGATGCCCGGGCTGGTGACGGCACCCGTGATCTGGATGAGCGTCGTGCCCGGGTTGTCACTGTCGCCGATCTGGGCAAAGGCCTTCGATCCATTGGCCACGATCCACGGAACGAGGCTGAGCGTCTCGACGTTGTTGACCACTGTCGGCCGCCCGTACAAGCCCTTGTCGGTCGGATACGGCGGGCGCTGCTCGGGCTGGGCGCGCTTGTTCTGGATCGCGCGCAGGAGCACCGTCTCCTCGCCGACGACCATGCCACCCGGTACCGCGACGACCTCGATGTGGATATCGACACCCGTGCCCAGCGCGTTCGAGCCGATGTAGCCGGCCTCCTCGGCCAGGCGGACGACGGTCTCCAGGCGCTGCCTGGCGAGCGTCGCTCGTTCGCGCACGGCGATGAACGCGCGCCGGGCACCGATCGCGTACGCGGCGATCGCCACGCCCTCGACGACTGTGTGTGGATCGGTCTCCATCAGCGTCCGGTCCAGGCGCGCGCCGGGATCCGCCTCGAAGCCATTGGCCACGACGTAGCGTTCGTCGGCGCTGTTGGCCGCGGCGGCGCGCCACTTGTCACCGGTTGGGTAGCCCGCGCCGCCGCGGCCGCGGAGGCCCGAGTCAGCGATCAGCCGGACGAGCGCGGGTGGGTTCGTCGAGCCGACGGTCTTCTTCCACGACTGCCACGCACCGGCCTCCTCGGCCGCGGCCAGCGGCCCGTCGGGCTGGTACTTGCCAAAGCGCGTGGTCAGGAGCGTGGGCATGCCTTTGGGCGACGCCAGGATGTTCATTCCGTCACCGCTACGCCCGCGCCGGTTGCGCGGCCTTGGCGCGCAACCTCTGAGCCAGCCGGCCCGCCTTCTCGGCGGTCATGTGCGGCTGTGCCTGGCCATCGAGCGTCACGAGCGGCTCGTCGCGGCTCTCACCGCCACAATCGGCGGCCACGAAACGCACCGCACCGTCAGCCGTGACCCCGCCGATGTCCGTGCCCAGCGCCGCGACGAGCGCGTCGCGAATGCGGCCCGAGCCGAGCATGGCGCACGTCGCGCACTGGCACAGGCCGATCTCCGAGACGCGTCCGGGCTCGAAGATGAGGTTCGGGTACGAGCTCGCGATGCCGTAGATCTCGCTGTACCACGCGCCGGTCGAGTGGCTGATGTGCTGCAGTGCCGAGACCGGCAGGTAGGCATATTGCTGCTGCGTGGCCTCGAGGATCGTCAGCAGCCGGCGCGGGTCGTAGTCGTTCCTGATCAGGATCTGCTCGAGCGGACCAAGGTCGATCGGCAGCCAGGCCTCGAAGGATCGGTCGGCCACCGGGCGTCCCGATCGGCGCAGCGCCGACTCTTCGCGACGCTCGGCGTACTGCTCGGCCGGGCCCCAATGCACATGGAAGCGGTTCTTGGTGTCGACACCGCCCATGTCGATGATCTCGATCGGGCATGCCGCGGCGCACTGGAAGCACGTCTCGCACTTGAGATTGCCCGCTTCGTCATAGAGCAGGATCAGCCGGCCCCGGTGGTGTGGCGAGATCTCCTGGCGCTGCTCGGGATATTGGATCGTCCGCTTGGCCTGGGTCATGCGCACGAACGTGTGGACCATGCCCATGGCGATACCCCAGCCCGGGACGCGCGACATGAAGCTCACCGCCCGGTCACCTGCTGGACGACGAGGATCGCGCCGGCAGTGACGAACGCGTTGACGAGCGAGATCTCAACCAGCCACTTCCAGGCGAAACCCATCAGCTGGTCGATGCGCACACGGGGCAGCGTGCCGCGCATCCAGACGAAGACGAAGGCGAACGTGAACGCCTTGACCATGAACCAGAACAGTCCGACGACGACCTCGAACGACACGAAGGCCCAGATGAGCACGACGGCCGCGGCGATGACGTTGAACAGCACGAACGCGACGACGAGCGATTTGACGAAGCTCCAGCCGCTCTTGAACGTCCAGATGACCAGCGTCATCAGGAAGACAACGAGCGGCACGCCGAGCACGACCGCCCACAGCAGCCAGATGCCCATGCCGGCCAGGTCGATGGCCCCGTTGATCGTGACGTGGAAGAAGTCGAGGATCGGGCGCGGGTCGATGGGCGAGTTCCAGCCGCCGAAGAAGAGCACGGTCGTCAGCGCGGACAGGACGAAGACGCCGACGTACTCGGCGAAGAAGAAGAAGCCGAAACGCATGCCGCTGTACTCGGTCGCGAAGCCGGCGACGATCTCGCTGTCCGCCTCGGTCAGGTCGAACGGAGTTCGGTTGCCCTCCGCGGTCGCGGCGATGAAGAAGACGACGAACGCGAGCGGCTGCTGGAACACGTACCAGTCCCAGAACCAGCCGGCCTGATGCTGAACGATGCCGTTCAGCGAGAGCGTGCCGGCGAGCATGATCACGCCCACCGGGGCGAGCACGAGCGGCAGCTCGTAGCTCACGATCTGGGCTGCGGCGCGCAGCCCGCCGAGCAGCGAGTACTTGTTGAAGCTCGACCAGCCGCCCATCATCAGCCCGACAACGGACAGGCCCGACACGGCGAAGAAGTAGAGCAGGCCGATGTTCATGTCCAGGCCCACGAGGCCGGGCGCGAACGGAATCACCAGCAGCGTCAGGACCGACGCGAGGTAGGTGATGATCGGCGCGATCGTGAACACGGCCGCGTCCGCGCCGGTCGGCGTGTAGTCCTCCTTGGCGAGGACCTTGAAGCCGGCGACGACCGAAGCCAGCGTGCCCCACGGGCCGGTCCGGTTGGGGCCGATGCGCGACGCCAGGAAGGCGATCACCTTGAGCTCCATGAAGATGATCACGAAGGCGGTCGGAATGGTGAAGAGCAGGATCGCCGTCGCGGCGAGCAGGAAACGAATGATGTCGATATTCGAGGTGACGACATCGGCAACCACGCCGATCAGCGCCGGGAGGACGCCGACTTCCCACAGGACGAGCAGGAGGACGGTGAGCAGCGCCACCAGGATGAGCAGCGGGATGAGGATCTTGCCGGCCAGCGTCATGCGCTGGAACGGCCTGGTGATGACGCTCAAAGGGTTGGCTCCGCCACATCGACAGCCACTACTTGTCGACTCCGCCCATGACCGGGTCCAGGCTGGCCATGATCGCCATCGTGTCCGCGATCAGGTTGCCGGGCACCATCTCGCCCACTGACTGGAGATTCCAGAACGACGGGTCGCTGATGCGCAGCCGGAATGGCTGGTCGGAGCCGTCACTCATGGCGTAGCACGCGTACTCGCCGCGCGGGCTCTCGACGGCGACGAAGGCGCGGCCGGGCGGGATGCGGATCAGGCGTGGGATGCGGGCCATGATCGGGCCGTCAGGCATCTCGTGCAGGCACTGGTCGATGATCTTGATGCTCTCGCGAATCTCGTCGACGCGGAGCATGTAGCGCGCGTAGGAGTCGCCCTCGCTGCGCGTCGGGATGTCGAACTCGAGGTCAGGGTACGCGGCGTAGGGATGGGCGCGACGGACGTCGAAGGGCACGCCCGCGGCGCGCAGGTTGGGCCCCGTGACGCGCATGCGCAGTGCCATCTCCGGGGTCATGACGCCCATGCCGCGTGTGCGCCGGACGAAGATCTCGTTCTCGTTGAGCAGCCGCGTCTCCTGCTCGATCTCGACCGCGGCACGGCTCATCCAGTCGCCCAGGCGCGACAGGAAGTCATGGTTCAGGTCGCGGTTGACGCCACCGATGCGCAGGTAGTTGAAGAGCATGCGCTGACCGGTCAGGGCAGCGAGCATCTCGACGATCTCGTCGCGCTCGATGAAGCCGTACAGCAGCGGCGTCAGGCCGCCCAGGTCGAGCGCCAGCCAGCCGATGAACAACGCGTGGCTGGAGATCCGGTTCAGCTCCCAGACGAGTGTCCGGATGTACTGCGCGCGCTTGGGCACCTCCAGGTCGAGCAGCTTCTCGGCGGCCATCACCGGCATTGCCTCGCTGAACAGCGAAGCGACGTACTCGAGCGGGTCGCACTGGCTGATCGCGATGTGCCAGTCACCGACCTCGCACAGCTTCTCGACGCCGCGGTGGAGGTAGCCCAGCACCGGGTCGAGATCCGTTACCCGCTCGCCGTCGACCTTGAGCACCACGCGCAGCACGCCGTGTGTCGAGGGATGCTGCGGGCCAAGGTTGAGCAGCATCTCGCCGTCGCGCAGGTGGTAGAACTCCGCCTCCCGCTCGGTGCGCGGCGGGTAGGGCGGGATGGCGTCGTAGATCGTCGCCGGCGTCTCGACCCAGATGTTGGGATCGTCTAGCGATCGGACTTCCGTCTTCGCGTCGGTCACGTGGGTGGAGCCTCGGATTCCTCTGGCAGCTGGCTCAGGGTGCTGATCTGGTTGTCGCCCAGCTGCGGCGCCATGCGGATCACGGGCTGGCGCATGTTCTCCGCCGGTTGATGCATCTGCTCGACGTGGCGGAAGCCCTCGCCCGACGAGCGCGCCGAGTCGTCGGCGAGCAGGAAGTCCTTGCGCAGCGGGAAGCTCGTGTAGTCGGGCGGCATGTAGATCCGGCGCAGGTCGCGGTTGCCCTCGAAGATGATCCCGAACATGTCGTAGGCCTCGCGCTCGGGCCACTCCGCGCCCTTCCAGATGAAGGTCACGCTCGGCACACGCGGATCATCGCGCTTGAGACCGGGCACGATGACGCGCAGCCAATCCGGCGTCCGTGGCGACCACAGGTGGTAGACGGCCCACATCTCCGTGCCGGTGTCGACGCCGCACAGGTCGGCCAGGATCTCGAACTCGAACTGCTCATCGTCATGCAGCTTGCTCATGACCGCGGGCAGATCCTTGGCGTCGACCCAGATCTCCGTCTGATCCAGGTTCTGGCGCAGCGGCGCACAGAACTGGCCAGCGAATGCCGTCTCGAGGCGTCGCTTTAACTGGCTGTCCGTTTCTCTCGCTCCCGGTAGGTAGGGTTAGATGCCGGCCGGAACCGTTGGCCCGATGTTTCGCTCGGCCCAGTGGCCGCGACGCTCCTTGATCAGCTGCTGCAGTTTCATCATGCCGTAGATCAGCCCTTCCGGTCGCGGCGGGCAGCCCGGCACGTAGACGTCGACCGGCATGATCCGGTCGATGCCTTCGACCGTCGAGTAGCTGCGCTTGTAGCGGCCGCCCGACACGGTGCAGTCGCCCATCGCCACGCACCACTTGGGCTCGGGCATCTGCTCCCACAGGCGCAGCAGCGGCCCGGCCATCTTGGTCGTCAGCGTCCCGGCCACGATGAGCACGTCCGCCTGGCGCGGGCTGGCCCGGAACGGGAACATGTTGAAGCGGTCCATGTCGTTGATCGGCGTCGCCGCGGACATCATCTCGATCGCGCAGCAAGCGAGGCCCGACGTCAGCGGCCACAGGCTGTTGAGCCGGATCAGGTCGATGATGTAGTCAGCCTTGGTCGGGATGATGTCGAGCAGCTGCCAGCGGCCGTTGTCCGAGTGGTCGGCGTGCAGCTCCTCTTCGCGCAGGTGGGTGATCTGGGGCGCCATGCCGCCGCCATATGCCTGCGGATTGACCGATGTCCAGAGCGTGTTCGGGACGATGATCGGCTCGACGAGGTCGCTCTGCGGAGCCTGCGCCGCGGTCAGCGCGCCTTCAGTCGGCTTGCTCACTTCCACGTCAGAACGCCCTTTCGCCAGGCATAACTGAGCCCGACCAGCAGGATGACCACGAACAGCAGCATGGCCAGGAAGCCACCGATCAACACGTCACGGAAGACCATCGCCCAGAGATAGATGAACACGACCTCGATATCGAAGGCGACGAAGAGCAGCGCGTAGATGTAGAACGACAGCCCTACCCGGCCCCACGTGTAGCCATAGGTGTCGATGCCCGACTCATAGGGCAGGCCCTTGTGCCGGTCGCCCTTAGAGCGGTGGCTGAGCAACCAGGCGGCACCGATTGTTACCAGCACGAACGTCGCGCCCGCGAAGGCGAACCCGACCACGTACCACAGTGCGGTTGTCACAGAAGCCTCTCAGGCGCCACGGTCCGCAGTTGATTCGGCCCTCGGTGGGTGCTGGGTCGGACCGCAGCTCACAACTAATTCTACGCTGCGCGGTCCGTTCCACACGCCGGCAGACGGGGAACGATGTTGCATTTCCTCTAGCGCCGCGCCGCTCTTTGAAACCGGCTCGCGACCTCTGCCTGCCCACCGTTTGGCGTCGTTTGGGAGACCACCCGACCGAGAGACAGCGCCGGTTCATGGGCGCCGAGCTCGAGCGCAAGCGCGTCGGCACCTTCTAAACCGTCGAGTAGCTGAGTTAGCGCTGCCCCGCGCGGAATTAGTCCAAGTGGCGGCCGACCTATGCTCCGTTCGTGGCGGCGCGACGAGTCAGGGCATATGTCGGTCTCGGCGCGAACGTTGGCGATCCGCTCGCAAACCTGCGTCTGGCCGTGCGCGCGCTGGCTGCTCTGCCCGACGTTTCGTTGCGCGGCGTGTCAAGGCTGTACTCCACAAAACCAGTCGGAGTCATGGACCAGCCCGATTTCCTCAACGCGGTCGTGGCACTTGACGTACCAGCGGGTCCGAACCCGGAGACTGGAGCGCTCGCTCTGCTCGCCGCACTCAAAACCCTCGAACAGGCGCTCGGCCGTCAGGCTCGCCAGCGCTGGGGACCGCGCGAGGTCGATCTGGATCTCCTGATCTTCGGCCGCAACGTCATCAACGTCGAGCGGCCCGACGGGCGCTGGCTCGCCGTCCCCCACGTGCAGGCACACAGGCGACTCTTCGTCCTGGCGCCGCTGAGCGACCTCGCTCCAGGGCTGCGGCCACCCGGCTGGCACGAAACCGTCTCATCGGCGCGGCGGCGCCAGGAAACGGTCGAAGGCCCGGACGCCGTCCGTGTCGCAGCCGGCCGCAACTGGGCTACGGCAGAGTGAGCCCTAATCGAACGAGGCGGTTCTTCTTCAGGTTCTCGCGAACGAGCCACGCGATGTCCGGATCGTCGCGCTTCGACCAGGCCACGAAGCGCGGCCAGCCACGGCCGGGGTCCGCGGCAATGACGACGCTCCAGGCGTAGCCGAGGGCCTGGCGCAGCACGCGCACTGGTTCGCTGCGTCGATCGGACGAGCTGACGACGAGCTTCGTGGCGCGGTCCATGACCTCCAGCGCGGCTTCGACGGCTGTCGGAGTTCGGAGGAGGCGCGGCTCGGCGACGGCCGCCACCGCCGCCCGGGCAACAAGAAGATCGCCAGGCTCCGACCACTCAACACAAATGCGGGCAAGCTCGTCGGGGCGGTCGTCGCCGAGCCTCTGCAGGGCGATGGCAACGGCCTCGCGAATGCGCCACTGGTCGTCAGCCGCCCGGCGGCGTAGCAGCGCCACAGGATCACTCGAACCGGCCGCGGCGAAGCGGCCCAGCGCGACCAGTGCGACAGAGATCACGAAAACGTCCGTTGGATCCGGGCCCACCCGAGCCGCGGCCCATTCGTCCGCCCACGGCCTGTCCACCTCCTCGGCCGCGGCTGCGAGAAGCTCCAGGTTTGACCGTGGCCCGGGCAGGTGCGAGTTCGCGCGCAGGTACGCGATCCGATCCGATGCAGCTCGAAACGCCGCCCACTCGACTTCCTGCTTGCTCATCGGGCCCGATCTTCAGCGCACGCGGTCGGCGGCGCCAGTGGCGAACGGCCCTTCAGGACGCGTGCAGACCTACTTCTTGGCAGCTTGCCCAGGCCTACTCGCTCAACATCAGCAGCCCTGGTTCCCCGGCTTGGGGAGTGGGCTGGGCGGTGGCGCGTTGTCGGTCGCCACCATCGGCAACGGGGCACGCCAGGCAACGCCCGTGCCGTTCAGGTTCTCATGCGACCAGTCGATGCTGATGCCGAAGAGCGTGCGACCGCTGATGAACAACTGGTCGATCTCACGACCGAGGAAGCCGGTGGAGGACATCTTGCGCCAGGTCTTCCCATCGACGGACGTCCATGTGATGGCACGGCTCTGGGCCGGGTCGTAGACGCAGCCGGGCTGATCACGCCGCGCGGTGACGATAAAGCCCGATTCGTCGGCTACGACTGCATTGATCACGTCTGGCCCCTTGGCAGTAATCGACGGCGTGTTCGTGGCTTCATGCCAGTGAACTCCGTCAGCTGCGTACCAGGCTCTGGCTCCACCGATCACCACACCACCGAGCGGTCCGAATGCTGCGCTAAGCCCGGACGAGTGGCGTGAGTCAGGCAGCTGTGAGGTGACAGACCAGTTCTTGCCGTCCGTTGTCATCCACACCTTGACTGGGCTGAGCGTGCCGGTGTCGAAATCCCTGCCACCGGTCAAGGCCCAAAGGCTGCTGCCGTCTCCGGCGAGCGTGATCGGACCAACAGGTCCGGCGCCCTTCGCGATTGCCCTCCAGGTGAGCCCGTCGGACGACCAAAAGCCGCCGCCGGACCCCGGGAACGCCGCGACGACCCCGTTCACGCTCGCCAGCTGTACGTAATCCGAGTTCAGCAGCCGCCGCGGCACGCCCGCATTGGCGGAAGTCCACTTGTGGCCGTTCTTTGACACAAGAATGCCCGACGCCCAGGCGACGAAGCCTGGGCCGCCAGGAACTATGTAGGTTGGCACGTCGTTGCCTTTCCAAACGACCGACCAATTGCGCGCGTCTTTCGATGCCCAGATCCGTCCGCCGACGTTCGCCCACGAAGAGACCAGGTAGGTTCCGTTGGCGTAGGCACTCGCCGGAAACGCTCCGGGATTGCGAAGTCCACTCGAGTTGGCCACATGCCAGTTGATCTGGAGCCCGTCCTGGCTGGCCGGCGTGGTGGCCAGGGCCGCGCCGGGTAACAGGAGCACCCGCACCACAAAGATCGAGAGAACGACAAACCACGCCCGCATGGACGGCCTCACAGCAAGCCTCCTTCTCGCGGCTCGCACCGGCGCGACCCGCCCCTTGGGATAGTGGAACGCTCGCGTGGCCGAGTGCCATAGCCCGTGCTACGTACTTTCGGATGACCCCGACTACAGACGCACGCTCGGCGGACGGTCGCGGTCGAACATGTGGACCGTGTCGACGAACCGGACCTGCTTGGCCTGGTAGCCCATCACGAGCGAGTGAGTGCGCGCGCCGCCACCGAAGAAGCGCACGCCGTTTAGCAGGTCGCCCTCCGTCACTCCGGTCGCCGCGAAGACCATGGTCTCGCCCGGAGCCAGGTCTGTGGTCGTGTAGACCCGATCCTCTGAAGGGTCGATGCCCATGCGCTCGGCGCGTGCCCGCTCCTCGTCGGAGCGCCACCGGAAGCGGGCCTGGATCTCGCCGCCGAGACAACGCAACGCTGCCGCCGTTAGTACGCCCTCCGGCGCGCCGCCGATGCCGATGACGGCGTGGACCCCGGTGCCCATTACCGCGCACGAGATCGCGGCCGACACATCGCCGTCGGAGATGAGCTTGATCCGGGCGCCGTTTGAGCGGATCTCGTCGATGAGTCCCTCGTGGCGTGGCCGGTCCAGGCACACGACGGTCAGGTCGGTGATCTTGCGGCCGAGCGCCTCCGCGATGCGGCCAAGGTTCTCGCCCACGGGCAGGCGGATATCGACATGGCCCGAGGCAACGGGGCCGACGCACAGCTTGTCGAGATACGTGTCGGGTGCGTGGAGCAATCCGCCTCGCTCGGACGCGGCAAGGACCGTGATGGCATTGGGCAGGCCCATCGCGACCAGGTTCGTGCCCTCGAGCGGATCGACCGCGATGTCGATCTCCGGCTGGCCGGGAAGCGCGATGCCGACCTGCTCGCCGATGAAGAGCATCGGCGCCTTGTCGCGCTCGCCCTCGCCGATGACGATCTGGCCCGAGATCTCGACGTCGTCGAAGGTCTTGCGCATGGCCTCAACGGCGGCACGATCGGCGGCGTCTCGCTCGCCGCGGCCCATGAACCTGGCCGATGCGATGGCCGCCGCCTCGGTCACGCGGACCATCTCGAGGGCGAGCAGCGTTTCCATGGAGCTTCCTTCGCCCATCGTCAGTGCCTGTAGTGGCGGCGGCCGGTGAAGACCATCGCGATGTGATGACGGTCGGCAACCTCGATCGCCATCTCGTCCCGGGCTGAACCGCCAGGCTGGATGATCGCCGTGACGCCGCGCTCCGCGGCGAGCTGGATCGCGTCGGCGAACGGGAAGTAGGCGTCCGATGCGAGCACGGACAGCGGCGCCCGGTCCGCGGCCTTGTGCAGCGCGATCTCGACCGCGGTGAGGCGCGACGCCTGGCCCGCGCCGACACCGACGAGAGCACCGTTTCTGGCGAGGACGACAGCGTTGGAGGTCACATGGCGAACCGCGCGCCATGCGAAGAGCAGGTCGGTCAGCTCTTCGAGCGTTGGCCGCCGATGGGTCACGACCTTGAGCTGCGAACGGTCGAGCTCCGAATGGTCGCGCGTCTCGACCAGCAGCCCGCCGTCGATGCGGTGGAAGTCGAGCTTGGCGATGCCGTAATCGATCAGGCCGGCGAACGGCTCGCTGCGCACGGCCAGCAGCGCCAGGTGCTCTTTCTCGGCCAGGATCTGGCGCGCCGGGGCAGAGAACGCCGGCGCCACGATCGCTTCGTAGGCATTGCCGGCGATGCCGTTCGCGGTCTCGGTGTCGATCTCGCGGTTGAAGGCGACGACTGCTCCGAAAGCCGATACCGGGTCGCCCTCGAGCGCCTTCTGGTAGGCCTCCGCGAGTCGGTCGTTCGATGCCAGACCGGTCGGGTTGGCCTGCTTGACGATGCAGCAGGTCGGCGCGGTGAAGTCGGTCGCGATCCGATACGCGGCGTCGAGATCGAGCAGGTCGTTGAACGTGGGCAGGTCGCCCTGGAGCTGCACGGCGTCGGCCAGAGAGCCAGAACGATGGGTCGTTTCGCGGTAGAAGGCGGCCTGTTGCTGCGGGTTCTCGCCGTAGCCAAGGTCGCGCACCTTCTCGACGACGACCGCGAGACGGTTCGGGAAGCGCATGCCCGAGATGTGGTTGAGATAGGCAGCGACCTCGGCGTAGTAGGCCGCGACATCGGCCAGCGCATCGGCGGCGAGGCGCTGCCGAAAGTCAGCCGACAGGGCGCCGAGCTCGCGCATCTCCGTAGCCAGGCGCTCGTAGTGCGCCGGCGAGGAGACCGCGGCGACGGACGCGTAATTGCGTGCGGCGGCCGTGAGCAGGGCAGTGCCACCCACGTCGATCAGCTCGATCGCCTCGTCGAGAGGCACTGTCCGTTGGCCGACCTCCGGCGCGAAGGCCTTGACGTTGACCACAACGAGATCGATCAGCTCGATGCCGCGCGCTGTGAGCTCCTCGAGCTCCGATGGGGACTGGCGGCGGGCGAGAATGCCGGCGTAGACGTTGGCGTGGAACGTCTTGACCTGGCCACCGGCGAGCGATTCGCTGCCCGTCAGGTCGCTGACCGGGTGGGTCTCGATGCCCTCCGCAGAAAGGGTGGCGCGCGTCCCGTCGGTCGCGTAGAGCTCTACGCCCCGCGCTCGCAGCGCACGCGCCAGGTCAGCGATGCCATCCCGATTTGCGACCGAGAGCAGGGCTCGCACGATCTCCTCCAGGGGCCTCTCGGTGGAACTCGCGCGCGGCTCTTCTAGAAGAGCGCTGCACGGCCGCCCGAGTATAGCAACGGGACCGGTGCCGGCCACTGGCCGCTCATCGCCGAGACGCTATGCTCAGCGCCAGAACCCCCTGCGGTCACGAGGAGCTGGCGGTGCATCTTTCGCCGAACGAATACTTGATTCCAGGCGTTCAGTTCACGCAACTCAACTTCCCCGACCTGTGGGCCCCGGTCTGGATCGCGTCATTGGTGCTGCTCATCGGCACGATCGTGCTGTACAACGTCCGCGTCCGACAACTCCATCGCCACGAGATCCTGCGCTCGATGCAGGAGTGGCTGCTCTGGACGGGCATCATCACTTTCGGCCTGGTTCTGGTCGGGACGCTCTTCAACTGGTATTTCCTGTTCATCTTCGTCACCCTGTTCATCGGCATCAGCGTCCTGATCTGGATCCGCTTCGTCCGCTTTCCGCCGTACATCGACGCATACAACGAACAGCTCCGCCGGGCGCGTTTCTTCAGCCAGTCGAAGTACAAGGCAGCTGAGGCGACGGTTCGTACGCGGCGCACGCGCGGCAGCCAGCGCCGTCGCCGGGGCTAGCCGCGAGCCGGAGCCACCGCGGAAGCGTTGAGCGCGGCTGAGGAACGGCAGTAGCCGTGGAGATCGTGCGTTTCGGCCCCGGCTACCGGCGGCTGGGTGGGCCGCCGGGCACCAAGAACGTCGAGGGCCAGGTGATCATGCACGATGACCGTGCCGTGGTCAGCGAGCTCGCCTTCGGCCGCTACGCGATGATCGCGCCCCATACGAACCCTGAGAACACGGCGCTGTTCGTCGTCATCAGCGGCGCGGGCTGGGTCCAGGTTGGTGACGAGCGGTCGCGCGTAAATCACGGCGAGGCGGTCCTCTGGCCGGCGGGCGAACTACACGGCGCATACACCGATGGGACCGAGATGCGCGCGATCGTCGTCGAGCTCTCCGGCACTGAGCCGCGTTACATCGAGGGTGTCGCGCGCCCGGCGGTGGCTGAGGGGCCCGCAACGCCTGCTGAAGGATCGCTCGCCGAGCGCCAGCCGAACCGCGACGAGTACGACGCATCCGAAGGTGAGCC
>CAYYVV010000010.1:19382-46264 GCA_964475245.1 uncultured Anaerolineaceae bacterium | reverse complement strand
CGGCCGAGCATCATGGCTGTCGCGCCCCAGACGTGGTGGCGCCCGATTTGATATCCGCCGTAACGCAGGCGGAAACCGTCGCGCTCGGCGGTCACGGTCTCAATCGGTGCCCCGGGTAGGAAGGCGGCGAGCGGCGCTCGAATGATCTCGACAACCTCGTAGCCGTCCTTGGCCAGCACGGGCTCGCGCTCCGCGAACGCGACGACGGGATGGACGAGGAAGCCCGACACGCGGACGTCGAAGACGGGCAGGACACCGACTACATGCACGCCAGCCTGCTCCACGTCCAGCCCGACCTCTTCGCGCGCTTCGCGCAGCGCGGCCTCTTCCGGCGATGCGTCAGTGGCGTCGATCGCGCCGCCGGGCAGGCTGACCTGCCCGGCGTGGCGGTGGCCGCCTTCTGCACGCTCGGTCAGCACGATGTGTGCCTCGTCGTCTGCATCCGGGTAGATCAGGATCAGGACCGCCGCCGCGCGGCGCCGGCCGTCGGAGCGAGGCGCGCGCGGCATCTCGTTGCCGGCTTCGTCAACGACAAAGGGAATGAGCTCGCGCGGAATCGGCGGCAGGTGCGCAGGGAACGGGTCCAGGCGAGCCCGGACGTCTTCGACTTTCAACGCTTGCCGGGCAGTTGCACGAAGCCGCTCAATTGCGCATCGGCGGGTACGTTTTTCGCCAGCACGGAGACCTGGTAGCCGCCGAGCGAGTTCGAGTCGAGCAGCCGGCTGATCGTCGCCCGTAGCAGGAGCGATTCGTCCCAGCTGTTCTCGGCGGCTGCGCGTGCCCGCTCGTAGTCGTCGTCGAGGCCAGCGCCGAGCAGGAACTCGTTGGTTCGGCGCCGTCCAACGATGTCGAAGCCGCAGGCGCGCGCGTGACGCTCGAGCGCGTCGAAATCGACGCTCGCGGTGATGTCGCGCGAGCCGGGTTCGCCGAGCACGTCGCTCGACACGCGTTGCCCGGCGAACGCGCGGATCGTGCCGGTGGGATGGTCGGGGCCGTACAGCTGAGCCGCGCCCGCGCCGTAGTCGACAGTTAGCACAAAGCCGCGCTCCACGTCCCGCGCCAGATCGTCGATCCAGACGAGCATCGCGAGGTTGGCCTCCGCGCGCTGGCCTTCGGCCAGATGGACGCCGCTGTCCGCGAACCAGCGCGCGACACGCTCGTCGCTGACCGACCCGGCGACCTCCGTGAAGCGCTCGTTACGCCACGCCACGTACACCTCGCGCAGCTCGCCACGGAGCTTGATGACGCGATGGACGGGCAGCGCGTCGAGGTATTCGTTGGCGATGACGATTCCGGCATGAAGCGCGTGGTCGTCGGCGACGCGAAGCAGCTGCGCGGCTCGTCCAGCCTCGGCCAGACGACGCTCGATCAGGGCACGCTGCCGAGCGAAGTCGATTGGGTCATAGCGGATGGCCATCGCGAGCGGCGAGTCGAGGCGAAGCAGGCCATCGAGGATCGCCAGGAACAACGCGCCACTGCCCGCGCCGTATTCGCGCACGATGAATGGGTCCGGCCGACCCATCAATCGCCACATCTCGTCGATCTGGCGCGCCATGGTGTGGCCGAAGATCGGGTGCAGCTCGGGCGCGGTCAGGAAGTCGCCTGACCTGGTCGGGCGATCCACGGCGGACACGTAGTAGCCGAATGCCGGGTCATACAGCGCACGCTCCATGAAGTGCGCGAAGGTGATCGGGCCGCCGGCTTCTATCTCTGCCCGGATTGCGCTGGCCAGCGCCGCGCTCGTCTCGGCCGCTCCCGGCTCCAACGCCGGTGAATCTTCGCGACGCCATTCGACATGCATCGAACCGGCGTCGGCTGAGGTTCCTAGTTGAGCCGCGTGCCTGAGTCGCCGCCCGGCGTTGTCACAGGCTCAGGCGCTGACTGGTCGGCGCGGCCGCGGACATCGCGCCGCTCGTCCGCGGCAGTGGTCACGACCGTCTCGCCACCGTCAGTGAAGACGAGCGTCCCACTCACCGGATCGGCGTCGACCTTGATCCGTGTGCCGGGCTTGAATCGGCCCTCGAGCAGTGCCCGCGCGAGCGGGTTCTCGACCAGGCGCTGGATCGACCGGCGCAACGGCCGTGCCCCATAGGCCGGGTCGTGGCCCTCACGCGCGACGAGCGTCTGTGCCGCAGGCGTGACCTCGAGCGCGAGGTCGTGATCGCCCAGCCGCTTGGCGAGATCCTCGAGCAGGATCTCGACGATGTGCGCCAGGTCCGTCTCGGTCAGGGAATGGAAGACGATGATCTCGTCGATCCGGTTCAGGAATTCGGGCCGGAATACCTGGCGCAGCGTCTCGGTCACCTGCGCCTTCATCTGCTCGTACGACTCCTCGTCGCGGCGGCCGGCATAACTGCTGATGAATTGGCTGCCCACGTTGCTGGTCATCACGATGACCGTGTTCTTGAAGTCGACCGTGCGCCCCTGGCCGTCAGTCAGGCGGCCGTCGTCAAGCACCTGGAGCAGGACGTTGAACACGTCCGGGTGAGCCTTCTCGATCTCGTCGAGCAGGATGACCTGGTACGGCCGGCGGCGGACCGCCTCGGTCAGCTGGCCGCCTTCCTCGTAGCCGACGTAGCCGGGAGGAGCACCGATCAGGCGCGATACGGAGTGCTTCTCCATGTACTCGCTCATGTCGATGCGCGTCATCGCCTGCTCATCGTCGAACAGGAACGCGGCAAGCGCGCGGGCGAGCTCTGTCTTCCCGACGCCCGTCGGGCCCAGGAAGATGAACGAGCCGATCGGCCGGCGCGGGTCCTTCAGCCCCGCCCGCGCGCGTCGGACTGCGTCCGACACGGCGGCGACCGCCTCGTCCTGGCCGACGACCCGCTTGTGCAGCTCGTCCTCCATGCGCATCAGCTTGGACTGCTCGCCCTCGACCAGGCGAGCGACCGGGACGCCCGTCCACGATGAGACGATGCGGGCGATGTCGTCGGCGTCGACTTCTTCCTTGAGCAGGCGTGATGCGCCGCTCTTGGCCAGTGCCGTCTCCTGCTCAGCGAGCTGCTTCTGGAGCTCCGGCAGGCGGCCGTACTTGAGCTCGGCGGCGCGCCCATAGTCGGCCGCGCGTTCGGCCTTATCGATCTCCAGCTGGATGTCCTCGAGCTGCTTCTTGGTCGCGCGCAGCTCGCCGATCTTGGACTTCTCCTGCTCCCACCGAGTCTTCAGTGCGTTGGCACGCTCGCTGATGTCGGCGAGCTCCTTCTCGAGCGCGGCCAGGCGCGCCTTCGACGCGTCGTCACGCTCCTTGCGCAGTGCCTCGCGCTCGATCTCGAGCTGGACGCGCCGGCGTTCGAGCTCGTCGAGCTCGACAGGCATCGAATCCATTTCCATGCGCAGCCGGCTGGCCGCCTCGTCGACGAGGTCGATCGCCTTGTCGGGCAGGAAGCGCTCGGTGATATAGCGGTTCGAGAGCACCGCGGCGGCGACGAGCGCCGAGTCCGTGATGCGCACGCCGTGGTGGTTCTCGTAGCGCTCGCGCAGGCCACGCAGGATCGAGATCGTCTCCTCGACCGTTGGCTGGTCGACATAAACCGGTTGGAAGCGACGCTCGAGCGCCGCATCCTTCTCGATGTGCTTGCGGTACTCATCGAGCGTGGTCGCGCCGATGGTGTGCAGCTCGCCGCGCGCGAGCATCGGCTTGAGCAGGTTGGAGGCGTCCATCGCCCCTTCCGCTGCCCCGGCGCCAACGACGGTGTGCAGCTCGTCGATGAACAGGACGACCTGGCCCTCGGAGTCCTTGATCTCCTTGAGGACTGCCTTCAGGCGCTCCTCGAACTCGCCGCGATACTTGGCGCCGGCGATCAGGGCGCCCAGGTCAAGGGCAACGACGCGCTTTTCCTTGAGTCCTTCAGGCACGTCGCCACGGACGATGCGCTGGGCGAGGCCCTCGACGATTGCCGTCTTGCCGACGCCGGGCTCGCCGATCAGCACCGGGTTGTTCTTCGTCCTGCGCGACAGGACCTGGATCGTGCGCCGGATCTCCTCGTCGCGGCCGACGACCGGGTCGAGCTTGCCCTCACGAGCGTCGCGCGTCAGGTCGCGGCCGTACTTCTCGAGTGCCTGGTAGGTCGTCTCCGGGTTCTGCGAGGTAACGCGCTGGCCGCCACGGACCTTCGTCAGTGCCGCGAGGATCTGCTCACGGCCTGCTCCGGCGCTTTCGAGGATGCGCTGGGCATCGCCGCCTGATTCGGCCGCCGCGATGAGCAGGTGCTCGGTCGAGACGTACTCGTCACCCAGCCGGCGCGCCTCGTTCTCGGCATGCTCGAGCAGCTGCCGGGCGCGCGCGTCGATCGACATCTGGCCACCGGCAATGCGCGCTCGCCTGCCGAGCACCGCCGCGAGCTCAATCTCGACCTGGGCCGGATCGGCGCCAAGCGCGCGCAGTGTCACCGCGGGCACGCCTTCCGGATCCTGGAGCAGCGCGGCAAGGATGTGCTCCGCGTCGAGGACCGGGCTTTCTGCCTGGGTCGCGAGGCGTTGTGCGGCGAGGATTGCCTCCTGCGCCTTCTCCGTGTATCGGTCGAGCTTCATCTCGTGATGGTTCCTTTGTCGGGCAGTCGTGGGTCCGGTTGCTGAACCAGATCGAGGAAGCGGGCCGCGGCCTGCTTGGCGTCCTGGGAGAGGTTCGTGGGCAGGACGAGGCGGACCTTGACGTACATGTCGCCGCGTCCTTCCTTGCGGAAGTGGGGCAGGCCCTGGCCCTTGAGCCGGAATGCCTTGCCGTTCTGCGTCTCGGGCGGGATGCGCAGCAGGACGCGGCCGGTGAGCGTGGTCACGGGCACCTCGCTGCCCAGGAGCGCCTCGCGCAGCGTCACGGGCAGCTCTCGCTCGAGGTTCGCGCCGTTGCGGGTGAAGACCGGATGAGCCTTGACCTTGACCCGGATGTACGCGTCGTGGCCGGCGGTCACCTTCGAGAAGCGGATGCGCTGGCCGTCGGCAACGCCGGCCGGGATGTTGACCTCGAGCCGACGGCCGTCGACGTCGAGCAGCCGTTTGGTGCCCGTGGCTACCTCGTCGAGCGTCACCTCGGCGTCAGCCTCGATGCGCTGCGCGGGCGCGGTTGCGGCGCGTGCCCGTCCGTTGCCAACCGTGGAGTCGTCGTACGAGCCAAGGTTGCCGAACAGGTCGTCGAGTGAGCTCGTCCTGACCCGCGTCCGGGCCTGGCCACGGCGGGCGGTCGCACCTCCAAGGTCGTCCATGTCAGTGCCGCTCGTGAAGAAGGTGCGGAAGAAGTCCGAGAAACCGGCCAGGTCCTCCGGGTCGCCGCGGTACTCGAAACGGGCGCCACCACTGCCCGGATTGAACCCGGCGTAGTTGGCATACGGGTTGCCACGGCCAGCGTTGGTTGGCGCGCCGCCCTGCTGGTAGGCCTGCCAGTTGCTCCCGAGCTGGTCGTACAGCTTGCGCTTCTCCGGATCAGACAGGACCTCGTTGGCCTCGCTGACCTCCTTGAAGCGCTGCTCCGCCTTGGCGTCGCCCTTGTTGACGTCGGGATGGTGTTGCCGGGCAAGCTTGCGGAAGGCCTTCTTGATGTCGGCCTGGGTCGCAGTGCGCGGCACACCGAGCGTCGCGTAGTAGTCCCGGTACTCCATGCTGCGCTCAGATGTGTGCGGCGGGGTTCACCCGCCGCACCGAACCTCCATTGGCTGGCTTAGTTGCGCCCTCGGGCGTCGCTTGCGATCGCCGGCGGCTGCTCGGTACCCGGGAAGCCTCGCCGGATCTTGTCCGGCGCGGCTGGCGTGCTCTCGTCGAGGGGCTCGCCCTTCTCGACGATCTCGGCTGGCTTGGCTTCCAGGCGCTGGGGCTTGCGCACGAGCGCCTGCTCCAGCACCTGCTCCATCGTGCTGACGAGGACGAGCTTCATCTGCTTGCGGATCTCCTCGGGGATGTCCGTCAGATCCTTCTGGTTCTTCAGGGGCAGGATCACGACCTTCGCGCCGGCGAGGTGCGCGGCCAGGATCTTGCTCTTGAGACCACCGATCGGGAGGACTCGTCCGCGCAGCGTGATCTCGCCCGTCATCGCGATGTCCTTGTGGACCGGGATGCCGGTGAACGCGCTGACCATGGCCAGGGTCATGGTGATGCCCGCAGACGGGCCATCCTTGGGAATGCCGCCTGCCGGCACGTGGATGTGCAACGTGTTCTTCTCGAAGATCTCGCGCGGAATGCCCAGCTCGTCACTGTGGGCGCGGATCCACGACAGGCCGGCACGGGCCGACTCGCGCATGACCTCGCCCAGCTGGCCGGTCAGGATGAAGTCCTCCTTGCCTGGCATCCTCGTCACCTCGACCGAGACGACGTCGCCGCCGACCTCGGTCACGACGAGACCCGTCGCCGCACCGATCTGATCCTCAGATTCAAGCTCGCCGTACTCGTAGCGCGGTGCCCCGAGCAGCTCCTCGAGCTTCTTGACGTCGACGACCGTCTTGCGCTTGCGGCCCTCGGCAACCTGCCGTGCCGTCTTGCGCATGATGTTCGCGATCTCGCGCTCGAGGTTGCGAACGCCGGCCTCCTTGGTGTACGCCTGGACCAGCTCGACCATCGCCTCATCGGTGATGACGATGTTCTTGCCCGTCAGGCCGTGGTTCTCGAGCTGCTTCGGGATCAGGAAGCGCTTGCCGATCTCGATCTTCTCCTGCTGGGTGTAGCCCGGCAGTCCGATGATCTCCATGCGGTCGCGCAGTGCCGGCGGGATCGGGTCGAGCAGGTTGCCCGTGGCGATGAAGAGCACCTTCGACAGGTCGAAGGGCACCTCGAGGTAGTTGTCCTGGAAGGTGTTGTTCTGCTCCGGGTCGAGGACCTCGAGCAGCGCCGAGCTCGGATCGCCACGGAAGTCCATGCCGATCTTGTCGACCTCGTCGAGCATGAACACGGGGTTGTTCGTGCCCGCCGTCTTGATGTTCTGGATGACCCGGCCGGGCAGCGCGCCGATGTACGTGCGTCGGTGACCGCGGATCTCGGCCTCGTCGTGGATGCCGCCCAGGCTCATGCGCACGAATTTGCGGCCCATGGCTCGCGCGACGCTCTTGCCGAGCGAGGTCTTGCCCACGCCTGGCGGTCCGACGAAGGCCAGGATCGGGCTGCGGATCTTGTCCGCCAGCGAGCGCACGGCGAGGTACTCGAGGATGCGCTCCTTGATCTTCTCCAGGCCGTAGTGGTCCTCCTCGAGGATGCGTGCCGCTTCCTTGAGATCGAGGTTGTCCTCAGTGGTCACGTTCCACGGCAGTCCGACCAGCCAATCGACATACGTCCGGATCACGCCGACCTCAGGCGAGGCCGACGGGATGCGGCTCATGCGGTCGACTTCCTTGATCGCCCGGGTCTTGATCTCCTCGGGCATGCCGGCCTGCTCGACCTTCTCGCGCAGCTCGTTGATCTCGG
Source organism: uncultured Anaerolineaceae bacterium (assembly GCA_964475245.1). Lineage (GTDB taxonomy): Bacteria > Chloroflexota > Limnocylindria > Limnocylindrales > CSP1-4 > JALYGJ01. The sequence continues at coordinate 38,881 of CAYYVV010000010.1, read as the reverse complement.
CCTGCTGCGGGTCGTCCTCACCGAGCTCGCGCTGAATCGCCTTCAGCTGCTCGCGCAGGATGTACTCGCGCTGGGTCTTGTCCATCTCCGACTTGACTTCGGACTGGATCTTGCCCTTGAGCTCGAGGATCTCGATCTGGCGGCCGAGGAAGCTCGAGACGAGCTTGAGCCGCTCGTGGACGTCGACCGTCTCGAGCATCTCCTGGCGCTGCTCGGTGGTCATGTCCGGGCTGTAGGCGACCATGTCGGCCAGCAGGCCCGGCTCGCTGATGTTGCGCGCAGCGACAGCCGCCTCAGGCGGGACGGGTGCGCCCGATTGGACGTACTGCTCGATCTGGCCCTGGACGGTGCGCACCAGTGCCTGGACCTCGAGGCCCGACGCGGGCTTCTCTTCGGCCGTCTCGACGCGGGCCAGGATGAACGGCTCGGACGAAACGAAGTCGAGCAGGCGGATGCGCTGCTGGCCCTGGACGATGGCCCGCACGGTGCCGTCCTGAAGCTGGACGACCTGGGCGATCTTGGCCAGCGTGCCGACCGTGTACAGCTCTGACGGGTCGTTGATGTCCTCGACATCGGCCTGGCGCTGTGTGACCAGGGCGATCGGCGAGCTGTCGGCGACGGCCTTGTTGAGCGCCTGGACCGACTTGTCGCGGCCGACCTGGAGCGGGACGATCATCTCGGGGAAGATCACCGTCTCGCGCAGTGCGACGAGCGGCAGCTCGCGGACGCGCGACTGGGGGTGTGGTTGCTCGGGCTCGTCCGCCTGGACGGCCTGCTCGTCGGGATTGATGGTGTCAGTCATGGTGCTCCTTGGGTGCGTCCTGCATGTCAGCGGCTGGTGGCCGCGGGATCGCGGTTGACGGTTTCAAGTTCGGTGTCGAGCTCGTCGCCGAGCCCATCTGTGTCCAGCGCCTCTGTGTCTGATGTCGCGTTGCCTTTTGCTGTCTTGCCGTTGGTGTCATTCGCGCGGTTCTCGTAGAGCGTCTCGAGGATGCGCATACCGAGGCGCTCCTCGAGCGCGAACAGGACACGGACGCCGGCCAGGTTGACCCCAAGGTTGTGCGTCAGGTGGCGGATCCACAGGACCCGCCTGATGTCCTTCTCGGAATAGAGACGGATGTTGCTGCGCGTCCGCGCCGGACAGATCAGCCCTTCCAGCTCGTAGATGCGCAGCGTCCGAGGATGGACGCGAACGAGCTCGGCGGCGACGCTGATGACGTAGACCGGCCGCTCTGGGTCGCTCCCAAGGCGCTCATCCGTCCTTCGATCGGCCATGGTTCAGGCGCTTTGCTCCCTGCTCGTGTCGCGATTGGCCGCGGCCGGGTCCACGAGAAGCGCATCGGCGATTTGACGGACGTCAAGGGTGGGCTGATCGTCAGCGCTCCGCGCGGTCTCGCGCGAGCGTACGAGACGATCATCCGGCGTGCGATCCATCGCCTGGCGCAGCGAGATCAGCTCACCGAGTGGATTGGTCCTGCGAATAAGTGTCATCGGCACATACCTCCGTGCCCGTCTGGTGCTCGAGTCGGCAGCGTTCCCGCGTGCTTTGGGCGGGATGAGGCGCTAACCTAAACCTTGACAATGACGTTGTCAAGACACTTGTCGTCTGCGCGCAAACTATGTTGTCTGCGAGCGACACGCGACATCCACGCCGGTCAGCTCTGCGGAGCGCTTCAGCTCGTCGGCGATGAGTCGATCGCGCTGATCCTCCAGCTGTACGAGTCGAAGCCTCCGAAGGGCAGCCAGGTGAGCTGCGGCTGGTCATCCTGCTCGAGCCAGATCGTCATCTCGCGCTCGACGACGACCGTCTGCTGGCCTGCCGTGGGAATGAACCCGAGCACCGTCGTCTGGACGCGTTCGTCGCGCACGATCTCGACGGTCATCGCGACACGGCCGTCGCCGCTCACCACCGGATCGTCAAAGCGCAGGCTGTCGAATGGATGATCGGAGTCAAGGCCCGACTCATCGCCATACGCCGCTTCGGCCGCCGCCACGCGCTGGCTGAGCAGCTGGCTTTCAGTGCTCCATTCGGCACTGACCGAGTCCGGGGTCCGCGGCGCCGCGAACAGCGGCGCCGCGGCCTCGGCCCGGTTGTCCATCCATGCCCCGATGTACTGCTGGAGCGTCGCGCTCGGAGAGCCGTGGCGGCCGCCCAGCAGCCAGAAGAGGGTGAGCACGGTCAGCGCGATGGGCAGCAGACCGACGATGGCCAGCTCGCCGCCGGGCTCGCCCCCCATCTTTATCGCCCGCTGATGCGCGTCGACTGCCTGTGCGATCCAGAAGACGAGCAGCGCGACGAGTGGTGGAAACACGATCAGCCAGCGCGTGCCGTCGATCAGGCCCATCGCGAGAAGCACGACACCGACGACGGCGACCGGCTGGAGAATCAGCAGCAACCAGCCGCGCCGGTCGCCGAGCATGACATGGCCCAGTCCCCAGCCAACGATGGCCGCGCGCAGGACGCTCCTGGCCGACGGTACGTGCCCGGCCGGCTGAGCCTCGTTCGCGGGCTCGGCGGCCTCGGTCGGCCCGGCTTTCGATATCACTCGCGCGCCGCGATCAGCGCGTCAGTGCCGGGTCGCCTATCTGCTCCCCCTCGCCGATCAGCTCGCGGCGCAGCGAACGCTGACCCTCGTCTCCCGGGCGCGAAACCGCGAGCACCTTGTCGCCTGCCTGTAGGACCGTCTCGGGCCGGATCTGGAGGACGTTGTTGCCTCTCAGGAGCAGGAACAGCGAGCAGCCCTCGGGCAGCGCGATGTCGTTCGGCCGTTTCCCGACCGCCGGCGATCCCTCGCCGATCTGGGCTTCGACCAGCTCGAGCTCGCCGCCCTTGAGCTGGGCGATATGGAGCAGCTCGTGGACGGGGATGTCCTGCTCGATGGAGGACAGGACCATGCGTGTCGGGCTGATGATCTCGTCGACACCCAGGTGCCGGAACAGCTCCTCGTTCTGGGGATTGTTCACGCGCGCGATCGTGCGTGGGACGTCGAAGTGGTGTTTGGCCATCTGGCACACGACGAGGTTGTCCTCGTCGTCGCCGGTCACGGCGGCCACGATCGACGCGCGGTTGGCGCCTGCCTCGGCGAGGTGCTTGCCTTCGCAGCCATCGCGGTTCAGGACGATGCTGCCCAGTTCATCGGCGATCTGGCGGGCGCGCGCGGTGTTCTTTTCGAGCACGACCAGCTCGTGGCCGGCGTCGAGGAGCTCCTTGGCGAGGTAGTAGCCGACCTTCCCGCCACCGACAACAACGATGTACATGACTACTTCTCCGCCTGGAGTACGGGCGTAGCGTCGTTGTGGTGGTCATGATGTTGCTCTGCCTCGCGCACTCCTTCGGCGCCCGGATCGCCGGCTAAGCCTGTGTGGCGCGTCAGCGCGTCGACCATCAGCCGCGTTCGGCAGATCGTGGACAGCCCGAGCATCGTGTACGCCTCGGCGCGCACCGGATCGTTGATCTTGGCCACCACGTTCTTGACGCCGAACGTCTCCGCCGCGAGCTGCGCGGCGAACGCGTTTCGGTTGTCGCCCTCCGTCAGCGCGAAGAAGTAGTCGGCCGTTTCCGTGCCGACGCGGCGGAGCACGTCCTCGTCAGTGCCGTCGGCGCGGATCGCCTGTCCCGGGAAGTCGGGTTCGAGGCGGTTGAAGGCGTCGGTGACTGTGTCGACGATCGTCACGTCGTGGCCGGCACGTGCCAGCCGCTCGGCCAGGCCAGCGCCGACACGGCCGCAGCCAATGATTACCGCGCGCACTTTGTTCTCAAAACCTCCGTCGTCAGCGGCCGTTGCCGCGTACCCGATCGCGCAAGCTCCGGCCGCGCGGCGCTCCGGCCGCAGTGGACGCCGGCATCTTCTCGGCGGGTGGGATTGTCGTGATATTCGTCGTGGGGATTGGCTCGCGAGCCACGATCACCTCGCAGGGTGCGTTCTGGAAGACGTAAGGGATCGTGCCACCGACGGCGAAGTCGCCGCCGAAGCGCTTGCGGTAGGGCAGGCCCAGGATGATCACGTCGGCGCCGATCTCGATCGCTTCGTCGACGAGCGCTGACGCTACCTCGCGCGCCTGGAGCAGATCGCCCGTCAGCTTGATGCGATAGCGCTCGGCAATGCCTTCGGCCTGGTCGAGCACCGCTGAAGCGGCCTCATTCTCCTGGCTCAGCTCGTCTGACAGCTCGTGGCTCCAGTCGACCTCAATGACGTGGATCGCCACAAGCTCGGCGCCCGTCGGCTTCGCCAATTGGCAGCCGAGGTTGACCACCAGCTCGTCAGTTGGACCGCCGTTCAGGGCGAGCGCCGCCTTGCGATACGCAGGCTTGCCTTCTCCCATTCCGCCGCGAAGCGTACACCGGCCCTCGTCGGGCCACGGTCTGTCAGCTCGACGAGGGCTCGGAAACCATGTCGTCGTCCTCGCGCCGGTAGGGCACGTTGACGACGACGGTATGCGGCCGGCCGATGAGCGCGGCGCGCAATCGGTTCGCCGACTGGTTGTAGAGCACCCGCTCCCACCAGTTGCGTGCGACGTATTCGGGGATGACCACGAACGTGACAGCCTGCTCCTTGTTCTCCGGCCACGTCTGATTGAGCACGTCGAGGTAGGCGATCATCGGGCCGACCAGCGCGCGGTACGGCGACTCGACGATGACCAGCGGCACGTCCGGGATCTGGCGTTCCCATCGCTCGCGGATCTGCGCAGATTCCTCGGGCTCGTCCGAGATCAGCACGGCCCGCACGTCCGGCGCGATCGAGCGACCGACGTTGATTGCCTGAACGACGGCGCGCGTGATGCCCGGCACGGGCACGATGACGCGCTCCTCGCGATGCGGCGGCGCGATGACGATGTCGTCGCGCACCTTGAGGTGCGCCGCCGACGCGCTGTATTGGCGGTGGATGAACAGCATCATGAGCACGAGCAGCGGGATGATCAGGGCGATCAGCAGCGACGTGGGCGCCTTGGCGACGAACACGACGACGGCCACGACAGCGGTCAGGACCATGCCGAAGCCGTTGATCAGCAGCTTCGTTCGCCAGCGGCCGCCGCGCTCGCGCAGCCAATGGCGGACCATGCCTGACTGGCTGATGCTGAACGAGATGAAGACGCCGACCGAGTAGAGCGGGATGAGCGCGTGGGTATCGCCGCCGAAGATCACGATCAGCGCGATCGCCACGACGCTCAGCACGACGATGCCTGACGTGAACGCGAGGCGGTCGCCCCGGAACGAGAACTGGCGCGGCATGAAGCCGTCCCTGGCGAGGATCGCGCCGAGGCGCGGAAAAGCGTTGTAGCTCGTGTTCGCGGCCAGGAACAGGATCAAGGCGGTGAACGCCTGGAACAGGTAGAAGACGACCGAGTTGCCGCCGAAGGCGATCGACGCGACCTGGCTGATGACCGTCTTGGGCACCGGAAGGTCGATCGCGACGATTCCGAACGAGTCGGCCACGAAGGTGATGCCGATGAACAGGACGGCAAGCAGGATGGCCATGGCGGTCAGCGTCGCTGCCGCGTTGCGCGGCTCGGGCGGCTTGAAAGCGGGCACGCCGTTGGCGATTGCCTCGGTTCCGGTCAGGGCGACCGAGCCGCCCGCGAAGGCACGCAGCACGAGCACCATTCCCGCGACGTTCCACAGGTCGGTCGTCGAAGCCGCGACGCCGGCCGGCGGCGTGCCTTCGCCGTTGAGCACCTTGGCGATGCCGATGACGATCATCAGCAGTGCCGAGAAGACGAACAGGTACGTGGGAATCGCGAAGATGTTGCCCGACTCGCGCAGGCCGCGCATGTTGCCGACCATGATCAGCAGCACGGCGATGACGCCGATCAGGACGCGCCAGTCGTTCAGGTCGGGCACGGCCGAGATGACCTGCTCGACGGCCGACGTCGTCGACACGGCCACGGTCATGATGTAGTCGACGAGCAGTGAGCCCGCAGCGATGAGAGCGAAGATGCCGGGCAGGTTGGCGCGTGCCACCGCGTAGGCACCGCCACCCGACGGATAGACGTAGCCGATCTGGCGGTACGAGGTCGACACGACGGCCAGGAGCAGCGCGATGGCGATGGCGATGGGCATGCTCAGCAGGAGCGCGCCCGCGCCCGCCACGACGAGCACGCGCAGGATCTCTTCGGTCGCGTAAGCCGACGAGCTGATCGCGTCGGAGCTGAAGATGGCCAGCGCCTTCTTCTTCGACAGCCGTTCGTCGATCTCCTCGTAGTTCGACAGGCGCCGGCCGAACAGGATGTGGCGCATGCTCTCGATCAGCCGGCCCGTCGGCGTGCGCGGCATCGACGCCGCCTCGCGCGCAATGAGCGTGCCCGGTCCGGAGTAGCGGAAGTACTGAGCGTGCGGGCGATCGACGCGCATGCGTCGATCGCCCGGTTTCCGGCCGTGCAGCCAGGGCTTCATAGAGCCCGGGCGTTCCGGGTCGGTCACCGGCCGCTCACAACCCGTAGGCCAGCCGCGCCACGAGTCGGACGGGCAGCTTGCGCTCGGTCATCAGCTTCTGGACGCGTTCGATGGGGTATTCGACGCGGTGCCATTCGAGCGTGCCGGCCTCGCTGTCGAAGACCATCGCGCTTGCCCGTGGGTCACCATCGCGCGGCTGGCCGACGCTGCCCGGATTCGCGATTACGTGCTCCTCGCCCAGCTCCAACAGCGACCCTTCGTCAGGCTGGAGCCCCTCCATCCTGCCGTCTCGCTCACGGAACGCGATTGGAATGTGGGTATGCCCGACGAGGCAGTGGGTCGTCTCGAACGCAGGCAGATTCGCGCGCGCGACGCTCGAGGTGAAGATGTACTCCCAGGTCGGGTCGCGCGGGCTGCCGTGGACAAGCGTGAACGGCAGCGAGATCGAGCGTTGCGGCAACGTCGCGAGCCACGCGCGTGTCGTGCCGCTGAGCTGGCCAGCCGTCCATTCGACCGCGATCCGCGCGTCGTCGTTGAAGCTGTCAGTCTCCAGGTCCCCCAGGGCAGCGGCGTCGTGGTTGCCGCGCACGCCCGTCGCATTCTCCTGCGCCAGGCGCGCGACGACCTCGTTGGGCTGCGGTCCATAGCCGACGACGTCGCCCAGCTGCCAGAGCGCGTCGTACGGCTTGAGCGCCTCGAGCACTGCTTCCAGCGCGGGCAGGTTGCCGTGAATGTCAGACAGCACGGCTATCCGCATCGCCGGTCAGGGTAGCGTCCGGCGCCGCCGCTCGCCCGCGGAGCGCGGATAGCGGTCCGGTGTCGGCCGCACCTTGCGGATCACGACGAGGCAGTTGCCGTCGAGGCCGACCTTGGCTGCGGCCGGGAGACCGACGATGCGCGTGCCCGCGCCGCCGGCCGCCTGGACGATGCGCCGCGCCTGGGCGACCTCTTCCTTGAGCGTGTTGCGCGCGTCCGAGTCGCTCGCGCGCTTCCACGCGACGATGTGCCCGCCGCGGCGTGCGAGCGGGAGGCTAAGCTCGGCAACCTCGGCGACCGTGCCAACGGCACGCGCCACGACCAGGTCCCAGCCGTCGCGCTGATCCGGTTCGTCAGCGAGGTCCTCGGCGCGTTCGGCGAGCGCCACGATCTCCGGGTGTGGAGCCGGCGCGGCGCGCAACGCGTCGCTGACGACGGCCGCGGCCGCCTGCAGGAACGCGGCCTTCTTGGCGATCGAATCGACCAACGCGGCGCGCCGCGCCGGCAGCGCGATCGTCAGCGGCAGGCCCGGAAAACCTCCGCCACTGCCGATGTCAAGCAGCGTCACTTCCCGGCGTCCGCGCGTCAGCTCGCGCAGCAAGGGCACCGCAACGAGGGCGTCGAGAACGTGGCCACGGCCAATGTCAGTGGCCGTGCGCAGGCCGGACAGGTTGATGTGCTCGTTCCAGGCGAGGAGCAGCCTGACGTGCGCTTCGAGGGCAGCGCGCTGTGCCTCGCTCAGCTCCAGCCCGATCTCGTTCAGGCCGGCGTCGAGCAGCGTCGTGAAGTCACGCTCGAGGGGCGCCAGTCCGGCGACGTCGCGCGGCAGCAGCTCGCGCTGTGCCGGCTGAAGTCGCCGTGGGAGCGAGGACCGATCAGTGACGTCCATGCCCGAACGCCGCTGAACCGTTGCGCTGTCCCCGCTCCCATTGGCGTGACGTTTCCGACACCACCGGCCTTTCAGTTTTCCCCCGCTGGCCGGCTGATCCGACCGGGTTTCCCCGGTCGCCGGAGCCGGCGAGGTTACCGTACTCGGTCTGGGACGCCTCCCCGCTAGGGCGCGCCAGTGGTGTGGAGGGCGCGAGTCTCGCCAGCGCGAGTCGCTCGGTCAACCCGCTTTTCCACGAGTTCGCGCACCTCGTGCCGGATTGTGGAGAACGCGTCGCCGTCGTGCCGCGGTTGTGGATGAAGCTGGCTGGTCAGTCGGCCGTGCGAGCCCGGACGGGGCGGCCCATGCTCCGGCGCACGACCTCCATGACCTCCTCGGTGTACGCCCCGGCCTCGCCAGTTCTGACGGCCGTGGCCAGACAACCGGCGACGTGGTCCTCCATGAGCAGCAGCGACACGGCGTCGACCGCGGCCCGCAGCGCCGCCGTCTGCTGCAGGATGTCGATGCAGTACTCCTCGCGATCGATCATGCGCGCGATGCCGCGCACCTGCCCTTCCATGCGCGCCAGACGGCGCACCAGCTGGGCTCGATCCTTGGTGTAGCTGTGGCGCGAGGGGCCCGCGTCTGAATGCGCGTCGGATTGCGTTGTCATACTGCCCGGGAGTATATCGCTGCCATTGCTCGACGAGCAGGCCTCGTACGCCTCCGAGGCGCGGACGGGCTAGACTGGCCTTCGATGGACAGCCCCGACTGGCTGCGTACGCAACTCACCTCGTTCACGTGTCCCAGTTGCGGCCGTCGTTATCGCGGCGCGCGGATTCAGCTCCTGGCTGAGCGTGATGGTCTCTACTTCGTCGACCTCGACTGCTCACGCTGCGGCAGCCACACGGTCGCCATCGTCACCGTCGACCGGGACGAGGCAGAGCTGTCGATCCTCGACGCATCGGACATCGAGCTTGCCGTTGACCTCGAGCCCGAGCACCTGGGCGAGGCGCTGCCGAGCGGCGTGGCGCCTGTCACCGGCGACGATGTGCTCGATATGCACGAGCTTCTGTCGGCCTACGACGGGGATATCCGCGGACTCCTGGCTACCGGGGTCGATGGTTTGGACGACACCGAGCGCCAGTGACCGACCAGGCGCGATTTGCCCATGCCAGCGAGGCGGAGCTGGCCCGGATTCTCGACTACTACGGGGTCCGCTGGGAGTACGAGCCGCGGACCTTCCCGATCATGTGGAGCCTCGACGGAAAGGTCGTCGAGAGCTTCTCGCCGGACTTCTACCTGCCCGACCTGAACGTCTACGTCGAGCTGACGACGCTCAAGCAGAGTCTGGTGCGGCGCAAGAACCGCAAGCTGCGCCGGCTGCGCGAGCTCTACCCGGACATCCGCGTGAAGCTCTTCTATGGCAAGGACTTCCGCGCGCTGATGCTCAAGTACGGCCGCTTCGATCTCGCCGCGTCGCTGAGCGGCCTCGAGGGTCAGGTTGCGGCCGATCGCGCCAATGCCCAGCCCAAGTTGGCCCTCGTCGTGCCGGCATCAGCCGCGGCTGAGACGGCCGGCGCAATCACGAGCCAACACGGCGTAGTCGGGACGGCGGCCGATGAGCAGGATGAGCCGCGCGTCGGCTCTGGCGTTCGAGCACGGCCACGTCTGTCGCGCGGCTCGCGCCGGCGCCGTGGCCGGCGAGTTTTTCAGGCGGCGCGCGCCGACGCCTGAACTCGGGACATCTGACGGTGCGCGAGAATCGGCAACAGGAGGGGTCCATTGATGGTTGAGGCACACAAACAGGCGCGCTCGCCGGATCTGCGCGCGGATATCGGCGAGGTGCTCATCACCGAGGACGAGATTCGGGCCAAGGTGAAGGAGCTTGGCGCGCGGATCTCGGCCGACTACGCGTCGAGCTCGGTGACGCTGGTCAGCGTCCTGAAGGGCTCACTGCCATTCATGGCCGACCTGATGCGCGCCATCTCGATCCCGGTCCAGATCGACCTGATGGAGGTCTCGTCGTACGGCGGCGCGACGACCGAGTCGAGCGGCCTGGTGCGCATCCTCAAAGACCTCAGCTCCTCGATCTCCGGCCGCGACGTGCTGATCGTCGAGGACATCATCGACACGGGGCTGACGTTGAACTACCTGCTGCGCTACCTGCGCGGCAAGAATCCCGCGTCGCTGCGCATCTGTGCGCTGCTCGACAAGCCCGCCCGGCGCCTGGTCGAGATCCCGATCGACTACACCGGCTTCACGATCCCCGACGAGTTCGTGGTGGGCTACGGGCTCGATTTCGGCCAGTTCTATCGAAACCTGCCGTTCATCGGCGTGCTGCGTCCGGAGCTCTACCAGACGACCTAGAGGATCTTCGACAGGAACGCCTTCGTCCGCTCGTGGACGGGAGCGCTGAAGAAGTGCTCCGGAGTGCCTTCCTCGATGATCTGGCCGTCGTCCATCATCACAACTCGATCGGCCGCTTCGCGCGCGAATCCCATCTCGTGGCTGACGACGAGCATCGTCATGCCCTCGTGGGCGAGCTCCTCCATGACCTTGAGCACCTCGCCGATCATCTCGGGGTCGAGCGCGCTGGTCGGCTCGTCGAAGAGCATCAGCGCCGGCCGCATGGCCAGCGCGCGGGCTATCGCGACGCGCTGCTGCTGACCACCTGACAGCTGCGCCGGATAGGTGTCGACCTTGTGCGCGAGACCGACCCGGTCGAGCAGATTGCGGGCGACCTCCCTTGCCTCGCCCGAATCCTGGCCGCGGACCTGTACGGGCGCCTCCATGACGTTCTCGAGCGCCGTCTTGTGCGGGAAGAGGTTGAAGCGCTGGAAGACGAAGCCGATATCGCGTCGCTGCCGCGCGATCTCCTTCTCCTTCTCCTCGACCAGCCTGCCGTTGTCCCGGCGGTAGCCCATCAGGTGGCCGTTGACCTCGATCGTGCCGCCGTTGATCTTCTCGAGGTGGTTGACGCAACGCAGGAAGGTCGTCTTGCCCGAGCCCGACGGCCCGATGATGAGCACGACCTCGCGCCGCTTGACCTCGAGCGAGACGCCCTTGAGCACCTCCAGCCGGCCAAAGCTCTTGCGCACGTCCTTGGCCGTGACCACGACATCGTTCGCCGCGTCCGGGGCGCCAACGACGTCAAGCAGGTGATCGCCGATCTGGACCATCAGTGCGTCCCCGCCGTCGCCGGATCAGCGGCTGACCCGCGGAACGAGAAGAGCCGGTCGAGCAGCCTGCCGCCGCCCGCTTGGGAACCCGGCGTTCCGCGCGCGAGACGACGCTCCATCCAGCCTTGAATTACGCCCCAGATCGTCGTCAGGAGCAGGAACCAGAGAGCGCAGGCCAGGTACATCTCGAAAGGCTGGAAGTTGTCGCCGGCCTTGATGACGAACGTGTTGTAGAGCTCCTGTATGCCGAGAACGAAAAGCAGGGCCGTGGTCTTGAGCATGTTGTTGAACTCGTTGCCCAGCGGCGGAACGATGATTCGCGCTGCCTGTGGCAGAACAATGCGGCGCATGGACTGGGCGTAGGTCATGCCCAGGCTCTTGGCTGCCTCCATCTGGCCCGGGTCGATCGACAGGATGCCGGCGCGGATGATCTCGGTCATGTACGCGCCCTCGTTGATGCCCAGGGCGAAGATGCCGGCCTGGATCGCGCCGGTGATGGTGAAGCCCAGGAACACGAGGTCCGGCCAGCCGAAGAGGTGCGCCGCGCCAAGGCCGAAGTAGAAGAACACGAGCTGAACGATCAGCGGTGTGCCGCGGAAGATCCACAGGTACAAGGCTGACAGCCAGCGCAGCGGCCGTCGACGAGACAGGCGGCCCAGGGCCCCGAGGATGCCCAGGACGATGCCGATGATCTGACTGACGACTGAGATGACGACGGTCAGCAGCAGGCCGTTGATGATGAACTGATCGGGTTGAAAGATCGCCTCGCCGAACGCGTCAGTGTTGAACTTGAAGGGTGTGCCGCTCGAGCAGCCGGCGACGAGCAGCAGACATGCGAACGCCCCGGCCAGGACAAGCCTGTACCGGGGCGCTCGAATGAACCTGGGTGCGCCGAGAAACGCCACCCTGGCTGTGCTTACTGGGTCTTGTTGATCTGGCCGGCGTCGGCCGCCGTGACGGCGCCGTCCTGGTCGCCGTACGTGGTCAGAATCGCCATGTACGAGCCGTCGTTGATCATCGAGACCAACGCCGCCTGCACTGCCTGCTCAAGTGGCTTGTGCGCCGCGTCGTTCGGCACGCTGATGCCTTCGAGTGCGACGCCGAGCACCACGCCCGACAGCGCGAACAGATCGGGATGCTGAACGGTGTAGTAACCGGCCACCGGTGAGTCTGCGAAGTAAGCGTCGACCTTATTGGTCTGAAGCGCCAGAAGGGCGTCGCTGTCCTTGCCGAAGGTGGTCACGGTTATGGCTGGATTGCCGGCGGACGTGCATGCCTTCGACAGGCCCTGGCCCTTGTAGTCATTGGTGCCGTTCAGGTAGTCGACCTCCGTCGTGCCGGTCTCGGCCGCGATCTTCTTGCCGCACAGACTGTCCTGGCTGGTGATACCTGCCGGATTGCCGGCCGCGACCACGAACGATTGCCCGGCCTGGAAGAACGGGATCATGTCGACCTGCTTGATGCGATCGCTCGTGATGTTCTGGGCACTCGCGATGATGTCGCACTTCTCGCCCTGAAGCGCGGCAATGATCGTGTCGAAGATCTGGTTGTTGACGTCGACGGTCAGCCCGAGACGGGCGCCGATCCCACGCGCGATGTCAATGTCCGAGCCGATCGGGTTGCCCTGATCGTCGAAGAACTCCTGCGGCGGATACGGCAGGTCCGAGCAGACCACCAGGTGGCCGGGCACGGTCAGCAGGTCAGGGGAGACGGATGCGATGACGCCGACTGACGCTGGTGCCGATGCTGGCGCAGAGGCTGCCGGTGTGGGCGCTGACGTTGAAGTCCCCGACGAAGGCGCCGGAGTGTGTGGCGCCAGGCTGACCGGCGCTGAGCTGGCACCGGGAGTTGGCGGAGCGGCCGTCGGGCTACCCGACGAACAGGCCGCCGCGACAAGGGCGACGGTCGCGACCAGAACCGCCAGTCGAGACATACGGATCAACACGGGCCTCCTATACGCGGGCAGATGAATCGGAAGACGAGAAGATACAGCCCGCACGGGGGCCGTGAGCGTGAATATTCACCATTCAAAGCGGATATTCAGCGGTCTTAATCGACGCTCAACTCAGCGTCGCGTGAGTAGCGAAGTCCACGGCAAACCACAGGCTCTCGCCCTTGCCTGCGCCGTTCGGGATTTCGACTGCGTAGCGGCCGGCCATCCATGTTGGTGCGGACTGCGTGCCGGAGCCTGGCTGTGAACCGGGCGCTCGGCTCGCCGGCGCGTAGTACGCCTCCCCGAAACTGAAGAGATTCGCATTGAGGACGGACGTTGTCTCCTGAACGGGCTGACCGTCCGAGCCGAGCGCCCAGATGTGGGCATCGACCACCGGTGCCGGTGACCCGTCGCCCAGGCTCTCCGCGCTCAACGGCCGGCACACGCCCATGGCGATCAACTGCTTCGCGGTGATGTCGGTTTTCGGTATCGCCGCGTCTTCCGGACCTGCAGCCGTGACCGCCGGGATGGCGTACATGGTCCGCGTGTCGCCGAGCTCGCTGTTCTCGATGGTTATCAGACGCCATGTCGGTACCGCGATGCACAGCGCGCCTGCCGCCTCGGCGCTGAGCTCAGGATCGGCCGAGGGCGCGGCGGTTGCTCGGACCGCTGGCGTCGCGCTCGGGGCTGCGTGGACCACTGGCGTCGCGCTCGGGGTTGCATGGATCGCGACTTGTGGCGGAGGAGGCGGCGGCGGCACGCGCGCTGACGGATCGCCCCACGGCTTGATCAGGGCGACCGCGATCAATCCGACAACGAGGGCAGTGCCCACAAAGACGCGTCGCGGTACGCCGCCGATCGACTCGACGCGCACCTCATGTTCGGTTGACTCGTCTTCGGTTGACTCGTCCCGCAGCTGGACGCGCATTGTCTGTTCCTAACCCGCCGTCACCCCACGCCGACGGCTAGATCTCTCCGAGGTAGGCACGGCGCACGTCCGGGTTCGCCGCCAGGTTTGCGGCCGTGTCGGTGAGGATGATCCTGCCGGTCTGCATCACGTAGCCCCGGTTAGCCACTGAGAGCGCCTGGAGCGCGTTCTGTTCGACGAGCAGGATGGTCATGCCCTGTCCGTTGATCTCCTGGATCAGCCGGAAGATCTGCTGGACGAGGATCGGCGCCAGCCCGAGCGACGGCTCGTCGAGCAGGAGCACGCGCGGCTGGGACATCAAGGCCCGAGCGATGGCCAGCATCTGCTGTTCGCCGCCGGACAGCGACCCGCCGCGCTGGCTCAGGCGCTCACGCAGCCGCGGGAAAAGGTCGAGGGATCGCTCGAGCTCGCGGTCACGCTCCGCGGCGGGTCGCGTGAAAGCGCCCATCTGGAGGTTCTCGAGGACTGTCAGTCGGGAAAAGATGCGCCGGCCCTCGGGCGAGTGAGCGATACCCCGTGTGACGAGCTCGTGCGCCGGTGTGTGCGAGATGTCCCTGCCATCGAATGACACCTGGCCAGTCTTGGGGTGGAGCAGCCCGCTGATCGTCTTGAGGGTCGTCGTCTTGCCGGCGCCATTGGCGCCGATGAGGGTCACGATCTCGCCCTTGTTGACGACGATGTCGATGCCGTGCAGGGCGTGGATCTTGCCGTAGTAGGTGTGCACGCCCTTGAGCTCGAGCAGCGGTGCTGCCGGCTCAGCAGCAGCCGCGGTGGCAGGATTCGGCATCGTGTCGACTGGAGTTGCGGCCGTGGTCATGTGGCCGGCTTCCCCAGGTAGGCCTCGATGACCTTGGGGTTGGCGCGGACCACTTCAGGCGTGCCCTCGGCGATCTTCTCGCCGTGATCCAACACGGTCACCTGGTCGCTGATGCCCATGACCACACCCATGTCATGTTCGATGAGCAGGACTGAGATACCCAGCTCCTGGCGGAGCTTGCGGATGAGGCCCATCATCTCCGCCGTCTCGTTCGGGTTCATGCCCGAAGTCGGCTCGTCGAGCAGCAGCAGCGAGGGCTCGCTCGCGAGCGCGCGGGCTACCTCCAGCCGGCGCTGGTCGCCGTAGGGCAGGTTCTTGGCCAGCCCGTCGCCACGGCCCTTGAGTCCGACGAGGGCCAGCATCTCCTCCGCGCGCTTCTCAGCCGAAGCCTCTTCTGCGTGGCTGCGCGGCGTGCTCAGGAACGCGTCGACAAGGTTGGCCTTGAGCTTGAGATGCATGCCGACGAGGACGTTCTCACGGACGGTCATGTTGGCGAACAGGCGGATGTTCTGGAACGTTCGGCCGATCCCGGCCGCCACCATCTCGTTCGGTCGCGCGCTGCGGAAGATGCCCAGCCTGCCCAGGATGCGCATATACCAGAGCGGTCGGACGATTGCGGCGAGAAGCATTGTCATCAGGGCGATCAGGGCGAGGACCGTTCCGAGGAGTGCGAAGAACTCCAAGCCCGCGTAGCTGGCCGCGGTGGCCAACAGGGCCAGGACGACGGCCGGGATGAACCACGTGAACGGCTCGACCCAGGCTCGGACCGGTGAGCCGATCATGCGCCGCCCGCCGATCGACACATCTCCCGCGGTTGGCTCGCTGATGCCAACGATCACGTTGAAGAACGTCGTCTTGCCGGCACCGTTCGGTCCGATGACGCTCACAATCGCCCCACGCGGGATCGACAGGTCGACATCGCGGACTGCGACCAGGCCACCGAATCTCTTGGTGACCCTTTCGGCGACGAGGATCAGGTCGGGCTGAGCGGTGTCGCTCAGGGCGGTGTCGCTCTGGTTCGTCATGAGTCGCCGATCTCTTGTGTCGGAGGCGCCAGCTCCGTGTCCTCCGCGGCTTCCTGGTGGAGCTCGCGCCTGCGCCTGTTACTCGGGAACAGGCCTTCCGGTCGTAACAACATCATCCCGACGAGGGCGAGGCCGTAGAGCAGGTACTGGTACTGCACGAAGTCGATGTTCTGGAGGATGGGGACATGCTGGCCCTGGAAGAACTGGTTGAGTTCCTTTAGCAGCACGCTCTGAATCGTGTACAGCGTGAAGGCGCCGATGACCACGCCCCAGATATTGCCCATGCCGCCCAGAACGACCATCGCCAGGATCGTGAACGACACGGCGAACTGGAACTGATCCGGTGTGACGTTGCCCAGCTTCGACGCACTGAACACGCCCGCGAAGCCGGCTGTCGAGGCGCCCAGGGCGAAGGCCAGGAGCTTGGTCGTGATCGTGTTGATGCCGCTGCTCGCCGCGGCGAGCTCGTCCTCGCGAATGGCCATCCAGGCCCTGCCCAGGCGCGAGTCCTGGAGCCGGTAGATGAGGATCATCACGACCGCGAGGATGCCGAGCATGGTGACGTAGAACGGGAACGGGTCAAGGAAGGTGAAATGGACGCAGACACTGCCGACGCACGGCAGTTGCGGCTGCGGTATCCCACCGATGCCGTTCGTCCCTTTCGTGTACGCGTCCGCGTTGAGGAAGATCGCGGGCACTATCTCGCCGAAGCCGAGAGTGACGATCGCCAGGTAGTCGCCGCGCAGGCGCAGGGTCGGCGCGCCGAGGAGGATGCCGAATAGCGCCGCGACGAGTGCCCCGACCACGAGCATCGGCCAGAACGGGATGTTCAGGTGCGTGATCGCCTGGGGAGACGCGGCGAAGGCGAAGGTGTACGAGCCGATAGCGAAGAAGGCGGCGTAACCAAGGTCCAGCAGCCCGGCGAAGCCGACCACGATGTTCAGGCCAAGCGCGAGCAGGATGTACACGCCGGACAGCGCGAAGCCATCAACCCAGACCACCTGGTTCTGGAAGGTGCTCAACGGGGGCAGCAGCACGATCGCCGGCAGGGCGAGGCCAATGACCACCCAGGCGAGGATGATCGAGAGCGACCGATGCTCCCGAGTGAACTGGAAGAATGCGGTGCGCGGCGAGCCGGTGCCGCGCGGCGCAACAGTCCTCGCCGTCACGCCCGTTCTCCCAGCGCCTGACCGAACAGACCGCTCGGCCGGAACACGAGCACGAGGATCAACACCGAGAAGACGGCCACTTCCGACCAACGGCTGTAGCCCAGCTGGGCCGCGAAAACCTCGATGAAGGCGATGACGAAGCCTCCAACGGCGGCACCGACGGTATTGCCAATTCCCCCGAGCACGGCCGCTGTGAATGCCTTCAACCCGGTGAAGAAGCCGAGGTTGAACTGGACGCTACCGAAGTACAGGCCGTAGATGACCCCACCCGCCCCGGCGAGTGCCGCCGCGATGAAGAACGTGATGGCGATCGTCTGGTTGATATCGACGCCCATCAACGCCGCCGCTTCTCGATCCTGAGACGTCGAGCGCATCGCTCGGCCGAGTCTGGTCCGGCCAACGAACAGCTGCAGTACGGCCATCAGGAATACGGCCGCGACGATGATCGTCAGGTTGAGACCGCGCACAGTCCCGCCCGCGACCGCGAAGTCCCCAATGTTGAACGACGGAACGGAGAGGACGTCCACCTTGGGAAAGATCTGCGGCGTCGGATGCGGAGACGGTCCGAACACGACCTGGATGATGTTCTGGAGGATGAACGACACGCCGATGGCCGTGATCAGGGGAGCAAGTCGCGGGGCGTGGCGCAGTGGCCGGTAGGCGAAGCGCTCGATGATGACGCCGACCAGGCCCATGAACAACATCACCGGGATGACCACCGCGGCGAGCGTCACGGCAAGCTGAAGGGGGTCGTTCATCGGCCGATCGAGCAGCCCGAGCGGGGTGGTCAAGACCCACAGGGAGGCGAAGGCGCCGACCATGAACACGTCGCCGTGGGCGAAGTTGATGAGCTCGATGATCCCGTAGACCATCGTGTAACCGAGGGCGATCAGCGCATAGATCGCGCCGAGCGTCATGGCGTTCATGAACTGCGGCACGCCCAACAGCAAGAGCGCAATGACGAGGGCCGCAGCGGTGTAGGGAACTGACCGGGGGATCCTGGAGCGAACTCTCAGCGTGGTCGCCATCTCGCTCGCCATCTGCCCTCTAGGCGGAGGAACTAGATAGGCCGGGGAGCGCTGCTCCCCGGCCTATCGTCAACTACGGAATCAGGATCCCGCTGGCGATGCCGGGGCGGGAGACGCGTTTCCGTTGGCGTTCGGATCCGTGAACGCCTGCTGCTTGATCCAGGTCCAGCCGCCCACGTTGTTGTTCAAGGTCAAGTCGGTCTTGTAGAACGACATGTACGGGCTGGTGGTGTCGCCGTTCACGTCGAACGACACGGCGCCAATGATCGTGGTGAAGCTGTTGCCAGCTGCCGTGGCATTAGCACGGACGGCTTCGCGGATGCCCGCGTAGTCGGTCGTGCCGGCCGCAACGGCCTTCTGGATGCCCTGGATGATCACCTGCGCGCATGCGTAGGCAATCGCGCTATAGGCGCCAGGATCGGTGCCGAATGCAGCCTTGTAGTTCGTGAGGAACGTGGCTGCATCGGGGATGTCGTGGACGCCGGCGACCGTGCCGTAGACGTTGGCCGCGGCCTGGCCGGCGATGTTGATCGTGGAGCCCTGGGTGTTGCCGTCACCGAGATCGGCGACGCCGTCTGGACCCATGAACGGGATGGTCTCGAAGCCCGAGACGGTGCGGCCCTGCTTGAGCGCCAGGCCCATGCCGGTCGGCGTCGTGCCTGCGAGGTAGACAGCCGCCGGCTTCTGGCTGGCAACGGCCTGGAACAGCGCGGTGTAGTCAGTCGTCGAGCTCGGAGCGCTGTCGCGCTTTACGACAGTGCCGCCGTCCTTGACGAACTCTGCCTGGAATGAGTCGCCGACGCCGACGCCGAACGTCTCGGTGTCATCGAGGATGTAGACCGAGTGAGCGTTGAGGTCGTTGTAGACGAAGTCGGCACCTGCCGGGCCCTGGATGCTGTCCGGGGCGGCCAGGCGGACGTACGAAACCTTGTCCGGGTTCGTGGTCCGGTACTGGAGCGCGTCGGGCGGGTAGGTCAGGCTGGTGTTGGTGTTCGCCGGGCTGCACATGAGCAGACCGGCGGCGTTCGCGATCGGGATCTCAACCTGGGCAACGCCCGAGTTGAAGGGTCCGACCTCGCCCACGACCGTTTGGTCCTGCACGAGCGTGGTCATGTTCTTGCCGCCCTGGGCCGCGTTGTGCGCGCCGGCGACGGCATCATCCTGGCCGTTGAGCTGGAGCGTCCAGCCCGGCAGCATGTTCTGGGCCATGGCGTCCTGGATCGCGAGCTTGACGCCGTTCTGCGTCGGCACGCCGTTCGCGGTCTCACCACCGCTCATCGGCAGCTCG
Organism: uncultured Anaerolineaceae bacterium; assembly: GCA_964475245.1. Taxonomy (GTDB): domain Bacteria; phylum Chloroflexota; class Limnocylindria; order Limnocylindrales; family CSP1-4; genus JALYGJ01. The sequence goes on along the minus strand of CAYYVV010000010.1, from coordinate 19,496 downwards.
GTGCCGATGGTGATCACTTTGCCCGCCCCTTGCGAGGGCGCCGTGCTCGTGATCGGAGCCGTGGTCGGATTGCTGGTGGCCGGATTGCTGGTGGCCGGATTGCTGGTGGCCGGA
>CAYYVV010000010.1:0-19282 GCA_964475245.1 uncultured Anaerolineaceae bacterium | reverse complement strand
TGCTGGTGGCCGGAATGCTGGTGGCCGGATTGCTGGTGGCCGGATTGCTGGTGGCCGCCGGTGTAGAAGTGCAGGCAGACGCCGCGATCAACGCGACGCCGGCAAGCACGCTGAGATTCCTCAGCCTCATGTAATGAGCCTCCTCTTAGTTCTCCTCAAAGCCACTGGACGTGGTCGGCGAAGAGCCTCGTTCGCTACGGAAGCGCGAAGGTCGGGGGTGGCGCCACCCTCAGGCAGCGATCACCAGGTCGGTCTGGACTGACCCATCTTCCCCAACGGATCCCGTGGACGGAACAGCTAGCTCCCAACCGCGTCCAGATAGCCGCTGACGCGATGCCGTATGATAGTCAGCGGCGCCTCGTTTGCAACAGACGTTGGAGCGCCCCGGCCCTGTAGCAGCAGCACGGCAACGTGCCCTGCACGCCCGGAGCGGCGCTTCCCCGGCAATGACCGGACTCACCGGTTGGCACGGACGCCACGGGCACTCGCCTCGATGGGCGCCCGACCATCACGAGGAATCACAGCCAGCGTGGAAGTACAGCTCCGCGACGCGCGCTTGACGGACATCGATCGGGTCACAAGCCTGATCGAGCGGTCCGACGAGCGCTGGACGATGGAGCAGCTCGGCGCGGCTGCCGACATCCTGCGCCAGATGGTCTACCTGCCCAACACCTCCCTGCTCGTTGCTCTCGACGGTCGCAACCTCGTCGGCGTCGCCGTGCTCGCACTGCGTCCGTCGGTCAGTGCCGGAGGCCTGGTCGGTAGCGTCGACCTGCTCGCCGTCGAACCGGGCAACGAAAACGAAGGTGTGGTCGAGGCGCTGTTGCACGAACTGATCCGCTCAGCGCGCAACAAAGGCTGCGTGGTGCTCGAGGGAGCAGTCCCATTCGAGCCTGCCGAGCTGTCGCGCTGGGAAGCAGCCGGGTTCACCGAGGCGGGCCCTCGGCTGCGTTGCCCACTCGTCCGCGCCGCTGCGCTGGCCTGGTAATCCCAGCGATCTACAGCCGGTCGCGACCACCACTCACGCCGGGCATGCCTCGGCAGCGCGCCATGCGCGCGTAATCGAAAACAGGAGAACTCAGTGAGCAAGAACGTCGCCGTCTTCGTGGACGTGGCGAACATCTTCTACGCGGCAAAGGCTGCCGGTGTGGACATCGACTACGTCACGTTGCTCAAGGCGGCCACCGCCGGACGAGACTTCGTCCGCGCGTACGCATATACCGGGCTTGACCCGGAGAACGACAACCAGCGCCAGTTCCACGCCTTCCTGGCGCGGAACGGCTACAAGGTCATCAGCAAGGACATCCGCAAGTACGGCGATGGCCGGATCAAGGCGAATCTCGACATCGAGCTCGTCGTCGACATGATGAAGACGGCACGCAACCTCGATATCGCGGTCGTCGTCTCGGGTGACGGTGACTTCGCCAGCGCCATCCGCGCGGTACAGGAGATGGGCGTCCGCGTCGAGGTCATCAGCTTCCGCGGCAACACCAGCAGCGACCTGATCGACGTCGCCGACCTGTTCACCGACATTGTCCAGATCGCCCGCGTCGACAAGAGCGGCCGGAGCGGACGCCGTGTCGCGGCGGAAGCGGACCTGTCGATGACAGAGGTCCCTGAGAAAGAAACAGAGGGCGCACCGCGGCGCCGGCGTGGACGCCCGGTACGCGAGGAGCGGCCGCATCCGATCGAGGTCGATGAGATCGCACCGGAACGGATAGCGGCCAACCTGTCGTCCAGCCTTGTCGCGCTGCCCGGCGAGCGCCTGTCGCGCGCCGGCGTCGGCGATGCCGAGGCGGAGACGGAGTTGATCGAGGTCGCCGAGGAGCAAGCCCTCGAGGGCGGCTCCGAAAACGGCCACCTTACTGATGAAGAGGGCCGCCGCCGCCGGCGCCGGCGTGGCGGACGCGGCCGTGGTCGTGGCCGTCGGCCCGACGAAGAGGGCGGCGTGGTCTCCACGGAGGCCGAGGCCGCCACTTTCGGCGAGGAGGAAGAGGAGTTCGAGGAGCTGCCGCCGACTCAGCCGCCGGTGCACACCTTCGGCTCCGTCTGGGACAGCCAGCTCGGTGTGCCCAGCGCGCAATCGATGCCACCTGCCGTCGACCTTGGCGGCGGTGACCTCGCCGCGGACGAGGACTTCGACGAGCCGGAGGTGCCCGAGTACCTGCTCGCCGAGCGCCGCCAGGGCGGTCAGCGCCCGGGTGGCCGCGGTCGCCCGGGTGTCGGCGGTGGTCGGCGCACGAGTTACCAGGCCGCGCTCGATCGTGAGCGTTACGGTTCGCGGCCGCCACAGCCAAGCTTTGGTGGCGGCAACCGCCCCCAGGGCGGCAACCGGCCGCAGGGCGGTGGCAACCGCGACCGCAGCCGGCAGGGCGGTGGCCGTCCGCCGCAGGGCGCCCGTCAGATGGATCGTGCACCGCGCATGTCCGATCGGCCGAGCTACGAGCCGCGCTCGTCGAGCGAGCCGTGGTCGGAAGTGCCGCCTGAGCTCGAGGAGATGCTGCGTGCCGAGATGGCTCGCAAGCAGCCTGCCCAGCCGGTAGCCGAGACGACGAGTGTCGAGATGGCCGCGCCGCTCGAGCCGATGACCAAGTCGGCACCCGCAGCCAAGCCGGCGCGCCGAACGCGGACGCCGAGGAAGGCTGCCGACGAGGTGACCAGCGCCGCCGAGGTGAGCGCCCCTGCCGAGCCAATCGCCGAGGTAACGGCCGCTCCGCCGAAGCGCACGACGCGTGCGCGTACGACGAAGCCAACCGCCGAAACCACGTCGAAGCCCGCCGCGGCGCGTACGACGCGGACGAGGTCGTCAGCCGCGGCAGCGCCGATGGCAGAGCCGCCGGCGGAACCGACCCCCGAGGCACCGGCCAAGAAGCCAACCACCCGACGCCGAACGGCCAAGCCGGCCGCTTCGGCCGAGGAGGGCTGACCGCCCAAAGGTGGGCAAGCTCGCGACGCGCGGTCATCCCGCCGCCCAGCGGCTGGTTGAGCGCGCGATCGAGAGTGGCCGGCCGCCCCACGCGCTGCTGCTCGTGGGCCCCGAAGGTGTCGGCAAGACCACGCTCGCCTTCGATCTTGCGGCCGGGTTGTTGTGCCTGGCTGCGGATCCCGCCGCGCGGCCGTGCCGCGAGTGCGCTGCCTGCCGCAAGCTCGAGCACGGCAACCATCCGGATGTGCACGTGCTCGCGCCCGAAGGGGCCGGCCAGCAGATCCGGATCGGCCAGGTCCAGCAGCTCGCTGCGGACCTCTCGCTTCTACCTCTCGAGGGCCGCTTCCGGATCGGCATCGTCGAGAAGGCGCACCGGCTCAACGACGATGCCCAGAACGCGCTGCTCAAGACGCTCGAGGAACCGCCCGCGCGCGTTGTCCTGATCCTCGCCGCCGATGACGTCGCAAAGCTGCTGCCGACCGTCATCAGCCGCTGCACGCGAGTCAGGCTGGGCCCCGTGTCCACTGACGAGGTGTCCGCGATCCTGGCCGCGCGCGGCGTCGCCGACGCCGCGCGCGGCGCAGCGCTGGCCCGCATGACCGGCGGCCGGCCGGGCGCGGCCCTGGCTCTCGCGGCCAGCTCGGACGCGGTCATCGCTCAGGGCCGCCTGGCACGGACGTTGCTCGACCTGCTGGGTGCCAGCCGTCGGCGGCGCCTGTCGGCCCAGTCGGAGCTGATCGAGGACGGTGCGGTCCTGGTCGCCGCCGCCAATGGCGCGGCAGGACTCGACGAATCGAGCGCTGAGGCGCACCGCCCAGCGTCGAAGGCACGCGCCCGGAGCGGCGGCGGCGCGCGCCGCGCCAGCCCAGCCGAGCGTCGCGCGGCAGTGACCCAGGTACTCGCCGTGTGGCGCGACGTGGCCCGCGACCTTGCCGTCGCGGCGCGCGGTGGCCGGCGTGAGCTGCGCCAGCACGACCTGCTCGACGAGCTCGTCTCAGCCGGCGAACGTATCGATGCAGCGCAAGTGGCACGCTTCGCGCAACGCGTCGACGACGTCAGCCGCGCGGTCGATGCCTACGCCAACCCGGAGCTTGCCCTCGACACGCTGCTGTTGGAGTGGCCCACCCTGCCCTCCGCAGCATGAATGACCCGCGGTCAGTCGGTCACCAGCGGCTCGAGGCTTCTGTTCGCGGCCTCGTCCAGGGCGTCGGCTTCCGCTGGTTCGTCGTCCGTCGGGCGTCGGAGCTCGGGCTCACCGGCTGGGCGTCGAACGAGTCGGACGGTTCGCTGCGCGTCGTGGCCGAGGGAGCGCCGTCTGCGCTCGACGAGCTGGAGCGTCACCTGGCCAAGGGACCGCCGGGTGCGGAGGTCGATCACGTCGAGGCGGCCCGGACTCCGGCGACCGGTGCGTTCAGCACGTTCGCGATCCGCTCGAGCGCCCATCGCGGCGATTGAGTCGTGGGCGAGTGGGCCGTGCGCTATCGTGCGCCGACAACGCCGCTGAACGAGGAGCGAACGGCATGGCCATGAACCAGCAGGAGCTGGTCGACACGCTCTCCGGGTTGGCGCTCTTCGCCGACCTTTCCAGGCCGCAGGTCGAGGCCGTGGCACACAAGATGGCCGAGGAGTCATACCCGACGGGCCAGCGCATCCTGCGCCAGGGCTTCACGGGCACGGGCTTCTACGTCATCGTCGATGGCGAGGTCGCGGTCAAGATCGACGGCACCGAGATCTCCCGCCTGGGCAAGGGCGACTTCTTTGGCGAGATGTCGATCCTGCTCGGTGAGCCACCCGGCGCCGACATCACCACCACCCGTCAGCTGCGCGTGCTGCACCTTGGCGGCTCGGAGCTGGAAGGCTTCCTGCGCGATTACCCGCCGGTCATGCTGCGCATGCTCAAGGCGGTCGCCCTGCGCTTGCGCAACGCAAATCGATGGCGGAGCTAGACCAGCGGCCATTCCCGCCAGGCGACTATCCGGTCGTCGTCGTCGGCAGCGGGCCGGGCGGGATACAGGCCAGCTACTACCTCAAGCACCTGGGCATCGAGCATGCCCACATCTCGGCCGACCCGGTGCCCGGTGGCATGTTTCGGCGCTTCCCCTTCTTCCAGCGCCTCTTGTCCTGGACCAAGCCATACGGACCCGTCCCGCGCGACGACCCGTTCTATTACTGGTACGACTGGAACAGCCTGCTCGCCGAGGAGCCGCATAACCGCGCGCTGATGCCCGACCTGATGGACGGCACTTCGTCCTTCCCGTCACGGCCCGAGATGGAGACGAACCTGGCGACGTTCGTCGCGCGGACCGGCCTGCCGATCCGATTCGACACGCGCTGGGAGTCGACGTCGCGCGACGGCGAGCGCTTCGTGCTGCACACCTCCGACGGTGATTACCGCTGCCAGGTCCCGATCTTCGCCGTCGGCGTCGCCCACCCCTTCACGCCCGATACGCCCGGCTTCGACTTCGCGGCGCACTACGTCGACACGCGACCCGCGCAGACCTACGCGGGCAAGCGCCTGTTCATCGTGGGCAAGGAGAACAGCGGCTTCGAGCTGGCCACGGGTCTGCTCCAATGGGCGCAGCGCATCGTGCTCGCGTCGCCCCGGCCGGCAAAGCTGAGCGTCAACTCGCACTCGCTGGCCGGCATCCGGGCGCGTTACGTGCTGCCGGTCGAGGACCAGATCCTGGGCGGCGGCGTGTTCGTCCTGAACGCATCCATCCAGCGCATCGAACGCCTGGGCGATGCGTACCGGGTGCACTGCCTGCCCTCCGAGGGCGGCGCGGAGATCGCTGTCGACGCCGACGAGGTCATCGCCGCGACCGGTTTCACATGCCCGCTCCAGGATCTCCAGTCGATCGGCGTCGAGGTCTTTGGGCGCAGCCTGCTGCCGGCAATGACCAACTACTGGGAGAGTGCGACAGCGCCAGGTGTCTACTTCGCGGGCACCATCGGCCAGGGCGTGTCGGGCATGAAGAAGTACGGCCTGCCCGCCAACAGCGGCGCCGTCCAGGGCGCGCGCTACAACGCGCGGACGATGGTCCATCACGTGGCTGAAAAGCATTTCGGCGTGCGGCTGCCACGGCCGGTCGTGGCGCCGGCGGATCTCGTCGAGCAGCTCCTGACGACGGCCACGCGCGCGCCGGAGCTGTGGAACCAGAAGTCGTACCTGGCGCGCGCCTTCACGCTCGACGCTGGCCAGGGCATCCTCGACCAGGGCATCGTCCCGCTTGCGCAGTTCGTCGACGAGGAAGGGCCGGCGGCGGTCGCCATCGCGGTCGAGACCGACGACACGGGCGACATTCATCCGGCCGTGTACGTCCGCGAGTCGGGCAAGCCCGCGGTCGAGACGTTGCTCACGTCCCAGCCACTGCACGATTTCCGGACGGCCGACAACCGCGCCCACCTCTCACAGCTGCTGCGCGGGGTGACCAACGGCGCGGTGAGGTGACGCGTCTCGACGTCATCGAGGCGCAGATAGTCGGCTGCACGCGCTGCCCGCGCCTGGTCGCGTGGCGCGAGGAGTCGGCCGCACACCCGCCGGCGCGATTCGCTGGCCAGACCTATTGGGCGCGGCCGGTCCCCGGCTTTGGCGATCCCTCGGCCCGTGTCCTTGTCGTGGGCCTCGCGCCGGCGGCGCACGGTGGCAACAGAACCGGCCGCGTCTTTACCGGCGATCGATCGGGCGATTTCCTCTTTCCGGCGCTGTGGGCGACCGGCTTCGCCAACCAACCAACGTCGGTCGCGGTCGGCGACGGGCTTGAGCTGCGCGACCTCTTCGTCGCTGCCGTCAACCGCTGCGCGCCACCGTTGAACAAGCCCTCGCCCGACGAGCGCGACAACTGCCTGCCTTACCTCGTGGGCGAGCTCGCTGCGCTTGAGAACGCTCGCGTGATCGTCTGTCTCGGAGCGTTTGCCTGGGACGGCGTCCTCCGCGCGCTTGCCCTGCTCGGCCATGCGGCACGGCCGCGGCCGCGCTTCGGGCACATGGCAGAGGCGACGATTGGGCCGTTCGCGCTGCTCGGCTCGTATCACCCGAGCCAGCAGAACACGTTCACGGGCAAGCTCACGCCGGACATGCTCCGCGAGGTCTTCGTTCGCGCTCGCGCCACGGCCGGCTTGCCGCCTGTCGACTCGTGGGCTGTCCAGCCGAGTTATGGTTGAGGAGATGGTTAAACCCACGAAGGGCCCCGAGGAGCTGCTCGCCGACCTTGCCGTGGCGATCGAGCGCGGCGAGTTTCGGCTCGAATACCAGCCCGTCGTACGCCTGGGCGGCGGACAGGTCGCCGGCGCCGAGGCACTCATCCGCTGGCGCCACCCGCGGCGCGGCACCATCCCGCCCAACGACTTTCTGCCCCTGGCGGAGGAGTCGGGCCTGATCGACGGAATCGGCGAGTTCGTGCTCGACCAGGCGGCGCGCGCCGCCGCGACGTGGCCGCGCACGAACGACAGGCCGGGTTTCGTCAGCGTCAACGTGGCGCCAGTTCAGCTGCGCAAGCCCGGCGTGGCGGCGCGCATGCTGCGCACGATCGCCAATGCCGGCCTCGAGCCGCGCCTGTTGACGGTCGAACTGACGTCCGGGGTGACGGGCGAGGGGCACGAGATAGAGACCGCGCTCGAGGAGCTGCGCGAGGCCGGCGTGCGCATCGCGCTCGATGACTTCGGCATGGCCACCTCGCTGGCCGACCTCAAGCGCCTGCCGGTCGACGAGGTCAAGATCGCGCGCGAGTTCGTTGGCGCCGTAATCGGTCCGGCAGAAGACTCAGCCTTCGCGCTGTCGCTGATCAACATCGCCGACGTGCGTCGCGTCGATGTCGTCGCCAAGGGCGTCGAGTCGCGCGAGCAGGCCTGGCGCCTCGCGGAGCTGGGCTGCCGCTACGGCCAGGGCTTCTTCTTCTCGAAGCCGCTCGGTGCGTCCGGTGTACTCGCGGTGCTGCGCCAGGGAACGCTGCGCGGCTAAGGCTGCTGCGGGGCTAGCTCACCACGAGCGCGTAAGACTGGTCACCCGTCTGGCCCGATACGTTCGTGCCCAGGCACCAGGCTGAAATCGTGAAGACGTACGTGCCGCGAGTCGTGGGTGTGCCGGTCAGGTCGGCCGAAACAGAGCTGCCGCGCACGAAGTTGACGGTCACGCCCGGAGGCAGTGTGCCGCTCGAGACATAGATATCGCCGACCGGGGTCGCGTTGTTGGAGACCGTGATCGTAGCTTTGTACGGCTGGCCGACAGTGGCGTCCTGAAGGCTGTCGGGCGAGAAGCCGAGCGCACCCGAACCGAGATTGCAGGCCGCGAGGCTGAAGGCGACCACGGCCACGGCGAAGGCCGATCTGACTCGCATCGCGTGCAGTATCGCCGCGGCTGGTTGGCGGTGGTCTACAGATTCTTTGAGAGTTCGGCGATCTGGGAACTCGGGGAGTGGCGCGCCCGGCGGGACTCGAACCCACGGCCTTCTGCTCCGGAGGCAGACGCTCTATCCGCTGAGCTACGGGCGCGTGGCTACAGGTTACGCGACCGCGGCCTGTGGGAAGAATCGCGGCAGGTGCGCCTTATTGGCCTCGAGCAGCGCGGACAGCAGCGCTTCTGCCGTGGCCCAGTCGGGGACGAGCGGGTTGGCCGCGAGCGCGCGCAGGGCGAGCACCCGATCGCCTGACTTTGCCGCGGCGATGGTCAGCTCCTCGTATGCGCGCGCGGCCTCGACCAGGCCGTGCATGTCTGGTGCCAGCGGCGCCTGGATCAGCGGCTCAGCGCCCTCGCGCGTGATGCGCGCCGGCACCTCGACGACGACGTCTGTGGGCAGGTCCGGCAGCGCGCCGCGGTTGTAGGTGTCGACAACCTGGATGTCACCGCGGCCGTCATGGAGCGACGCAATCAGCTGCGCCGCAGCCTCCGAATAGAACGCGCCGCCGCGGTGCTCGAGCAGCTCGGGCTTCGTATCCAGAGTCGGGTCGCGATACATCTCGAGCAGGTCGTGCTCGATCTGCATCACTTCCTCGGCACGGTAGTGTCCGTCACGCTGCTCGGCCAGCACCTCACCCTGGCAGTAGTAGTAGCGCAGGTAGTACGAGGGCAGAGCGCGCTGCGCGCCAACGATGCCGCCCGGGACGCCGACCATGTCGCCCAGGCCCGCGGGATCGCTGTCCACCAGCTCGGGCAACCGGTCGACGCCCTTGACGCGCACGGCGCGTTCCCACGACAGGTGGTTGAGTCCGACGTGTTCGAGCTCGACGTCGTCCGCATCCACCCCGAACTGCTCTGCGAACCGCCGCTGTAATCCGATGGCGACGTTGCACAGTCCGATCGCGCGGTGACCATTGTCGAGCAGCGCTCGCGTGGCGATGCCGACAGGGTTGGTGAAGTCGACGATCCACGCGCCGGGAGCCGAACGGTGCGCTACCTCCTCGGCGATCTCGAGCAGCACCGGCACCGTCCGCAGGGCCTTGGCAAAGCCACCCGGGCCCGTCGTTTCCTGGCCGATCGTGCCGAACCTGTTGGGCAGCGTCTCGTCGACGAGACGTGCCTGCTGGCCGCCCACGCGCAGCTGGATGAGCACGAAATCGGCGCCGTCGAGCGCCTCGGCGCGCCTTGTCGTGAGCGTCAGGTTGCCCGGCCAGCCGCCGCGCTTGAGCATGCGTCGAGCGAGGCCGCCGACCACGTCGAGCCGCTCGCGGTCGATGTCGAACAGGACCAGCTCGTCCGCGGTCAGGCGAGTCGAGCGGCGCGCGATCCCGTCGACGAGCTCCGGGGTGTACGTGCTGCCGCCGCCGACGACCGCGATTTTGGTGCCCATCTCCGCTCCACGCTTGACAATGGCTTGATGGATTGTTTATAAGCATATGATCAATCGCGGTCAAGGGGATTTGGCCGCGGGAACGACCGCTCGCATGGAGGAGACGAGTTGGCTCGCTTCCGGTTGGAGCTCGGGCCCGTCCCGTTTTACCACCAGGTCTATCTCGACCTGCGGGCGATGATCGACGACGGCGGCTGGCAGACGGGCCACAGATTGCCGCCCGAGCGCGAGCTTGCGCGCGAGTACGGCGTGAGCATGATCACCGTGCGCCGCGCGCTGGACGAGCTCGCGCGCGAGGGGCGGCTGGAGCGGACCCGCGGCCGGGGCACGTTCGTCCTCGCGCCACGCATCGATCGCGACCTCGATGAGCCGCTGTCGTTCAGCGAGGAGATGCACCGGCGCGGATTGAGCCCGACGACTCGCTTGATCGGGTCTCGTCCGGAGGTGGCAACCGAGTTGGTTGCGGCCGCTCTCGAGCTCGAGCCCGGTTCGCCGATGCTCTTCGTCGAGCGCCTCCGCGTCGCCGATGGAGATCCCTTCCTATTGGAGCGGGCCTATCTGCCTGCCGAGCGATTTCCGGGCCTGCTCAGCTCTGATTTCGAAGTGGGCTCGCTGTACCAGATCCTCGAGGAGCGGTACGGCGTCCATGTCTCACGTACGCGTGAAACGTTCGAGCCCGCTCTGTTGCGTACGCGCGAAGCGCGGCTTCTCGGGGTCAAGCCGCGCACACCCGCGCTGCTCGTCGAGGGGGTTTCGTTTTCGGACGAAGGCGCTCGGGTCGAGTTCTCGCGCACGTTCGTGCGTGGCGACAAGACGCGCTACTACGTCGAGCGCAACGTCAGGGTGGTTCGCGAACGGGTCAGGCAACCAATTTCAGTGGCTGCGCGATAGCGAGGAGGAGACCAGTGAACAAAACGTGGCTTCGATCCACGGTTCTTGCCGTTGTGATCGTCATGTTGGCGGCGTGCGGCGGCACGACGACACCGACATCAACCGTGCCGCCGGCGCCGACAGCGCAATCGACGGCCAACAACCCGAATACGCCGCCACCTGCCACACCGACCGCCGCGGCTCCGACTCAGCAGGCGACGGCCTCAGTCGTCCCCGCGACGGTCGTCCCGCCGAGCGAGGAAGCGTCAACGTCTGCTGAGCCGTCGGTGACACCGGCGCCAACGCCGGTCATCGTCGCGCCGCAGTCGGTCGCGCCCGGCGTGACGGTCGTGCGCTGGTATTGCTGCCTTGGCGCGGGTGATGCGCCGGAGCAGGTCGCGGTCGAGACGAAGGCAATCAACGACTTCAACGCCGCGCACAGCGACATCCAGATCCAGGGCGAGTTCGTCGTCTACGCCCAGGCGTACGACACGCTCGCGACCGAGATCGCCGGCGGCAACCCGCCCGACATCGTCGGCCCCGTGGGCTTCGGAGGCGCCAACGCGTTCTCCGGCCACTGGCTCGACCTGACTCCGGAGATCCAGAAGACCGGCTTCGACCTGAGCCAGTTCGAAAGCTCAACGATCGACTTCTTCAAGGTCGGTGACCACCAGGAGGGCCTGCCGTTCGCGATCTATCCGTCGGAGCTCTACTACCAGCGCGACGCGTTTGCCGAGATCGGCATCAACGAGCCGCCGCACAAGTACGGCGACAAGTACATCGCGACCGGACCGGCCGCGGCGGCGCTCAACGTCAGTGACGGCACCGCTGTCCCATGGGACTACAACACCGCCCGCGTGCTGGCGATGCTGCTCACGGTTGACAAGAACGACAACGACGCGACGCAGTCGGGCTTCGATCCGACCAACATCGCCCAATACGGGTTCGAGCAGCAGCGCGACGACCTGCGCGGGATGGGTGCCTACTGGGGCGCCGGTTCCCTCGTCGGATCGGACGGCTCAGCGCAGATTCCGGCTCAATGGGCGGCCGCCTGGCAGTGGTACTACGACGGCATGTTCAAGGACCACTTCATCATGGATGGCTCGCACTTCAACGACCTGACCGTCTGGAATCCGGACGGCGTCCCGTTCTGCGATGGCAAGGTCGCGATGGCCGAGAACTTCCTGTGGTCCACCTACTGCATGAGCGGTGCGGGTGACAACTGGGATATCGCGGCGATCCCGGCCTACAACGGCACGCAAACGGCGGCATTCAACGCCGACACATTCCGCATCTGGAAGGACACCAAGAACCCGGACGCGGCCTTCACCGTCCTGCAGTACCTGCTCGGCGACGCGGCCGGTGAGCTGACCCAGATCTACGGCGCCATGCCGGCGCGTGAGGAACTCCGTCAGTCGTTCTTCGACACGCTGTCGTCGGGCTTCACCCTTCAGAAGCCGGTCGACTGGCAGGTCGCGATTGACGGCATCGACCACGCCGACGTACCGAACTTCGAGTCACCGCTCCCGCTCAACAAGTCGGGCGAGAACACGTACAACGAGTCGGTCAGCCAGATCAACACCTATGCCACGCGCTGGGATACCACCCCGTCGCTGGACATGGGCCAACAGATCCAGCAGATGCAACAGGATCTGCAGACGATCTGGAACAAGTAGCCAAGACGGACGAGGCGAGAGCCGGGCAGATGTCAGGTTTGACGATCGCTCAGCGCACCCGGCTCGCGCACCGTCCTAGGCTGCGCAAGCTGAAGCCCCTGGAGCGCCGCGAGGCGCTCTGGGGCTTGCTCTTCATCTCTCCGTGGCTGGTGGGCTTCGTGCTCTTCACGTTCCTGCCCACCGTGGCCACGCTCATCTTCTCGTTCACCAACCTGAACCTGTCGTCGTCGGCGCCATTCGCCTTCGTCGGCCTGAAGAACTACCAGGACCTGCTTGCCGACCCCCAGGTCTGGGCCTCGCTGCGCGTTACGTTCACCTTCGCCGCGCTGTGGCTGCCGGTGACGATGATCGTGCCGTTCATGGTCGCGGTCATGCTCAACAGCCCCAGCCTGCGCGGCGCGAGTCTGTTTCGTGTCCTGATCTTCCTGCCCTACGTCGTCCCATTCGTGGCCGGCGTGCTGATCTGGCAGAACACGCTGCTGCCGGACACGGGCTGGCTCAATGAGGGTCTCCGAGCGATCGGCATACAGAACCCGCCCGACTGGCTGAACGATCCCACCTGGATCTATCCAGGGCTCGTGCTTGTCGGGCTGTGGGGCATCGGCGGGGCCGTGATCATCAACCTCGCCGGCCTGCGCAACGTGCCGACGGAGCTGTACGACGCGGCCAAGATCGACGGTGGCGGCTGGTGGGCCGCAATGCGCCACGTGACGCTGCCGCTGATGTCGCCGGTGATCTTCTACTCGCTGACCCTCGGTGTGGTCGAGGTCATGCAGTACTTCCTCGTGCCGTTCGTGCTCAAGAACGGCACCGGCGAGCCCGGCGGCACGACCTACTTCCTCAACCTCTACATCTACAAGAACTTCTTCACCTTCCAGCGCATGTCGTATGGCGCCACGCTCGCCTGGCTGCTCTTCGTGGTGACCCTGCTGTTGACCCTGGCGCTCTTCGCCTCGGCCCGGCGCTGGGTCTACTACGCGGGAGAACGCGAGTGACCGGCGCGACGGCGAGCGTCAAGCCGGGCGAATCAGGCGCCGTCAGGCGTTCGCGGCCGCTCGGGCCGCGCCTGCGCAACATGTCCCGCTCGTTCCTGCTGACGCTCCTCGCCACGTGCGCGGTCGCGGCATTCCTTTCGCCTCTGCTCCAGTCCGCCTCACTGGCGCTCAAGTCGCGCGACCAGATCACGCAGCTCGGTGCGCCACTCTGGCCGGCCGACCCGCAGACGTACGACTACAACGGCCGGACGCTCGACGTCTACGTGGTCACCATCAACGGCGAAGACGAGCAGCTCGCGCTCGTAACGCCAGGACGGACGAGCAGCGTCTTCGTCGATCCGGCCAATCCCGACGCGGGCACCATCACCTGGCAGGGATCATGGCGCGCGCTGCCCAGGGCGTGGGTCTTCTCGCCGCACCTCGAGAACTTCGGCCAGGTCTGGGACCTGCTCGAATTCCCGCGCCTGCTGTTCAACACCGTGGTCATCGCCGTCGTCGGCATGATCGGTGTCCTTCTCTCGTGCACGCTCGTGGCCTACGGCTTCGCGCGCTTCAGGTTCCCTGGCCGCAACGTCATGTTCCTGCTCCTGCTGTCGACGATCTTCCTGCCGACGATCGTGACAACGATCCCAACGTACGCGGTGTGGCGTGCGCTGGGCGTCATCGGCAACACCAACCCAGCCATCGCCTGGGCGCCGCTGCTCGTCCCGGCCTTCTTTGCCAACGCCTACGACGTGTTCCTGATGCGCCAGTACTTCATGACCCTGCCGCGCGAGCTCGACGAAGCCGCGGCGATGGATGGCGCGGGCCCGTTCCGGACGCTCATCTCGGTCATCATTCCCCAGTCGTGGCCGGTGATCATCGCCGTCGGCATCTTCCACTTCGTCTACTCGTGGAACAACTTCTTCGAGCCGCTGATCTACCTGACCACGCAGCCCGAGCTCCAACCGCTGGCGGTCGGTCTGCAACGCTTCAACGGCATCCATTCGCGGGAGCCGTCACTGCTCCAGGCGGGCACGCTGATGACGCTTGTCGTCCCGGTCGTGGTCTACATCCTGTTCCAGCGCGTGTTCACGCGCGGGATCGTGATCACGGGTGTCGAGCGCTGACGCGATGTTCCGCGTCGCGCTGACGATCGACGTCGAGCATCCCGATCGCCCGACCCGACCCGGGGTGACCGAAGAAATCCTGGGAGCGCTTGCGGCGCGCGATGTGCGCGCGACGGCGTTCGTCCAGGGTCGCTGGGCGCAGGCGTCCCCGACTCTTTCGCGCACGCTTGCTGAAGCCGGCCACTTGATCGGCTGCCACTCGCACTTCCACGCGCGGATGCCCATGCTGACTCGGCGCGGCCTGACGTCCGACGTCCTGTCGGCGACGAGGGCGATCGTCGACAGCACCGGTGTCGATCCCCGGCCGTGGTTCCGCTGTCCCTTCGGGGCTCTCGATCGGGGCACGGCCGTGCTCGACCAGCTGCGTACGCTCGGCTATCGCAACGTTGGCTGGAACGTCGACTCGCGCGACTGGGCATCGCGCGGGACCGCGCGCGGGACCGATGGTGTGGCGCGCCGGGTGATCGACGGCGTTCGACGGCATGGCGACGGGTCGATCGTGCTCATGCACGGCTGGCCGGCGCCAAATCCTGTGGCCGTGGCGCGCATCATCGACGAGCTTCGCGACGCAGGCGCAACTTTCGTGACCGTGGACGCGCTCGACGCGCTACCTTCGCGCGCGGGATGGGACAACGGACCGGAGTGACGGGCGGCGCTGATCGCGAGCTGCTTGTCCTTGGCATCGACGGCGGCAATTCCAAGGTAGATGTGGCGCTCGCCGACGCGCGCGGACGGCTGCTCGGGGCATTGCGCGGGCCAACCGTGTCGCACCAGGCCGTGGGCATGGCCGCAGGCATGGCGCGCCTCGGCGAGCTGGCCGCGCGACTCATCAACGAGGTTGGCGGTGCGCCGACGCCGGACGTCGTCGTAGCCACGCTCGCCGGCGCCGACTATTCCGAGGACGTGCGCCTGCTCGAACAAGCGATCGCGCGGCTCGAGCTTGGCCGCGACGTCGTCGTGCTCAATGACACGTTCGGAGCGCTGCGCGCCGGCGCCTCAGCCGGCTGGGGCGTGGGTCTCGTGTGCGGCCAGGGCATCAACGCCGCCGCCGTTGCTCCCAATGGTCGTCAGGCACGTTTCCCGGGCATCGGCGATGTCGCCGGTGACTGGGGCGGCGGCGGCGGAATCGCGATGGCCGCAGTCCAGGCCGCGGTCCGTGGCAGCGACGGCCGTGGCCCGCACACGAGCCTCGAGCTGGCCGCCCCGCGCTTCTTCGGGGTCAGGACGCCCGCGGCAATGACGCGTGCTTTCTACTTTGGACGCATTCCGGAGTCACGCATCAGCAGCCTTGCGCCGATTGTGTTCGAGCAGGCCGCGACCGGAGACGAGGTTGCGCGGGCGATCATCGACCGTCTGGCGGACGAGCTCGCGGCAATGGCCAACGCACTGATCCGCCGGCTGCACATGACACGGCTCGAGGTAGAGGTCGTGCTCGCCGGCGGCGTGTTCCGGACGCGTGACGAGGAGTTCTATGAGCGGCTGGACCACGGTGTCACGGGCGCCGCGCCGCGCGCCAGACTCGTACACCTCGACTCGCCCCCGGTCGCGGGTGCTGTGTTGTTTGCCCTGGACGAGCTCGCGCGGCGCGGCGCCCGTCCGCCCGTGACTTCCGACGAATCCGAGTCCCTGCGCCGCGCCCTCGCCGCCTGGGATCGCGACAGGAACTGACCTCAGCGAGTGATCGGGAGGCTCGAGGCGAAGGCGCCGGCAAGCGACCGAAGCGAGCGCACCCGGATGTGCGTGAGTGAGGGCGCGCAGGCGGCAACGCACGCGTCAAGCCTCACGGAAACTCGCGTAGATACGAAGCGACCCCTCCGAAGAGGGGTCGCTGCACTGTCCCGGCCGAACCGACGACCGAAGTCGCCAGGACCTGCCACGCCACAAGGGCATCTATCACGCCGGCTGCACCGGCTACCCTAACCCAACCTACCCATGACCTTGCGCCTGGGGCAGCACATGCCGCGCGAAGCGACATCCACTGGGAATTCTACCTGACCCCTTCAAGGGACTCAAGGGGTTATGCAGAGTGCATAGTTAATATTCCGTTACGTCTACCCGCCCTCAGATTCCGGCAGGTTGGATCGTCACCAGGTTCATGACCGTGGGATCGAGCGCCTGCTCGTTGGAGGCTGGCCCGGCAGCGATCTGATCGACGACGTCGAGGCCCGCCGTGACCTTGCCGAAGATCACGTAGCCGCCCGATTTGGGCAGCGATTGGGCGACCGAATCGTCGAGCACTATGAAGAACTGTGAACCTGCCGAGTTCGGGTCGGAGGTTCGCGCCATGGCCACGATGCCCCGCGTGTAGTCGCCCACGACCGGCTCGTCGGGGATCGTGTAGCCCGGACCGCCCGAGCCGTC
This sequence comes from uncultured Anaerolineaceae bacterium, assembly GCA_964475245.1. Classification (GTDB taxonomy): domain Bacteria; phylum Chloroflexota; class Limnocylindria; order Limnocylindrales; family CSP1-4; genus JALYGJ01. The sequence goes on along the minus strand of CAYYVV010000010.1, from coordinate 2,563 downwards.
GCCGTTCGGGTCGCCCCCCTGGATGACGAAGCCGGGGACGATGCGGTGGAACGTCAGCCCGTTGTAGAAGCCGGCATTGGCGAGGTTGACGAAGTTCTCAGACGCAACGGGAGCTGACTGGTTGTAGACCTGGAATGTGATCGTGCCCAGGTCGGTCTGGATCGTCGCGGTCGTGCCGTCGCCGCCGGGCGACGCCGGCGGGCTGGCGAGCGGCGTCGCATCCGGCGCATGGATCGCGGCCGCGTTCTTCGTGGTCGTCGGTGAATGGACGGCGACGGGCGACGGCGAAGCGCCACTCGGCCCGGAGTTTCCATAGAGATAGAGCAGGCCACCGATCACGACCACTGCGGCCACGGCCGCGGCAATCAACAGCAGGCTGTTGTTGTTGCGTCGCGCCGACGGCGGCGCAAGTGTCCCGCGCCCAATTGGCCCGGAAGGGCCGCGCGAGAACCCGGGTCGGAAGCTGTCCGCCGACGGCGCGTGGCTGCGCGTTACGGTCCTGCGCCGCTTAGCCATGGTGCTCCTCAGCCATTGACTGTCACCCCTTCCATTGCGCTGTGGTAGTCGATCGCGCCCGTGAAGAGTGCCTCACCCAGGATCAAAGCGTTGGCGCCGGCGGCGCGCGCGGCGTCGACTCCGGCACTGTCAGTGGCGCCGCCGGCGAGCTGCAGCTCGAGATCATTGGCACGGATGTCGCGCGCGAGCTCGTCTACCGCATCTGGCGACCAGTGCGAGACGACCAGCCGGCGCACTCCTTCCGACGCGAGCATCGCGACGAGGTCGGCGAACGACGGCGGCGCGCCGTGCCACGGATATGCGGCCAGCCGGTCCGGCCGCGCGTCGACGCCGACCGCCAGCCAGTCGCTCGCGACGCGCAGGCACGCACGCAGCACGGAGACGTCCTCCGCCACGGCCCACAGCGGCACGACGACGCGCGTCGCGCCGCAGGCAAACGCCAGCTCGATCTGCTCCGGGCCGTCGACGCCCCCGGCCAGCTGCAGCGGTACGGCCACGGCGCGCGAGATGCGCTGCACCGCGTCCGTGTTGGCCGGCGCGCCGCGCTGTGCGCCGTCCAGATCGACGAGATGGAGCAGCGGCGCGCCGGCGCCCACGAAATACTCGGCGATCCTCTCCGGCCTGTCGGTCGGCGATCCTTCGCCCGTGGCGGCGCCCGGCCACAGCACCAGGCGCGAGCGACCTGCCTGAAGGTCGATGCTCGGGATGATCTTCAATTGGCGTCCGCGGCGAGCAGTCGGCGCTGGAAGCTGACCGGCAGGCTGCCTTGCGAGAGCATCGCATCGTGGAAGCGGCCGAGCGAGAACTTGGGCCCGAGCCGGCGTTTCTCGTCGTCACGCAGCCGGAACAGGAGCACCCTGCCGAGCAGGTATGACAGCTGGTAGGTCGGCGTGTACGTGTAGCGGTTGACCTCGGCGGCGGCGTTGGCGCGCTCGAAGCCGGTCTGTTCGACCATGAAGTCGGTCGCCTCGTTGACGCCGATCTGCCCGCGGTGGAGCTTGATGTCGAGAATGATCCGGCAGGCGCGCCAGATGGCGTCCGTGTGCATCATCACGCGGTGCTCGGGCGCGGTGTCGAAGCCCTCCTGGCGCATCATCAGCTCCGAGTACATGCCCCAGCCCTCGACGAATTCGGGTGCATCGACGAGCAGGCGCACGAGGCTCGGATGCTCGTTCGCGGTCGACAGCTGCAGGTGATGTCCGGGGTAAGCCTCGTGGATCGATGTGTTGAAGATCGAGGCGTGGTTGTGCTCGCGCATCGCGCCGGCCTCGCCGTCGACCGACGGGGTGACGATGTAGACGCCCCTCTGCTGTGCGCCTGAGGCGAACTTGGGCGGCGCGAAGTAGGCCGCGAACGGCATCACGTTGCGCAGGTACTCGGGCGTCGCGACGACATCCAGGTGGTCGCTCATCGGCAGCGTCGCGATGTCGAAGTCGATCACGAACTGGCGCGCCGCGTCCATCGCCGCGCGGTACTCGACGAGCGCGGCATCGAAGTCGACCGGGTGATCCGACTTGATACGTTTGACGACTTCCTGCTCCGTCGCGCCTGCGTCGAGCTCCTTTGCCAGCGCGGCGCGAGCCGAGCGGTTCTCGGCGAGCTGCTGCTCGCCGATCTCGAGGATGTCGTCGGTTGACAGGCCGTCGAACGCGCGCAGCTTGATCAGCTCGTCGTAGTCGGCAGTGCCCAGGGCAAAGTCGTCCGTCGCGTGGGCGAGCTGACCGCGCAGCCACGTGCCGTAGTCAGCCAGCGCTGAGCTGGCCTCCTCCGATGCGCGTCGAATTCGCGCGACTTGAGGGCTGGAGTCACCGAAGTGCGTGGCGGCCGCTGCGGCTACCTCCGCGAAAAGCGATGGCATCGAATCGATCGCTTCGAGCTCCATCTCGTTCCAGAGCTTCACGGGCGGTCGTTCGCCGAGCCTGCTCTTCTGCTGCTCGATGTGACGTGGCGTCTTCTCGAGCCGTGCGGCAATCGAATCAAGACGGTCGGCGAGCGGCCGCATGCCCCGCGCCAATAGGAGGAAGACGCCGTCGCCGATCTCGTCGGT
>CAYYVV010000009.1:51361-72242 GCA_964475245.1 uncultured Anaerolineaceae bacterium | reverse complement strand
AGGGCAACGCGCATGCGACGATCTCACAAGGGCGGGCTCCGGGCAGAGCCAGCGCGCTGGAGCTTGGCGCGCGTCAGCGGCCCCACATTGCTTGGGGGGCTCGATGGCGGCAAGTGCCATTCGTCACAATCGCCTCGATCGTGCGGTGACGAGCCGCGAAGGTCCGAATCGGGTTGCCCCAGGGCGCCGAGACGTAACCTATTCGAAGCCGACCTGCAGGACCAGCTCGGCGGCGTCGTAACGAGACACGAGCACGGGCCACATCGCGCCACCGGGCTCACAACGTCCGCGCAGGCGTATGAGCCACGCCCAAGGCGCGTCTCGTGCGGCTCTTCACGGGTGGCCACTTCCGGCGGAACCAAGCGCGATGACGATCACGGGTCGTCGCGTCGGCGATGGCCAGGATGGCTGGCGAGGAAGGATTCGAACCTTCAATCCCCTGATCCAGAGTCAGGTGCCTTACCGTTAGGCCACTCGCCAGCGAGGGGCCAAGTTTACGCTCGGCGGCCCTTGCCGCCCGCGCGCAGGATCCGCCGGCTGGCCTCGACCTCATCGAGCGATCTGAGCACGTCGTTCCAGCGCGTCGCGCCCGATGCCAGACTTTCCAGCTGAGCTCCCTGTTCGCTCCGTTCGCGCACCAGGCGCAGGGCGAGGCTCGTCGTGCGCAGCGCGGTCAGCGTCGTGGTCGCGGCGGTGTTGAGCGCGCGCAGGACGTCGGTATTGGTCTGCTGCATGAGGCGCAGCGAGGCGTGTGCCTGCGATGCGACGGCGAGCTGGGCGAGCAGATCACGGTGGCGCTGGCGCGCCGGGTAGAGAACCGTGGTCTCCAGACCGCGGGCAGCCGTGCCGTTCGAATCTGCGAGTGCTTTGACCCGTTCCGCGATGAGCTCGTCGATCCGTCTGGCCAGCTCCGCGTACTGGGTCAGCGCCTCCATCTCATGCCGCAGCACACGCTCGTCCTGACCGAGCGCGGCGTTGTCAGTCAACAGCGCCGAGCGGTCCTCTTCGAGTGCCTCCGCCAATACGTGAAGATCCTCTTCTCGTTGCGCGATCTGGCTTGCGGCGCGTTCCTGGTCGTCCCGTTTTGTCTGCGTCTGGATCTTTACGAGTGCGCGGCACAGCTCACGGATCTCCCGGATGTGGCGCGCAAGCGGCCCGTCGTCGGCCAGGATGGGTCGCACTGAGCGCATCGGGAGGTCGCCGAAACGTGCCGCGATCGCCGCCGTGGCGCGCATCTCCCGCTCGCCAAGGCGATCGACCCTGGCCACGGCACGCTCGAACCCGGGCGTTCCGGGAACTTCAGCCAGGATTTCGTCGACGAACTCGCGCGCCGCAGTGTTGACGCGCGCCGCTGCCTCCGGGCTGGCGTTCTCAGCCAGCTGGTTCGTGCGGCGGCTGCGTTGCCGGCGCCTTCTCCTGCCTGTTCGACTGCGTTGACGCGGGCAGCGCGACCTTGGCGCGCTTGCCGGCGTCGTGGCCGTTGGTATCCGCACGGAGGTTGAGGCTGGCCGGCTTCGGCATCAACGCCTCGCGCGCCAAACCGGACAACGTCCCGGCCTGCTGGATGATCTGGGCCAGCGCGCCGGTCACGCCCTCCGCGCCGTTGAGCACCGTGAAGCTGCCGACGTGCTCGAACGGGCTGGCGGCAGCCGCGACGATCGCGGGCAGGTTCTCCGCGATCTGCTGGGCAATGACTGCTTCCTGGTTCTGGCTCAGCGCGGCTGCGCGGCGCTCGATGCCCGCGGCCTCGGCCTCCATCCGTGCGCGCACCGCGTCTGCTTCAGCCATGCCGCGCGCGCGGATGGCATCGGCATCAGCCTGGCCGTTGAGCCGCGTGGCCGCGGCCTGTGCCTCGGCCTGGACCTTGGTTGCGCCCGCGGCCGCCTCGGCGGCGAGCTTGACTCGCTGCGCCTCGGCCTCGGCCTGGCGGATGGCCACGTCGCGCGCTGCCGTTGCCAGCGTCGTCTGCTTGTACGCCTCGGCGTCGGCGGGCTTGCGCACGTCGACCTGGAGCTGTTGCTCCTTCTGCTCCGCCTGGAGCTCGGCGACCTTCGTCTCCTGCTCGACGACGGCCTGGTGTGCGGTCGCCTGGGCGAGCGGGCCCTGCTGCGCGGCGTCCTGGTTGGCGCGGTCGATCTCGGCCTGGAAGCCGGCCTTCTTGATCTCCGTGTCGCGTGTCGACGAGGCGATCTTGGCCAGGGCGTCCTGCTCGGCGGCGACCGCTTCGCGGTCGGCGTTGGCGCGTGCGATGCGCGCGTTCTGCTCGACCTCAGCCTGGTGCGGAACGGCCAGGTTCTCGATGTAGTTGCTCGGACTGGTGATGGCCTGGATCTGGAAGCTGTCGATGACCAGGCCGAACGACTCCATCTCCTGGCTGCACCGGTCGCGCACCTGCTGCGCGAACTTGTCCTGGTCGCTGATCATCTCTTCGACGGTCATCGAGCCGGCAATGGCGCGCAGATGCCCGGTCAGGACGGTCTGGACCTTCGACTCGAGCTCTGCCGCCGGGCGGTCGAGGAAGCGGCGCGCCGCGTTGGCGATCGACGGATAGTCGTCGCCGACCTTGTAGACGACCACACCGCGCAGATCGAGGCGGATCTTCTGCTGGCTGACGCACGGGACGGTGATCTCACTCTCGTGCGCTTCGAGCGACAGCGTTCTTACCTTCGTCAGCCCCGGCAGCACGAGTACGCCGCGGCCGGTCACGATGCGGAAGCCCTTTCCTCCGCCCTCAGTGCTGCCTCCGCTGCGCAGCCCGGAAATGATGAGTGCCTCATCGGGCTCCGCGATGCGCCAGCTCGTGCGGAAGAGGATCACGAAGCCGACGAGGACAACGACGACGACCGCGATAGCAACGGCCAGAGTGACATCGATCATGTTGACAACCTCAGCGAATCAGTCGGTTCGACCTCAACGGTTCGACCGCCCAGGCTGCCGACCACGATCACCTGGGTGTGTTTGCCGATCGTCGCTGAGGCGTCGCTGGCGCGAGCGAGAAACCGTTCGGTTCCCTGGCGCACCTCGATCAGCACCTCGCCGAGATGGCCGGGAGTGATATCCGCGGTGACGCGGCCCATTTTGCCAACGACATCGAACGCCACCCTGGGCCCCTCGCCACTAAGAACGATCTCCGTCTGAGACCGTCACACGATACGCCTTCGACGCTACGCGACCTTGTTCTGGGCCTGGACCTTGGCCCACGTGTCCTTGAGCGTGAGGGTGCGGTTGAAGACGGGCTGGCCCGGCGCCGAGTCCGGATCGAGGGCGAAGTAGCCCAGGCGCTCGAACTGGTACGTCGTGCCCGGCTCAGCGTCAGCAAGCGCGGACTCGACATATGCGCTCGGCAGGATCTTCTCTGAGTCGGGGTTCAGGTCGGCCATCAGGTCGCCGTCCGCGCCCGGTGTCGGGGTCGCGAAAAGGTGGTCGTAAACCCGAATCTCGGCCGGCAGCGCATGCGCCGTGGAGAGCCAGTGGAGCGTCGCCTTGGGTCGCCGTCCGTCGGCCGAGGCGCCGCCGCGCGTGTGTGGGTCGTACGTGCAATGGAGCTCGATGACCGCCCCCGAAGCATCCTTGACGACCGACTCACAGGTGATGAAGTAGGCAGCGCGCAGGCGAACCTCGCGCCCCGGTGCCAGGCGGAAGAACTTGGGCGCCGGTTCCTCCATGAAGTCGTCACGCTCGATCCACAGCTCGCGGCTGAACTCGACCTCGCGCGTGCCCGCCGACTCGTCCTCGGGGTTGTTGGCCACGGACAACGACTCGACCTGGTCCTCGGGATAGTTGTCGATGACGACCTTGAGCGGGTCGAGCACGCCGAAACGGCGTGGCGCCTTCTGGTTGAGCACGTTGCGCACGGCGTACTCGAGCTGGCCGATCTCGGCGACGCTGTCGGCCTTGGCAACGCCGACCGTCGTCGCGAAGTCGCGAATGCCCTCGGCCGGGAAGCCGCGCCGACGCAAACCGGAGATCGTGGGCATGCGCGGGTCGTCCCAGCCGCGCACGCGGCGCTCGTTGACGAGGCGCAGCAGGAAGCGCTTGGACAGGACCGTGTAGGTCAGGTTGAGGCGGGCGAACTCGATCTGGCGTGGCTTCGAGGGCACGGGCAGGTTGTCGATCAGCCAGTCGTAGAGCGGCCGGTGCGCCTCGAATTCGAGCGTGCACAGTGAGTGGGTGATGCCCTCGATCGCGTCGCTCTGGCCGTGGGCGAAGTCGTACGTCGGGTAGATGCACCACGCGTCGCCGGTGCGCGGGTGCGTGGCATGGACGATGCGGTACAGGATCGGGTCGCGCAGGTTGATGTTGGGCGAGGCCATGTCGATCCTGGCCCGAAGCACCCGCGCACCGTTCTCGAACTCACCGGCGCGCATGCGCGTGAACAGGTCCACGTTCTCCTCGACGGACCGCTCGCGCCACGGTGAGTTGCGCCCCGGCTCGGTCAGCGTGCCGCGGTGCTCGCGGATCTCGTCGGCGGACAGGTCGTCGACGTACGCCTTGCCGGCCTTGACCAGATCCAGCGCCCACGAGTAGAGCTGTTCGAAATAGTCCGAGGCGAAGAAAAGGTTCTTGCCCCAGTCGAAGCCCAGCCAGCGCACGTCGGCCTGGATCGAGTCGATGTACTCCTGCTCTTCCTTCTCCGGGTTGGTGTCGTCGAAGCGCAGGTTGCAGTGGCCGCCGAACTCCGCCGCGACGCCGAAGTTCAGGCAGATCGACTTGGCATGGCCGATGTGCAGGTAGCCGTTCGGCTCGGGCGGGAAGCGCGTCACGATCTCGGCGTGGCGGCCGGCGGCAACATCGGCGCCGATGATCTCGCGGATGAAGTCAGTCACGTGTGGAGTATGGACGGCCGCGGATGCGAGTCCGGTGTTTCGTACGGCTGGCGGATCTGATGGGCCTGCCTCAACTCGCCAGCGGTGCGCGGCCACTTGCAAGTTCTTGCGTAAATTTGCGATGATGGGCACATGACAGGTCGACTGGCAGACGTTGCGAGGAAGGTTGGCGTCAGCGAGGCCACGGTCAGCCGGGTGCTGAATGGCAAGCCAGGCGTCTCGGATACAACCCGCGAGGCGATCCTGACGGCGCTCGATGTCCTCGGCTATGAGCGCCCGACCAAGCTCCGTGGCGATCGTGCGCGCCTTGTCGGGCTCGTTCTCCCCGAGCTCCAGAACCCCATCTTCCCCGCCTTCGCGGAAGTGGTCGGCAGCGCTCTTGCCCAGCAGGGCTTCACGCCGGTCCTGTGCACCCAGACTGCCGGTGGTGTAACGGAGGCGGACTACGTCGAGCTTCTCCTCCAGCAGCAGGTGTCGGGCGTGGTCTTCGCCGGCGGACTCTACTCCCAGGCAGACGCGCCGCACGAGCACTACCAACGGCTCATCTCTCGGAAGCTGCCGACTGTCCTCGTGAACGCACCGATCGACGGACTTGGTTTTCCCACCGTGTCGTGTGACGACGCGAGTGCCGCCGAGCAGGCCGTCGCACATCTTTTGTCCCTCGGACACACTCGCATCGGGCTCCTTTTGGGGCCCTCGGACCACATTCCCTCGCGTCGCAAGCTGGCCGCCGCGGTGCGCGCGGCGCAGTCTGCCGGACATCCGATCACGCGGGAGCGGATCGTGCATTCGCTTTACTCGCTCGAAGCTGCGCAGGCGTCCACTGCCCGTCTTCTGCACGCCGGCGTTACCGGCATCGTCTGCGCCAGCGACCCGATGGCGCTCGGTGCCATCCGGGCCGTGCGCCGTGCAGGAATGAGCGTCCCTGCCGACGTCAGTGTCATTGGCTTTGACGATTCGGCGCTGATGAACTGCATGGACCCGCCGCTCACGACCGTGCGCCAGCCCATCGACACGATGGGGCGGCTGGTCATTGAACTCCTCGTCAACCAGATCTCGGGTGGCACCGTCCATCACGACGAGATGCTCTTCGAGCCGGAGCTCGTAGTCAGGTCGTCGACGGGGCCGGCACGCGCCCACGTCTAGCCTCACAAGTTGTTGTCAAGTTCTTGCGTTGATCTGTTGACTATGTTACGTTCTCGTCTGCCCGGCAGAAGCCAATCCGGACAGTGCCTTCTGGACAACGAGGACGAGAGTGGGGCTTCAGCAGCTCGACGAAACGGCGGACTCAGCGGACTCGGCGGACTCGGTCGCCTCGGGTCAGGACACCAAATGGTGGCGAACGGCCGTTATCTACGAGATCTATCCGCGCAGCTTTGCTGACGGCAACGGTGACGGAACCGGTGATCTCGCCGGGGTCCGAACTCACCTGCCGTACCTGCGTGATCTTGGCGTCGACGCGATCTGGTTCACGCCCTGGTACCTCTCGCCTCTCGCCGATGGAGGCTATGACGTTGCCGACTATCGATCGATCGACCCGATGTTCGGCACCCTCGAAGATGCCGAGGCGCTGATCGTCGAGGCCCGTGCCCTGGGCATTCGAACCATCGTCGATGTTGTTCCGAACCACGTCTCCAACAGACATCCCTGGTTCCAGGCGGCGCTAGCCGCCGGCGCCGGCTCATCGGAGCGCGACCGTTTTTGGTTCCATGCGGGGCGTGGCCCGGACGGCGCCAGGATGCCGACCGACTGGATCTCCAGCTTCGGCGGGCCGACTTGGACTCGGACCACCACGAGCGACGGCTCGCCCGGCGATTGGTATCTGCACCTCTTTGCCGCCGAGCAGCCGGACCTGAATTGGAACCACCCCGACGTGCGACGCGAGTTCGAGGAGGTCCTGGCGTTCTGGTTCGACCGTGGCGCAGCAGGGATTCGTATCGACTCGGCCGCGCTGCTCGTCAAGGACCCCAAGCTCCCGGAGGTTCCAGCGAACCCTGGCCCCGGCGAGCATCCGAACACTGACCGCGACGAACTCCACGACATCTACCGGTCGTGGCGAGCAGTGGCGGATCGCTACTCCGACCCCAAGGCCCTTATCGGCGAGCTGTGGATTCCGGATCTCGACCGTTTCGCACGCTATCTGCGACCGGACGAGCTCCACACGGCATTCAACTTCGACTTCCTTTCCCGGCCCTGGGACGCCACTGAGCTGCGGAGCTCGATCGACCTCACCCGCGCGGCGCACGCCCCGATCGATGCGCCCGCGACGTGGCTTCTTTCTAACCACGACGTGACCAGGCCGGTCACGCGATACGGCCGGACGGACTCGTCGTTCGCCTTCCTCTCGAAGCGACGCGACACACCGACGGACCTCGCCCTCGGGACTCGGCGGGCGCGTGCAGCCGCCCTGCTCGTGGCCGCGCTGCCCGGCTCGCTCTACATCTACCAAGGCGACGAACTCGGGCTCGACGAGGTCGAGGATCTTCCAGACGACCAGCGCCAGGACCCCATGTACTTCCGGTCGGAGGGGGTCGACCCCGGGCGCGACGGCTGTCGCGTGCCGCTGCCGTGGTCAGGTGCGCGGCCGCCATTCGAATTCAGCCCCCGGGGTGAGACCAGCCCGCCGTGGCTGCCGCAGCCCCAGAGATGGGCGAAGTTGACGGTCGCGGCGCAGGCCGCGGATCCAGTTTCGATGCTGTCCTTGTACCGCCGATCGCTCGAGATCCGGGCCTCCGACCAGGACTTGAGCAGCGAGTCGTTCACGTGGCTGCAATCTCCGGATTCGGTCCTGGCCTTCCGCCGCGGCAACCGTTTCGTATCGATGACGAACTTCGGGCCGGACGGCACCTCCGTCCCTGACGACGCTGAGCTACTGCTCTCGAGCGCAGAGCTTGTCGATGGCGAACTTCCGCCCGACGCCACCGCGTGGTGGCGTGAAGGAGCGATGCGGATGGAATGAGCACGTCCGCGAGCCGCACCGTCAATGATTTGAGTGGATGAAGAGGAGCGAAGGCAATGCTCAGAAGGACACCCGGCCGCTTGACTGGCGTCGGGGCGATGATCGGGATAATCGCAATCACCGGCGCATGCGGCTCGGCGGCCCCGTCGCCGAGTCTCGCGCCTGCCACGGCGGCGCCCGCCACGGCGGCACCGGCAACGGCGGCTCCGGCTACGGCGGCGCCCGCGACGGCCGCGCCGACAGCGGCAACTCCGACGGCAGTCGCCCAGCCACCGGTGACGATCACAGTCGGGGTTCTGCGCCCCGGCGCAACCCAGGAGGCTGTCGACGCGCTGAACGAACAGATCGCTGAATTCGAGGCGACGTACCCGGGCATCACGGTTGAGCCCCAGGAGTACAACTGGACGGCCCCGACCTTTACCGCCGCGCTGGCGGCCGGCACCCTGCCGACCGTCTTCACAATTCCGTTCACCGATGGCAAGGGCCTGATCGCCCAGCACCAGATCGTGAACATCGACGGGCGGGTTCAGGCACTCGGCTACGCCAGCAAGTTCAATCCCAACGTGATCGTGAATGGCCAGGACCAAGATGGCAAGATTTGGGCCGTGCCGATCGCAGCGTATGGAATGTCACTGACCTACAACCGAACGCTGTTCACCCAGGCCGGTCTGGACCCGAACAGCCCGCCGACCACCTGGGACGAGATCGCTGCCGATGCCAAGACGATTGCCGAAAAGGATGGCGTCGCGGGCTACGCCGAGATGGCCACCGAGAACACCGGCGGCTGGCAGCTGACGACGTCGACGTACGCCCTGGGTGGGCGGATGGAGACCGTCGACGCTGACGGCAAGGTCACGGCGACCGTCAACAACGCGCAGACCAAGGCCGCGCTTCAGCGCCTCCAGGCAATGCGCTGGACGGACAACTCGATGGGCTCAACATTCGACTACGCGTGGGGAACGATCAACCAGGCATTTGCCGCCGGCCAGATCGGCATGTTCACCGGCGGATCGGACCTGTACACCGCGATGGTCCAGAACAACAATCTCAACCCCGCTGACTACGGCATCACCGTCATCCCCCTCGAGGGAACGGACGCCGGAGTCCTGGGCGGTGGCACCCTCGCTGCCGTCAACGTCGTGACGACGGACGCACAGCGCGACGCTGCCGTGAAGTGGATCGACTTCTACTACATGCAGAAGCTGCTGACGCAGGATGGCGCCGTTGCCGACGCCAAGGCCCTGCAGGCCAACAACCAGCCTGTCGGCGTCCCGGCACTGCCGGTCTTCGACAAGGCCACGTACGACGCCTCCCAGCAGTGGATCAAGGACTACATCAATGTGCCAACCAATCAAATGACGCCGTTCACGTCGAAGATCTTCGATCAGCCGCTCGTGAACGAACCGGCGATACACACACAGGATCTCTACGCGGCTCTCGACCCTGTCGTGCAGGCGGTGCTCACCGACCAGAACGCCGACATCGATACGTTGCTCAGCAAGGCGAACGGGGACGTGCAGACGATCCTCGACGCGCCCGCGAACTAAGTACGCTCCTATCCTCCTGCGGGCCCCGGATGCGCCGGGGCCCGCAACATTTCGGCGCGGAGCACGCCGGAAAGGGACTCGATGAGCTCCCACGCTGACGCCTTGCCAACGACACGAAAAGCGCTTCGCCACCGACGACTGCGCCTGACCCGGGACAGCGTGAGCACGTTTGTCTTTCTGATCCCGATGCTGATCGTCTTCGGGCTTTTCGCCTGGTTTCCGATCTTGCGCGGCGTGGTCATGAGCGTCCAAAAGACGAATCTCGTCGACGCGCCAACCTGGGTGGGTCTCGACAACTTCGCTCGTGTCCTCGCCGACCCCCAGCTGGGAATCGCCGTCGCCAACACGGTGTGGTTCATGTTGCTCGCACTTTTGTTCGGCTTCCCGGTGCCGATCGTCCTCGCCGTCCTGATGAGCGAGGTCCGCCGCGGCCGCGGGCTGTACAGCGCGCTGGCCTACCTACCTGTCGTGATCCCGCCGGTTGTCTCGGTCCTGCTGTGGCGTTTCTTCTACGACGCCTCGCCACATGGGGTGTTCAACACCATCCTTGGATGGGTCGGGTTGGGGCCGATGCCCTGGCTCCAGAACGCGGGCACTGCGATGCCGTCCATCGTCATCGAAGCGACATGGGCGAACGCCGGGGCGGCCGTGATCATCTACCTCGCGGCGCTCGTGTCCGTTCCGACCGACCTCTACGACGCGGCCGATGTCGACGGCGCGTCGATCCTGCAGAAGATCCGGAACATCACCATGCCGTACCTGCGGTCGGTGATCGCAGTCACGCTGATCCTCCAGTTGATCGCGACTGCACAGCTGTTCACGGAACCGCTCCTGTTCACCGGCGGCGGGCCCAACAACGCCACGCTCACCGTCCTACTGCTGATCTATCGCTACGCATTCACCAACAGCCTTGGCGGCGACTACGGGATGGCAGCCGCGCTGAGCCTGTTGCTTGCGGCGTTCCTGGCCCTCTTCACTGCGGGCTACTACTGGCTGACCCGGTCCTGGAGTACGAGCCAATGAGCGCCACAATCCGACGCGGCCGACGCCGCCGAGGCTGGTCGTCGCAGGAGCGGGGGATCATCTCCGGTCCGGAGTGGCAGCAGCCTCGGATCCGTTGGGCGGTCCGCGGCCTGCAGGCGGTCACCCTCCTCTTTCTCATCATTGCCGGTCTCGGCCCGTTGCTGTGGATGATGAAGGCCTCCGTCACGCCGACGCAGGACACCATCCGATGGCCGATGGCATTGTGGCCCAACGGAATTGATCTCGGCCAGCTCGCGACTGCGTGGTCGCGGACGCACATAGATCGCTACCTGTGGAACACCGTCGTCATCGCATGCGGGTCTTGGCTGAGCCAGATAGTCGTCGCGACCACTGGCGGCTACGCCCTGTCGGTACTTCGCCCTCGTTTCAGCGGGTTCCTGACCATGGTGGTGATTGCGACCCTCTTCGTGCCGCCGATCGTCCTCCTCGTGCCCCTCTACCTCACGATCGTCGACGTGCCGCTGATCCACGCCCGGTTGATCGACAACTATTGGGCGATATGGCTGCCAGCCGCGGCGAGCGCGGTCAACATCGTTCTGGTCAAGCGCTTCTTCGACCACTTGCCGCGCGAGATATTCGAAGCGGCGCGCGTGGACGGCGCCGGGCCATTCCGCCTCTTCTGGTCGATCGTGCTGCCCATGTCGCGGCCGATCCTTGGCGTCGTCTCAGTGTTCGCGGTAATTGCTACCTGGAAGGACTATCTCTGGCCACTGCTTGTCATTCGGGACCCCAACCTTCAGCCGTTGTCGGTCCGGTTGCCCACTCTTCAGTCCACGACGGATCTCGGGGTGTTCATCGCCGCCCTGGCCATCTCGACCATTTTCCCGATCTTCCTGTTCCTGATCTTCCAACGGCTGTTCCTGAATGGAGGCGGATTGGGCGGGGCGATCAAGGGCTGAATGCCGGCGCGAAGCTAGCATCTCGTCATGCAACTGCCTACTGAACCGATCGGAAGCCTTCCACGGCCCAAGGCTCTCCAGGATGCGGTGAACGCCGCGGCCGCAGGCCAGATGTCGAGCGCCGAGCTCGAAACCCAGTTCGAAGACGCGGTTGGCGACACGTTGCGGCGCTTCGAGCAGACGGGGTCGTCCGTCGTAACCGACGGCGAAATGCGCAAGCAAAGCTTCGCGACGTACCCGGTCGACGGCCTCGCGAACATCCGTCCGGGTGGGGTCACGATCCCATTCGAGGACGGCCATACCCGCCAGCTGCCGCTCATCACAGGCGGCCCGTTCCACTATGCGACAAAGGCGTCGGCTTATCTCGACGCGGCACGGCCGTTGACGAAGGCGCAGCTCAAGCAGGCTGTGATCTCGGCTTCAGCGGTCAGCCTGATGTATCCCTCGGACGGCCTGCCCGACTACCCGCGCGACGAGTTCATCGAGGACCTGATCCGCGAGGCCACCTCAGAGATGAAGGAGTGCCTCGCCCGTGGCGCGATCGTCCAGATCGACTTCACGGAGGCGCGCCTGTCGCTCAAGCTCGATCCGACGGGCGGCCTGCTGAACTCGTTCGTCGATCTCAACAATCGGGTCGTGGACCAGCTGACCGCCGACGAGCGTAGGCGGGTGGGCGTGCACAGCTGCCCAGGCGGCGACCAGGATTCGACGCACAGCGCCGACATTCCCTACGAGGCGCTGCTGCCGGCGCTCTTCCGCATGAACGTAGGCAATTTCTATGTCGAGCTCGCGGGAGAGTCGAACCGTCCTGCGGCACTTCGAGCCCTGGCGCGGCAGAACATCGGTGATCGTCGCGTGTTTGTCGGCGTCACTGATCCGATCAACATCGAGATCGAGACGCCCGAAGAGGTGCGCGATCGCATCGTTGAGGCGTTGGAATACATCGATGCGGACCACCTGGGCACGACCGACGATTGCGGCTTCTCGCCTTTCGGGGACGACAACTCGACGTCACGCGACATCGCGTTCGCGAAGATCGCCGCGCGCGTTCAGGGCACGGCCATGGCTTCGGAGGAGCTGGGGCTCTAGGGAGTTGGCTGGCGAGCAAGGATTCGAACCTTGAATCCCCTGATCCAGAGTCAGGTGCCTTACCGTTTGGCCACTCGCCAGCGAGCCACTTCAGTCTAACAAGGGGGGTCGTCGATCCCGACGCTGCTGCCGCCGATCATCCGCCGCGCGCCCTTCCGCAACCTCTGGATCGGCCAGTCGATCTCGGTCTTCGGCGACCAGGTCACCTTCCTCGCCGTTCCGATCATTGCCGTCCTGGTCCTGGGCGCGAGCCCCGACCAGATGGGCCTGCTGACCGCGGCCGGTCTGCTCCCGAACCTTTTCTTCGCGCTGCCCGCCGGCGTCTGGCTCGACCGCGTCCACAACCGGCGCCGGCTGATGATCGCGGCCGACCTGTGCAGAGCGCTGGTCATCGCCAGCGTCGCCGTTACCTTTGTGCTCCACGGCCTGACGCTGACCCAGCTGTTTGCCACGACCTTCGTCGCCGGCACCCTCGGCGTCGTCTTCGACATCTCGTGGAGCACGCAGTACGTCAGCGTCGTCGAGCGCGAGGAGTACCTGACGGCGAACTCGATGTTCAACGGCAGCCGGTCCCTGGCCGCTGTTGCGGGCCCGTCGATTGGAGGCGCACTGATCCAGCTCGCCAGCGCGCCGATTGCGATGCTCGTCGACGCGGCCTCCTTCCTCTTCTCGGCGTTGTTTCTGACGCGCGTGCGCGTACCTGAGCCGCCGATCGAGCACGTGACCGAATCGATCCGCGCCCGGCTGACCTCCGGGCTGCGCTTCCTGGCCGGCGACAGCGTCATGCGCAGCGCACTCGCGTCTGTGGCCACGGTCAACTTCTTCAGCTATGCCTTCCAGGCGCTGTTCGTGCTCTATGCAACGACCTTCCTGGGCCTTGATCCGGGGCTACTCGGTGTGGTGCTCGGCGCGGGCGCAGTCGGGGGTGTCGGTGGCGCCATCGTCGCGGCGCGCATAGGCCGCCGGATCGGCGTCGGTCGCGGCTATGCGCTGGGCCTTGCTCTCTTCCCGGTGAGCTTCATCCTCGTGCCGCTGACCCAACCCGGTTGGCCGATAGCGTTCGTGGTCGCGATGGTGTTTGCCTCAGAGCTGATCGGCGGCTTCGGCGTCATGATCCTGGACATCAACGCCGGCGGCATCATTCCGGCACGCACGCCGCAGCGAATTCGGAGCCGCGTCGTCGGAAGCTGGCGCTTCATCAACATGGGTATCCGGCCGATCGGCGCGCTCGTAGGTGGCGCGCTGGGGGCCACGATCGGTGTCCGCGAGACGTTGTTCGTGGCCTCGATCGGAGCACTGTGCAGCGTGCTGTGGTTGGTCGGCAGCCCGGTTCTCGCGCTGCACGACATGCCCGACGCGGCGGAGGTGTAGGTCGTGCCACTGGCCTTGAGCCTCGCGCCGCGGAACCTGATCGTTCCTGTCGTGGACGCCCGCGCCACGCCTAACCGCCGTCCGTGCCGGAGCTCGCTGCGAGAGCGAGCAGCTTCGAGTTGGCCTGGTTACGACCCCGGGATGGCGACGTACAAGACGCCGTTCGCGATCGCTGGTCTCGATGCGTAATCGCCGAATCCGGAAAATCGAAACCTAGTTCTGGACGACCTGTATGTCCGCACAGGGATATAGGGGGTCCTGGCGCACGGCATCAAGCACTACCTTGTCGCCTTCTCGTGCCACGACGTTGCCGGCTGGATCAAGGAGCAAGATGGTTTGGTCACGGCGCGCGGAGTAACCGTATGGCCATACGACACCATACTGGTGCGAATTGCCCGCTTCGTCGGTTCCCATAAGTGCCAGCCCCCAGCTAGGATCGGCTACGAGCACGCCGCGCACAGGCAGTAATTCACAAGTGGCGACCGAATGTGTGTAGGTCTGAAGGGCGACAGGCCCGCTCGCGACGGAGCAGCCAGGAGCGATCAAGGACAACGCGGCGAACACTGCCAACACGAGCGCCCGCCGCCGTCCTGGGCCGCAT
Source organism: uncultured Anaerolineaceae bacterium (assembly GCA_964475245.1). Classification (GTDB taxonomy): domain Bacteria; phylum Chloroflexota; class Limnocylindria; order Limnocylindrales; family CSP1-4; genus JALYGJ01. Next base: position 57,906 of record CAYYVV010000009.1, on the reverse strand, counting down.
CCTCGGGGATGAACGCGCATCGACCCCTTAGGGTCAAACAAGTGGCGAGCTCGGTGGAAATCGCCCAAAGTCGTCGGTCCGTCAGTTCCAGTCCCTGGCCGGATCGGCCACGAGCACGCCCCCATTAGGTTCCTATCAGAACGCAACTGCGGGCCCCGGTCGGTCTGGACCGTGACGGGCGTCTGGAGCGACCAAGCAAGCGCATAACAGAAACTCATACGGCATAACCATCCCTTGCCGAGGCTGCCATCAATGGTCGATTGCCATTGTCAATTGGTTTGCCATGCGATTCCAATTCTCGGCAGAACACGCGCTGCCATCGGCGCGCGCAGCGAACATCATTCCACGTATGTGGATGTTATTGCCCGAATCCTTGTAGTAGAAAGGAGCGCCGGAGTCGCGCCGAGAAGACAGACACCGGATCTCCCCACGCTTGAGAGGGACGATGGTCGCCCACGAATCGATGGGACAGCAGGTTCTCTATCGGGAGCTCAAGGACAACCCCAAGTCGAAGGATCTCACGCTCGAGGCGCACCACATCGTCGAACTCCTCTCCCTAGAGGAACTCGAGAAGACACCCGTCACCGACGAACAGTGGGAGCCGAAGTTCACCGTCGCGTGGGAGAACATCAAGCACTACATCGAGCAAGAGAAGACATCGAGATGTTCACGATGTGCCGCTAACGTCTTCTCGAACGAGGAGCTCGATCAGGTGGGCGCGAGGATGGCCGAGATCCAGACGGCGGCCGAGCAGGTCCTGGCAGAAGACGCGCCGGCCGCGGCGACTAGCTGAGGGCGTCCGAGTCGATCACGGGGAGCGAGAAGGCGAACTCCGCCCCGCCCTCTGGGCGCTCGCTTGCCCACATGCGGCCGCCCATCTTTTCGATCAGGTTGTGGCACACGAACAGGCCGATGCCGGCGCCGCCGGGCACCGAGCGAGCGCTCGACGAGCGGTAGAACAGCTCGAACAGCTTGTCCGGCTCTTCTCCGCCGAGGCCGCGGCCGTTGTCGTGGACGCGGACCACAACGCTGTCCGGCTCGTTCGACCCGCCGACTGACTCCTCTGCCGTGACCTCGATGCCCTGGGCCATGCCATCGCCGTAGCGCATCGCGTTGGTCAGCAGGTTGCGCACGACCTGTTCGACGTAGGTCGCGTCGCCGCGGACCGCCGGCAGGCGGTCCGCGGTCCGCAGCCTGATGCTCGCTCCGGGCGAGCGCGCGGCAAAGGCATTGATCACTGACGCGAGAAGGTGCTGGAGCAGGATGGGCTCGTCCGCAATCTCGACGATGTCCCGTTCGACGCGAGTCATGACGAGCAGGTCCTCGACGAGGCGTGCCAGCCGCTCTGACTCGGCGCGAATGTCCGCGATCACCTCCCGACGGCGCTCGTCGCCCAGGTCGCGCTCGAGCAGCTCGCTGCCGCCGTAGATCGTGGTGACCGGCGTGCGCAGCTCGTGCGACAGCACGCCCATGAACGCGTCGCGCGCCGCGCGCGCGGCGCGCGCGTCGGTCACATCGCGCAGCACGACGACGGTCGGCGAGTCCGCCGCGCTGGCGCTGCCTCGCGCGCCGTCGCCGCTCCCCCCGCCGCCGGTTGGCGCCTGGAAGGTGCGCAGCTCGAGCCAGCGTCCGTGTCGGTCGAGCTCGATCTCCATCGGCAGGCCGTCGCGCAGGTCGCCGTCGGTCGCACTCGCGTCGTGCCCGTGCGGCCGGCCGCCCGCGCGCTGCCACAGCTGGTCGAGCGTGCCGGGGACGCGGCCGTCGAACAGGCGCGTCGCTGCCTCGTTGCCCAGGCGCAGCTTTCCGGCAGGATCGAAGACGAGCACGGCCTCAGCCAGCGCGGCGAGGACCGCGTCGAGCTCCGCGCGCCGGGCATCTGCCGACTGGTAGAGCTGCGCGTTCTCGAGCGCGATGCCGGCGCGCTCGCCGAGCTCCGTTGCGAGCGCCAGCTCGCGCTTGCCCAGCCTGCGCCCGGACTCCGCCATGGCCAGCGTGAGGGCACCGATCGGCCTGGCGCGGCCCCTGAGCGGCACGGTCACGTACGAGCTGAGCTCGATCTGGTGAACCATGCGCTTCTGTTCGTCGGTTGCCGGAGCCGCGTCGATCATCTCGGGCGTCACCGAGCCCATGTCAACAGTCCCCTCGCGGATCACTCGCGCGACGCCTGTCGGAGCATCGGGGTCGGTCGGTGGCAGCGTCTTCTCCAGGCGCCGAACGAGCTCAACACGCTCGGGATTGGCGTGCGCCAGTGCGACGAGCTGGATCGACCGATCGGGCTGGAGCAGAGTCACGGTGCAGTAGTCGGCGAAGCGCGGGACCGACAGGTCGGCCAGGCGTTGCGCCGCCTCGTGCGTGTCGAGGGTCGACGACAGGATGGCGACGGCATCGGTCATGTACTCGCGCGCCTCGCGCTGCCAGCGCTCGTCGCTGATGTTGCGAAACGTGTTGATGACGTGCGTCACCCGGCCGCCGCCATCGCGAATCCCAGTCGCGCGCACAGACGCCCAATGGGTCGTGCCGGTTGGCTCGAAGCGGAAACGCAGGGTCACCTCACCGGAATCCTCGCCGCGCAGCGCGCGCCGGCCGGGCAGGTTGTCGACGGGGTAGGGCTGGCCGTCCTCGTCGATGATCTCGAACTGGCGGATCACGTTCGGGGCGGCCAGGAACTCCGCGGCGGAGGCATAGCCGCTCAGCCGCGCGGCCTCGTCGTTGGCGAACAACAGCCCCTTGTGGTCCTGGACGGTGATGCCTTCGTCAATGGACGAGACGATGGCCGCAAGCTGGTCGCGCGACGCGCGCAGCTGCTCCTCGATCTCGAGCCTGTGCACGGCCGCGCCAAGAATGTTGGCGATCGCGTGCAGGAAGTGCGCGCCGTCGCTCGAGAACGCGTCAGGCCGGCTGGCAAATACACCCAGCGTGCCGTACGGCGCGTCGGCGCCGCCGATGCGCACCGTCATGCCGGACCGTGCCCCGTTGTCGAGGAGCGACTGGATGACCTTGAAGCGCCGTTCCAGCAGGTAGTCGGGAACGATTACCGGCTCGCCAAAGGAAAGCGTCAGTCCGGCCTGCGATTCCGACCCGGTGCCCAGCGTCTGCACTCCGACCACACCGGCCCGCCAGCCTTCGCCGGCGACGATCGTCAGCTGCGTTCGGTCATCCGAGAGCCGTGTGATCGAGACGAGCCGTGCCTCGAGTACCTGCCTGACGAGCTGGCACGTCTCGGTGAGCAGCTCAGCGAGCGACAGCTCCTCGAGCGCGCGCTGCCCGATTTGGGCGATCGCCGCCTGCTGGGCCAGGATCTGGGCGGCCGGGGCGCGGCGCGCGGAAGGAGCGCGACGGGCTTGCGTGCGAGAACCCGTGACGGCCGTTTCCCTGACCTCGTGCATCGCAGCGGGCGTCCTCCCCAGTCGCGGCAGGATACACACCACGCCGCGCGCCACCAGGGCGGAGCTGACTCGCTACGAGATGGGCGGCAGCTCCTGGGCGATCTCGAGCGCGGCCGCGAACAGGTCGCCTTGCTCGGCCACCCGGGGCAGGATCGATTCGATGTTCCAGCGTCCCGGGCGCAGGTCCGGATCGTCCAGCTCGTCCCACTTGATCGGCGCCGAAACGGCGGCGTCGGCGACGGGCCGCACGGCATACGGCGCCACGAGCGTCTTGTTGACCGCGTTCTGTGTGAAATCGAGACGCGCCAGGCCGCCGCGCGAGGCCTTGGCCCAGTCCCACGACACCAGCTTTGGCACGGCCGCACCAACAGCACGTGAAAGGGCCTCGACCCAGTCGCTCGTCTCGCGGTAGGTGTAGATGGGCTTGATCGGGACCCAGATCTGGATACCGCGCTTGCCGGTCACCTTGGGCAGGCCGGTGACCTTGAGGTGATCGAGCGCCGCCTGGTACAGGCGCGTGATCGTCAGCACGTCGTCCCACGTCGTCTTCTCGCCTGGGTCGATGTCGATCAGCGCGTATGTCGGCGTGCGGTACGCATCGATGCGCGAGGTCCAGGGGTGGACGTCGATGGTCGCGTGGTTGGCCAGCCAGGCCATCGTCGCGACGCTGTCGGCGACGATGTAGGTGTGCGACTCCGATGAGCCCGCTTCCGGGTAATCCCAGCGCTTGATCCACTCCGGCGTGTACGAGGGGATCTGCTTCTGCCAGAAGCTCTTGCCGGTGACGCCGTCGGGCCAGCGCCACAGGTTGACGGCGCGCTCGCGCAGGTAGGGCAGAAGGACCGGCGCGATCGTCACGTAATAGCGGATGAGGTCGCGTTTCGTGTACGGCCCGCCCGCTGGCCCGCCGGGGAAAAGCACCTTGTCGAGATTGGACAGGCTTATCGTGCGGCCACCGACCGACCAGCTGCCTTCCTTGCCCAGCGCTTCGAGCGCGGCCATCTCCTCGGCAGTGGCCGACAGGTCGCCCGAGGGCACCGTGCTGGTGATCGGTGCCCTCACCGGCGCCTCCGCTTCGCGCTCGGCTGCCTGCGTCGCCTTGGCCGTCGAAATCGGGCGCTCGCGGACCACCGACTTCGGACCCTTGCCGATCTCCAGGCCCTTGTAGGCGGCCTGGCGCAGGTAGCCGTCGGCGGTCCATTCGCTGAACTCGACGCGGACGACGAGGCGCGGCTCCGACCATACCGCGCCCTTGATGCGTGGCGGGTTGACGACAGGCGGCTCATCCACGCGGTGGGCGTCGAGCTCGACTTTCAGCTGGTGGATCGTGCGCTGGTCGAGGCCGCTGCCGACCTCGCCGACGTAGCGCAGCTCCTTGTCCTCGTGGACGGCGAGGATGAGCGAGCCGAGGTCCGCCCGGGCGCCTTTGCCCGGCTCGTAACCAACGACGATCACCTCCTGCTCGCGCCTGATCTTGACCTTGAGCCATGCCTTCGAGCGGCGCCCGGGCTCGTAGCGGCTGGTCTTGAGCTTGGCGATCATGCCCTCCAGGCCGCGCTCTTTCATGAGCTCGAAGAACATCGTGCCGTCGGCCTCGACGTGCGCGCCGTAGCGGACAGTGGGGTGCTTGCGCAGGACCGTGCGTAGCAGGTGCTTGCGCTGCTCGAGCGGGACGTCGACGAGTGTCTGGCCGTCGAGGTAGAGCAGGTCGAAGACGTAGTAGACGACCGGCGCGACGAAGTCGTCCGCGTCCGTGGCCTGCTTGCCGTCGCCCGCTCCGCGCGGCCCGAAACGGCCCATCCCGGCACGATCCTGGAGCAGCGAGAACTGTGGGTTGCCCTCACGGTCGAGCGCCACTACCTCGCCGTCGACGATCGCCTGGCTGGCTTTGATCCAGGTCGGCAGCGCCGCGGCGAGATCGGGGAAGTAGCGCGCAGCGTCCTGCTTGTTGCGCGTGAAGAGGCGGACCTTGCGGCCGTCGACCACGGCCTCGACGCGGTAGCCGTCGAGCTTGACCTCGAAGAACCAGTCCGGGTCGTCGAACGGCGCGTCCGCCGACGTTGCCTTCATCGGCTCGATCCAATCCGGCAGTGCCGCGTCGCGCGCGCCGGATAGGTCGATGCTTGCCTTCTCTGCCGGCGCGCGGCTGTCCCAGACGGCGTCGCGGCCCTCCTTGACCTCGTCGTTCGTCCGCCCGGTCTTGACCGAGCGGGGATGGTCGTCCACGTTCCAGTTGGGATCCGCGTCGTCGTCCTTCTTGTGGATGAGCAGCCAGTCGTCCTGGCCCGCGTTGTAGCCGCGCGTCCTGACGATCGTGAAGCGGCCCTTGAGCTTCTCGCCGTAGAGGCGGAACTTCAGCTCTCCTTTGGCCACGGCCTTGCCCGGGTCGTCGGTCTCCTCCGGCTCGAACGTGCCCCAGTCCCAGACGATGACGTCGCCACCGCCGTATTCGCCCTTGGGGATGACGCCCTCGAAGTCGAAGTAGGAGAGGGGATGGTCCTCGACGTGGACGGCCATGCGCTTGTCCGCGGGGTTCAGGCTGGGACCGCGCGGCACGGCCCACGACATGAGCACGCCATCGATCTCGAGCCGGAAATCGTAATGGAGCCGCGTCGCGCGGTGGCGCTGGACGACGAACCGCCGACCCTCTGGCGGCGGCTGGCCGGGGCCCAGTTCGCCGGCCGGCTCCGGCGTCTTGCCAAAGTCGCGCTTCCTGTTGTACGTCTCGAGCGACATCAGCGCGTCAGGTTAGCGTCGCCAGACAGCGCGGCACCTTCGCGACCCCCGATTTGCAGCCGATGCACAACTTCTCACCGACCCACCGGAATTGGCGGCTGGCACCACGTTTGGAAGCCAGCGAAACCGCCGAATCAAGACACGCGAACGGTCGAGGTCCGCCGTCTGGCGCGCCAAGCCGGGTTTGGAAGGCATGGAACGGTCTGCAGGATCGCGATAGAGCCTGGCGATAGGCTCCAAACGTCGCGCGGCTGCAAAGTTGTGCATCGGCTGCAAACCGGGAGGCATGAGCGGGATTCCGACCCTGGGCAGGGCCCGCGCGACAGCTAGACGCCGGCTTTTTCGCGCGGCCAGGCCAACGTGAGCAGCAGGGCACAGTCGGATGTCGCCCGGAACGCCCACGGCCGCCCGGCGTCGATCACC
>CAYYVV010000009.1:6919-51261 GCA_964475245.1 uncultured Anaerolineaceae bacterium | reverse complement strand
ACCATCAGGGCGTCGATCAACGCCCGCGCGCCGCGCGAGTCGGTTCCAGTCGTCGAGCCGTAAGCGCCGGTCATCGTGGCTGTCCTGCGGTCACATCGCGGGCGCTTTGCCGAGCGGCTCGTTGCCCGGCGCCGAATGGGTCAGGTCGGAGCTACCCGGAACTTCGTCGTCGGGCGAAGGGATGGTGGCGTCGCCTGCCGTCGGGATCTCGTCGCCCAGGTTTGCAGGGTCGCGCCCGACGCGCGAGCTGATTGACCCTGGCTCGCCGCTGGACACCGTGTCTACGTGCTTCAGGTCCTCGCGTTGTGTCGGCTTGGTGTCGTGTACGTTGTCATCGTTCATAGCGCTACATTGGCTGGCGTCCGGTTGCGCGCGACGCAGGGGATCGATCGAAGCGGTGTCAGATCGCTTTCAGTCTTTGCCACGAGCCTGAAAGTGTGCCAGTCGGCCGCTCATCGTTCAAAGGCGGCACGCAATCTGCGACGCTCACCGCCCGCACAATCCCGAGGAGACGTCACCTGACCACCGATACGACCGGCCCGCGCTCGGATCAAACGATGCCCGCGGCCCAACCTGCCGAGCGGCCGTCGATCTGGCCCGGCCAGCCCTACCCGCTCGGCGCGTCCTACGACGGCGCAGGCGTCAACTTCGCCATCTTCTCCGAGGTTGCCCAGTCGGTCGAGCTGTGCCTCTTCGACGACGACGGCCGCCAGACGTGCCTGACGCTGCCCGAGCAGACAGGCTTCGTCAGCCACGGCTACGTCCCCGGCATCCAGGCCGGCCAGCGCTACGGCTACCGCGTGCACGGGCCATGGGCGCCCGATCAGGGCCAGCGCTGCCTGCCGTCGAAGCTCCTGCTCGATCCATACGCGCGAGCGATCGAGGGCGGCGTCGACTGGAACGAAGCCGTCTTCTCGTACCGCTTCGCGAACCCTGACGGTGACGTCAACGATGCCGACAGCGCGCCATTCGTGCCGCGCTCAGTCGTGGTCAACCCGTTCTTCGACTGGTCGACGGACCGGGCGCCGCGCCGCCCGCTGCACGAGACGGTCATCTACGAGACGCACGTCAAGGGTTTCACGATGCGCCACACGGACATCCCGCAGGAGCTGCGCGGTACGTACGCCGGCCTCGCCCATCCCGCGGCCATCCGCTACCTGACCGCCCTCGGGATCACCGCCGTTGAGCTTTTGCCGGTGCACCAGTTCGTGCACGACTCGTACCTCGTCGACAAGGGCCTGCGCAACTACTGGGGCTACAACTCGATCGGCTTCTTCGCGCCGCACAACGACTACTCGGGCTCCGGCCAGCGCGGCGAGCAGGTCGCCGAGTTCAAGCAGATGGTCCTCGCGCTCCACGAAGCGGGCATCGAGGTCATCCTCGACGTCGTCTACAACCACACCGCCGAGGGCAACCAGCTGGGCCCGATGCTGTGTTTCCGAGGCATCGACAACGCGGCCTACTACCGCCTCGCGCCAGACGACCCGCGCTTCTACTTCGACGTCACCGGCACCGGCAACACGTTCAACGCCGGTCATCCTTACGCACTCCAGCTGATCATGGACAGCCTGCGCTACTGGGTCCAGGAGATGCACGTCGACGGCTTCCGCTTCGACCTTGCCCCGACCCTTGCGCGCGAGGAGCACTTCGTTGAGCGCACGGCGGCGTTCTTCGACCTCATCCAGCAGGACCCGGTCGTGTCGCAGGTCAAGCTCATCGCCGAGCCGTGGGATGTTGGTGTCGGCGGCTACCAGGTGGGCAACTTCCCACCGCTGTGGTCGGAGTGGAACGGCAAGTACCGCGACCTGGTGCGTGACTACTGGCGTGGCGAGCCGGCCACTCTGTCCCAGCTGGGCTACCGCCTGACCGGCTCGTCGGACCTGTACGAGAACAGCGCCCGCCGGCCCCACGCGAGCATCAACTTCGTCACCGCGCACGATGGCTTCACGCTCGCCGACCTCGTCTCGTACAACGCCAAGCACAACGAGGCGAACGAGGAGGGACCGGGGCCGGGCACGGACGACAACCGCTCATGGAACAGCGGCGCTGAAGGTCCGACGGACGACCAGGTCGTGATCGAGCTCCGGCGCCGCCAGCAGCGCAACCTGCTGACGACCCTGCTCATCTCGCAGGGAGTGCCGATGATCCTCGGCGGCGACGAGATCGGGCGCACCCAGGGCGGCAATAACAACGCCTACTGCCAGGACAACGAGATCAGCTGGTACGACTGGGATCATGCCGATGCCGGCCTGCTCGTCTTTGCCCAGGGCCTGATCGCGCTGCGCCAGGGCCATCCGATCTTTCGCCGTCGGCGTTGGTTCCAGGGCCGTCAGATCCACGGCGAGCAGCAGTCTGACATTGCCTGGTTCGTGCCCGACGGTAGCTTCATGGACGACGCGCACTGGGACGAGGCCGACGCGAAGGCGATCGCCATGTTCCTGGGCGGCGATGACCTGGGGGTCGACGGGCGCGGCCAGCCGATCAGCGACTCGAGCTTCTTCATCATGCTCAACGCCGCCGACAACAACGTCATCTTCACGCTGCCCGAGGCGCGCTGGGCCGGGCACTGGCGGATCGTGCTCGACACCAAGAGCGCGGAGCCACCCGTGCTCGCGCCGGCAACGTCAGTCCTGTCGATGCTGCCCGAGGCGGCGCTGGCCAACGCGTCGGACATGCCGACGGAGGACTACCACCCACAGGGCGAGGTGTTCCATGCTGGGAGCCAGATCGAGCTGATCGGCCGCTCGCTCGTCGTGCTCGAGCGTGTCAGCGCCTGACCCGCAGCCGCGCGCAACTCGCGCGAGGCACGTTCCGCGGGCGACATACAGGCTGCAGCTGCAGCCTGCCTTCGGCTTTGACGATGCGGCGCAGATTGCCGACTACCTTGCCGCGCTTGGCGTCAGTCACGTCTACTCATCGCCGTACCTCCAGGCCGCGCCCGGGAGCACGCATGGCTACGACGTCGTCGACCCGCGCCGGGTCAACGCCGAGCTGGGTGGCCCTGTCGCCCATCAACGCTTCAGCGCCACGCTCGGCCGGCACGGCCTGGGCCAGGTGCTCGACGTCGTGCCCAATCACATGGCCATCGACAGTGCCGACAACCCCTTCTGGTGGGACGTGCTCGAGGACGGCCCCGCGAGCGAGTACGCCCGATTCTTCGATGTCGAGTGGGACTCGGTCGACGCGGAGTTCAGCCAGACCGTGCTGCTGCCCGTCCTTGGCGATCACTACGGCCGGGTGCTGGAAGACGGTGAGATCAAGCTCGAGCGTGACCGTGGCTCGTTCGTGCTGCGCTACGGCGAGCGGCGCTTTCCGGTTGCGCCCCGGACGCTGGGCCCGTCGCTCGTCAACGCGGGCCGGGAATCCGGGTCGGAAGAGCTTGTTTACCTGGGCGAAAGCTTCGCCGCGTTGCCGCCGCGCGCGCCCGCCGACCGCGAGTCAGTCGCCGGCCGCCGCCGCGCGCGCGAGGTGCTCAAGCTCCAGCTCGGGCGCCTGCTCGGCGATCGGCCCGAGATCGCGGCGGCAGTCGACGCCGAGGTGGATGCTCTGAATGCCGACGTGGACCGGCTCGACCGGGTAATCGAAGGCCAGAGCTATCGGCTCGCCTACTGGCGCGCCGCGCGCGAGGACCTCGACTACCGGCGCTTCTTCGACGTGACCACCCTGGCGGGTTTGCGCATCGAGGACGAGCGCGTCTTCGCCGAGACGCACCAGCTCATCCTGGACTGGTTGCGCGAGGGGGTTCTCGACGGCGTGCGCATCGATCATCCCGACGGCCTGCTCGACCCCAGGACGTACTTCGACCGCTTGCGCGGGGCGGCGCCCGACGCGTGGATCGTGGCCGAGAAGATCCTCGAGACGGGCGAGGAGCTGCCCGCCGACTGGCCAATCGATGGCACGACCGGCTACGACTTCCTGAACCTCGTGACCGGCCTGTACCACGACCCGCGGGGCGAGCAGCCCATGACCGAGCTGTACGCGGAGCTGACCGGCGCGCAGCGCTCGTTCGATGACGTCGCCCGCGAAGCAAAGCGGATCGTCGTCGGCGAGCTGCTCGCGGCCGAGGTCAACCGCCTGACGGAGTACCTTGCCGCGGTCGTCCACGGCCATCGCCGGCAGCGTGACTACAGCCGCTCGCAGTTGCGAGCGGCGCTGCGCGAGCTGCTCGTGGCCTTCCCGGTCTACCGGACGTTCGTCCGCGCCGAGGCCGGCGCGGTCAGCGAGGCGGACGTGCGCTTCGTCACACAGGCGTGTGCCATCGCCCAGGGTCAGCGGCCCGATCTGCCGCCGGACCTCATCGAGTTCATCGCCGACGTGCTGCTGTTGCGCGTGCGTGGCGTGCGCGAGACCGAGTTCGTGATGCGCTTCCAGCAGCTGACCGGGCCGGTCATGGCCAAGGGGGTCGAGGACACGGCGTTCTACCGCTACCTGCGGCTCGTGTCGGCCAACGAGGTCGGCGGCGACCCGGGCCGCTTCTCCGTCTCGGTCGATGAATTCCATGCGGCGAACGAGGCGGCCCAGCGGCACTGGCCGGGACGCATGCTCGCGTCTACGACGCACGACACCAAGCGCAGCGAGGACGTGCGGGCGCGCATCGCGCTGCTGTCGGAGATGCCCGAGCGATGGCGCGCGGAGGTGCTCGCGTGGCGGGACGCCGCGGCCGTGCACCGCGCGCCGGTCGTGGACGCCAATACCGAGTACCTGATCTACCAGACGCTCGTCGGTGCGTGGCCCATCTCAGCGGAGCGCCTCTGGGCGTATGCCGAGAAGGCGGCGCGCGAGCAGAAGCTGCACACGTCGTGGACGGACCCGAACGAGGCGTACGAGGCCGCGCTGCGCTCGTTCGTCGAGGGCATCGGCGGCGACGAGGAGTTCAGCGCGCGAGTCGGAGCGTTCGTGGACAGCCTGGCTCCGGCGTGGCAGGTATCGGCGCTCGCACAGACGCTGCTCAGGCTGACCTCCGTCGGGGCGCCCGACATCTACCAGGGCACCGAGATCTGGGACCTGAGCCTCGTCGACCCCGACAATCGCCGCGCGGTCGACTTCGACCTGCGCCGCACCCTGCTTGAGCGGGCGCGGACTGCCTCTGCCACCGAGGCGCTGGCGAGCCTCGACGACGGCATGGCCAAGATCTGGCTGATCAGCCGCGTCCTGGGCCTGCGCGCCCGCCGGCCGGAGCTGTTCGCGCCGGAGGCCGGCTATCGCACCGTCGCGGCCCAGGGCGAGCGCGGCGCTAACGTCGTCGCGTTTGAACGCGGCGGCGCGGCAATTGTCTTGGCGCCACGGCTCGTCACCCACCTCGGCTGGCCGGCCGACTGGCGCGACACGGCAATCGAGCTGCCCGCCGGGCGCTGGCACGACGAGCTGGCAGACGTCGACACCGACGGTGGCACGGCTGCGCTGGCGCAGCTCCTGGCGGCATTCCCGATGGCGCTCCTCGTCCGCGCGGACCAATGACCGACTTTCCGCTGCGCGTCTGGGCGCCCAACGCGGAGCGCGTGGAAGGCGTCGTCGACGATCGACGAATCGCGCTCGATCGGCTCGACGGCGGCTGGTGGCTGTCGGCGGAGCGCCTTTCGCCGGGCACCGACTACTCGTTCAGCCTCGATGGCAGCGAACCGTTGCCCAGTCCGCGCGCTCGTTGGCAACCGGCAGGCGTGCACGGGCCGTCGCGCATCGTGGATCCGGGCGCGTTCGAGTGGCACGACGCCGGCTGGCAGGCACCACCACTTACCTCGGCCGTGCTGTACGAGCTCCATATCGGGACCTTCACGCCGGCCGGCACGTTCGACGCGGCGATCGAGCGGCTCGACCATCTCGTCGCGCTGGGCATCACCCACGTCGAGCTGATGCCCGTCGCCGAGTTCAGCGGCGATCGCGGCTGGGGCTACGACGGCGTCGACCTGTACGCGCCACATCACCTGTACGGCGGGCCCGAGGGGCTGGCGCGCTTCGTCGACGCTGCCCATCAGCGCGGCCTGGCCGTCGTCCTCGACGTCGTCTACAACCACCTCGGGCCCGCCGGCAACTACCTGGCACGCTACGGGCCGTACTTCTCGGAGCGCTACCGGACGCCCTGGGGCGAAGCGGTGAACCTCGACGGCCCCGGCTCTGACGAGGTCAGGCGCTTCTTCATCGACAACGCCCTGATGTGGCTGCGCGACTATCACGTCGACGCGCTCCGGCTCGATGCGGTACATGCCATCTTCGACATGTCCGCCGTCCATTTCCTGGAGCAGCTCTCTGCGGAGGTCCATCTCCTCGCCGGAGCGCTCGGCCGCAACCTCACAGTCATCGCCGAGAGCGACCTGAACGACCCGCGGCTCGTTCGCTCTGTGGAGGCGGGCGGCTACGGCATTGACGCCCAGTGGAGCGACGACTTCCACCATGCCCTGCACGGCGTCCTGACCGGCGAGCGGAGCGGCTACTACGCCGACTTCGGCACGCTCGAGGACCTTGCCGCGACGCTCGTCCAGGGTTATCGCTACGCAGGCGACTACTCGCCCTTCAGGCAGCGGCGTCATGGTCGGCCGTCGCCCGCGCTCGATGGTCGGCGCCTCCTGGGCTACCTCCAGAACCACGACCAGGTGGGCAATCGGGCGCTTGGCGAGCGCTCCGCGCAGCTCATGTCCCGGGGCCGGCTGCTGATCGGCGCCGCCGTCGTGCTGACGGCGCCGTTCGTGCCGCTCCTGTTCCAGGGCGAGGAGTGGGCGGCGAGCACGCCCTTCCTGTACTTCTCCGACCACGACGCCGAGCTGGGCGCCGCGGTCAGCGCGGGCCGGCGCGCGGAGTTCGCGGCGTTCGGCTGGGATCCAAAGAATGTGCCCGACCCGCAGGCAATCGAGACATTCGAGCGCTCGAAGGTGCGCTGGGACGAGCTCTCAGCGCCCGATCACGCGACCGTTCTCACCTGGCACACGCGGCTGATCAGCCTGCGCAAGCGCTACCCGGAGCTGACCGACGGCCGCCTCGAGTACGTTGGCGTCGAATTCGACGAGGACGAGCGCTGGCTCACTTTTGCCCGCGGCCGCGTGACCGTTGCCTTCAACCTCGGCGAGTTCGAGGCGCGCATCGCAGCCGACCCGTGCCACATCGAGCTTGCCTCTTCGGACGGGGTCCGCTTCGAGGCCGATGAGTTGATCCTGCCCCCCGATTCAGTGGCGATCCTCGTCAGCTCGTCTCCATAGACTCCAGGACTTCCGAGGGAGTCTGTTTATCCGGGCTGATCGGAACAGGGGAGTCGCGCGCCTGGAGGCGCTCGACGACGACCAGCAGCGACGCCACCAGCGGCAGGGAGATGAGCGCGCCCGGGATGCCGCCGATGACGCCCCCGGCGAGGATGCTGACGAAGACCACGAAGGGCGGCACGCCGATGGCGTTGTGCATGACCACCGGCACGAGCACGTTGCCCTCGATCACCTGGATGGCGAAATAGACGGCAGCGACGAGGAGCACGGTTGTCGGATTGCCGGTCAGCAAAGCGACCGCGAGGGCAGGCACGGCCCCCAGTGCCGGTCCAACCAGGGGAATCGCCTCGAACAACGCGGCGAGCACGCCCAGCAGAAGCGGGCCCTGGAGCCCGATGAGGAAGTAGGCGATCGTGGTCGTCACGCCGACGAAGCCCATCAGGATGAGCTGGCCGCGCACCCAGCCTCCGAGCCGCAGCTCGATCTGATTCCACGCCTCGTGCGTGCCTTGCCGGCGATCGGCGGGCAGCAGCGCCAGGACGAAGCGCTGGAGGTGCGCGCGCTCGGTCAGCCAGAAGTAGACGAGGGTCAGCACCGACACGATGCTGATGACGGCCTCAGCCGCGGTGAAACCGAGCTGGATCAGCTGGTCGGGTGGCGGCGCCTGCGTCGACGAAGGCTCGAGCGCGCGCCGGACCGAATCGATCAAGCCGGTCAGGGCAACGGAAACCGGCTGAGGTGTGACCGTCGCCGCCCAGTTGCGCGCGTTGTCGAGAAGCGGACCTATCCTCGCGCCGACATCGCTGAACTGATTGATGGCGCTGGGCACGACCAGCAGCACCAGCGCGGCCAAGGCCACGAAGAAGACGAAGTAGACGACCAGCAGGCTGGCACCGCGTCGCAGCGGCGTGCGCGTCCTGATCCTGTCGATCAACGGCTCGAGCGCGGACGCGAGCAGCAGCGCAATGAACACCAGCACGACGATCGGCAGGCCGAGCAGCAGGATGTACAGGATGCCGACGGCCAGCGCGGCGCCGAACGCCAGGGCGGCGCCGCGCACGAACCAGTAGTAGGCGTCACCGCGCATCGAGGCATTCTCGGACCACATTCACGTTGCGCCAATTGCAATCAGTATTGCAATTGCAAGGTCTTCGACACGCCGTACGGGCCCGAATCGCGCCCACCCACGGGTACTCTGGTGACCCAAGGAGGTTCGCCCTTTGAACAGTCAACCGCTTGTGCTCGTTGCCGACGACGAGCCGCGCATCACCAAGCTCGTCGCCCTCACGCTGCATGACGAGGGCTTTCGGGTCGTCACTGCCGGCGGCGGCGAAGAGGCACTCAAGAAGGCCGAGGAGATCAGGCCCGACATCGTCCTGCTCGATATCGTCATGCCCGACCTGGACGGCATCGAGGTCATGCGCCAGTTGCGTGAATGGCGGCCCGTGCCGGTCATCCTGCTCACGGCCAAGGGCTCGACCAGCGACAAGGCCAAGGGTCTGGACCTTGGCGCCGACGACTACATCGCCAAGCCATTCCATCCCGACGAGCTCGCGGCACGCGTGCGCGCCGTCTTGCGCCGCGCCAGCGGTGTGTCGCCGGGCCAGGGCATAGTCGCCTTCGGTGACATCGAGATCGACCTCGAGCGTCGCATCCTGACCAAGAACGGCGAGCTCGTGTCGCTCAGCCGGACGGAGTGGCTGCTGCTCCAGCACCTGGCGGCTCATGCGGGCAAGGTCGTGCTGCACACGGAGCTGCTGACCAAGGTCTGGGGCCCGGAATATCGCGACGACCTCCAGTACCTGCGGGTCTGGATCAGCCGCGTCCGGCGCAAGCTGGGTGCCGCGCCCGGCGAAGCCGGGCCGATCAAGACGTTCCAGGGCATTGGCTACGTGCTCGACGTGGATGGCAACCTCGGTGACGCCACGACCAGTGGCCACTCGACGAGCAACGCCACCAACGGACATGCGGATGCCGCGTCCGCTGCGCCGAACTCCTGAGGTCGCTCAGGCGGCGCCAGGCAGCTTCGACTAGCTAATCCTTCGCGGTTTGCTGGCGCCCGAACATGGTCAGTGCCATGGCTCCCGCGGGCGCCAGTGAGAGCGTTACCAGCAGCCTGTTGGCGCCGCTCAGGTAGAGGCCTGCGGCCAGGCCGAGCGCGAAGCTCGTGCCGATAACCAATGCCTGGTTGGGCATCTCGTCGAGCCGGCGCTGGGTCTCAGTCGCTGCGACCTGGACTCCTGCGACGGCGTCCGGGAGATGCGCAGCGGCGCGCTCGGCTGTAGAACGGGCCATGTCGGCGGCATCCTGGGTCGCGTTCATTACCGCGCTGCCGACGCCGCGCGAGCCGTTCGCGTGTTCGTCGCTCAGCTGGGCGTCCTTTGACTTGTGTGATCCGGCCACGTTGTAACTCCTTGGGATTGACGATCCTGTTTGAGGCATCGTCCCACACCGGGCGTCGTAGTCGGTCACGAGGCGCGCAGTCGGGCTCTATCAGGGTGCTTACAGGCCGCCAGCGTGCGATCAGACTCCCGGCGTGGGCGTCGGGCCGGGCCTGGGCTGTTTGGTCGGGCTCGGCTCCGGTGGCGGTAACTGGTCCTGTGCCTGAGTCGGGCCTGGCGTCGGCGACGGCGCAGGTGTCGGGTTGACGACGGGCGGCGGCGTCGGCGGCGGCTGCGACGAGCAATCGACCGGCGCGATCGGGCCACCCCAGTCCGAGGCACCTGTGAGGTGCGCAGTACGTCCGCCATTGATGCCTCGGATGCCGACGCCGCGCCGGGCGCGGTCCATCCAGTCGGTGTCGGCGTCGAGCCAGCGTTGCGGCTCACCCTGCTCTGCCTTGGTGATGTCGACATACCAACGGCCGCACATCTGGCGATAGAGCAGGCCGGGCGGATCGACCTGGCCCGGGCTGCCCGGCTGCGTGCCGTCGATGAAGTACTCGGTCTTGGTCGCCTCGGTCCACGGCCCGGGCGTGCCACCCGACCAGGCGTCGATGGTCGAGGCGACGATGCCCGACGGCGGTGCCGGGAACTGGGCAATCGGCCAGCCCCTCGACAGCTCGCGCATGAACGACTCCCAGACACGGCCCGGCCCGTCCGCGGCGACGATCGAGACGTCGCCACCTAACGGTGGACTGTGGTCACTGTTGCCCATCCAGACCGACGCCACGATCTGGGGTTGGTTGGGATCCGCCGGTGGGGCGAGATAGCCGTATGCAGAGAGGTCGCGCAGGTCATTGGTCGTGCCGGTCTTGGCTGCCGCCGGACGCCGCTCGCCCTGCGGGTCGATGGGCGAAGCGGGGCCGTTCACGACCTCGAGCCGTGGACCGAAGATCGTGTTGGTGGTTGGGTCGGTGCTGTCCTTGAGGACGTCGGACATCAGCCACGTCGCCTGCTGGCTCATGACCTGGTGTGGGGCGCCCTCGCCGTCGAGCGGGACGATGTTGCCGTTGGCGTCGGTCACCTGGAGGATCGTCCGCGTTGGGTCCTGGACGCCGCCGTTGGCAATCGTGGCGTAGCCGGAGGTGAGCTGGACCATGTTCGTCTCGGCCGTACCGATCGCACCGGCCAGGCCGGCATCGACAAGCTGGTTGTCGCCCCGCGCGAAGGTGATGCCCAGGTTCTTGGCCGTGGTCGCGACGTTGTTGACGCCGATGCGGTCAAGGGCGCGGATGGTCGGGATGTTGAGCGAGTAGCTGAGCGCCTCGCGCATCAGCACCGGCCCGCGCTCCTTCACGTCCGCGTCGCGCGGGAACCAGCCCCGGGCGAACTCGGTGACGACGTCCATCAGCAGCGAGCCGGGCGTGATCGAGTGGTCGTCGAAGCCGGTCACGTAGACCAAGGGTTTCCAGGCAGACCCCGGCTGTCTATAGGCTCGGCCTGCGACGTCGAACTTGGGGTCGAACTGGGCCGACGCAAGGTCGTCGCGGTAATAGCCCGCACTCCCCACGTAGGCGACGATGTCGCCCGACCTCGCGTCCATTGCGACGAGCGCCCCGTTGTGGATGTCGAGGCCGTGTAACGCCTCGATCCACTTTCTGTCCTGTTGTAAGCCCTCCGAGTTGATGTCGGACTCCATCTGGTCGACCGGCTCGTTGGGCAGGATCGCTCCCGCGGCGACGTATTTCTCGGCCAGGTTCTGGGCGTTCATGTCGAGCGTGGTGATGATCTTGTAGCCGCCGGTCTCGACCGGCTGGCGGTCGCCCAGCAGGTCGTCGAGCTGGCTCTTCATGTAGTACACGAACTGGGGCGCCTTGAACTGCTGTGGCGCGGGCGGCGACAGGATGATCGGCTCGTGGAGCGCCTCGTTGAGCTGATCCGGGGTGAGCCGGATGAAGTGCCCGTAGCCCTCCGCCAGTGCCGTGAGGATGAAGTTGCGGCGGATGACGGGCGGCGGCAGCGCCTCTCCGTTGACCGACTCCGTGGGCACGACCATGCGCCCGTACTGGTCGAGGATCGGGTTGCCGGCGCTGTCCCTGGGCACCCACTTGTACAGGTCGTAGCTGTCCGGCGCCTGGGGCATGCCGGCGAGCAGAGCCGCCTGGGCCGGGGTGAGCAGCTTCAGATCAGTCACGCCGAAGTAGACCTGTGCCGCGGCCGCGACGCCGTACGCCTGGTGGCCGTAATAGATCTGGTTCAGGTACGCGGTGATGATCCGTTCCTTGCCCGCCTCGCCCGGGAAAGCGTCGGTCAGGTTCTTGGACTGCAGGATCTCCTTGATCTTGCGGATGGTCTGGTCGCCTTCGATCACGTCCTGCGGCAGCAGCCGGGCACGGACGAGTTGCTGCGTGATCGTCGACGCGCCACGGTCGCTGGCGCCGGTGATGTTCTCGAGCAGCGCCGACGCGATCGCGTTGGGGTCGTAGCCCTCGTTCGTCCAGAACGTGCGGTCCTCGACCGCGATCGTCGCGTCGAGCAGGACCTTGGGAATGTCGTCGTACGTGACGACGCGACGGAACTCGTCCTGGAAGGTGGCCAGCTGCACCGTGCCTGTTCGGTCATAGACGGTCGAAGGCTGGGCGAAGTCAAGCTGCTCGAAGCTCGCCACGGAGGGCAGCTCCGATGCCATCTTGGCGATGAACGACAGCCCGGTGGCGATGCCCAGCACGACAATCAGGCCCGAGAAGGCGATGACGCCGAAGAGCAGCGCGAAGCCGCCGGCGACGAAGGCTCCGGTCTTGCTCTGCGGCTGGGGGCGTGCCCGGACGCGGGTCATTGCCAGCCGTCGAACGGCGGCATTCGGCTTGTGATTGCCGTTGCGCTCGCGGTAACGCCCCGGCTGACCTCGGTACACCTAGCCTGGATTGTCAGTCAGCGACACGTTGGCTGCACGGCGCGGTTCGCATCAGTCCTCACGGGGACGCAGACGGCCGGCTCGGCACGCGCGTTACGCGGCTTGCGCCAAACGCACGACTCGTCCACGTTTTCGCCCTCGGGTGCGAGATCTGCCTTTGGATGGATCTCCCGAGCCGCGCCCGGGCCTGCCCGAGCCCGTCCATGCCGCCCGAGCCCCGCGTTTCGCGATCCCTAGGTGTCGCTTGACCGGTTTGCCAACCGATTTTGGGCCGCCGCTTTAGAACGGACGACCGAAAAGCCGCGGACTTGGACAAGTCGTGCGCTTGGCGCAAGTGCCGGACACATCACGCGCCGAGGAGAGCCATGACCTGCTGCTCCGGCGCTCGCGCCGTGCCCTTGACGATCGCCGCGGCCAGCGAGCCGTCGAGATACGCGCCGATGACCGCTGGGTGGATGTAGCACTTGCGGCATACGGCGGCCGTGTTGCCCAGCTCGTCGGCGACCTTCTTGACCGCCTGCGTAAGCGTCTTCTTGGTCGGCTCCTTCGCTCCAGCTTCGCCGTCGATCTGCTGCAACGCGCGGACGGCGAGCAGGGTGCCTGCCCACGTGCGGAAGTCCTTGGCCGAGAAATCGTCGCCCATCGCGTGGCGCAGGTATTCGTTGACGTCGTCCGAGTCGACCGGCTGGACTTCGCCGTTCTCGTCAACGTATTCGAAGAGGCGCTGGCCGGGCAGCTCCTGGCAGGCCTTGACGACGCGCGCCAGGCGTCGATCGCGGATTCCCACCGTGTGTCGCACGCCGGCCTTGCCACGGAAGGTGAACTTGAGGACTGTGCTGCCCACCGTCGCATGGCGATTGCGCAGCGTTGTCAGCCCGTATGACCGATTCTCGCGCGCGTACTCCTCGTTGCCGACACGAATCAGCGAGGCCTCGAGCAGCCGGATGACCGCGGCGGTGACCTTGGCCCGCGGCAGCCCGCGCCTGCGCAGGTCGCGCTCGACATG
The DNA here is from genome assembly GCA_964475245.1 of uncultured Anaerolineaceae bacterium. GTDB lineage: Bacteria > Chloroflexota > Limnocylindria > Limnocylindrales > CSP1-4 > JALYGJ01. The sequence goes on along the minus strand of CAYYVV010000009.1, from coordinate 37,773 downwards.
CCGGCGCAGGCGCGGCAGCGCGCGACAGAAATCGATCATCCGCTCGAACTTGGCCGCGTCACGCGTCTGCTGCCAGAGGAGGTGGTATCGGTACTGCTTTCGCCCGCGCGCGTCGCGGCCGGTAGCCTGGATGTGGCCGCGCGGCGAAGGTGCGATCCAGACATCCGTCCATGCCGGCGGCACTGCCAGTGAGCGGATGCGGGCCAGGGTCACTGGGTCCGTGACGCGCGCGCCGTCGGGCGATCGATAGCCAAAGCCGTTCCCAGCGCGCCGGCGCGAGATGCCGGGATCGCCATCATTGACGTAGCGCAGCCCGACGGCGCGCGCCGCGAGCAGGTTGTCGTTCGTTTCTCGGGGTGACGCCGGCATTGGCCATGAGCGTAGCCGCGTGTGTGCCGCCAGCCGATTGCGGCTTAACGGAGTTGCATCGCGCGAGCGTTCAAAGCGAGCCACCGATGCAAGCGCTTCAGAGCGACGATCATTCGTGCCCCATGAGCACACCCGCGCCCACGGCGCCGACCGACCTCGCCATTCGGCTGGACCATGTCAGCCGCGCCTTTGACGAGGTCGTCGCGGTCGACAACATCTCGCTCCACGTCGCACGCGGCACCGTGCTCGGCGTGATCGGCCCGAGCGGCGCGGGCAAGACCACGGCCATCCGCATCATCTGCGGCGCCATCGCGCCCGATTCGGGCTCCGTCCGCGTGCTGGGCGAGGACCCGCGCCGTTTCCGGCGCAGGACGCGCGAGCGGATCGGCTACATGCCCCAGCTGTTCGTGCTCTATCCGGACCTGACGGCGCGCGAGAACGTCAGCTTCATGGCCGCGACCTTCGGCGTTCCGCCGTGGCGCCGCGGCCGCCGCGTGGAGGAAGTGCTCAAGCTGGTCGACCTGTGGGAGGCGCGAGATCGTCGGGCGTCGCGTCTCTCGGGCGGCATGCAGCGCCGGCTGGAGCTCGCCTGCGCGCTCGTCCACCAGCCGTCGCTGCTGATCCTCGACGAGCCGACGGCGGGCATCGACCCGCTCCTGCGAACACGTGTCTGGCAGGAGATCGCGCGCCTGCGCAGCGACGGCGTGACGATCCTGGTCACGACGCAGTACGTCGGCGAGGCCGAGTACTGCGACACCGTCGCGCTCATCTCCCAGGCTCGCCTCGTCGCCCTCGCCACTCCAGCCGACTTGCGCAGATTGGCATTCGGCGGCGACATGATCGAGATCGGCACGCGCGCCGCGATCGACGCCGAGCAGGTGCCGGCAGTGCCGGGAGTCATTTCCATCCACCAGACCGCGCCGCGCGCCCTGCTCGTGGTCGCCGACGACGCCGGCCTGGCCAGCCCCAGGGTAATCAACGCGATCGAGCGGGCCGGCGGCTCGGTCGAGTTCAGCCGCGAGTACAGGCCGACATTCGATGAGGTTTTCGCCGCGCTCGTGACCGCGCATGCGCAGCGGCGCGCCGCCCAGGCGGCCGAGGCGTGAGGGACCTGATCGTCGGGCCGGGCAAGTCGGTCTTCAGGATCCTCGCCCAGGTGCGCAAGGAGCTGATCCAGGTTCGGCGCCGGCCGGGTGCTTTCTTCAGCCTGGTGTTGGGCCCGTTCCTGATCATGGCCGTCTTCGGTCTGGGCTATACGGGCGTCGAGCGGCAGCTCAACACGGTCATCGTCGTCCCGCCAGAGCTCAACCTGCCGCGCGACGTGGCCTACTACCAGGGTCTCGCCGGCCCCGCGTTCGACATTGTCGAGGTCGCCGATTCTGCCGACCAGGCGAAAGCCGACCTCGCCGCCCAGAAGCTCGACCTGATCGTCATCGCGCCGGCCGACGCCGTACAGAAGATCCAGGCTGGCCAGCAGGCGACGATCGAGATCGACATGAACTCGGTCAATCCGGCCGCGACCAGCTACGCCGGCTTCGTCGCCCAGGTATTCAACGAGAAGATCAACGAGGAGATCGTCAAGCAGGCTGTTGCGCAGGGCGAGAACCTGAGCAACCCGGCGAACGTGCCGATTCCGGGCGCCGTGGTTGCCGCGCCGACGACGGTCGTCGTGAACAACGTCGCGCCGAGCAACCCGGGCGTGCTCGGTTTTGCCGCCCCGGCAGTCCTGGCGCTGATGCTCCAGCACATGGCCGTCACCCTGACCGCGCTGTCCTTCATCCGCGAGCGCACGTCGGGCACCCTCGAGCTCTTTCGCGTCTCGCCGGTCAACTCGTTCGAGCTCGTGCTCGGCAAGTACCTCGGCCTTGGCCTGGTCAGCGCGATCGTCGCGGCCGTTTCAGGCCTGCTCCTCGTCACAGTGCTCGGCGTGCCGCTGCTCGGCCCGCCGATCTGGGTCGCGATCGTCATCGGCCTGCTCGTCTTCGCCAGCCTGGGCATCGGGCTGATCATCTCGGTCATCTCCGACTCGGAGCGCCAGGCCGTGCAGATTGCGCTTCTGCTCCTCCTCGCGTCGGTCTTCTTCAGCGGCTTCGTGCTGCCCGTCGACCAGTTCCGCGACGGTGTCCAGTACCTGGCCTACGCGCTGCCGGTGACGCACGGCATCCGCCTGCTGCAGGACTTCATGCTCCGCGGCAGCACGACCGCCGATTGGCAGATCACCCTGCTCCTCGCACTTGGGCTTATCTTCCTGTTGCTGAACGTCGTCCTATTGCGGCGGCAGATGAGGAATGCGTAGGACTGTGAAGGATCGACAAACGCGACTGCGCGTCCTGGGCGCGGCCCTCGCGCTGTACGGCATCGTTGGCATCATCGTCTTCGTCGTCGTCGCCTTTGGCGTGGCACGGCCGCTGGATCGAGCACGGCAGCTGTCCCAGTCGGTCGATACCGAACGTGCCGCGCTGGTCCAGTCACTGACCCAGGCCGAGACCACGATCCGCCAGATGTCGACCGGAGTTGGCGGCATGGACACCAGCCTGGGCGATGCGAAAGCGGCCATCGATCGCGCCTCGACCATCTCACACGGCGTCGCCACGAGCATGTACGGCCTGCGTGACGCGATGAACATCAGCATCCTCGGCGCCCAGCCGCTGGCGGGCCTGTCGGGCAGCTTCGATACGAGCGGCCAGAACCTCGACGCGCTGGGCGACGACATCGGCTCGATCGGGACCGCGCTCGACGCGAACCGCACAGACGCGGTAACGACGGCCCAGGACCTCACCGACCTCGCCGACTCGGTGCACACGCTCACGGGCACGGTCGAGGCCGGGCCGTCAGTGACGATCTCCAGCTCTACCCTCGACGCAATCAAGCTGGCGATCTACGCCATCGCGGCCTGGCTGGTGTTGTTCGCCGTGGGCTGCCTTGCGGCCGGCCTGTACCTGCTCAACCTGAGCCGCAGGCCCGCGACCGGACACTGACCGAGGGATGATCCTGCCCAAGATCCGGGATCCACGGTTCATCACCGTGCGTCGCGGCGGCAGCCTCCACGACGAGGATCATCACCTGCTTGCGATATGGGCGGCCGAATGCGCCGAGCACGTCCTGCATCACTTCGAGCTTGCCCGGCCCGATGACGACCGGCCGCGTCGGGCGATCGACCTCGGGCGTGCCTGGGCGCGAGGCGAGGTGAGCTGGTGGGAGGCCCGGTCGGCGGGCGGCCATGCCAACGCCGCGGCCAGAGACCTGACCGGCGCAGCACGGCATGCCGCGTACGCTGCCGGCCAGGCCGCGGCGGTGGGCCACGTGGCGGCCCACGAGCTCGGGGCTGCGGCCTACGCGATCAAGGCGGCACGAGCGGCCCTGCCGGAAGACGAGCGCGACGCGGCCGGCCGCGTGGAGTGCCGGTGGCAGCGCGCCCGACTGCCGCGAGAGATCCGCGCGCTCGTGCTCGACGACGAACGGCTGCGCAACGAGCTGTGCTGGTTCGTGTTCGATTGCTGACCGGCCCCACGGCAACGTGCGACGATGCGCCCGATGCTCAGCTACCTGTCTGAAGAGACGCTGCCGACGACGGACCCCGTTCTGCGCGTGCCGGAGCTCGACCTTGCGGCGCTCGTGACCCATTGGGCCGCGTATGGCGCGCGCCGGCCGATGACCGCCGAGCAGATGCGCGGCGCGGACCGGCGCGCGCAGCGGCTGGGGGTTGCGGGCCGCGATCTCATGGAAGAAGCTGGAACAGCGGTCGCGGCCGCGGCCCGCGCGCTGCTCAACTCGACCGATCGTGCCTCGGGTGGCGTGACCCTGTTCCTGTGCGGCCCGGGCAACAACGGCGGCGACGGTTTCGTCGCCGCCCGGCATCTTGCGGCCGACCACGGCCTGCGCTCGTTCGTCGTTCTGGTCGCGGTCGACGACCGTCCCGGCACGCCGGACGCGGCCGCGAACTGGGACCTGCTCGATGGCGACGAGCGCATCGAGAAGATGCACGCGGCAAGCGGCCACGACGTGTCGCTGCTGCTCAACGGCATCGAGCGCGCTGCGCTGGTGGTCGACGCGCTGCTGGGCACGGGCGTCCACGGCTCATTGCGCGATCCGATCAACCAGGCCGTCGAGCTGTGCCTGGCCGCGCGTCGGGCGGGCGTGCCGGTCCTGGCCGTCGACACCCCGACCGCGCTCGATCTCAGCGCCGGCGTGCCGTCGGAGCCCAACGTGCGCGCCGACGTGACCGTGACCTTCCACCGTCCAAAGGAGGGGCTCCAGACGCGAACCGGAAAGCTGCTCGCCGGGCGCGTTCTGGTCGCGCCGATTGGCATCCCGATCCAGGCCGACGTGGGCTGACCGTGTCCGGCCCTGTTGAACCCGCTCCTGTCGACCCCGCGCGCAATCGGCGCCCCGTCCGCGACCGGGATGTCCTGCTGACCGCGGCGCTGATCGTGGCGGCGGTCCTCATCGTCGCCCGGATCACGGGCTTCGTGCCCGCGCTCGACGACGCGATCGGCCTCGAGCCGGTCGTGATCATCGGCCTGATCGTGGTCACGATCGCGGTTCTCGTCGTCGCCCTCCGCCCACGCCGCTCCTAAGCGCGACCGGTTCGTCCGGCGGCCTGCCGGATGTTGGGCTCATCCACCTATTCCGATTAGCCATGCATCCAGGCTGACTAGCCAGTCACACCGGCTGACTGAGCCAGTCACTCTCGCTGACTGGCTAGTCGGATTGCGTGGATGACGCCGCAGGGCGGACGGCAGCCCAAAGCGGGCAGCCGTCGTAACGCGCTAGCCGTCGCCGCGCGCGAACGGGTCGAAGCGGCGTTCTTCGCCGCGCCACAGCCGCCCGATGTTGTCGTGGTGGGCGATCCAGATGATCGCCGCGCCGATGATCCCGAACAGGACGTGCGCGGGCGGATTCCAGCCCAGGACTGCGAAAACGCCGATGAAGAACGCCCCGGCCGCCGCGGCAACGAGCGAGCCGAGCGACACGTAGCGCGACAGCCAGATCGTGCCGAAGAAGAACGGCGCGCCGAGCAGCACCGCCAGTGGCTGGATGAAGAGCGTGGCGCCGATGCCCGTCGCGACGCCACGGCCGCCGTGGAAGCGCAGGAAGACGGACGCCCACGCGCCGGCGACCGCGGCACCGCCCGTCAGCGCCACGCCCAATGCAGAGGCGCCGGCGTACGACGCCAGCGCGACCGGGACGAAGCCCTTGGCAATGTCGAGTGCGGCGACCGCCACCGCCCGGCGCGCGCCCATCGCGCGCAACGCGTTCGTGCCACCCGTGCGGCCGCTGCCCACGGTTCGTGGATCGCGCGCGCCGGTCGCCCGGGCGACGATCACGCCCATCGGCAGGGACCCGCACAGGTAGCCGAAGATGACGAAAACGAGATCGAGCCACGGTTCAGCCAGCACGGCCGCGAGTATCTGTGTTTCTTGCGCCGTTGTGGGGGCCCGCGTACCATCCCGCCCGATGACCCCCCGTGCTGCGCAGGCTGACTGACCGTGGCAGTCGGCTCCTCGAACAGCTTCGATCTGATCGTCCTCGGCGGCGGAACCGGCGGCTATTCGGCCGCCTTCCGGGCCGGCCAGCTGGGTTTGAAGGTCGCGCTCGTCGACGACCAGCCGAGGCTCGGCGGGACGTGCCTGCTGTGGGGCTGCATCCCGACCAAGGCGATGCTCGAATCGGCCGAGCTGTACGAGCGCATGAGGCACGGCGAGGAGTTCGGCGTGCCTGTCGACAACCTGCGCTTCGACTACGCAATCGTCGCCAAGCGCCGTGACGCCATCATCACGCGCCTGACGAAGGGCCTGGACTCGCTCGTCAAGAAGAACAAGGTCGAGCACATCCACGGCCGCGGCACGCTCCAGGGGGGCAAGAAGGTCGTGGTCAAGACGTTCGACGAGGAAGGCAAGCCGGACGGCGAGCGGCCGCTCGACGCGAACGACGTCATCCTGGCCACGGGCTCGCGCGTCAAGTCGCTGCCCGGCCTCAACCCGGACGGCAAGTGGATCATCACCAGCGACGATGCGACGCACAGCGACGTGCTGCCGCAGAGCATCATCGTCGTCGGCGCCGGCGCGGTCGGCGTCGAGTTCGCCAGCTTCTACCACGACGCCGGCGTCGAGACGACGCTGCTCGAGTACCTGCCACGCGTCACTCCGCTCGAGGATGGCGAGGTTTCCAAGGAACTGGAGCGCTCATTCCGCCGGCGCGGCCTGACCACGATCACGAGCGCGCGGTTCGATCCGGCCGGCGTGACGGCCGACGAGTCGGGCGTGTGCCTGATGGTCGGCAAGGAGGGCGAGGAGCCCAAGGAGCTCCGTGCCGAGCAGATGCTCGTGGCCACCGGCCGCGCGCCCAACTCGGACAACGTCGGGCTCGAGTCGACGCGTGCCAAGCTTGAGAAGGGCTTCGTCCAGGTCGACGGCCGGATGCGCACCGCCGAGCCGCACCTGTACGCCATCGGCGATGTCATCGGCGGCCTGCTCCTGGCGCACGTGGCCGCGCACGAGGGCATCGCGGCGGTTCACGCGATCGCGGGCGCAGAAGCGGAGAAGGTCGACTACCTCGAGATGCCGCGCGCGACATACTCGCGGCCGCAGATCGCGTCGATCGGCCGAACGCAGGAAGAATGCGAGCGCGACGGACTCACGGTCAAGATCGGCAAATTCCCCTTCCAGGCCGACGGCAAGGCGCTCATCCGTGGCGAATCGGAAGGTTTCGTCAAGGTCATCGCCGACGCCAGGACGGACCGGCTGCTGGGCGTGCACATGATCGGCGGGAGCGTGACCGACCTCATCTCGGAGGCCAGCGTGGCGATGCTCCTCGAGGCCACCGCGTGGGAGGTCGGCTCAGCCGTCCATCCCCACCCGACGCTGGCTGAGGCGCTCGGCGAGGCCGCCATGGCGGTCGACGGAAAGTCAATCAACTTCTAGGGCTGCGCGGGGAGGCTGATGGCAACGACCAAGACCGAGGGCAAGTCGGACAGCGCGCTGGGCTCGAGCCTGGGCCTGTCGCGCGACGAGCTGCTCGAGATGTACCGGCTGATGGCCATCGCGCGCGCGGTCGACGAGCGGATGTGGATTCTCAACCGCGCGGGCAAGATCCCGTTCGTGATCAGCGGCCAGGGCCACGAAGGCGCCCAGGTCGCGCTCGCCTTCGGCCTCAGGCAGGGCCACGACTGGATGGTGCCGTACTACCGCTCGGTCGCGTCGCTGATGACGTTCGGCATGAGCCCGCGCGAGATCATGCTCGCCCAGTTCGCGCGCGGCGTTGACCCGTCGTCGGGCGGGCGCCAGATGCCCGGCCACTACGGCATCAAGGAGCGCCACATCCTGTCCGTGTCGTCGCCCGTGGCGACCCAGATCCTGCACGCGACGGGCATCGCCTGGGCCGCCAAGCTGCGCAAAGAGGACACCGTCACGATCACCTACCTGGGCGAGGGCTCGTCGAACCAGGGCGACTTCCACGAGGCGCTCAACTTCGCCGGGGTGCATCAGCTGCCGGTCATCTACGTCGTCGAGAACAACGGCTACGCGATCAGCGTGCCCATGTCGCTCCAGTCGGCCGTCCAGGACATCGCCATCCGCGGCGCGGGCTACAACATGCCCGGCGTCATCGTCGACGGCTCTGACGTGCTCGGCTGCTACGCCGCTGGACGCGAGGCGATCGATCGCGCGCGCAACGGCCAGGGCCCGACCCTGATCGAGGCCAAGGTCAGCCGGCTGACCGCCCACTCGTCCGACGACCAGCAGTCGAAATATCGCTCCGCCGACGAGCTGGAGGAGATGAAGACGCGCGACCCGCTGCCGCTCTTCCGCGACCAGCTGCGCGAGGCGGGCATCCTCGACGAGGCGACCGAGGCCTCGATCCTGGCCGAGTCGCGCAAGGTCGTCGAGGACGCCACGGACTGGGCCGAGGCGCAGTCAGATCCGGATCCGGCCACGGCACAGCAGCACGTCTACGGCGACGCGCCGCCCGCGCGCATGGACGATCCGCTGTGGCACGGCGCCAGGTTCATCGGCGATGGCGGTCCGTGGGGCGTGCTCAAGGGGGACGACTGATGGCCGTCATGACGCTCATCGAGTCGGTGCGTGAGACGCTGCGCGAGGAGATGCGCCGCGACGAAACGGTCGTCGTCCTGGGCGAGGACGTGGGCAAGAAGGGCGGCGTGTTCCTGGCCACGGACGGTCTGTACGACGAGTTCGGCGGCGATCGCGTGCTCGACACGCCATTGAGCGAGTCGATGATCGTCGGCGTCTCGATCGGCGCGGCGATCGCCGGCCTGCGCCCGGTGCCTGAGATCCAATTCGCCGACTTCATCTTCCCGGCCTTCAACCAGATCCTGTCCGAGGCGGCGCGCATGCGCTTCCGCTCGAATGGCGCCTTCTCGTGCCCGATGACCCTCCGTGCGCCATATGGCGGCGGCGTCCATGGCGCGCTGTACCACTCGCAGTCGGTCGAGGCTTTCTTCGCCCACATCCCGGGCCTGAAGGTCGTCATCCCGTCGACCCCCTACGACGCGCGCGGCCTGCTGCGGACCTCGATCCGCGACGACGATCCGGTGCTCTTCTTCGAGCACAAGAAGATGTACCGATCCGTGCGCGGAGATGTTCCCGACACCGACTACACGATCCCGATCGGCAAGGCCAACGTCACCCGCGAAGGCACCGACGTCTCGATCATCGCCTACGGCATGATGGCCCAGTACGCGCTCGAGGCGGCCGACCTGCTCGCGACCGAGGGCGTCTCGGCCGAGGTCGTGGACCTGCGCACGCTCCGGCCGCTCGACGGCGAGACGCTCCTCGCGTCCGTCCGAAAGACGGGCAAGGCGGTCATCGTCTACGAGGACAACCGTTTCGGCGGCTACGGCGCGGAGATTGCCGCGATCCTTGCCGAGGAAGCGTTCGACGACCTCGACGGACCGATCGTGCGCGTCACCGGCCCGGACGTGCCGGGCGTTCCCTACAACCACGTCCTCGAGGACTGGTTCATGCCCAACCCAGAGCGCATCGCCGACGCCGTGAGGCGCCTCGCCTCCTACTAGCGTGGCAAATGTTCGGCTGGAGCCGATGTCTCCTGAGCGCTACGTGACGTGGCGCGCGTACAGCGTTGCCGGGTACGCCGAGGAGAATGTCAAATCCGGCCGCTGGACGGAGGACGAGGCGCTATCGAAGTCAGAGGCGGACTTCAACGCGCTGTTGCCCAACGGCCTGGACACGACCGGGCACGAGCTGTGGTCCGTTGTCGACACGGCCGGCGACGAGGCAGGCGTCCTGTGGGTGGCCACGGACAGGCGTCCGGGCTACGCGTTCATCTACGACATTGAGATGAACCCGGACCGGCGCGGCGGGGGCTTTGGCACGGCGACCCTGCTCGCACTCGACGACTGGTGCCGCGCCAACGGCATCTCGTCGATCGGCCTGCACGTCTTCGGCCACAACCAGGGGGCGTGGCGGCTGTACAGGCGCCTGGGCTACGTCGAGACCAGCGTCCAGATGGAGAAGCACCTGTAGCGTGCCGCCCGCGCAACTCTCGGTGCGGCCGTGGTTGCACGGTCATCGCGGCGCTTCTGGGGAGGCACCCGAGAACACACTCGCCGCCTTCGAGCTCGCGCTGCGCCAGGGCGCCGACGGGATCGAGCTGGACGTGCACGCGAGCGCCGACGGCGTTCCCATGGTCATCCACGACCCGGATCTTTCGCGCACGACCGATCGCCACGGCCTCGTCGCGACGCTCACGGCCACCGAAATACGCGGGGCGGATGCGGGCGCGAGGTTTATTGGCGCGGTCACGGGCCCGACGCACGTGCCGAGTCTCGACGAGGTGCTCGCTCTACTGCCTACCGGCCGCGGGCTCGTGATCGATGTCAAGGACGTCCGCGCAGTTCGGCCGGTGGTTCGCCTTCTGAACATGCGCGCGGACGCCGTGGCAGCAGTGCGCCTGATCTCGTTTCTGCCGGAAGCGATCGCCCTTGCGCGACAGCTGGCGCCGTGGCTCTACACCGGCCTGCTCCTCGACGAGAACGAGCCGATCGATCCGGGCATCGAGCTTGCGGCAGCGGGCGGCCACCAGGCCGTGGTGCCTTTCGCGCCTGACCTGGGCCAGGCAGAGGCTGCCGGCGCGATCGTCGAGGCGGCCCGCGGCCGTGGTCTGGACGTAGGCACGTGGGTCGTCAATGACCGTGATCGGGCGGCTGCCCTGCGCGCCGCCGGAGTCAGCTTCCTGATGTCGGACGTGCCGGCGCGCCTTTTGTAAACACTCCATCCCGGCGGCGCGGCACGAGAGTTAACGCGCGTTATTGCTAGTTAACAAGCAGGCGCTAGCCACGGACAGGTCGTGAACCCCAGCCTGTGAGATGGCCGCGCGGGGGCGCATTCCCGTGAATGCCGCGCGCGTCCCGAACAGACGGGCCAAGTCAAGTGGCCCGCACCGCCCCAGGCAGATGAGGAGATCGATTTGCGCTCACAACGCCCGCTCAGCAGGTATGGCGCGCTCGCGTCAGTCGCACTGCTTTTCGTCGCCGCCTGCTCCGGCACCGGCGCGACGCCGAGCCCGGCCGCGACGGTCGCGCCACCGGCCGCGACCCCGACGATGGCCCCGGCAACGCCGACGATGGCACCGGCAACGCCGACCATGGCACCCGCAACCCCGACTTCGGCCCCCAGCGCCGCGCCTTCGATGTCCGAGGCGTCGAGCAGCCCGGCGGCCAATCTCACGCCCGCCCCCAGCGACCTGAGCAGCCTCGTCACGGCGGCCCAGGCAGAAGGCGCGCTGAACGTCATCGCGCTGCCCCGTGACTGGTGCAACTACGGCGCGCTGATCGACGGCTTCAAGACCAAGTACGGCCTGACCGTCAACGAGATCAACCCGAACGGTGGCTCGGGCGACGAGCTCCAGGCAATCGTTGCCAATGAGTCGAACCCCGGCCCGCAGGCACCCGATGTGATCGACGTCGGCGTCGCTTTCGGCCCGCAAGCCATGCAGCAGAACCTGCTCGCGCCGTACAAGGTCAGCACCTGGGCCACGATCCCCGACGCTGACAAGGACCCCAACGGCTTCTGGTACGGCGACTACTACGGCGTCCTGTCGTTCGAGGTCAACAGCGACGTGGCCAAGGCCACCCCGAGTGACTGGCCCGACCTTCTCGGCGCCGATTACAAGAACTCGGTCGCCCTCGCCGGCGATCCGACCGTCTCCAACCAGGCCATCCAGTCGGTCTACGCGGCGGCCCTGGCGAACGGTGGCTCGCTCGACAATGCCCAGCCCGGCCTGGACTTCTTCAAGAAGCTCAACGACAACGGCAACTTCGTCCCGACGATCGCCAACACGGGCACCATCGCTTCGGGCGAGACCCCAGTCGTGATCACCTGGTCGTACCTTGCCCTCGCCGACAGGGACACTCTCGCCGGCAACCCCAACATCGACGTCGTCATCCCGGCCTCCGGCCGCTTCGGTGGGCTGTACGCACAGGCAATCAGCGCCTTCGCGCCACATCCCAACGCCGCCAAGCTGTGGGAGGAGTACCTCTACTCCGACGAGGGCCAGCTCGGCTGGCTGACCGGCTACTGCTACACGTCGCGGTACGCCGATCTCGTGTCCCGAGCGGCCGTTCCGTCCGATCTGGCGGCGAAGCTGCCCGACGTCACCGGTGCGGTCTTCCCGAGCGACACGCAGCTGACGGCGGCCAAGACGCTCATCACCGACGGTTGGAAGTCGGAGATCGGCGTCCAGGTCGGCCCGTCACCGACGCCCGCTCAATAGTCGGAAACCCTTCCTTCACGTGACCGTACCGGCGCAGGCGCTGGTGCAGGGCGGCAGCAATGTCCGCCCTGCACCGCGCCGTTTTCTGGGTCTGTTGGGCCTGGCCCCGTTCGCCCTGTTCGCCCTGCTCTTCCTGTTCCTGCCCGTCAGCTTCCTGGTAGTCGGCAGCTTCCAGAGCGGCGCCGGCGCTCTGACGCTCCAGAACTACTCCGACCTCTCGCAGCAGTTCATCATCGACGCCTACTCGAACAGCATCGAGATCAGCCTGGTCACAGCGATCGCGGGCGGGATCTGTGGCTTCCTGCTCGCGTACGCAGTCGTGTTTGGTCGCGTGCCGCGCTGGCTGAAGGCGGTCGTGATGACCTTCTCGGGCGTGGCGTCGAACTTTGCCGGGGTACCCCTCGCGCTCGCCTTCATCTACACCATCGGCCACGCTGGCGTCATGACAATGTGGCTTGAGCAGGTGTTCGGGTTCGACATCTACGCGGGCGGCTTCAACCTCTACAACAAGATCGGGCTGGAGATCGTGTACCTCTATTTCCAGCTGCCGCTGATGGTTCTGATCGTCGCGCCGGCGCTGGAGGGTCTCAAGCCCGATTGGCGAGAGGCGGCCGAGAACCTGGGTGCGAGCTCGGCACAGTACTGGCGCACGGTGGCGCTGCCGGTTCTCACTCCGACCTTGCTCGGAACGATGATCCTGCTCTTCGCGAACTCGTTCGGCGCCCAGGCGACCGCATATCAGCTCACCGCATGCCAGGTGAACCTGACGACGTGCGTCATCTCGGCTGAGATGCGCGGCAACGTCCTGCACAACGAGGGCCTTGGATACGCTCTGGCCATGGGCATGGTCGCGATCATGGCCGTGGCGCTGGTCCTTTATGTGCTTCTGCAGCGGCGGGCGGAGCGTTGGAGCAAGTGAGGACGGCAGCGTGAGGCGTCCATCGCTCACTGGCTGGCTGATCGTTGCCCTTTTCGCGATCTACTTCCTCCTGCCGCTGTTGGGGACGCTGCTGTTCTCGCTCAAGGCGCGGCCGGCCTTCCAGGCCTATGTCAATGTCCTGAAGGACCCGGGCTTCGTAGGCAGCCTGACTTACTCGTTCGTGATCGCCGTCCTGACCATATTGGCCAGCATCGCGATCGTCGTCCCTACGGCTTATTGGGTTCGCCTGCGCTACCCGCGCATTCGGCCTTTCGTCGAGTTCGTGACCCTTCTGCCATTCGTCGTCCCGCCGGTCGTCCTCGTGTTCGGGCTCATCAGGACGTTCAGCGCGCCGCCACTGGCGCTCACCTCCACGAGCGTCGGGACCGACGCTCTGCTCGTCGCTGCCTACGCCGTTCTTGCGCTGCCGTACATGTACCGCTCGGCCGACGTCGGCATGCGCGCCATCGACATCGCGACCCTGACCGAGGCAGCCCAGAGCATGGGCGCGGGCCCGCTGCGCATCCTGTGGCAGGTCATCCTGCCCAACCTGCGCAGCGCATTGATCAGCGGCGCGTTCCTGACCCTGGCGATCGTGATGGGCGAGTACACGATCGCCTCGTTTCTGACCCGGCCGGCGTTCGGGCCGTACCTGTCGTTGCTCGGCCAGGACCGGGCATACGAGCCGGCGGCAGTGTCATTGATCAGCTTCGCCATCACGTGGCTGGCGATGGGTGTCATCGGCCTGGTCGGTCGCGGCTCACCCAACCGCGTCCAGCTCGCCGGTGCGCGCTAGGAGAGTCGAAACAGATGGCCTTTCTCGAGCTCCAGAGCGTCCACAAGCGCTTCGGCGGCGGCACCGTCGCCGTGTCGGGCGTCGACCTGTCCGTCGACAAGGGTGAGTTCGTTTCCTTCCTTGGCCCGAGCGGCTGCGGCAAGACGACGACGCTGCGCATGATTGCCGGCTTCGAGCGGCCAACCAGCGGGCGGGTGCGCGTCGACGGCGTCGACGTGACCGACAAGCCACCGAACCAGCGCAACATCGGCATGGTCTTCCAGTCGTACGCCCTCTTCCCGAACATGACTGTCGCCGCCAACATCGGCTACGGATTGCGAATCCGCCACGTCGACCGGAAGCGCATCGGCGACCGTGTCACCGAGCTGCTCGCGCTGATCCACCTGGAGGATCGCGCCGGTCGCTATCCGTGGCAGTTGTCGGGCGGTCAGCAACAGCGCGTCGCGCTGGCCCGTGCGCTGGCAATCGAGCCCCAGCTGCTGCTGCTCGACGAGCCGCTCTCGGCACTCGACGCCAAGATACGGCTGGCGCTGCGCCAGGAGATCCGATCCATCCAGCGCCAGCTCGGCATCACGACTGTGTACGTGACGCACGATCAGGAAGAGGCACTCTCCCTTTCCGACCGCATCGTGGTCATGAACGACGGCCACGTCGAGCAGGTCGGCGCGCCGGCCGAGGTATACGGCCGGCCGGCGTCGAGTTTCGTGGCCCGTTTCATCGGCCACCTCAACATCTTCGAGGCGCACGTGGTCGATCCGGCCACTGGCCGAGTCAGAGTGGGCGACCAGGAGATCCGGACCTCGATCGGCCTCTCGGGCCACGTTCGCGAGGCCCGTGTTCAGATCGCGGTGCGGCCGGAAAGCCTTCGCTTCGGTGAACCACCGGCAGGGTTCAACGTGCTGCGTGGAACCGTCGGCGATGTCGTTTTTCTCGGTGCCACAGTCCGCCTTCGTCTGCGTATCGACGACCGTCACGAGGTATCGGTCGACACGTTCAACGATGCCGAGACTCCGCTTCCGGACATAGGCTCGACGGTGAGCATTGCTTTCCCACCAGGCGCGGTCCTCGGCCTCGATCACGAGCCCGCGGCCGAGGGCGCTGCTCACGCCGCGTCGAGTTCGCCGCGTGGCGGAGCCATCTTGAGCGCTTCCGTTGGTGGCTGACGCTCGAGTGGAACCAGGGCTCTCGAGCGGCGTACTCGACGGCATAGATCTCGTCGTCTTCGACAAGGACGGCACGTTGATCGACTTCCACGCCATGTGGGTGCCCTGGTTCGAGGAGCTCTCGCGCAGGCTCGAGCTGGCTACCGGCCCGCAACTGCGCGACGATCTGTGGCGCGCCCTGTCGAACGATCCGGCGAGCGGCGAGACGCTGCCGCTCGGCGCCATTGCCGGTACGACCAATGAACAGATGTGGCACATGACTGTCGCGGCTGTTGCCGTTCGGCTGGGCAATCGAGCACGCGCCGTGGCCGTCGTGAGCGACGCCTGGTTCCTGCCCGATCCCGTCACGTCAGCACGTGCCCTGACCGACCTGGGCGTGCTGTTCGGCGATATCCACCGATCCGGCAGGCTGGTGGCAGTCATCACCGCGGACGACCGCCTTCCGACTGAGCGAACGCTCGGAGCCTTCGGGGTGACGGATGCCGTCGATGCCCTGGTATGCGGCGATGACGGGCTGCCGAACAAGCCTGCGCCGGACACCTTGCTGCGCGCATGCTCTCTGTTGGGCGTCCCGGCGCAGCGTGCCGCGATCGTCGGCGACATGCCCGGCGACCTGCTCATGGCCCACAACGCGGGCGCGGGCCGCGCCATCGGCGTCCTGTCGGGCGCCGGCCGTCCCGATCATCTCGCCCCGCTGGCCGATGCGTTGCTGGGCTCCATTGCCGAGTTCGGCCAGTTGCTGGCCCTGTCCCAACCCGGTGCCGACGGCTCTGTCGTCCAGCGGTTGGACGCCCGACCGCGCGATGGGCGAAACTAGACACCGACGAACACGAACTCCCAGCGCTAGGAGACCCACCCCGCCATGCCCAAGGTTCAGATGCCGCAACTCGGCGAGAGCGTTGCCGAGGGCACGATCGGCAAGTGGCTGAAGAAGCCCGGCGATCACGTCGACAAGTACGAGCCGATCGTCGAGGTCATCACCGACAAGGTCAACGCGGAGGTGCCGTCGCCGTTCGAGGGCACGCTGACCGAGATCCTCGTCCAGGAAGGCGAGACGGTTCCGAACAACACCGATATCGCGGTCATCGAGGGCGCCAACGAAAGCGCCGAGGTTGCCGCCGCAGCGGCTCCGCCTGCCGCCGAGGTAGCGCCTGCTGCCCAAGCAGCTGCGCCCACCGCCAGCGCAGCGCCAGCCGAGCCCGTCGGTCCTTACGGCACAGGCACGGGTCCGGGTGGCTCCGACGAACGGCCCGAGCGCACTTTCGAGCAGCCGACAGCCCAGCCCAGCCCAGCAGCTGCGGCGGTCTCTGCAACGACCGCGGTCGCGGCACCGACGATGCCCGGGTCCAACGGCCACGGCAACGGCGCCGGCGCGGACACGTACAGCGGACCCACGACGCCGGCGGTGCGGCGGCTGGCACGCGAGCACGGCCTCGATCTTGCACTCATCGCCGGCAGTGGCCATGGCGGCCGGGTGACGCGCGAGGACGTGCTGAAGTTCGTCGAGTCGGGCGGCGCCAACGCCGCCGCGCCAATGGCCGCGGCTGCACCGGCAGCGTCGGCTCCATTGGCCCAATCGGCTCCGTCAGCTCCGTCGGCCCAATCGGCTCCGGCGGCCCCGTCGCCCGTGGCCCAGGGCGATTCGCTCAAGCAGGCCTCGCCGATGCGCAAGGCGATCGCGGCCCAGATGACCAAGGCGCTCCAGGTGCCCGTGGCGTACACGGTCATCGAGGTCGACATGAGCGGCGTCGTCGCGCTGCGCGACCGAAACAAGGGTCAGTACCAGGCCCAGGAAGGGATCGGCCTGACCTACGACGCGTTCGTGGCCAAGGCGACGGTCGAGGCCCTCAAGCGCCACGCCGACTTCAACGCCACGTACGGTGACGAGGGCCATCTGCGCCGCCAGGCAATCAACCTCGGCATTGCCGTGGCCGTCGAGGACGGCCTGGTAGTGCCTGTCATCAAGGACGCGGATCGGCTCTCGATCCACGGTCTCAATCGCGCTCTGCGCGACCTGGCCGACAAGTCGCGAGCGAACAAGCTCACGCTCGATGACATACAAGGTGGCACGTTCACGCTCGATAACACGGGCTGGACGGGTTCGATCATCACGCAGCCGATCATCAACGCCCCACAGGTCGGCATCCTGACGATGGAGTCGATCGTGAAGCGGCCCGTCGTAGTTGAGACTGGCAGTGGTGACCTGATCGGGATCAAGCCCATGATGTACATGACCCTCGGCTTCGACCACCGTGCCACGGACGGCGCTCAGGCGGGCCGCTTCGTCGCGGATGTCAAGCGCTGGCTTGAGGCAGTCGACTCGAGCACCGCGATCTGGTAGGTCGCGCCTGGGCCAGAGGCAACCCGCGATGCGCGTCGTCGTCACCGGCGGTGCCGGTTTCATCGGCCGTGCCATCGTCGAGCGCCTCGCGGCGCGCGGTGACGACGTGGTTGCGCTCGTACGTGACCCCGCGCGCGCTGCCCACCTGAAACGCGACAACGTCTCGCTGGTCGTCAGCGACCTGTCGAGCGTTGCGCAACTGACGGCGCAAATGAAGGGCGCCGACGCGGTCGTGCATGCCGCGGGGCAGTACCGCATCGGCCTCAAACGGTCGGAGCGCCAACAGATGTGGGACGCCAACGTCGGTGCCACGGAGCGGGTGCTCGATGCGGCCGTGGCCGCCGCAGTGCCGCGCATCGTGTACATCTCGACGGCCAACGTCTTTGGCAATACCCATGGCGAGCAGCCGGACGAGTCGTACCAGCGCGACGAGAAGCAGGGCTTCGTGTCGTGGTACGACGAGACGAAGTACCGCGCCCACCAGGCCGCCGTGAAGCGCGCCGCGGCCGGCGCTCCGCTGATCATCGTCATGCCCGCGCAGGTCTACGGCCCGAACGATCACTCGGAGGCGAGCGCGCAACTGGAGATGGCCTTTAAGGGCAGGCTGCGCTACGTCGCTTTCCCGACGACCGGCCTCGCCTGGGTCCATGTTCACGATCTGGCCGACGGGATCGTCGCCGCTCTCGACCGTGGCCGCGTTGGCGAGTCGTACATCCTGAGCGGCGCCGCGCATCGGATGGGTGACTCGGTCGCGATCGCGGCCAAGGCCGCAGGCCGCAGGCCGCCGCGGCTCACGTTGCCGGTCGGGCTGCTCAAGGTCGTGGCACCAATCAGCGACCGTGTCGGCGGCCTGCCCGGATTTCCGGCCAACCTGCGCGAAACGATCAGCGCCGCGGACAACGTCACCTACTGGGCGAGCCACGCGAAGGCGACGCGCGAGCTCGGCTTCAACCCGCGCGGCCTCGAGCAGGGCATCGTGCAAACGTGGGGCGGCACGCGGGCCGTGGCCAATCCTGATACCTCTGCTCAGGATTAGCCCTAAACTGGCATCAGAGATGCAGCGCGAACTCCCCATGTTCCAGTCGCCGGCCACCGGCGGCCACGCTCACGATGCCTTCGAGCCGCCCACGATCGCGATGGGCGGCGGCGGCTTCGGACCCGCCACTGACGGCTCAATCGCGCCGCGCCGCCACCCGGAGTGGATCAAGGCGCGCATGCCCAGCGGCGAGAACTATCACGACCTCAAGCGCATCCTGCGCGGGCTGACGCTCAACACCGTGTGCGAGGAGGCGCACTGCCCCAACATCGGGGAGTGCTGGGACCAGCGCACGGCCACGATCATGATCATGGGCGACGTGTGCACCCGCGCGTGCGGCTTCTGCGCGGTCAAGACCGGCCGGCCGACGTGGAACGACGAGGACGAGCCGCGCCGAGTGGCCGAGGCGATCGCGAAGATGAACCTCGAGCATGTCGTCGTGACGAGCGTGGCGCGCGACGACATGCCGGACGGCGGCGCACATATCTTTGCCAACACAATTCGCGCCATCCGCAACGAATCGCCGGGCACAGGCGTCGAGGTACTGATTCCCGATTTCAACGGCCAGGACGAGCCACTGCGGACGGTGATGGAAGCACAGCCGGACATCCTCAATCACAACGTCGAGACCGTTGAGCGGCTCCAGAAGCCGGTTCGCAAGCGCGCGCGCTACCAGCGCAGCCTAAAGGTCCTGCTGCGCGCCAAGGACTTCGCGCGCGACATCAGCGGCCGTGACGGAACCGTGCACACCAAGTCGAGCATCATGGTCGGCCTGGGCGAGACGCGCGACGAGCTCCACCAGACGTTCATCGACCTGCGTGCCGTTGACTGCGACATTCTCACCATCGGCCAGTACCTGCGGCCGTCGGAGCAGCATCTCGCGCTCGAGCGCTACTATCTACCGACTGAATTCGAGGAGATGAAGCAAGAGGCGCGTGCTCTTGGCTTCAAGCATGTCGAATCCGGACCCCTTGTCCGATCCAGCTATCACGCGCGCGATCAAGTGCCCGAGGAAGCCCGCCGCCGCCGGTCGGCCGCGCAGGCAGCCCTCGCGGCGAACGGCGTCAGCTGACCCATTACCCACTCACTGATTGTCCAGGCGTTCACCGCGCCCGATTGAGGACTCGATGACCACCGAAACCCAGACCATGCCCGTCGCCGCCGCCAAGTCCGGAGTTCGGTGGCGGCGTGTCGCGCTCGCTCTCCTGGCGACGGTCGCTGTGCTGATCGTGCTCGCCGCCGTCGGTGCCTATGCCTATGCGAGCGGCAACGAAGGCCGCATCCTTTCCGGCGTCTCGATCGGTGGCGTGTCGGTCGCCGGCAGCACCCCGGCAGAGGCCAGGGCGAAGCTGCTCCAGGCACTGCCCGACGTGTCCGCAGGGAAGCTGACGGTCGAGGCCGGCAGCGTCGAGCAGACGGTCGCCTACTCCGACATCGGCCGGGCCTATGACCTCGACAGCAGCATCAACCAGGCCATGCAGGTCGGCCGCCAGGGCAACCCGCTCGACCAGGTGGCGCAGCAGCTGCGCACGATGACCAGTGGCGTGTCGATCACGCCAACCGTCAGCTACGACCAGCAGGCACTGCAACAGAAGGTCGCGGCGATCGTGGCCACGGCCCAGGTCACGCCGGTCGACGCCCAGATCAGCTTCCTGAACGGCGCATATGTGGTCACGCCCGCCTCCGACGGGCAGCAGGTCGATGGCGCCGAGGTCCTGCGCCAGGCGATCGCCGCGCTCAACAACAGCGACGCCGCCGACACTTCGGTCAGCGTCGCGGCGACATCCATGGCTGCGTCCGTCCAGACACCGGACGCGCAGGCCGCGTTGACCAGTCTCCAGTCGGTGACGTCGACGCCACTGCTGCTCACCGTCGGCGCGACGAGCTACACGATCGATGCGCAGACGCTCCGTGGCTGGGTTCATCTCGACAGTTCGGCACCGGGCAAGTGGTCGGTCGTGCTCGATCGCGCGCCAATCGACCAGCTCGTGACGACGCTCAAGAGCCAGGTTGACCAGCCGGCAGTCGAAGCAGATTTCAAGTTCCAGGGTGGTCAAGCCGTGGCCGTGCCCGGCGCCACCGGTTACGAGATGGATGCCGCCTCGTCCGGAGATGCGATCTACAACGCGCTGCTGGGCCGTGCGTCAGGCACGCCGGCCGACCAACTGACGCTCGCCGTCACCGCTACGCCGCCCAAGCTCTCGACAGCGCAGGCGCAGGCGCTCGTCTCACAGGTCAAGATCCTGGGCACCTGGACCACGCACTACATCCCCAGCTCGTTCAACAACCAGGGCCAGAACATCCGGCGGCCGACTGACCTGATCAACGGCACGGTTATCCAGCCTGGGGCGGTTTTCAGCTTCGTCGGTGTCGCCGGGCCGATCACCGTGGCCAACGGCTATGGCGATGGCGCCGCGATCATCCACGGCAAGACAAAGGGCGAGGGGGTCCTCGGCGGCGGGCTGTGCTCCGCTTCGACGACGATGTACAACGCCGCGCTGCGCGCCGGCTTCGAGCTGGGCGCGCGGCGCAACCACGCCTACTACATCACGCGCTACCCGGTCGGGCTAGACGCGACGATCTGGATCAGTGGCAACTACACCCAGGACATGTCGTTCACCAACGACAGCGCCTATCCGATCCTGATCCGGGGCATCAACAAGAAGCGCACGGTGACGTACGAGATCTGGGGCGTCCCGGACGGCCGAACTGTCAGCCTGTCAGATCCCAAAGTCACCAACCAGAGCACGGCCAGCGCGTTCTACGAGTTCACCGACACGCTGCCGCCGCGGGCGACAAAGGAGGTCGAGTTCAAGGCGGACGGCTTTGACTCGGTCGTCGTCCGGACCGTGCGCGATGCCAGCGGCAACATCATCCACCAGGACACGATCAACTCGTCGTACCGCAAGGTCGACGGCGTCACACTCGTCGGCCGCTACCCGGGCGATCCGCCGGCCGGCTACCAGTGGCCGGTGAGTCAGGGCATTCCGCCGGCTCCAGGACCCAAGCCAACACCCAAGCCGACGCAGACGCCGACCGGAACGAAGACGCCCAAGCCGACTCACCAACCAACGCCGACGCCGACAGAAACAGTGACTCCGACCGACAGCTCCAACCCGTAGACGGATGGCGGCCTAATCTGGGCCGCATGACCGACGAGCTCCGCTCCCAGCTGGTGATGCTCCTGCGCGGCCGGCAGGCGCACATGACCTTCGACGAGGCAGTGGCCGACTTTCCGGACTGGGCGATCAACGAGCGCGCGCCCAACGTGAGCTACACGCCCTGGCACCTGGTCGAGCACCTGCGCATCACGCAGTGGGACATGCTCCTTTACATCGAGGACCCGACCGGGCACGAGTCGCCGCCCTGGCCCGTTGGCTACTGGCCTGATCCGCAGGCGACCACGGATATGGCCGGCTTCCTCAAGTCAGTCGAAGGTTTTCGCGCCGACCTGCGCGACATGGAACGCATCGCGCTCGATGAGCGGCGCGACCTGACGGCCGTGCTCGAAGGAACGCAGGGCCACAGCGCGCTACGTGGGCTGATGATCATCGGCAACCACAACAGCTACCACCTCGGCGAGTTCGCATCGCTGCGCCAGGTGATGGGCTCCTGGCCGCCAGGTCACCGCTAGGCAGTAGTTCAGGGGCCGACCGGCCAGCTTTCAGGTGCCTGGTTGGTGCCGAAGCCCCACGACCACACGTGTCCGCGTCGATCGATGAAGACCAGGTACTGCTGGCCGCCCGTCGCCAGTTCCTGCGGCACCGCGCCGGAGTCGTTGTTGCCCTCGACCGGCGTCGTGGCGGGTCCACCGGTCGCCGAACCCCAGGACGTGTCGCCCCAGCACCAGGAGCTGTCGTCGGCCTCGGTCACACACGCGTGGTAGTCGCCAACCGTCAGCAGCCTGGCATCGGTGATGCCAACGACCTGCACTGGCGTCGAGCTGTTGGCGGCGTTGCCGTCGCCCAGGCCGCCCTTCTCTCCGTAGCCCCAGCACCAGGCCGTGCCATCGGCCAGCGTCGCGCACGTCGACCAGCCGCCGGCGGCGACGGCGCTGACGTTGTCGAGGCCCACAACCTGGACTGGCGTCGAGCTGTTATCGAGCGTGCCGTCGCCCAGCTGGCCGTAGCCGGTCGCGCCGTCGCCGTTCCCACCCCAGCACCACAGGCTGTGATCGCTGCGCAGCGCGCAGGCGTGATTCCAGCCGGCCGCGATCTGGGTCGCGTCGTCGATTCCGACGACGGCCTGTGGCGTGGGTCCGCCACTGCCGAAGCTGCCGTTGCCAAGCTGGCCCAGGTCACCGACACCCCAGCAGGCGACTGCGCCACCGCTGCGCAGCGCGCAGGCGAAGGCGCCGCCGGCAACCACGCTGGTCGCGTCGTTGATGTTCGGGACCTGCACAGGCACGGCCGTCGATGGACCGTTGCCCGGGTCTTCGCCCCAACACCAGACAGTGCCGTCGGATCGGACGGCGCACGAGAAGCGGATGCCCGCCGCAATCGCCGTCGCATCGTCGATGCCCACAACGGGCACGGACGGGTAGTTTCGATAGTCGCTGCTCTCCGTTCCATCGCCGAGCTGGCCATCCTCATTCGAGCCCCAGCAGAAGATGCGCCCGTCGGCCGCGAGGGTGCACGCGTGTGTGTCGCCGAGGGCAATGGCCACGACTGACCTGACGGGTGCGATCGTCGGGCTGGGAAGCGGCGTGGGCTCGATGCTTGGTGGCGCAGTCGGCGAAGCTGATTCGGTCGGCTGCGGCGTGAGCTCCGGCGTCGGGGTTGCGGGTGCCACGGTGCTCGGTGTCGGTTCGGGTGTCGGTGTCGGTTCGGGTGTCGGTGGCTCGACGATGAATGTTGGCTGGGGAGAGCCGGGCTGCTCGAATGTCGGTGGCAGCGTCAACGGTGTCGGGCTCGGGGACGCCGTGCCGGTTGATGCGCCTGGCGTTGGCGACATGGTTGCGGTCGCCGGAGCGCTCGGGTTGGGCACGATGCTGTTGTTCGGCAGGTGGATGAAGCCACCCGCGATCGCGATGCCGGCCGTGGCGACCGTCAGTAGCGCCAGGGCGAGGGCCGTGCGCCACGCGCGCGGGAAGCTCGGCCATGTCATCCGGCCACGTCCCGCGCGCTCGGCCGCGTTGCGTGTGATCTCGACAGCGTCGAACGGTCGAACCGCCTCATCGGCGTAATTGCGCAGTGCGCGAGCGAGGCGCTGCTCGAAGGCGTCCTCCATGAGCTGATCAGCCATCGGTCGGCTCCAGGTCGCGGCGCAGTGTGGCGAGCAGCCGCTGCATCCGCGCTCGAGTGCCTGACGCGGACAGGCCGGTAACGTGCGCCAGCTCGTTCGAGTCGAAGCCGGCCACGTAGCGCAGCGCGAGAAGCTCGCGGTCCTGCGCGCTCAGTCGTGCGAGGGCGTTGTGCAGGTCGATCCGGCCACTCCAGACGCGCGTGTCCTCGTCGTCGTCGCGCGGCCCGTCGGCGCGAATCTCGGTGACGACGATCTGTCGCGTGTGGCGCATCATCTGGCGCGCCTCGTTCGCAGCGATCGCGACCAGCCACTGCCGTAGCCGCGTGTGATCGCGCAGCTTGCGCATTTCGCGCCACGCGATCGCCCACGCGTCCTGGACGGCGTCATTGGCCGCGTCGGCGTCGCGCGTGATGACGTAGCAGACGCGGACCATGTCGTCCTGGTACGCGGCGACGATCCGTGCGAAAGCCGCCGCATCCCCGGCCGCGGCAGCGGCGATCGGCAGCGCCGTCGCGGGCTGATCCGCGCGTCGGTCAGCCAGCCTGGGCCCCTCAGCCGAAATCGCCGACCCTCCCTCCGGCTGGATACGACGCGCCACGCTCAGCGTGATACCTGCGCGCCAATCGTAACCGTAGCCATTCATCGGACAGTTGATGCACGCCGGGTGCCTGCTGATTCACGACGGAACCCTGAGACGGTCGTCCGGATACTGAGTCGCGAATCCGTACCCGGGCGGCCCAAATCAGCCAATCAGCTGCATCTCCCCGCGCATCAACTTGGTATCTGGTCGCACGGGAAAGGAACCTGAGAATGCGCGCTCGAATTGCGCTGGTCTTCGTAGGCACTCTGATGCTCGCGCTAACGGCCACCGGTCCGGTGGTCGGCGCCTCAACGGCGGGCAAGGCGGCACCGCCCGACCATGGCAGCGTGGTCACGTGCAACTACCGCACTAACAGCCCGGGCCCGGCGTTCTCGGCAAAGGTCAGAAAGATCGTCGTTACCCCACCCGAGATGTTCGCCAAGAGCGGTCATCAGACCGTTGGCTGGCGCTTCTCCGTGAGAAGGACCATCGATGAAGGCGACGTCCCGTCGCACAAGGTCACCTACCGGAGCCCGATCCAACGGGCGACGGCTACGACGACGAAGGCGGCCGCGTTCACAACGCAGAGCGTCGGCGTCGCATTGCCGACCAACGTCGAGGACGAGAGGGACGTCGTTTACCAGGTCGTGATCCGGATGTTCTGGTACCGGTCCGACGCGAGCGTGCAGTCGGCGACCTCGTACCTGATGCCCGATTACACCGTCCATGTCCAGGGCCACGGCTGGAAATACACGGAAGGCGACCACAACGTCTGCGAAGCAGTTCAGTGGGCCGCAGTCTGACGACCGTGAATCTGCATTGACAACGAGGCAACGAACATGAACCGATCGAAGTCGTCACTGACGGGGCAGCTCGTCGGTGTCGTCACGGCGCTCGCGCTGGCGCTCATCTTCTACGGCACGCCGGCAAACGCGGCCAGCGGTCCGCACCTGGTCAAGGACATCAACCGCGGTTTCGCCGACTCCAATCCCACTTTCCTGACCGACATGAACGGCACCCTGTACTTCGCCGCCAAGGGAGGCAGCCAGGGTCGTGAGCTATGGCAGAGTGATGGAACGTCCGCCGGCACCAGGCTCGTCAAGGACATTCGCCCGGGTAAGCACGGATCCGATCCAGCCGATCTCGCCGCGGCGGGTGGAAAGCTCTATTTCAGCGCCGACGACGGCGTCAACGGCCGTGAGCTCTGGGTCAGCGATGGCTCCGCTACCGGGACGCAGTTGGTGAGGAACATCAATCCCGGCGCGGCCGACTCCAACCCGACGGGATTCACCGCATTCAAGGGCGCCGTCTACTTCTCGGCCGATGACGGTTCGACGGGGCGCGAGCTGTGGCGGACCGATGGCACGGCGAGTGGCACCCGGTTGGTCAGCGACATCGAGCCCGGCCTGGACAGCTCCAATCCGGCGAGCTTGATTCCCTTTGCGGGCAAGCTGTTCTTCCTGGGCGAGTGCCAGCCCGCATGCTCACGTTACGGCGGCCAAACCTTGTATCGGACGAACGGCACTGCATCCGGCACGAAGCCTTTCAGGGGCAGTGACGGAAACGCGGTTACCGGCTACATCTCCAGCATGAGCGCGGTTGGGGGGCGGCTCTACTTCGAGTACTACTCCGACGCCAGCGACACCGGCGGGCTGTGGCGGAGCAAGGGCACGCCAGCCACGACGCTCCAGATTGCCGATCTCAGCTCGCTGAACAACATCGCCGACGTCGACGGCACGGCGTTCATCGAGGGCGATGGCCAGATCTGGACGAGCCATGGAACGGCGGCGTCGACGGTACCGGTCAAGACGATCGACTCCTACGGCGGATTCCTGTGGGCGGTCGCCGGCAACAAGCTCTTCTTCGATGCCGAATACAGCGACTGGTGGCACGCCGTATGGGTCAGTGATGGAACGGCTGACGGAACGCAACCTCTAAAGAGTGTTTACACGGGGACCGACGAATGGGCCTCGATCGGGTCGGACCTCTACTTCGCCGGGACCACTCACAACGACTACACGCTGTGGAGGAGCGACGGCACTGCCGATGGGACGTACAGCGTCGGCGGGACGGAGGCCAAGATGTGGGACATGACCGCCGCCGGCAACAGCGTCTACTGGGTGAGCGACGCGGACAATCACGGCAACGAGCTCTGGCGCTATACGCCTTAGGCAGGGCTCGAAACTAAGCCGGCCTTGCCCGGGCCGGCCCGAAGGGGCGGTGCCCCGACACGCCCGCCGCGCCTTTGGCGCGGCGGGCGTTCGTTTAGCATCGGGATGTGGCCTACGTCCTGCCGCGCGCCCATCCGCTCACAGAGCTGCACTGCCACCTTGGTGGCGCCGTGGCCCCGGCGATCATGTGGGGCATCGCCCACTCCCAGGGCATCCGCCTGCCGACCAAGGACTACTGGGAGTTCCGCCAGCTGATCACGGTCTCCGCGCGACGCGGCCGGAGCTTCGACGGCTACCTCCAGCTCTTTCACTGGACCGAGCTGATCCAGTCGTCGCCACTGGCGGTCGAGCGCTCGGTGTACGAGGTCATCGGCGGCGCGTACCGCAAGAACAACGTCACGACCATGGAGCTGCGCTTCAACCCGATGAAGCGCAACCGCGGCGGCGAGCAGGACCTTGACCACATCATCAGCGCCGCGATCCGGGGCATGGACCGGGCGATGCTCGAGTACCCGGTCGCGCCCGGTCTGATCCTGTGCCTCGACCGCGCGTTCCCCTACGTGCTCAACGAGATCATTGCCGAGAAGGCGATCGCCTACCGCGGCCGGGGCGTGGTGGGTATCGACATCGCCGGGCCCGAATCGCCCGATTTCCGGCCCGCGGACTACAAGCGCCTGTTCGACCGTTGCCGGCGCAAGGGTCTCGGGATCACGGTCCACACGGGCGAATCGGGGCCTGTCGAGGAGATCGCCGAGGTGATCGAGCAACTCGAGCCGTCGCGTCTCGGCCACGGCGTCAAATCGGCTTTCGACCCGCGCGCGATGGCCATGATCCGCGAGCGCGGCATCACGCTCGAGGTGTGCCCGACGAGCAACCTCAACACGCGCGTCGTGTCCAGCTGGGACGAGTTTCGCTGGATCTTCGACACGTTCCGGCGCAACGGCGTCAAGTTCACGATCAACACCGACGGACCGGAGATGCTGCGCACGTACATCCGCGACGAGCTCTCGACGCTGGGGCGTCTCGGCATCCTGAGCGTCGAAGAGCAACAGCAGGCGGCCGAATGGGCGCGCCAGGCGTCGTTTGTCGAGGCCGGTGATCTGCCGCGGACGCGCAGAGCACCGGCCGGGCGGCGCAAGGTCGAGCGCGAGGAAGCCTGACCGGCGAAAATACGATCAGTGGCTGCGGATTCCCAGGGCACTTCCATTGGTTCGGTGCGTCTTCAGCGCGTCGATGGGCAGGCCGAGAGCTATCGCTGGTGGGTTCTGCTCGTTACCAGCATCGGTGCTCTGCTCGCGTCGCTGACGTCCGGCACGCTCATCATCGCGCTGCCCAACATCCTGCGCGACCTGCACACGGACATCTTCTCGCTGCTCTGGATCGTCGTCGGCTACACGGTCGTGACCACGGTCCTCGTGCTCAATGCAGGGCGACTGGCCGACCAGTACGGGCGGGTGAAGACCTACATCCTGGGCTTCGCCATCTTCACCGTCGCCTCGGTCCTGTGCGCGCTCGCGCCCACGGCCGAGCTGCTCATCGGCGGCCGGGTCATCCAGGGCATCGGCGGCGCTTTCATGTTCGCCAACTCGGCCGCGCTCGTGACCGACGCTTTCCCGCGCCGAGAGCTGGGCAGGGCGCTGGGCATCAACGCCATGGTCGTCGGCGCCGGCCTGATCCTGGGCCCGATCCTGGGCGGCTGGCTGACGGGCTTCGGCTGGCGCTTCGTGTTCTGGTTCAACGTGCCGCTCGGCATCATCGGCATCGTCGCCGCCGTTCTCGTCCTCGTTGAGCAACACAAACCGCAGCGTTCGCTGGGTCTCGACTGGGCGGGCTCGAGCGTCTACCTGGTCAGCCTTCTCGCGCTGATGACCTCGCTCGCATTCGGCGGCATCTACGGCTGGAGCACGTGGTGGATCATCGGCGGCTTCGTCCTGTTCATCGTCTCGCTGCCGCTGCTCGTGTGGGTCGAGCGCCGTGTCAAGCAGCCGCTGATCGATCTCGAGCTGATGCGCGACCGGCTCTTCCTGATGGGCAACCTGACCGCGATGCTCAACGGCATCGCGCGCAACGGCGTCCTGTTCCTGCTCGTTTTCTACCTCCAGGGCGTCAAGGGCATGGACCCGGTCACGGCCGGCATCTCGCTCGCCCCGCTGGCCGTTGGTCTGCTCGTGCTCTCGCCGATCAGCGGCATCCTGGCCGACAGGTACGGCTCGCGCGAGCTCGCGACCGCGGGCATGGTCGTCACGGGTCTGGGCCTGCTCGGGCTGACCACGATCGCGGTCGACACCCCGATCTGGCAGCTCGCGATCTGGCAGCTCATCGTGGGTGCCGGGTCGGGCCTGTTCAACTCGCCCAACACGAGCGCGGTGATGGGCGTCGTGCCGCCCGCCAAGCGCGGCATCGGTTCGGGCATCCGGGCGATGCTGACCAACACGGGCTTCGTCGTCAGCATCGCGCTGGCCATCGGCCTGATCACTACCGCAATGTCGCCCCAGGTCATGGTCGCCGTCTTCTCCGGCACTCAGTCGGGCACGAGCGGCATAGATCTCGGCCCATTCATCAGTGCCCTGCGTCTCGCGTTCGCCGCCGGGGTCGCCGTGTCTGCGATCGGCGCGGTTGTGTCGCTGTTGCGTGGCGGTCATCGCTCGTGGGAGGAGCCGGCGGCCGCCAAGTAAACGCGCCGGCACAGGATGCTCTGCTAGCCTCACCCCTCGTGGATCTTGAACTTTCCCCCGAGCACGAGCTGCTCCGCCGAACCATCCGCGATTTCCTGGCTCGCGAGGTCGCCGACAAGATCGACGAGCACGAGCAGGAGCGTCGCTTCCCGACCGACATAGTCGCCGAGCTGGGCCAGATGGGCCTGCTTGGCATTCCCTTCCCCGAGGAGGAGGGCGGCGCCGGACTGGACACGCTCGCCTACGCCATCGCGATCGAGGAGCTGTCGCGCGTCTGGGGATCCCTGGGCATCATCGTCGCCGCGCACACTTCGCTCGGCTGCAATCCGCTCCATCTCGCGGGCACGGACGAGCAGAAGCAGAAGTACCTCGTGCCCATGGCGTCAGGCCAGGTCCTTGGCGCGTACGGCCTGACCGAACCGGAGGCAGGCTCGGACTCCGGTGGCACGCGCACGACCGCCAGGCTGGACAGCAGCGGCCGCAAGGGTGGCTCGTGGGTCATCAACGGCGGCAAACGGTTCATCACCAATGCCGGCCAGGCGGGCACGTACATCGTCACCGCGCGCACCGGTGATCGCGAGGACGGCTCAGCAGAGATCAGCGCGTTCATCGTCGAGCAGGGCACGCCGGGCTTCACCGTCGGCCGCCTCGAGGAGAAGCTGGGCCTGCACGCGAGCGCGACCGGGGAGCTGCTGTTCGAGGATTGCCACGTGCCGGCGGCGAACATGCTTGGCGCAAAGGGCGAGGGCTGGAAGATCTTCCTCAAGACGCTCGACGGCGGCCGAATTTCGATCGGCGCGATGGCGGTCGGGCTGTCGCAGGCGGCGCTCGATGCGTCGGTGACCTACGCCCGCGAGCGCAAGCAGTTCGGGCGCCCGATCGGCTCCTTCCAGGGCGTCGCATTCATGATCGCGGACATGGCCACGGAGGTCGAGGCGGCGCGCGCGATGGTCTGGCGCGCGGCGTGGATGAAGGACAGGGGAGAGGACTACTCGATCGCGGCCGCCCAGGCGAAGCTGTTCGCGTCCGAGGTCTCGCAGCGCGTTACGAACTGGGGCATCCAGGTCCACGGCGGCTACGGCTACGTCGAGGAGTACAAGGTCGAGCGCTTCATGCGCGACGCGAAGCTGACCGAGCTGGGCGAGGGCACGAGCCAGATTCAGCGCCTCGTCATCGGCCGCCGCATCCTGGGCCTGCGCGTCGAGTAGTCGCTCCTCGGCCGATGAGCAAACGGTTCTCACTGTCGGCGCTCCTGT
The DNA here is from genome assembly GCA_964475245.1 of uncultured Anaerolineaceae bacterium. Taxonomy (GTDB): domain Bacteria; phylum Chloroflexota; class Limnocylindria; order Limnocylindrales; family CSP1-4; genus JALYGJ01. The sequence goes on along the minus strand of CAYYVV010000009.1, from coordinate 7,472 downwards.
CGCAGACGCTGGTTGCCTTCGTCATCGAGCTCGACAACACGTTCGAGCAGCGCATGCCGCACCGCACGGCGCGCCTCGGCCTGCTCGGCGGCCCTCCGGACGCGCCGTGGCTCGCGTCGATGGCAATGTGGGCGAACTGCATGCGCTACGTCGACGAGGCCGGCGTCACGGCCGCCGAGCTGGCACGCCGCGCGCGCATGAGCACGAACTTCGACGGCATGCGCCGCTGGGGTTACGTGACGCTCGGTGGCCACGGCCGCGGAGATCGAGTGGCGCACGTGCGCAAGGACACGCTGATCCGGCCGACCCGGGCCGGGCTGCAGGCGCAGGAGATCTGGGTACCGCTACCCGCCGAGATCGAGACGCGCTGGGAGAGCCGCTTTGGCGCCGACAAGATGAGAGCGCTACGTGCAGCGTTGGGCGAGCTGGTCGGCAGGCTCAGCCCGGATCTTCCCGACTTCCCGCCAATCCTTGGCTACGGCCTGACCGCGCGACGAGAGCCGCCGGCCGGCGCGGCCACAGAGGCCGTCAATGAGCGGCCATTGTTCGCTCT
>CAYYVV010000009.1:2239-6819 GCA_964475245.1 uncultured Anaerolineaceae bacterium | reverse complement strand
TCCGCTGGCGGAGCGCCTCGTAGAACAGGACCGCGGCCGTGGCCGAGACGTTGAGCGAATCGGCCACACCCAGCATGGGCAACCTGACCGACGCTCGGGCGAGCTCCGCCCAGGGATCCGACAGCCCGCGCGCCTCGCTGCCCAGCGCGATGGCGACTGCGCCGCGGTAATCGGCCTCCGTGTAGTCGGTCGACCCTTCGACTCGCGCGGCCACGATTGCAATCGAGCGCCGCCGGAGCCAGTCGAGGACCTCGCCGCTCGACGCCACGGCGACGGGGACGGAGAAAACCGTGCCGATCGAGGCGCGGATGATGTTCGGGTTGAACAGGTCCGTGGCCGACTCGGCGATCACAACCGCGTTGACGCCGGCGCCATCGGCGGAGCGCAGGATCGCGCCCAGGTTGCCCGGCTTCTCGACGCCCTCGATGACCGCGATCAGCGGCTCAGGCGGCAGGATCAACGCTTCAAGCGAGCGTGGAGGCGTCTCGGCGACGGCCACCACTCCGTCGAGCCGGTCGCCGTAGGCCAGCTTTTCGAAAGCCTCGCGCCCAAGCTCGACGACCGGAACGCGTTCCTCGTTCAGTCGCTCGATGAGGGCGTGCCCCTCATGTCCGGTGAGCACGTCCGGGACGACGAAGACCTCACGCAGCACCGCGTTGGCCTGCAGTGCACGCAGCGTCTCGCGTACGCCGTCGATCAGCGTCAGGCCCTGCCGGTCACGCTCGCGGCGGCCGCGCAGTCGCGCGGCCGCCTTCACGCGCGGATTTGCTGTGCTCGTGATCAGGCGCTCCACGACTGTGATGCTAGCCGCGCGTCCGGGTCAACCATGCTCGGCAGTGCGCCAAGTGGACTTGGCAATGTGACAAGTGGCCCTGTCATCAACTAGCTGCGCCGAGACACTCTCGCAGATATGGCGACACAGGACGCAAAGCTGGTCACCCATCTGCGCGTGGCACGCGCGGAACGCGACCTGTCCCAGGACGAGCTGGCGCGGGCCGTCGGCGTGAGCCGCCAGACGATCAGCTCGATCGAAACCGGGCAGTACTGCCCATCCACGACCCTCGCCATCAGGCTGGCACGCGTCCTGGCCGTGCCATTTGACGACTTGTTCTGGCTCGAAGGAGAACGAGGTGAAGCAACTGGTGGCAACTGACGAACGCGAGGAGTACGTCGGCAAGAGAGGCGATCAGCTGGCTTACCTGGTGATGTCCCTCGCGCTGCTGCTGCTCATCGCCTACCGCAGCTTCTTCCTGAAGGAGCCGTCATGGGACCTGATGGGCGTGGTGCTGCTCGGTGGCGCAGTCGCGACCGGCTACCGCCTGTGGCAGCGCGTGTGCACGGCTCGCGGTGCGATGTACGCAACGATCGTCGCGATCATCTCCGGCGTGGCGGCGGCGATCCTCGTCGTAGTCGCGGCCAAGCTCCTGGTATGAGGTTCAACCGCGCCCGGCAGCGCTCCTGATCGACTCGACAGCGGCCGGGTTTTCGAGCGCGGACATGTCGCCGGGGTCAGCGCCGAGGTAGGCCGCGCGCGCGACGCGGCGCATGAGCTTGCCACTCCGCGTGCGCGGCAGGTCAGTGACGACGTGGACCGCCTCGGGCCGCAGCGCCTTGCCCAGGTGCTCGACCACCTTGTCGCTGATCGATCGGCGCAGATCAGCATCGTCAACCTCGCGCGGCCGGAGGCGGACGAAGACGACGATTACCTCGCCCTTCACATCGTGGGGAATGCCGACGGCCGCCGCCTCCAGCACGGCCGGATGGGCCACGGCCGCCGACTCCACCTCTGCCGGCCCGACGCGCTTGCCGGCGATCTTGAGCGTGTCGTCGCTGCGGCCCTGGATGAACCAGTAGCCGTCCGGGTCGATCATCGCCCAGTCGCCGTGGACCCAAGTGCCGGGCAAGCGCGACCAGTACGTCTCGACGTAGCGCTCCGGGTCCTGCCAGAAGCCGCGGGTCATGCCCGGCAGCGGCTGGCGGATTGCAAGCTCGCCCACCTCGCCGCGGACGGGTTTGCCGGCACTGTCGATGACATCGGCCGCGGTACCCACCGACGGCCCGCCGAACGATGTCGGCTTGATCGGCGTCATCAGGTTGCAGCACACGATGCCGCCACTGACCTCCGTGCCGCCGCTGTAGTTGACGAGCGGCAGCCTGCCGCCGCCGACCTCGTTGAAGAACCACCACCAGGATTCCGGATTCCACGGCTCGCCGGTCGAGCCCAGGACGCGCAGCGACGAGATGTCGTGCTGCCGAATCGGCTCGGGGCCGTGGGCCATCAGCGCGCGGATGACGGTCGGCGACAGGCCGAGATGGGTCACCCCGTGGCGGGCGACCAGCTCCCAGAGTCGGTCGGGCGCCGGGTAGTCGGGCGCACCCTCGTAGAGCACGAGCTCGGCACCGAGCAGCAGCGCGCCCGAGATCGCCCACGGACCCATCATCCAGCCCAGGTCGGTGAACCAGAAGAGGCGGTCGCCGGCGCTGAGGTCGAAGCCGTGCGCGAGGTCCTGCGCGCCCTTGATCGGAAAGCCGCCGTGGACGTGGACCGCGCCCTTCGGCCGCCCCGTCGTGCCCGACGTGTAGATGATCATGTACGGCGTCTCGGGGTCCGTCTCCGGCGTCTGGGTCATCGGCTCGAGCGTCGGGTCGGCCATCTCGCTCGACCACCAGCGGTCCCGACCTTCCACCCAGTCCCTCTGCGGTGCGAGAGAGCTGACACGCCCGACCACGAGCATGTGCTTCACGCTCGGCGCCTGGCGGACTGCGTCGTCGGCGGTCTGCTTCATGTCCACGGTGTTGCCGCGGCGGTAGGTCCCGTCGCATGTGACAAGCAAGCTGGCACCCGCGTCGTTGAGCCTGCTCGCAACCGCCGGCGCCGCGTAACCGGAGAAGATCGGGATGTAGATCGCCCTCAGCTTTCCCAGTGCCAATACGGATATGACCGTCTCGGGCACGAGCGGCAGGAAGATGCCGACGCGGTCGCCTTGCTTGACCCCGAGCCGGGCGAACATGGCCGCCGCGCGGTCGACCTCGGCCTTGAGCTCCCGGTTCGTGAAACGCCGTACCGTGCCGTCCTCGCCCTCCCAGGTGAGCGCACGGCCGTTGGGCGCGGCCGTCGCCCGTGGGTCGACGGCCGCGGCCGCGTAGTTGAACGCGCCGCCCGTCCACCAACGCGCCCACTCGACGCCACGGCTGAGGTCGAGAACGTTCGTTGGGCGACGCTGCCACGCGAGCGCCAGGTCGTCGGCCGCGGCGCCCCAGAACCAGGCCGGGTCGCGCTCGGCGTGACGCTGCAGGGCGTCCAGGCTCTGTTCGCCTGCGCCACGGATGAAGCGGCCCAGGCGCGTGGCCGTGGCTGCGTCGGCGGCTGGTCGCCAGGCGGCGTCGGGCACGTCACGGCCGAAGATCGGCCAGTCCTGTTTCACGCGCGCATCGTAGCCGTGAGCCCTACTGGATCTCCTCTGGCGGCGACGCGCCGGCCGCGGCGTGAACGGCCTGCTCGATCGCGCCGGTTGCGGCCGGCGACCAGCCGGAGCCGAAGACGCGCCAGGGCGAGTCTTCGTAGGTGGTGACGGTGGCGCCCGGATGTGCCTGCTCGAACTGCGTGACGCACGCCTGGAAGGCCGGCTCGTTCGCGTCGAACGTCTGCTGGCTCTTCCAGCGCAGGACGTAGACAGACACGGTGGTCGACTCCGTCGCCATGCGCAGGTCGTAGCGGATGGCGTTGCCGATCAACGTCGGGTCAGAACAGCCGGCATCGCCCGAGACCTGGTCGGTGATCGTTGCGCCGCGCAACACGAGGCCCGAGACGAGATCGCCCATCTCGCCTGCGGTCGGGCTCGGAGCGACGAAGACGCCACAGCCGGCGAGCGTCACGACCACGGCCGCGATGAAGAGGATCCTGCCCAGCACGGCCTAATTCTCGCCACTCTGCGGATTGCGCGACGCCGTCTACCATTTGAGGCCCGTGCCTGAGCTTCGGCCGTTTCGCGGCCTGCGTTATGACGCTGCCCGAGTGCCTGATCTGTCGGCCGTGCTGTGCCCGCCGTACGACGTCATCGCGCCCGCCGAACGCGAGCGCCTGCTCGCGCGTGACGAACACAATGCGGTGCGTCTCGAGCTCCCGGCGCCGACCCCGGCCACGGCCACGGCCACCGACTTTGCACGGGCGGCAAGGACGCTCCAGGAGTGGATCAGCGACGGCACCCTGATGCGCGACGAGCGGCCGATGCTCTACGTCTACGAGCAGCACTTCACGGCGAGTGACGGCACGCCGCGAGTCGCTCGGTCGTTCTTCTGCGAGCTACGGATCGAGGAGTACGGGCCGGGCAGTGGCGTCAGGCCGCACGAGCGCACGCTCGGGCCCGCGAAGGAGCATCGCTTCCAGCTGCTGAGCGCGACGCGCACCCATCTCTCGCCCGTGCTGCTGCTGTACGAAGGCGACTCGGCCGCGCTGCTCGATGAGCTGACCATGGCGGCGCGGCCGGAGGAGGCGCTCGGGCCGGATGGCGTCGGCCAGCGCCTGTGGACGATTGATCCCGAGCTCGTTCCGGCGGCGAAGGACCTGCTTGCGTTCGCCG
>CAYYVV010000009.1:0-2139 GCA_964475245.1 uncultured Anaerolineaceae bacterium | reverse complement strand
GGCTCGACGCAGGCAGGCGTCGTGGGTCTGTGGACCCGTGGCGGAGGGTCGGTGCTCCGAATCGACCCTGCGCGAGCGGAGGGTTTCGCGCCCTCCGGCGCGTCGGAGGAAGTTCGCCGACTGGACGTCAGCGTGCTGTCGGGTACGCTGCAGCGAATGATCGGAGCGAGCGAGGCTGAGCTGACCGCGCAGGGTCGGCTGACCTATACCCACGACGCGCGCGAGGCCGTCCATCGAGTCGAGCAGTCGGAGGCCGACGTGTGCTTCCTCCTGCGCCCGACGCCGGTCGGCCAGGTTCTCGCCGTGGCCGCGGCGGGTGACTTCATGCCGCCCAAATCGACCTACTTCCATCCCAAGGCCGCCACCGGCCTGGTCTTCGACCCGACCTTCTGATGGACGCCGACGCGAACACCGGCAACGGACACCACGCGCCCGACTCGGCGTCCGGCACGGCCGACCGAGCGTCACGGCCGATCCGCAAGGACGAGCGCGTCGTCGCGGAGCGCGGCCTGTACATCGAATCCTGGTTGCCGGAGCGGCGCTCGCGACGCAAGCCGCTGTACATGCTCCACGGCGAGCTCGGCGGTTCGTGGCTCTGGCAGCGCTACCTGGGCTATTTCGCGCCGCGCGGCTGGGAGGGCCACGCGCTCAACCTGCGCGGCCACTACTGGTCGGAGACGGCCGATTTCGGCACGCTCGATTTCGCGACGTATGCGGACGACGTCAGCGCCGGCGCCGACCTGCTGCCGCGGCCGCCGATCGTCGTCGGCCACGGCCTGGGCGGGCTGCTCGCGCTGCGCCTGGCCCAGGAACGGCCGGTCTCGGCGCTCATCCTGATCTCGCCGGCGCTGCCCGCCGCGTTGTTGCCGCCGCCGTCGCCGCACATGGTCCGGCTCCTGCCGCGCGAGTACCACCGAGAGCTGCTCGGCTGGGACGGGCCGATCGATGCGCTGCAGCGCCAGAACCCCGACCTGACCAACGCCGACGTGATGCGCGTCCAGCACATGATGGGCGCCGAGTCGGGCGCCGCGCGGCGGCAGATGCTCGAGGGCGTGGCGGTGGAGCTGGATGAGCTGCCGCAGGTGCCCAAGCTGGTAATCGGTGCCGGTCTCGATCGTTTCTTCGCCGAGCGCGACAGCCATCGCCTGGCGGAGTGGCTGGGCGCCGACTACATCTCGTTCGGGGCGCACTCGCACTACGGCCTGGTCGTCGGCGAGAACAGCTACGAGCAGGTTGCCGACGCGGCACGCGGGTTCATCGAATCTCATCGGCTGTGAGCCGACGTTGCTAAACTAGCCCGCGCCGAGCCGCATTCGTCTAGAGGCCCAGGACACCGCCCTCTCAAGGCGGAGATCATCGGTTCGAATCCGATATGCGGTACCAGATCGAACTCACCCGACGCCCCCGGACCGCGCCCCGGGGGCGTCCCAATTTCCACCGACACTCGCCACGCGGCTGTGTGGAAAATTAGGTGGACAGAATGGTGGACGTAGGCACTTACGTGACCGGTCGGGCGGTCCTACAATCCGCCGATCATCGTCCGGCCGCAGCGAGTCGTGAGGACGGTGAGGGAGAGGAACCGGCGTCTCGGGCGGCGAACCTAGTCCGGATGCCAACTGTCTTTTTGGAGTAACGCTTCGCCCTTCGGCACAGCGGCGCGGCGTGGGAGAGGGTGGTCGCGTGTCGCTTGAGCCTGCCTTTGGGGCGCGTCTTTTTTCGCCGCTCGCCACGGTCGAACGCGTGATCGTTTCACCCGCGCCCGTGCCGGGCACTGCCGCGGCGCCGATGGCGCCGGCGGGCGAGGACGAGGCGCTCGAGTTCGTCCGCTTCTGCTACCGGCGGCGGCGCGTCGGCTGGCCGGCGCTGTACGACGAGATGTCGGCAGTGGCCGCGCGTGGCGCGTTCCGCGGGCTGGGCTACTGCGAGCTTGCCGAGCGCGGCATCAGCTTCTGCCTTGGTGAGCTGCCACGCCTGGTAGCGCTGGCCGAGCGCGTCGCGCGCGAGGAGCAGGCACTCGCCGAGCCGGTCACCACGAGCGCATCGCTGAGGCTCGCGCCGGCTCACGGCTGACCGCGGCACGCACTGGGCTCGCTCGCCCGAGCCAAGCGCAGCCCGCTCGCCCGAGCCAAGCGCAGCCCG
>CAYYVV010000008.1:13965-78116 GCA_964475245.1 uncultured Anaerolineaceae bacterium | reverse complement strand
TCGGGGTGTAGCGCAGTGGTAGCGCACCTGCTTTGGGAGCAGGGGGTCGCCGGTTCGAATCCGGCCACCCCGACCATCAAATCGGCCGCAACGCTGACGCTGGCGAATCGCCTCAGCGCCGACGGGCCGGCTCTACGCAGTCGCCAACCCCAGGACGACGATCAGACCGGCCAGGGCAAGCAGCACGAAGCCGAGAATCGCTATCGGCCAGCGCTTGCTCACTCGGCCGTACACGATGATGATCGCCGCCGTGATCACCAGGATCAGCGGGACTTGATGAGGCAACGCTCAGCGCCTGGAAAGTAGGAAGAGGGCGCCTGCAACCACAATCAGCGCGATTCCGGCGCCAAAGACCCAGTCGCCCCACCAGACGTCTCTGTTGATCCGGCCGACCACGATGAGGACGGCGGAGACCACCGCCATCAGGGTCAAGAATGGATGGGCCCTCACACGAGGCGGCATCTGATTCCTCCTTCGATCGCTGCGGCCCTACAGGCCCGGAACATTCTGTACCTGCCGCGAGCGTTACCCACGGAATGCGTCCATGAACCGAACCCGTGCGCCGAGATGAAGCGCGGCGTTGGTGTACATGCGGCCGGCGAGCCAGGTCAGGCCGACGATGGATGCCACGGTCAGCCCTATCGCCAGGCCGACCTGCCAGAACGGCACGTCGCTGCTGGCCATCCGCACCGCCATGACGATTGGCGCGAACGGCGGAAGCACGGAGACCACCGTGGCCAAGGGACCCGTCGGATTCGGCAGCGCGGCGTACATGAGCAGGTACCCCGCAATCTGGAAGATCGAGATCGGCGCGACGGCGCTCTGGACTTCCTCCTGGCGCGAGACGAGGGAGGCGACCGCGGCATACGCGGTGGCGTAGAAGAGAAAACCGAGCACGAACCACACCACGTCGGCCAGAATCGAGGCCACTCCAAGGGCCGGTATCGCGGCGACATTGGTCACCTGGACCGCGATCAGCGCCGCCGCGCCCACGATCGTGAGCTGCAGGAGGCCGACGAGGCCGATCCCGATGACCTTGCCCGCGAGCAGGCGGCTCGGCTGGATCGTGGCGAGCAGGATCTCCATGATCCGCGTCGCCTTCTCCTCGACCACGCCCTGGGCCACCATGTTCCCGTACTGGCCGAGCGCGATCCAGAGCACGATGCCGAGGGCCAGGCTGGCAAGGATGTTCTCCGTGTCCTTGGGGTTGGGCGGCTGCAGGGGCTGGACCGGTACGAGGGCCATGGCCGAGGCCACGGCCGCGGGCGTAAGGCCGGCGTCGGAGAGACGCGTGGCCTCTGCCGCCAGGGACAACGCGGACTCGACACTCGGCGAGATTGCGGTCTTGACCACGGCTGTCGGCGCTGTTGCCGACCCGGTCACGAGTACGTCAAGCGTGCCCGCCGTCAGTTGCGCCTGCCCAGCGTTGTCGTCGGCGATGTCGCTGACCGTGACGCTCGCACCTATAGCCGCAGCAGTTGCCGAGAACGAACGCTCGAGTGCCTGTGAGCCGTCACTGAAGCCGACGCGCACCGGCGTGGACCTGCCGGCGAGCAGCGACGCCACGACGATGCCGACGACGACGCCGACCGTCATCACTATCGTGCCGCCAACGAAGACTCGCGAGCGCATCCGCATGCGGACCTCGCGGCGGGCGACGAGGAAGGTGGTTGGTCGACCGCCGGTGTTGTCGCTCACGACGCGCCCTCTTGCAGAACAGACCGGAAGATGTCACCGAGGCTGGGCTCGACACGGTGGAACTCGCGCACGGCGCCAGTTGCGAGTGCCGCCCGGAGGAGCGCCTGATCGTCGGTGCCTGGCTCGATCTCGAACAGCATTTCCGACCCTTCGCGGGAGATGAGCGTCGTCCCCGGGATCTCCTCTCCCCAGCCGACGGCCGCGTTGGGCACGTCGACGAGGCGACGTTCGGCGGCTCCCATGCGCAGCTCGGCGATGGTGCCCTGGGCCACGACCTTGCCTCGATCCACAATCGCCAGGCGGTCGCAGATGCGCTCGACAAGCTCGAGCTCGTGGCTCGAGAAGATGACCGGTAGGCCGGCGTCGGCCTGCTCGCGCAGGACGGCGCTCATTACGTCCACCGCAACTGGATCGAGGCTGGCGAACGGCTCGTCGAGGACGAGCATGATGGGATCGAAGACCAGCGCGGCGGCGAGCTGGATGCGCTGCTGGTTGCCCATGCTCAGGCTCTGGACGTCGTCGTTGGCGCGGTCGATGAGGCCGAATCTCTCGAGCCAGGTCCGCGCGCCCGCCATGGCAGCCGCAGGGCTCATGCCATGCAGCTCGGCGAGGTACGTGAGCTGCTCGGCAAGGCGCATCTTCGGATACAGACCGCGCTCCTCGGGCATGTAGCCGATCCGGCGGCGCGCCTCGAACGTCAGCGGACGACCGGCGAAGCGGACCTCGCCGCCGTCGGCGCCGAGCACGCCGAGCACGATGCGCATGGTCGTCGTCTTGCCCGCGCCGTTGCGCCCGACAAAGCCGAAAACCTCGCCGGCTGTGACTTCGAGGGTCATTCCGTCAAGTGCGACGACAGCGCCGTAACGCTTGGAGATGTCGTCGATCTCGAGTGCGCCAATAGAGCTCACGGCTTCGTCTGTCATCGCCTCACCCGCCGAGGACTTCGGCGAGGTCAGGGCTCTTGTGCCCCGGCCTCATCCGCGTACGAGGGGAAGGAAGATCCGGTCGACGATCTCGACGACGGTGGCGTCGGGAACCGGCGCCTGGGTCATTATCAGCTCGTGGCGGACAAGGTCCACCGGTAGGGAACGTACCCGGGGGCTCAGACGGGCCGGGTCGATCTCACCGCGGGCGATCGCTCGCGCGAAGACGAGCGCGGTGCCGCCCTTTGCGGTGCCCGCGAGCGCCCGCTCGCGCAGGGCGGCGGGCGACATCCCGAACTTGTTGTAGGAGTCGGCGATCAGGAAGCTCAGCGTCCCGGCGAGATCGCCAACCTGTGTCGACAGATGGCGGAGTACGGCCAGGAGGTCTTCGCGCAGCGACCCTGTGTCCGGGGCCTGAAACGGGTCCGACCCGACATGATGTTGCAGGGCAGCGACGACGAGCTCGGGGCTATTTGGCCAGCGCCGGTACAGAACCGCCCGGCTCGTCTTGGCTCGAACCGCGACACCTTCCATCGTGAACGCCGCGTAGCCGACCTCGGTCAGCTCGTCCCAGGCCGCCTGCAGCAGCGCCGCCTCGAGCGTGGACCCGCGCCGACGCGTCGGCGGCCCCGCCTTTCGCGAGGCCGGCGTCGGGGTGCCGGCACTTCCAATCGCCGCCATCCGTGTCTCCTAGGGTGCGCTTGCGTTTCTTATTCGCCCATTGTAGAGTGCTCGTTAGAGACAAGTACGTATCTAATCGAGTGAAATGAGGCCTTGGAAATGACGGAGCAGACGAGGAACGATGGACTCGATCCAGCGTTCCTGAAGCTCGCGCTGATCCTGCTCACGGGGGCGATGGCGGTCATGTTCGACACGACCATCGTCAACGTGGCCATCGACACGCTGTCGCGAGAGCTGAACTCGTCGGTGTCGACGACCCAGTGGGTCATCAGCGCCTACGTGCTGGCACTCGCGATGGTGGTCCCGGTCAGCGGCTGGGCCATGGATCGCTTTGGTGCCAAGCAGGTCTGGATGGGCGCGCTGGCCCTCTTCATGGTCGGATCGATCCTCTCGAGCCTGGCCTGGAGCATCGAGGTCCTGATTGCCGCCCGGGTGCTGCAGGGCATCGGTGGTGGCCTGATGCTGCCCGTCCTGCAGACCCTGCTGGTCAATGCCGCGGGCAAACGCAACCTGGGGCGCATGATGGCCCTGATCAGCCTTCCGGCATTGCTCGGGCCGATCCTCGGTCCGGTTCTGGGCGGCCTGATCCTGAGCCAGCTCTCGTGGCACTGGATCTTCTGGGTCAACATTCCGTTCTGCGTAGTTGGCCTGGTGCTCGCCTGGCGTCACCTGGCGCCGACCGCTCCAAAGAAGAGTTCTCACCTCGACGTCATCGGTTTGGCCCTGCTATCGCCCGGCTTGGTCGCGATGCTCTACGGGCTGTCGCAAGCCGGCAGCAATGGCGGGTTCGACAACTCTGCTGTGCTCCTACCTGTCGCGATCGGCGCCGTGCTCCTCGTCGGCTTCGTCGTGCACGCCCTCAACACCAAGCGCCCACCGCTGCTCGACGTGCGCCTGTTTGCAGTGCGTTCCTTCACGGCCTCGAACATCCTGCTGTTCCTGTCGGGCCTGTCGGTCTATGGGGCCATGTTGCTGCTGCCCCTTTACGAGCAGCAGGTGCGCGGCCAGAGCGCTCTCGCCGCCGGTCTGCTTCTTGCCCCGCAGGGGTTGGGCATGCTTTTGACGCGGGGCTACGCGGGCAAGCTGACTGACCGTATCGGCGCCCGGCCCATCGTCCTTGTCGGCTTTCTGCTCACGATCGCCGGCACGCTCGCCTACACGCAGGCGGGTCTGGACACCAATGAGCTTCTTCTCGGGGCTTCTCTGGTCATCCGTGGCGCAGGCCTCGGAATGGTGACCATCCCCATCATGGCCGCGGCTTACCTGGGCCTGAAACCCAACGATGTACCCCACGCCAGCATCGCGACTCGGATCACGATGCAACTTGGCGGTGCCTTTGGCGCGGCCGTCTTCGCCCTGATTCTCCAGACACAGCTCGCCGCGCAGGCCGCCGCCGGACTCGTCGGGCGCGCCGCCGCGTTCGACAACGCATTCTGGTGGTCGATCGGCCTGACGGCGCTCGCCATCATTCCAGCGCTATTCCTGCCCGGGTCCAGGGAGGTCGCCGCTCGCCACGCTGAACAGGCGGAAGGACTCGCCAGCTAGACGTCGATGGTCGCCGCGGCTCGCCCACGCTGGGCGCGCATGGCGACCGCGATGGCCACGGCCGAGACTCCCAGCACCAACGCGCCAAGCGCGAATGGAGCGGTCACGCCGGCGACGCCGGTGGCCAGCGCGCCGGTCGCCGGGCCGACGATGCCGGCCGCGTAGAGCGGCAGGTAGACGAGGTTCAGCGTCGTCGATCGGCGCTCCGAGGGGACCTCTGTCGCGAGCAGGCTGAAGACCATGGGCCCGACGATGCCGTTGAAGAACACGAAGGCGAGCACGGCCAGCGCGAGCAGCAGCAGGCTGGACTGCCAAGGCTGAACAGCCAGCGCGAGGGCCCCGCCGACCAGGCCGGTCACGAGAACCGCGCGGAAGCCGATTCGGTCGCCGGCGATGCCGCCCAACGGGGAGGCCAGCGCGCCGATCAGCGCCGCGGTCCCGGTGACGAACCCTATCGAGCTCGCGAGGCCCGGCCCACTCCCGACGATGCCCTCGATCAGCACCGGCACGTACGGTCGCGTCATCTGGTTGGCGAGGAACGCGACGCCGTAGATCAGGAACACGCGGCGCACCGCCGGATCGCCGATCACTGCCCGCACCGCGCTATAGGCGAGGGCAATGATTCGTCCCTGGGGCACCACTGTCGGGCGCACCTCGCGTGTCAGCCAAACGAGCGCTGCAGTCCCGACGGACGCTGCCGCGGAGACCGCGAAGACCGCCGACAACGAGAACCCCAGGCTGTCGACGATGAAGCCACCGACAATCGGACCGAGCGCGAAGCCGATAGCCGTACTCGAGCCGAAGAAGCCGATGGCCGTCCCCAGGACGCGGCGCGGTGCGACGTCGCGGATGGCCGCGAGCATCACGCCCGTGTTGCCCAGTTGCAGGCCGACGAGCAGCAGGCTCAGCGCAAGCTCCAAAGGAGTCCGGCTCAGTGCGACCGCGCTGAAAACTACCGCCTCTACGAGGGCACTTCGGATGATGACCGCCTTGCGGCTGTACTTGTCGGCCCATACGCCCCAGAGCGGCACGAGCGGCGCGCCGACGACGAACATGAGCGATGAAAACAGGCCGACGAAGGCGAGGCGGTCGGAACCACCGACGCCCATCTGGTTGAGGTAATCCGGCAGAAACGCGAAGACCTGGCTGACGCCCGCGCCCTCGACCAGCGAAACGATCCAGAAGACAACGAGCAGGACCGGCCAGTCGGACCGGGGCGGCCGTTCGTCAGCGGCCGGTGCAGGATCCGCTGTGTTTGGCTGCCTCTCTGGCTCGGCTGTCACGGCCGACGAGGCTACCCGATCGGCCCATCACAGCGCGAACCGCCGCCGCAGGGTTGTGTCGCGTCCCAGGCCCGCTGGTTGCCGTTGCGTTCCAGATGAACGCGACCGGGCTAGACGCTCGGCCGCGTGATCTGGGTGTGCAGGTAGGCCTTGAACTTGATGCCCAGGTAGCCCTTGACCGGGTGGATCGACACGCCGTGCTTGGTGATGAGCGTGCTGATCGCCTGGCCGTTGCCGATGTAGATCCCGATATGCTGGTTGTTGCCCCAGACGACGAGATCACCCAGCTGCGGGTCGGTCTTGCTCACCAGGCCGCGCTGCTTGAACCAGTTGTAGTAGCCGGCGACGCTGCGATAGCCGCCGATGTCGCCCTGCAGGCCGTTGCTGTGGAATGCGTACCAGACCAGGCCCGAGCAGTCGAACACGTTCGGGCCACGGCCGCGTTCCTTCCACTGATCGCCCATCTTGGCGTGGGCCGTGGCATAGATGAGGTCGTACTCGGTATTTGGTGTTGCCGCGGCCGTGACGGGCGCGAGCATCTGCATGAACGCGGCGATGAGCAGCGCGATGAGTCCGACACGAACGGAATGAACACGAAGCGAGGCCATCCAGGTCCCTCCACCCGACGGTCGTGGCACGCATTAGCTGGGGCGCTGGGGCGCGTGCCTCGTTACACGCACAGTCGTCCATCGGAGCGGCACGGGCAATGGACCGACAGTGCCAGAGGCGTATGGGCCAGAGTCACTGTGCGCAAAAGCGCCACCCGCTGGCTTCCGCCCGTGCGCGAGCCTCGCCGACTAGCATCGCGCGATGAAAGCGCCTGAAATCCACACGCCCGCACATCTCGAGCACCGCATCAAGACGGCAGATGGCCGGACTTTGGCCGTGGCCGAGTGGGGCGACCCTGATGGCGTGCCGGAGATCGCCATGCACGGCACGCCCGGCGGCCGGATCACATACTGGGAAGATCCAACGATCTATGCCAGGCACGGCCTGCGCCGCTTGACGTACGACCGGCCGGGTTACGGCGAGTCGACTCGCTTCAGGGGCCGCACCGTCGCGGACGTCGTCATCGACGTCGAAGCCATCACCGCCGCCTTGGGCATCGACCGTTTCGTCGTCAGCGGCGGCTCGGGCGGCGGACCGCATTGCCTGGCCACGGCCGCGCTGATGCCCGACCGCGTCATCCGCTGCCTGGCCGAGGTGTCGATCGCGCCCTACCCGGCGGAAGGCCTCGACTGGCTGGCGGGCATGACCGAGGGCAACGTCGAGGAGTTCAACGCGGCGATGGAGGGCGAGGAGCAGCACCGCCGCATCGCCGAGCGCGAGCGCAAGACGACGCTCGAGCGCCTGGCTGAGGGACGCGCCGACTTTCTTGGCGACAGCTACGAGCTGTCCGAGGCGGACAAGGCGCAGATGGCGAGACACATGACCCGGGTCGCCGACCAGTTTTTCAACTGCCTGGCGCCCGGCGTCGATGGCTGGGTCGACGACATGCTCGCCTTTGTCAAGCCCTGGGGCTTCAAGGTCGAGTCGATCCGCGTTCCCACCGCGCTCAAGTTCGGCCGGACTGACAACCTGGTTCCGCCGGCGCACGGCGACTGGCTGGCAGCGCATATCCCGAACGCGATGGTCGACGCGCATGACTCGGCCGGCCACGCCGGCGACGACGCGGACGTCGAGCGGGTGACCGCCTGGCTGGCCGGCGAGGTCAGTGACCTTTCAGGGTCCGCATAGCCAACGCACAGCAGCAACCGTCAAGATCGCGCCATGGTCACCCGCCGCCGCGTCGTCATCTCCGCCGTCGTTGTCGTTCTCGTGCTGGCCGTCGCCGGGGGAGTCGGGCTGTGGTACTTCTTCAGCGGCCACGCGCCTGGCGCGGCGTCGATCGACCAGGCGGCAGGCGCGGTCGCATCCGACGCGGCCCGCGCGGGCGCGACTCTCGGCACGACCGACGGGACCTGGAACGTCGACACGACGATCGGCTCGTACAGCGACTACTCGAGTGCGTGGGCGGGCTTCCGCGTCCAGGAGGTCCTCTCGAATATCGGCAACAACACGGCCATCGGCCGCACCCCGAACGTCTCCGGCCAGCTGACGCTGAGCGGCCAAACGCTGTCCGCGGTACACGTCGATGTCGACTTGACCTCGATCACGAGCGACCAGCCACGGCGCGACCCGGCAATCCAGCGCACGCTCGAGACGAACACGTATCCGACCGCCACGTTCGATCTGACCGCTCCCGTGAGCCTGCCGCAAGCGCCCGTGGAGGGCGTCACGTACAACCTCACGGCCACCGGCAACATGACCGTCCACGGCGTCACGAAGGCCGTGACCGTGACCCTCCAGGCGCAGCTCAAGGACAGCGTCATCGTCGTGGTCGGGTCGACGCCGTTCGCGTTCGCCGACTACGGCATGAGCGCGCCGGCAGCGCCAGTGGTCCTGTCCGTCTCTGACAGCGGCACGATCGAGTTCCAGCTCTTCTTCACCCACTCCTGACGCGCCATAGCGAACGGCGGCCGTGCTGCGGGCCGGCCGCCGTCGTCGGAGGGGGTATTCGATTGACAGGCCCGTATCTCAGACGCGGCCCTTTGGAACGGTCATCCAGTACGCCTTGTTGAACATGACCTTGCCCAGGTGCCAGATGCGATTCGGCTTGGGCGGCCGTGGCGGATGCTCGTAATCGAAGCGGAGCAGCGTGCCCTTGCCGTCGCCGATCTCGAAGAAGCACATAACGCGCCCTTCATAGCTCGCGTGTCTGGCGTCGGGCTCGCGTCCGGTGATGGCGGCGGCGATGCGTTCGGCGACGATCGGCGCCTCGAAATGGGCCGTCGAGCCCGCCTTGGAGAGCGGCAGGTCGGTCGCGTCGCCGAGCGCGTAGACGTTCGCCCGGCCGCCGACCAGGAGGGTATGGCGGTCAGTCGGTAGCCAGCCGCCCGGTGCCGGCGCGAGGCCGGAGTCGATCAGGAACTGGGCGCCCTTGTGCGGCGGAACCAGGATCAGCAGGTCGTACGCCAGCTCCTCGCCCTCGAGGCTCTGGAGGACGTGGCGCTGAGCGTCGATCGTCTCGACATTGAAGAATGTGTGCAGCTCGATGCCCTTCTGTTCGAGCACCGGCGTGGCCATCTCGCTGACCGATTCGATCGTGAACGCACGACCGATCGGCGAGCAGAAATGAACCTCGCTCTTGTCGCGCAGGCCGCGTTGGCGCAACTCTGCCTCGATCAGGAAGCTGACCTCGAGCGGCGCCGGCGGGCATTTGTAGGGCATGCCGGCGATGGCAACGACGATCCTGCCGCCCTTGAACGCGTCGAGCGCGTCACGCAGCTTCTGCGCGGCTTCGGCCGAATAGAAGTGCTGGGCCTCGGTGTCGAAGTTCTCGATCAGCTCAGGCAGGATGCGCGAGCCGGTGGCGAGCACGAGCTGGTCGTAGGCAAGGCTGCGCCCACCGGCCAGCTCGACCGTGCGGCTCTGCTCGTTGACGACGACGACTTCGCCCAGGACGAGTTCGACGCGCTTGTCGAGCAGGCTCCGTTCGGGCCGTTGCAGATCCTCCGGCCGCTCGTGGCCAAAGGCGATGTACATGAAGCCCGGCTGATAGACGTGGCTGGGCGTTTGGTCGACGACCGTCAATGCGACATCGCCGGCGTCGATCTGCCGCTTGAGCTTGCGCGCGAGCAGGTTGGCGACGATCGTGCCGCCAACCCCACCGCCCAGGATCACCACCCGTTGCATGGCTTCGTCTCGGTCCCTGGTCAGTGCTGCTTCTCGACGATGATCTCGTCGAATCCGCCGCGGTCCTCCAGGGCGACCAGGCGATGGCCGGCCTTCTCGACCCACTTGGGGATGTCCAGCCGCGAGCCCTTGTCAGACGAGTAGACGGAGATGACCGTCCCAACCTCTGACTCGCGGATGGCGCGAATGAGCTCCATCAGTGGCCCCGGGCAGAACGAGCCGCGCGCGTCGATGACTCGACGAGCAACGACAGCTGGGGTTTCGAGTGTCATGGCGATCACGCTTTCTAGATGAACAGGCTGGCCGTGTTGGGCTGGGTCATCAGCTCGATGACCGTCGCGGCGCCGGCTGGCTCGCCCAGGCCGTCGATCATGTCCTCGCGCTTGAGCCCGAACATCTCCATCGTCATCTGGCACGGGATGAACTCGACGCCCAGCGCCTGGCATGCCTCGAGCAGCTCAGCGGGCTTGGCGACGTTGTACTTCTTGGACAGGCTGCCGATCATCCACGGGCCCATGCCCAGGAAGTTCATCTTGGACAGCTTCAGGTGGTCGATGCCCGGGCGCTGCATCAGCGTCAGCATCTTCTGCATCCAGTTCTCACCGACGATGCGGCGCTGGTTCTTGACGAACGGCAGCAGGCCCCAGAAGGTGATGAACACGCTGGTCTTGTAGCCGGACGCGGCGGCCGCGCTGGACATGATCAGGGTGGGCCAGATCTTGTCGAGCTCGCCGCTCCAGTTGATGATCACGAGCTGCTTGGTGGTCGGCTCGGCCTCCGAGAAAGCCTCGGCGAACTCGGTCGGGATGGGAGTCCCAGCGACGGCTGGACGCTCTGTGGTTGCGGTCATCTCGTGGACTCTCACTTCCTGCGCAGGACGAAGTGGTAGACGCCGTCCTCGACGCTCTGGCCAACCAGCTCATTGCCGGTGCTTCGGCTCCATGCCGCGAAGTCGGCGACCGACCCCGGGTCGGTGGACAGGACCTCGAGCAGGTCCCCCCGCGTGACGGCCTTGATCTGCTGTGCCGTCTTGACGATGGGCATCGGGCACTTGAGCCCGCGCGCATCGAGGATCGTTGTCGAAGCCATTCGTTCTCCTTTCTCTTGTCTTTAGATGAAGACGACTTGGCCGGTGCCGGCGTTGACGTAGAACGCCGCTACGCCCTCGACGCCGTCGACGAGTGGGTCGAGCTCGTCGGATGAGATGCCCAGGACGTCCATTGACAGCGAGCAGGCCTGGATGTCGACCTCGCCGAGCTCCTTGGCGACGCGCAGCGTTTGCGACCAGGACTGCTGGCCTGCGACGCGCATGCGGTCGACGGCTTGCTGTCCTGCTTCGCCTGCCTCGGGCGCGAGCGGCAGCGGCTTGTCGATGCGGTCGGCGCGGAAGGCGTCGAGCGCCCAGTACTGCAGAAAGATATGGACCGGCTTGCCCAGCGCCGCGGCACCCGCAGTCAACACCGCGGCCGCCTGGAGCTTGTCGTCCGTGCCGGAAAACAGGACGAGGTTGATCGGCTGTTCTTCTTCGTCGCTCATGCTTCTACTCCTGCCGGCACCCGCTCATCGGCGGTGACGGTGACGGTTGACAGACGGTCGATCCGGCGCTGGAGGAAGCCGCGCATGATTGAGCAGGCCGCGATGACCTGCGGATCCGTCAGCTGATACCGGACCTCGCGTCCATTTCGTTCGATCTCGACCAGGCCCGCCTGGCGCAGCAGCGCCAGGTGCTGGCTTGCGTTGGGCTGGCTGATCCCAAGGCGCTGGGCGATGCGGCCGACTTCCATCGGGCCGTCTGCCAGCACGTGAATCATTTCCAGGCGACGCGGGTTGGCGAGCATGCGCAGCACGCTTGCCTGGAGTTCGTAGATCTGTTCCACGCCTTCAGTCTTCGGCATATGCGCATGCGCGCATACGTGGCGGACGGCGCTAACTCGGCGGGCCGGAAGTCACAAGATCAGGTGCCACCGTCGCGCGGCGCCGGCTAACCGCTCGAGCCGCGCAAGGTTTCGTGTTTCGTGCCAGGCCTTGACGGCCCGGTACTGGGTCAGTCTTGGTGCGTTGGCGGCGGCATGTGGGGAATCTGCACGCGCGATTCAGGCGGAGCACCGTGCCAGCCGAGCGCAGCTGCACCGATCGAGGCGAGCACCGCGGTGGAGATAACCACTGCCGTAGTAGCCGGACTCAGTTGCAGTGGCCCAACGCGAATTGCCTGGAGCTCCGCGTTTGTCGCGATCGTGAAAATCGTCGTTCCCAGCGCGAACGCTGACAAAATCGCAGCCATGGCGAAGACAACGCGGCCACCAAATAGCAGCAACGCGATGGCGATTGCGAGTGCGACCAGCGCTTCAGCGGTGGTCGCAGCGACCAGGCCGTCCAGCGCCGAGGCGTCAGGCGCAGGCGTACCAGGCAGGTGCAGACTCCGCACGTAGTCAGCGGTAACGCGGCCCTGATCCCGCAGCACTGCAAGACCGCCGACCATGACGAACATGCCTACGGCGGCCGCCAGCCGAGCCGGCTGCTGACTACTCCCTGGAACTGACGCCGTCATCGCCTCACGATGGCCGCCCGCGCCGCCGTCGTCAATAGCAGGAGGCGGCTTAGGAGATCACTTCCGAAAACGGGATCAGTGCTCTGCCGGCGTGACCTCGTCAGGGCGGAGCTCGGCGCGCATCGTCGTTCCGTCGGTTGCGCTGATCGTGAAGCCCGCGTCGATCGCCGTGCGCCGCATCGCCTCGTTGGTCACGAGCATCTCGGCCCAGATCAGCTCGAGCTTCTCGTCGCATCCGATCTTGACCAGGCGCTTGAGCAGCTCCGTGCCCAGGCCGCGGCCCTGCCACGCATCTGCGACGAGGAGCGCGAATTCGGCATCCGGTAGCGCATGCGACTTCGACAGGCGCCCGACGGCGACGATGCGCGGCTCGCCCTGCTCGTCACGGTCTTCGGCGACGAGCGCGATCTCGCGGTCGTAGTCGTTGAACGTGACGCGCGTCAGGCGCTCGTGCGCGGTACGTGTCGAGAGGCCCATGTAGCCCAGGTAGCGGGCATACACGGTTTCGGCGGTGAGCATCTCGTGGAAGCGCACGAGCAGCGGCTCGTCCTCGGGCCGGATGGGCCGGATCGTGAACGCTGATCCGTCCTTGGCCGTCCACGGCGCGACGTAGCGCAGCGGATAGGGCCGGATGGCGAGCCGCGGCAGGTCCTCGTCCTTGATCGTCGCTGGGTGGAGCACGATGCGCGCGTCGAGCGCGACGAGCCTCTCGGGCGAAGCGAGCAGCGGGTTGATGTCGATCTCGGATATTCGCCTCTGCTCGGCGACGAGGAGCGAGAAGCGCACCAGCAGCTCCTCGAGTGCGGCGGTATCGATTGGCCGTCGCCCGCGGACGCCGGCAAAGGCCTTCGAGATCGTGGTGCGCTCGATCATCCGCCGGGCGAGCGTCGTGTTGAGCGGCGGCAGCCCGAGGGCGCGATCCTTGATGATCTCGACCAGCTGGCCACCTGAGCCGAAGAGCAGTACGGGGCCGAACTGGGGATCGGTCGACGAGCCCAGGATCAGCTCGTAGCCCGTGTAGTTGATCATCGGCTGCACGGTCACGCCGTTGAAGTGCTCGGCGCCGCGCTTGTCCGTGACCGACACGCGGATCTGCTCGAAGGCATCGTGCACGCCGTCGGCGTCGGTCAGGTTCAAGTGCACGCCACCGACGTCTGTCTTGTGCGTGATAGTCAGGCTGTAGAGCTTGACCACGACCGGATAGCCGATCTTGTCGGCGGCCGCGACGGCGTCATCGGCAGTTGCGGCGACGACGGTCTGGGTGATCGGAATCCCGTACGCGGCAAGGACGTCCTTCGACTCGTCCTCGGTCAGGATCGTGCGACCGTCGGCCAGGACCTCGTCGATGATCGCCACGGCCGCGGCACGGTCGCAGTCGCAGTCCTCGTCAACCGCCAGCGTCGGTGTCTCGTACAGCGCATGGACGGCCTGCGACGAGTGCCACAGGTAGTTGAACATGCGCGCGGCTGTATCCGGGTAGTCGAATGCCGGAATGCCCGCATGGCGCAGCAGCGCGGCGCCCTCGGCCACGTCCCTGCCGCCCATCCACGATGCGAGCACGGGCTTGCCCTTGATCCGCGCGTAGGGGGTCAGGGCGCGCGCCGTCTCGGTCGGATCGGTCATCGCCTGCGGCGTCAGGATGACGAGCATCCCGTCCGCGGCCGGGTCGGCGGCCGCGATCTCGAGTGCCTGCGCATACCGCGCGGGCTCCGCGTCGCCGATGATGTCGACCGGGTTGTTGTGGCTCCAGACCGACGGCAGGACTTCGTTGTAGCGCTCGATCGCGCTCGCCGAGAGCTCGGTCAGCTTGCCACCGCCGCCGACGAGCGCGTCGGTGGCGATCACGGCCGGGCCGCCCGCGTTGGTGACGATGGTCAGGTTCGGCCCGGCCGGTCGCGGCTGCTTGGCGAGCACGTCGGCAATGCCGAACAGGTCGCTGATGCGATCCACACGCAGGACGCCGACGCGGCGGAAGGCAGCGTCGAGGACCTCGTCCGAGCCGGTCAGTGAACCGGTGTGGGAGGCCGCCGCGCGCGAGGCTTCGGCAGTGCGTCCGGGCTTGATGACCACGATCGGCTTGGTCAGCGCGACCTCGCGCGCGGCGGACAGGAAGCCGCGGGCATCGCCAATGGTCTCCATGTAGATCAGGATCGAGCTCGTGTGCGGGTCATCGCCCAGGTAGTAGATGACGTCGCCCCAACCGACATCGGCCATCGAGCCGAGCGAGACGACGTTGGAGAAGCCGACGCCCTCCTCGGCGCTCCAGTCGAGCACCGCGGTCAGGAGTGCGCCCGACTGGGAGACAAAGCCAACCGATCCCGCGGCGGCCATGCCCGAGGCGAAGGTGGCGTTCAGGCCGTGGACGGGGTTCATGACGCCCAGGCAGTTGGGGCCGATGACGCGGATGCCGGCCTGGCGGGCGATCTGGACGACGCGCTGCTCGAGCGCCGCGCCCTCCGGCCCCGTCTCGCGGAAACCGGCACTGATGATGATCGCGCCACGCACGCCGGCGGCGGCGCATTCCTCCATCAGCCCGGGCACCGACGGCGGTGGCGTGACGATGACGGCGAGGTCGATCGGAGTGCCCGTCGCGGCCAGGCTCGGGTAGGCGCGTACGCCAAGGACGTTGTCGCGCTTTGGGTTGATGGGCAGCACCGTGCCGCCGAAGGGGCTGCTGATCAGGTTCCAGAGCACAGTCCGGCCGACGCTGCCCTTCTTCTCGGTCGCGCCGATGACGGCCACTGAGCGGGGTTGGAAGATCGCGTCGAGCGGGCTGCCCGTCGCGCGCAGGAAGTCGGATGCTCGGTCGGGCGGGCCCGACGGTGATCGTTCGGTTGTGGTCATCTGCTGTTCACTGTAGGTCGAAGCTGTCATTTGGACCCAGCCTCGGGCCGCGGCCGTGTATTCGGCAGTGCCGACATGCCCGAGTGAGTGGGCCGTCAGGCCCGGGCAGCCTCGACCAGGACGGTGCCAAGGACACGGGCAACGGTCGGGAAGGCATGGATCGTGTCGGCCAGGACGTCGATCGGCGTGCGCGTCTTGATCGCCAGCACTGCCTCGTGGATCGCCTCGGACGCGCCCGGCCCGGCCATGAAAGCGCCGACGAGCTCGCGCTTGCCCTTGTCGACGACGATCGTCACGTGCCCGGTCGTGTCGGCAACAAAGCCCTTGGCCGTCTTGGCCAGGTCCGCGCTGAACTCGACGGCATCAATGCCGGCGGCGCGTGCCTCGTCGACGGTCAGGCCCACGCCGCCGGTCTCCGGATCGGTGTAAACGGCACGTGGAATTGCCCGGTAATCCGGCTGCACCTCGTCGCCGAGCGCCATGCGCACGACCATCTCGCCCTGGTAGTGCGCGAGATGAGTGTGCATCTCGGGACCGGCCGGATCGCCGGCGACCCACACGCCATCGGCCAGGCGCAACGTTCCGTCGCCCGGCAGCCTTCCGTCGCGCAGCGTGACGCCGACGTTCTCCAGGCCCAGGCCGTCGACTGGCACGGAGCGGCCGACCGAAAGCATGAGGTGCTGGCCGCGCACTGAGGTCCCGTCGCCGAGCACGACCTCGTGATCGGCGTCGCCCGTGCTCGCCACGACACGCTCCGCGCGCACCGGGGCGTAGACCTTGACCCCGTCCCGCTCGAGCGCGAAGCGGATGGCGGCGGAGTTGCGCGGGTGATCGCGCTGGTTGAGCCGCTCGTGCGAATGGACGACAGAGACGGCAACACCGAAGCGCGCATAGACCTGGGCAAGCTCGATGCCCGTCGGGCCGCCGCCCAGGACTACGAGGCTGCGCGGCAGCTCGCGCGTCGACGTGCCCTCGCGATTGGTCCATGGCTGGGCGTCGGCCAGGCCCGGGATGGGCGGCACGGTCGAGTTGCTGCCGATGGCAACGACGATGTTGCGCGCCGCGAGAACGCGCGGCTCCTCGCCGGCACCCGTACTGACGGCGACTCGTCCCGGAGCCTCGATGCGCGCAGTGCCGCGGATGACGTTCGCGCCGGCGTCGGCGAGGGATTTGACGTGGCTCGAATCATCGGGCCAGTCGATGTGCTCCCGGTTGATCATCCAGTCGCGCCGGTCAGAAGCCTGGCGCCACGAATGGTCCTCGTCGAGCACGTGGATGCCGGCGTCGTGCAGCAGCGACTTCGACGGCATGCAGGCCCAGAAGGCGCATGAGCCGCCGAACAGCTCCCGATCGACGATCGCGACAGATGCGCCCCGACTGACCGCGAGCTGCGCCGCCGCTTCGCCTGCCGCCCCCGCGCCGATGATCACGAAGTCGTAGACGTCAGCCATCCGCGGAGGGTAGCGGCCGAACGCTCGTCAGTCATGGCTCAAAAGCGCGAGCGGCCGGGATAGGCTGACCACGTGAGCCTCGACTCGACGACCGGGCTGGTCGAACTTTTCGTCGTCCTGGTTGCCATCGCGACGGCCGCCGGGCTCGTCTTCCGGCGCATCGGCGTGCCCTACACGGTGCTCCTTGTCGTCGTCGGCCTGGGCGGCGTCGTGGTCGCTCCCGGGCTGCATGCGCAGGTGCCGCCCGAGGTGATCCTGACCGTCTTCCTGCCTGGCCTCGTATTCGAGAGCGGCTACCGGCTCGACATCGATGAGCTGCGCAACAGCTGGGGAGCGATCGCATTCCTGGCCGTGCCCGGAGTGCTGATCACCGCCGTCATCGTCGCCGGAGTGCTGTCGCTGGCAGCCGGCGTGCCCCACGAGCTCGGCTTTCTCGTCGGCGCGATGCTCGCGGCGACTGACCCGGCGGCAGTGATCGCGACGATCAAGAGGTTGCGCGCTCCGGAGCGGCTCTCGACGTTGATCGAGGCCGAGAGCGTGTTCAACGACGGCACGGCCATCGTTGTGTTCACGGTCGCGCTGGCGGCGCTTGCCGGAGGGCAGACCCTGACTGGCGCCGCCGTTGCCCTGGTCGTGACCGTCGTCGTCAGTGCGCTCATCGGCGTCGTTGCCGGCATCGTTGCCGGGCGCGTCGTGAACCTGACCGACGATCACCTGATCGAGCTCTCGATCACGCTCGTCCTTGCCTACGGCACGTACATCCTCGCCGACTCGTGGCACGCGTCAGGCATCATCGCCACGGTCGTCGCGGCGATCACCTTCGGCATCCTCGCGCGGCGTGGCGCGATGACCGAGCGCGCCCAGGAGGCAGTCGAGACGGTCTGGGAGTTCGCAGCGTTTCTGCTCACGGCACTGCTCTTCGTGCTCGTCGGGCTGGCCATCGACATTGGCGCTCTTGGGACGGCACTCGTCCCGATCGTGTGGGGAATCATCGCCGTCGTCGGGGCGCGGGCGCTCCTGTTCTACGGCGTGGTCGGGCCCGCCAACCGGCTCCTGCGGGCGCCCGAGCACCGGTTCCCGGCGGGCTGGCTGAACGTGATGATCGCCGCCGGCATGCGTGGCGCCGTGTCAGTCGCACTGGCGCTATCGCTGCCACCCGATATCCCGCAGCGGGCGCTGCTGGTCGAGATCGCGTTCGGAATAATCCTCTTCTCGCTGGTCGTCCAGGGTCTCGCGCTCGACCCGATCATTCACCGCAGCATTCCGCAGGAAGCCAAGCGTGCGGCCGATTAGTGTGGACCCGGCGCAACGCGATTCCACCTTGGAGTAGTACTTTTAGCCGCCGCCGGGCAGTACGATCGCACTAGTCCAGATACAGGGAAGCGCCCGCCCTGCGCGAACCGGGCGTCCCTTCCGCTCAGGTGCGCATCGATCAGCTAGCCCTTCTGTTCGCCCTCGTGCTTGCGGCCAACCTGGTGCTGCTCATCGCGCTCCAGCTGCCGCGCCTTGGCCAGCGATTTGGCATTGCCATCGATCCTGGTAACGGCGGCTCGAGAGCCAACGGTAGGGCCACCGGCACCGAAGGCCCCGATCTTCAACCGAAGACCAGGCAGCGGGAGATGATCGGCACGTCCAACGTTCTGCCGGCCGCGCTGTACCAGCGCATGTCGCGCGTCGTCAGCTTCATGTTCATCGGCTCGGCCATGGTCCTTGCCGTGCTGTCCAGCTCAGGTGACATGACGGCAGTGATCGTCCTGCTCGCTTTCGGGCTGATCCTGATCGAGCTCTTCCAGGATGTCCTGCCCGCGTCAGCCCTCGGCCGCTGGCGCTTGCCGGTCGAGGCGGTGATCGTGCTCGTCTTCGTGACGCTGCTCATCGCCATGACCGGCGGCCACGACAGCCCGTACTTCTTCGGCTACATCCTGCTCGTTGGGGCCGCGGCAATGTCAGCCTCGGACATCGGCGCCGCCGTGCTCGCGGTCATCTCGAGCCTGGCGTACGTCGGTGCCGTTCTCCTGGATGCGGGCAACGCGCCGCTGACGGAGGTCGGACTGGGCCAGGTCGCGTTCAACCTGATCGCGATCGCGCTGATCATGTACGTCGCGTCGGTCATCGGCCGCGAGCAGCGCCGCGCGCGCGATGAGGCGCTCCGGTTGTCGCGCCACGACTCGCTGACCGGCCTGCACAGCCGCGACTACTTCACGACCGAGCTCGAACAGGAGATCCTGCGCGCCGCGCGCTCGGGCCGGCCGTTCGCCGTGGCGATGATGGATCTCGACGGGCTCAAGGCGGCCAATGATCGATTCGGTCACGACTGGGGCGACAACCTCCTGCGCGCCGTCGCCGATGTGCTGCGCGGCGACATTCGCGTGACGGACGTGGCGGCGCGCTACGGTGGCGACGAGTTCGTGCTCATGCTGCCCGAGACCGAACTGGCCGGGGCGATCCTCGTCGCTGAGAAGGTGCGCGTCGACATCTCGCGCATCGCGCTGCCACACAACGGCGCGATCATCCGCACATCGGCCTCGCTCGGCATCGTCACCTTCCCTCACGACGGACGATCGTCGGCCGAGTTGCTGCGCCGCGCGGACCTGGCCATGTACGAGGCGAAACGGCGCGGGCGCGATCAGATCGTTCGCTTCGCGCGCGAGACGCCCGCGCCCAGCTCTCCGCCGGCCGTGGTCAATCCGCCTTCGTCGCCGAACCCGTCAAGCCTCCTGGGTCGATCGGCGCATCGCTATCCCATCACGAGCGCCGGCGCGGCCGTTGGGCCGGGCACGGCTCACGAAGTCGCCACAGAGCAGTTGACCACTATCGCGCCGGCCCCCTATCCCGCCGCTCAGCCAAGCTCGGCGGCGATCGATTCGACGCGCCCGGCCGAGCCGTCAGGTTTCGGCATTCCGCCTGCGTCGCCCGGACCGCCACCGTGGGAGACGCGCTAGCCGCAGGTCTGTGCGCGGCGGACGCCGGGTGCCGATTTCACAGGAGCGGCATGTAGCATCCGCCCGTGAGCGACACCCGTCCCAGGGCCGGAGCCGGGTTCGGCACGCGCGCGCTCGCAGCGGCGACGCGCACACCTGCCGTCGACCAGCAGCCCGACGCGGTCCCGATCTACCAGGCGGTCACGTTCAGCGCGGAGTCTGCAGCCGAGCTCGCCGACGTTCTCGCCGACCGCAAGCCCGGCTACTCGTACTCGCGCGTCGACAACCCAACGTCACAGGCGCTCGCCGACGCGATCGCCGAGGTCGAAGGTACCGATGCGGCGTACGTCTTCGCGACGGGCATGGCCGCCATCCACGCCACGTTCGTGTCCGTGCTCCGTGCCGGCGATCACGTGGTCGTCTCGCGCCAGATCTACGGCAGCGTTCAGCATCTGCTCGACAGCGTCCTGCGCCGCTTCGGGGTCGAGACGACCTTCGTCGACATCGCTGACCTCGCCGCGGTCGAGGCGGCGTTCACGCCGCGCACACGATTGCTGCATTTCGAGACGATCGCCAATCCGACGCTGACCGTGGCCGACATACCGGCGCTGGTCGAGCTCGGCCATCGCCGCGGCGCGCTGGTCAGCGTCGACAACACGTTCGCCTCGCCGTACGTCTGCCGGCCGGCCGAGCTGGGCGCCGACCTGGTGGTCGAAGCGCTCACCAAGTGGATCGGGGGCCACTCCGACGTCCTGGGCGGATCCGTGGCCGGCCGGCGCGAGCTCATCGCCGAGGTGCGCAGGACGCAGATCGACACGGGCGGCGGGCTGGCACCGTTCAGTGCGTTCCTCGTCCTGCGCGGCCTGGAGACGCTCCATGTGCGCATGGACCGCCACGCGCAGACCGCGCTCGCGCTCGCGCGCCGGATCGAGTCGTCCGGAATGGCGAACGCGGTCTGGTACCCGGGCCTCGACAGTCATCCCCAGTTCGTCGTCGCGCAGCGCCTGTTGCGCTCCGGCGGTGGCATGCTCTGTTTCGACGTCGGCGACCGCCGCTCGGCAGAGGTGTTGCTCGACGCTCTGACGCTACCGCCGCGGACGGCGTCGCTGGGCAGCGTGCGCACGATCGCGGTCCATCCTGCGTCCACGACGCACCGCCAGCTGGACGCGGCTGCGCTGGCGGCCGCGGGCATACCGCAGGGCCTCATCCGCGTGTCGGTCGGCCTCGAGGACGCGGACGACCTGCTGGCCGACTTCGACCAGGCGCTGAGCGCCTCGGCGAGCGCGAAGGGCAATCTGACACCGGCGTCTGCCTGAGCGATCTCCTTGGCCACGATCACCCTCGGCGACCGCGCCGAATCCCAGCTCAACCCGATCGGCCGCCTTGGCTGGGCCGTGTGGCGGACGCTGACCAGCGTCAAGTTCGCAGTCCTCCAGATCTCCGTGCTCGTCGTCGCCGGCGTGATCGGGGCCGTGATGAAACAGATCCCGGCGGCCGCGCTGCACGATCCGGCCGGGTATGCGCAGCAGATGGCGCTCATCCATCAGGCGTACGACCCGCTGACCATCCTGGGCGTAAACGTCGGCCCGGGCATGGTCGACCTCTTCCAGCCCCTCGGTCTGTTCGAGATCTTCGCCGCGCCGTGGTTCGTGTTCCTGCTGACCCTGCTCGTGGTCAGCATCATCGTGTGCACGCTCAATCGGACGCCCGACCTGTGGCGCAAGGAGCGCCTCGTGCGCGTGGTCCAGGCACCGCCGTTCTACGACATGCGCATGGACAACCGCGCCGCGTTCAGCGCCCTGGACGAGGCCGCGCTCGCCGACGTGCGCAGCGTGCTGCGCCGCGCCCGCTTCCGCGTCCGCGAGCAGCGCGTCGCGGAGCCAGCCGGTGCGGACGTGATCAACCTCTACGGCGACAAGAACCAGTATTTCAAGCTCGCGACGCTGTTTACCCACCTGGGTCTGATCCTGTTCCTGGCCGCGGCCGCGATCACCACTGCCTTTGGCTTCGAGACGGTCGTCTTCCTGGGCGACGGCCAGACGGCGCCGGTCCAGCCGGTGGGCACGCCGGGCAATCTCGTGGTCAAGAGCGTCCAGTTCGAGGCGCCGATGCGTGCCGACGGCTCATTTGTCGACTTCACGACCGATCTCGCGGTCTACCAGGACGGCGTGCAGGTCGCGCGCAAGACGATCCGGGTCAACGATCCGCTCGAGTTCGATGGCTACGCCTTCCACCAGAACACGTTCGGTCCGGCCGAGGACATGGTCATCCGCGACCCGACCGGCGCCCTCGTGTGGGACGGCCCCGTCCTGCTCGACGGTGCCCTGGCCGGCAAGCCGCAGGGCTTCATGACCATTCCCGGCTCGGACATCGGGCTGCTGCTCGTGCTCGACGACACGGACGCGGGCGATCCCGTCCTGGCAGCGACCGGGATCACGACCACGGCTCAGGCCGACGGAACGAACATCTCTTTCCTTGACGGCCTCGGTCTGGGCCAGTCGAGCGATCCGACCCTGACCGCCGGTTACTCGCTGACCTGGACGAACGCGACGGCCTACACGGGCATGGTCATCAAGCGCGACCCCGGCCAGGGTCTCGTCTGGCTCGCCTACCTGAGCCTGATCACGGGCCTGATCCTGACCTTCTACTTCCCCAGGCGCCGCTTCTGGGCGCGCTACGAGGGTGGCCGGCTGCAGCTGGCGATGCTCGCCGACCGCTACGTCAGCACTGAGCGCGAGTTCACCAAGCTCGTCGACACGATCGGGGCCAAGGTCGGCGCCAGCGCCGCCATGTCCACGCCCGAGACGTAACCGTCGCGATTGTGGAATGCAACCATTTTCCATCGGAGGCCCCGGCTAGACTCGATGCCAGAGCCGTGCGACGCCGCGATGGGCTGGGCGCCGGGCTGCGACGGAGGGTCCATCGACGATGGTCATGGAGCTCGGCGAAAAGGCCGCGCACAGTAACGGACACGCCGCGGACGGCAACGGCACTGGCCGCATGTCACCTGCGGCGCCCGCGGTGAGCGCGGCGACTGCCTCCGGCATGACGGCGCGCCAGGCGGCGATCAGCGCGATCTCGAGCCACAGGGTCGCCCAGACCCAGAGCTACCTGGAACACGCCGGCGCCGACATCTACGGCCAGTACGTGTTCGGTGAGGATGCCCAGCGCCAATACCTGGCCAAGCCCATCTTCGCCAAGCTGCGCGCCTCGATCGCCGGCCTCGAGCCGTTCGATCCACAGATCGTCGACGCTGTCGCCCACGGCGTGAAGGAGTGGGCGATGGCCCACGGCGCGACCCACTTCACGCACTGGTTCGTGCCCATGACCGGCTCGACGGCCGAGAAGCACGACTCCTTCCTGACGCCCTCGGGCGACTCGCGCACCATCGCCGAGTTCAGCGGCAAGAACCTGGTCCAGGGCGAGCCCGACGCGTCGTCGTTCCCGTCGGGCGGCATCCGGGCCACGTTCGAGGCGCGCGGCTATACGGCCTGGGACGTCACCTCGCCGATCTTCCTGCAGGTCGAGCCGAACGGCGTGACGCTGACCATCCCGACCGCCTACGTCTCCTTCACCGGCGAGGCGCTCGACCACAAGATCCCGCTGCTGCGCTCTCAGGACGCGCTGGGCAAGCAGGCGCTGCGCGTGCTGCGCTGGTTCGGCAACGCGAGCACCACGCGTGTGTTCACCAACATCGGCCCGGAGCAGGAGTATTTCCTCGTCGACCGGCGCCTGGCGGAGCAGCGGCCGGACCTGTTGCTGACGGGTCGCACGCTTTTCGGCGCTCCATCGCCCAAGGGCCAGGAGCTCGAGGACCAGTATTTCGGCCCGATCCGTGAACGGATCCTGGCTTTCATGATGGACCTCGACCGCGAGCTGTGGCGGTTGGGCATCCCGGCCAAGACGCGCCACAACGAGGTGGCGCCGGGCCAGTTCGAGATGGCGCCGGTGTACGAGGCGACGTCGGTCGGCAGCGATCACAACATGGTCGTCATGTCGACGATGCGCAAGCTCGCGCACCAACACGGCCTGATGTTCCTCATTCACGAGAAGCCGTTTGCCGGCATCAACGGCAGTGGCAAGCACAACAACTGGTCGATGGCCACCGACGACGGTGAGAACCTGCTCGATCCGGGCACCGATCCACATGCCAATGCCCAGTTCCTGGCCTTCCTGCTGGCCGTGATCCGGGGCGTCAACGTCCATGCCGACATCCTCCGGGCATCAATTGCCGATGCCGGCCAGGATCACCGGCTGGGAGCGAACGAGGCGCCGCCGGCGATCATGTCGGTCTTCCTGGGCTCGCAGCTCGTCGACGTCATCGGCCAGATCGAGCAGGGCGCCGCGTCGCAGTCGAAGCACGGCGGCATGCTCGAGCTCGGCGTCACGTCGTTGCCCGATCTGCCCAAGGACGCGACTGACCGCAACCGCACGTCGCCGTTTGCCTTCACCGGCAACAAGTTCGAGTTCCGCGCAGTCGGTTCGTCGGCGCCCATCTACTGGCCGCAGACCGTGCTCAACACGGCCGTCGCAGAGTCGCTCAAGCTGCTCGCCGACGAGCTCGAGGCGCTCGCGCCGTCCGACTTTGACGGCCTGACCGCGATCCTGTCCAAGATCGCGCGCGAGAACAAGCAGGTCCTCTTCGAGGGCAACGGCTACTCGGCCGAATGGCACGCCGAGGCCAAGCGACGCGGGCTGCCCAACAACCCGACCACCGTCGACGCGCTGCCCGCGCTCTCGACCTCGAAGGCCAAGGCACTCCTCTCGAGCTTCGGCGTGCTGACCGAGCGCGAGCTCGCCGCGCGTGCCGAGATCGCCTGGGAGCGCTACGTCAAGGTCAGCAACATCGAGGCGAGCTGCGCGCTCGACATGGCACGCACGATGATCCTGCCCGCTGCCGTGCGCTACCTGGGCCAGCTGTACGCGGTGTCAGGCGCATCAACCGCCGTCGCCGCGCTGTGCTCGCGCGTGGGCGGGCTGATCGACGATTTCAGCGCGGCGATCGACGACCTCGAGCACGCCCAGCACTCGGCGCACAAGGAGGGTGACGTCCACGATGAGGCGCGCGCCTTCGTCGAGCGCGTCATCCCGGCGCAGAACGAGATGCGCCGCCTGGCCGACGAACTCGAGACCCTGGTCGCGGACGACCTGTGGCCCATGCCCAAGTACCGCGAGCTCCTGTTCCAGTACTGAACCTGTCCTACCCGAAACGCGCGAAGAGCGGCGGCAATCCCGCCGCTCTTCTGATTCACTGGCGCGCATGACAGATGTAGCGCGTTCCGTTTCTCAGCCTGAGGGCTGGCAACCCAACGATTACCAGCGCACCCTTCTTGGGCGGCTGGGCGACAGCGACCCGGCAGCCGTGCAGGCCGCGACACCGACTGCGATCCGCGCGCTGATCGCGGAGGCGGGCGATGACCTGCGGACGCGGCCCACCGAAGGGGAGTGGTCGGTGTTCCAGTGCATCGGCCATATCTGTGACGCCGAGCTGGTCATCGCTGGCCGCTATCGCTGGATCCTGGCCCACGACCAGCCCGAGATCGTGCCCTACGACCAGGACCTGTGGGCGAACCGCTTCCACGGCCGCCAGGACGAGGACTTCGAGCTGCTGCTGACCACGTTCGAGGCGCTCCGGCGCGCGGACATCGACCTGTGGAAGAGAACTCCGACGAGCGACCGCGCGCGCTCCGGCATGCACCTCGAGCGCGGCCCGGAAAGCTACGAGCTGACCTTCCGACTGACCGCCGGTCACGACCTCGTGCACATGGACCAGGCACGCCAGGCACTGGCCCAGGTCCGCGCCCGCTGACCGGCCGGCCCATGCCCGACGACCGACAACGTTGCTGGTGGGCAGAAGGCGACCCGCTGCTGCGTGACTACCACGACGACGAGTGGGGCCGGCCGGTCAGCGACGAGACGCACCTTTTCGAGATGCT
Organism: uncultured Anaerolineaceae bacterium; assembly: GCA_964475245.1. Taxonomy (GTDB): domain Bacteria; phylum Chloroflexota; class Limnocylindria; order Limnocylindrales; family CSP1-4; genus JALYGJ01. The sequence goes on along the minus strand of CAYYVV010000008.1, from coordinate 52,551 downwards.
GACACTTGAAGGCTTTCAGGCCGGGCTGTCGTGGCTCACGATCCTGCGCAAGCGCGACGCGTTCCGGGCCGCGTTTGCCGGCTTTGACCCGGTCGCCGTCTCTCGATTCACGGAGACAGACCGCGCCCGCCTGATGGCGGACGCGGGCATCGTCCGCAACCGCGCCAAGATCGAGGCCACGATCGACAACGCGCGTGCCTTCCTGGCCGTCGCCGAAGAGTTCGGCTCGTTCGCGCGCTACCTCGCGACGCAGGTTCCGCCACCGCCGGTGCGCCTTCCACAGAGCGCGGCGCAACATCCCCTGCCGGCGACGACTCCCGTTTCAGATCGGCTGTCGCGCGACCTGAAACGGCGTGGCTTCCGCTTCGTCGGCTCGACGATCGTCTATTCGTTCATGCAGGCAGTCGGCCTGGTCGACGACCACCTGCCCGGTTGCTTTCTCTATCGCGCCTAGGAATTGCCCGGGAAGACGAGGCTCAGCGGGCCCTGCCGGCCGGGCTCCGGCCAGCGCTCAGTGACCATCTTCTGCTGCGTGAAGAAGCGGATGCCGTCCTCGCCGCGCATGGCCAGATCGCCAAAGGCAGACGCCTTGGCGCCGCCGAACGAGAGGTAGCCGGCGGGCACCGGGATCGGCACATTGACCCCGATCATGGGCACCTCGCTCTCCAGCTTGAAGCGCCGCGCGGCGCCGCCGTCGGTCGTGAAGATCGAGGTTCCGTTGGCGTATTGGTGGCCATTGATGAGGGCAATGCCCTCTTCGTAGGTCTCGGCGCGGACGATGCCCAGCACCGGGCCAAAGATCTCCTCCTTGAAGATCTCCATGCCGGAGTCGACATGGTCGAAGAGCGTCACGCCCATGAAGAAGCCGTCGGGCGCGTCGGGATTGGTGAAGTCGCGGCCGTCGATGACGAGCTCGGCGCCCTCCGCCTCACCCTTGGCGACCCAGTCGATGATCGACTGCCTGTGCTCCTGGGAATAGATCGGGCCCATGTCGGCGTCGGGCTGCATGCCGTCGCCGATCTTCAGCCTGGCGGTCCGCTCGAGGATCTTTGTGCGCAGAAGGTCGGCCGTGTCGCCAACCGCAATGACCAGCGTCTGAGCCATGCAGCGCTCGCCCGCGGAACCATAGCCCGAGGCGACCGCGGCGTCGGCGGCGAGGTCCATGTCGGCGTCGGGCAGAACGAGCATCGCGTTCTTGGCCGACGTGTAGGCACCCACGCGTTTGCCGAGCTTGATGCCCTCCTCGTAGACGTAGCGCCCCACCGCGGTCGAGCCGACGAACTGGATGGCCTTGACAAGCGGGTGCTCGACGATCGCCACGACCGCTTCGCGGCCGCCGTAGACGACATTGAACACGCCGTCGGGCAGGCCAGCGGCCTTCCACAGCTCAGCCTGGAGTTGCGTGGCGCCGGGCGTGTGCGATGACGGCTTGAGGATCAGCGTGTTGCCGCACATCAGCGAGATCGGGTAGATCCAGCACGGGACCATGACCGGGAAGTTGAACGGGGTGATGGCCGCGGTGACGCCGAGCGGCGCGCGCAGCGTGAACGTGTCGACCTTGGTCGAGACATTCGGCGTCATCATCCCCGCCAGGTGGACGGGCAGGCCGCACGCGAACTCGACCGTCTCGAGGCCGCGCATCACTTCCGCGAGCGCGTCGGGGAAGGTCTTTCCGTGGTCGCGCGTGATCAGCCGCGCCAGCTCCTCGCGGTTCTCGTACATCAGCTGGCGGTAGGCGAAGAAGATGTTGCTGCGCGCGATGAGCGGCATGTCGCGCCAGGCCGGAAAGGCGGCGGCTGCGGCCTCGGCCGCCGAGTCGACCTCGGCCTTGCCGCCGCGCGGCACGCGCGCGATGACCTTGCCCGTCGCGGGGTTGTAGACCGGCCCGGTCGAATCGAGCGGCACCGCGACCGGCTGGCCGCCGATCCAGTGCGACAGGATGGGTGTCGCGACGCTGCGCTCGGGAGTCTCGATAACCATGTCAGGGGTGCCTCGTGCTGCGTGATGTGCGGACCTGATCCCGTGATACGGAACCGGGCGCGAAGCGCGCAAGGGCCGTGTGTACTTGTGACCCGACATAGGTCATGATCCGCGCGCTGGCTTAAGGGGCTGCGCAGGCTGGCGCTCACGCTGTCAATACGGTCGACAAAGAGATACTGACGATCGATCCTCACCCGACGCGGCCGTTTGCATGGGATGCACAACCTTTCGGCCGGCGCCTGTCGAGAAGGGCGATTCGTAGCCATCTGGCGCCCGGTGGTTCACCTCGGACACTTCCGAACCGCCGATTGACCCAGCTAAACGGGCACGCGAACCGTGAGCCAGTCGAAATCCGGCGCCGGCAATGGTGGATCGCGCCATCCCGGGGCCGCACTTCCGGTTCAAATCGAAAAGTTGTGCACCGGCTGCAAACCGGCAGCCAGGCGGCGCAGGCACAATTCGGCCCATTGAATGGCGCCGGAGGCCGGTCGATCGTTGGCTGGTGGTTCGGTATTTGGTGGTTGTGCTCTCGCTCGTGTTCGTCGCGGCGTGCTCCTCCGCAACTCAGCCGGCAGTAACGCCGGCACGGTCGCTTGGACCCGCCGAGCAGTGGGTGCCGGTTGCGCCAGCGTCGGATGTCCTGTGCAACGTCCCTCGCGAGATCGGTGGGCCGGCACTCGTCCTGACCGGTTCGCCGGACGATCCTCGGCTGGTCTGGCTACTGCGCCTCGGACAGCGGCTCGAACTCGGCTGGCCGGTCGGCTACAGCGCGCGCTTCACGCCGAAACTCGAGCTGATGGACGGGAACGACCGGGTCGTCGGCCGCGAGGGGGACGTGGCGTTGGGCGGCTGTGAAACTTCCCCAGGCGTGTGGAGTATTGAACTGCCGGGCCAGGTACCGACGAGTTAGCGGCCGCCGCTTACGAGCCGGAGCGGCGCGAGCCCATCATCTCGCCGCCGTCGACGCCGATCGTGTTGCCCGTCATCCAGTACAGGCGCGGTGAGGCGAGCGCAACGAGAGCCTCGGCCACGTCCTCCGGCCGCGTCAGGCGCCCGGCCGGGTTGCGCTCCTCGGCCACCCGCTTGAGCTCCTCGTGGCCCGGGATGCGGCGCAGCGCGGGCGTGTCGGTCACGCCCGCGCGGATCGCGTTGACCGTTATCCCGTCGTGGATGAACTCCAGCGCGAGCTGTCGGACGTGCGCCTCCAGTGCGGCTTTCGCGGCAGACACCGGGCCGTAAGTCGGGACTGCGCGGTGGGCACCCTCCGATGTCATGGCGAAGACGCGCGAACCATCAGCCAGCAGCCCGGCGTGGAACAGGTCGCGCGTCCAATAGACGAAGGAGTGGGCCATCACGTCGGCCGTCATCTCGAGCTGCTTCTGGCTGACCTCGCGCTCGTCCGGAGAGTGGCTGACGTACGACAGGGTCGTGCCGAACGCGAGCGAGTGGAGCAGGACCGCGATGAAAGGATCCTTGCCCTGTGCACGGCGTTCGTCGAAGAGCGTCCTGGTCGCATCGATGACTCCGTGACGCTTGTCGTCGTCGGCGGCGTTGAGGTTGTGGAACACGACCGGGACACCGGCCGCGGCAATTGCGTCGCGAACCTCCTGTGCGCGCGCGATCGTGCCGCGCAGGTCGAGATGGACGCCGATGATCGGATAGCCGGCCCGGGCCAGGGACAGCCCTGCGGCACCGCCGAAGCCGCTGCTCGAGCCCAGGATCAGTGCCCACCGTTCGCGCGTGTCGGTCATTTCATCCATCGCGGCGGAGTTTAGTAGCCTCAGGTCAATGGCCAATGCCGACGTGGCACTCGACACCGACCCGAAGCCGCCGGTATACGACACGCCGACTGACATCAGCCCCAACCGGACGCTGTGGCTGCTCAGTGCCGCCCACGCGGTCAACCACGCTCAGGCCGCGCTGCTGCCGCTGATCTACCTCGCGATCATCCCCGAGTTCCACATCGACGCGGCCGCGATCGCGCTGCTCGTCGCCGCGGGCAACGTCTCGTCCGGATTGGTCCAGTTCACTTTCTCGGCGCTGACGCGCTTCATCTCGCGGCGCTGGCTGCTGACGATCGGCGGCGTCATCTTTGGCGGCGGTTTCGCCGCGCAGGCGCTGGCGACTGGATTCCCGGGTTTTGCCCTGGCCAATGTCGGATCGCGCATCGCGGGCTCGCCGCAGCACCCGGTCGGCAACGCGCTGCTCGCAGAGCAATTCCCGGAGCATCGGCGCGGCTTTGCCATCTCCGCGCACATCGCCGGCGGCAATGTCGGGACCGTGGTCGTGCCGCTCCTCGGGGCGTGGCTTATCGCGGGCTACGGCTGGCGCTGGACCGTGGTGCTCTTCGGCATTCCGGCGATCCTCATCGCACTGGCAATGTTCATGTTCATCCAGGAGTCCGGGCACGATCGCGCGGCCGCCCGGGCCTACGGGTCCCTGCGCTCGACGCTGCGCGCCATCGCGCGCGACCGGAACCTGGTGCTCGTCTTCATCTCCGGCGCCATGGGCGGCGGCGGCCGTGGCCTGGGCGTGCTGAACGTGTTCGTGCCGCTCTACCTGAGCCTCGTCCTGGGCCTCGATGCCGGCACGGTCGCGCTGATGTACACGGCGCTCGTCGTGCTAAGCGTGCCCGGACCGATCATCGCGGGGTCGCTGTCCGACCGATTCGGGCGCAAGCCGCTGATCTACGCCGCGTACGTCGGCGGGGCGGCGTCGCTCGTTGCGTTCCTGATGGCCGGCTCGAACATGCCGCTGCTGTGGATCACGATCTTCTTCCTGGGCATCTTCAACTTCGTCGAGAGCCCGCAGCTCCAGGCGCTCCTCTCGGACATCACGCCACCGGCCTGGCGCGACGCCGCGTTCAGCGCCTACTTCACGCTCGCCTTCGGTGTCGGCTCGCTGTGGGTCGCGCTGTACGGCACGGTCATCGCCGTCATGGGCAACGCGGCCGGGATTCCCGTCACGTTCCTGCTGATGGCCGGCGCGTTCCTCGCGGCCTCGTTCGTCGTCATCCCCATCCGCCTGCGTGACGAGGACCGGCCTAAACGGGCCGCCGCCTAGCCCACCGACATGAAGCTCGTGCGCTACCCGACGCTGTATGAGCTCAATACGCGCGTCCGGCTGTCCGAGCTGGCACGGACGCTGGGCAGGCACGCGACGCTCGACGACGTCACCGACGCGGAGCTGGACGCGTTGGCAGCATCCGGATTCGACATCGTCTGGCTGATGGGCGTCTGGCAGACGGGCGAGGTGGGCCGCGCCATCGCCGCCGCGGACGGCGCGGCCGCCCACTACCGCCGCATCCTGCCCGACTTCCGCGACTCCGACATCTCAGGATCGCCGTTCGCCGTGCGCGAGTACCGCGTTCATGCCGACTTCGGCGGCGGCGACGCGCTCGCGCGGCTGCGCACGAGAATGCGCGAGCGCGGCCTCCGGCTGATGCTCGATTTCGTCCCCAACCACGTCGCGTCCGACCATCCATGGGTCACCGGGCACCCCGAGTTCTTCATTGCGGGCGACGAGCACAAGCTGTACGACGCGCCGGACAACTGGCGCCGCGTGGCGACACCCGACGGCGAGCGGATCCTTGCCTACGGCCGAGACCCGTTCTTCCCGGGCTGGAGCGACACACTCCAGCTCAACTATGCCAACCCGGCGCTCCAGGACGCGATGCTCGGTGAGCTGCGCGGCGTCGCGTCCCAATGCGACGGCGTGCGCTGTGACATGGCCATGCTGCTGCTGCCGGAAGTATTCCGACGCACGTGGGGCGTCGACCCACAGCCGTTCTGGCCCCACGCGACGCGCGCCCTCCACGACGCCCACCCCGACTTCACGTTCCTGGCCGAGGTCTACTGGGATCTCGAGCCGACGCTCATCGAACAGGGCTTCGACTTCGCCTACGACAAGCGGCTATACGACCTGCTGCGCGATCGACGAGCGGCGCCGGTTCGCGCGAACCTGGCCGCGGGGGCGGCACTCCAGGACCACCTCGCGCACTTCCTCGAGAACCACGACGAACCGCGTGCTGCCGAGCTGTTCGAGCCGGGCCCGCAGCGCGCGGCGGCCGTGATCACGTACTTCGTGCCCGGGATGCGCTTCTTTCACGCCGGTCAGCGCGAAGGTCGCCGAGTTCGCGTTCCCGTACAGCTCCGACGCGCTCCCGATGAGGTCACCGACGACCAGCTCGCCGCCTTTTACGACCGGTTGCTCGCCTGCCTCGCCCAACCCGTCTTCCGCGACGGCACGTGGCAGATGCTGGACACGGCGCCGGCGTGGGACGGCAACGGCACGCACGCCGACTTCCTCGCTTTCGCGTGGACGTACGGCGACGACCGAAGGCTTGTCGCCGTGAACTACTCCGACCACTTGTCCCAGGCGTGCGTCGCGTTCCCGTGGGCCGATGCCGATGCGCGCACGTGGCGTCTGAGCGACGAGTTAGGCGATGCCGTCTATGACCGCGACGCCACGGATCTGGCCGTGAATGGGCTGTTCCTCGACGTGCCGCCGTGGGCGTACCACGTGCTCAAGGTCGACCGGCTCGACTAGCCCTCCGGGTGCGGCAGCGTCTCCTCGTCACGCTCCGGTGACCAGCGCAAGTAGCGCTTGCCCTCGCCGAAGCTGTTGTTCGTGGGTGATCTGGCGCGCCGTGCCGTGTAGCTTCACGTCGCCGCGTTTCGGGATGCGCTGCTCCTGGCTGATCTGATCGATGCAATTGGGCGCCGGGATTGCTCGGATATACTTCGGAGCCGCCCGGCGCCTTTCTCTTTGCGCCGCGGTGACCCTCGGTCGGGGCGTAGCGCAGCCTGGTAGCGCACAGCGTTCGGGACGCTGGGGTCGGAGGTTCAAATCCTCTCGCCCCGACCAACTCCTCCGGTCCGACGCTAAGGCCTCGTTGAGACGGAAATGAGTGCGCGATAAGCGCCCGTTCGTAGCCTCTGTTCGTGCCAGGCAGGAGGACGATCGCGACAACGGCGCTCGAGTTCATCGAGTCGCAGGGCCCCCAGTCGCTCGCTGCCTTGGTTGACGAGATCGGCTCGGCGGGGCTGACCAGAGCGCGGCGGCCCGACCTCGCCGTGTCTGGAGCAATTGCACACGACCCGCGCTTCGTGGCGGGCCGCGACGAGCGTTGGTACGCGCTCGGCGCCCAACTGTCGGAGGCGATTCTGGTCCGAAGCATGAGTGCGTTCGAGCGACGCTATGACCTCATCGTTCTCGAGGGCGCCGACTTCCTTGTGTCGCGGCTCCTGCGCCTGGGCGCAGCGGTCCACACCCCCGGCGGGTCATCCGTGTTCACCAGCTACCTCCAGTCGGTCTTCGATCTGCCGTATGACCGAACTGATGGCGTCGACTCGTACGCGATGCTGGATACAGACTCGGCGTTGCTCGCCGAAGGCGAGCAGACCATCAACTTCCTGGATGGGCGTCGGTGGGGCCAGGTCCTCGCGTCGTCACCCGGCTGGCTCGACGCCGTGGGCGACGAGGACTATCTCGGCCTGTGCGTCCGCGGCGGATCGCTCGAGCTCACGGGAGTTCGCCGTGACGCAATTCAGTCGCGGCACGCAGATGAGGCCGCGGCGTTTGTTCGCTCTTTCGTCCGTGATTCCTGGGATGGCAAAGCTCCGGTTCCCGTCGACGATCTCCTGACGGCCCTGCTCACAGAACGGCCCGATCTCCTCCGCTGTGCGTTGCCGCCACTTGAGGTTCTGGTCGCACGAGCTGGTATGGCGCTGACGGGCTCCAGCATTGATCCGACAGGTCGAGTCGTCCTGATCGACGACGACGTTGCGACGGGACAATATGACCATTATTATGACCATATGGCTACGAGAACGACCGCGACCGATGCCAAGGCGCGCCTTCTGGCTCTCCTGGATCGGGTCTCGAGCGGCGAAGAGATCGAGATAACACGCCACGGACGGACCGTCGCGCGGTTGGTTCCCGCAGCCGGATCGAGTGCGCTGCGCGGGAGCCTCGCCTCCATCGCGGCGACGGCGGCTGATGACCTCGATCTCTTCTCGACCGGCGTCGAGTGGGAACAGACTTGAGCTCGGTACTCCTCGATACGCACGTCCTGCACTGGTGGTCGGCTGAGCCCGAGCGCGTCAGCCAACAGGCCTCGGAGCTCATCGCCGCGGCCGACGAGCTCGTCGTTGCCGATGTGTCGTGGCTCGAGCTCGCCCTTCTCGCGACACGCGGCCGGATCTCCGTTTCGGTGCCGGTCGTGAGCTGGCTGGAGCGGCTTTCGCGGATGGTTCGGAGCGCACCCATCACGCCCCAGATCGCCGCCACGGCGGCCGGCTTTCCGCAGACCTTTCCGGGCGATCCGGCCGACCGGCTGATCTATGCCACGGCCATCGAAAACGGCTGGAAACTCGTAACCAAGGACGACTCGCTCCGCTCGTTCGTGCATCCCGGCGTGGACGTCGTCTGGTAGACGAGGGACAGCCGCGGGGTACGATCGCGGACGTGTCTGACGAGCTGCGGCTGGGAGCGGTCGGCTTTCGCATCTCCGCCACGGGCAGTGCCGGGCTCACCTGGCAGCGGCTCGACGCGACCTGGGCCATCGCCGGCGAGCACCACGTTTTCAGTGCAGGCTGGCTGAGCGACCATCTGGCCGACGCGAGCCGCGAGCGCGGCGGTCCGGCCTTCGAGGCCTTCACGACCGCAGCCGCGCTCGCCCACCGCGTGTCCGGGAAGTGGATCGGCATCGCCGTGGCGGCCAACACCTTTCGCCACCCAGCGCTGCTGGCCAAGGAAGCGACCTTGCTCGACATCGTCACCGGCGGCCGCTTCATCCTGGGTCTCGGAGCCGGCTGGCACGTTGGCGAGCACGAGGCGTTCGGGATCGACCTGCCGGCGCCGCCCCAGCGCTTCGACCGATACGAGTCTGCCCTGCGCGTGATCACGGCGCTGTTCTCGGAAGAAGCACGGACGTCGCCCGGCGTCACGCTCGACGACCCGATCTTTCCGCTGGACCGGGCGACCAACGAGCCGCCGCCGAGCACACCCACGGGCCCGCCCCTCTGGCTTGGAGGCCAACGCCGGCGCGGCATCGAGCTCATCGCCCGATATGGCAGCGGCTGGCCACTGCCGGGCAACAGGGCCGGCGACGTTGCCTACTTCATTGCCCAGCGCGATTTGATCCTGCATGCGCTCGAGGCGGCCGGCCGCGACCCGGGCACGTTCACCTTCGCCGGCCAGGTCGATTGCGGATCCACGGCCGCCGACCGGCGCGCAGCTCTCGACACGGCGTCCCAATTGCTGCGCGCCGGAGCACGCCACGTGATCCTGGGCATTCCGGGCGCCGTCGCCCCCGACAGCTTGCCGGAGATGATTCGCGAGGTCGCCGAGCCGTTACGCGAACAGAGCCTGACGCTGCGCTAGAGCGCCCAGACCCGACCTAGGCGCTGACCTGGGCAGCGGCGGTCAGCAGGATCGCCAGGACACCGAGCGCGGTGGCAAACTCGGCGCTCAGGTGCAGGCGACGGACGTCGCGCGCGAGCTCGGCATCGTCGCGGGTCAGGGGCAGGCCGCGCGCGACCCAGTCGATCACCACGCCAACACAGACGAGAACGATCACGACGCCGTGCTTGACGAGCATGAGCGTCGCCCAGCTCGTGTCGAAGAAGTGGCCAAGGCCTGTGTAATCGGGGTTGACGACGAGCAGGTACGAGCCCGTGATCACGAACAGGACCACTGCCAGCAGGACCAGCGGCAGCGCACGACGCTCGATGGCGGCCAAAGACTCGGCCAGGTCGCTGCCGTGCAGCGAACGCGTCAGGGCAGGGACGATGATCCGGCCAAGGACGCCGTAATAGCCGACCGCGATGACCAGCGCGATCGTGTGCAGCCAGAGTGCCAGCAGGAGCAGCCAGTCCAACAGTCGCCTCCCTCTCTGTGCGCGACGGTCGCGGTTGGCTGCGTCGGGATGCGCGTGCCAAACGTCGCCTTTCACGCTCGACGCATGGCCTGAAGGCGACCGACAGGTAGCATCGGGCGCGAAATGGCTGATCGGAGCATCGAAGGCATCCAGCGCGACTTCCTGGAGCGTGACTACGTCACCGATCGGTCGCTCGCGACGGCAGTCTTCCTGGCCCTCGAGCTCGAGCGCCCGCTGCTGGTCGAGGGCGAGGCGGGGGTCGGCAAGACTGAGCTCGCCAAGGTCCTCGCGGCGTCGCTCGGCACGAACCTGATCCGGCTCCAGTGCTACGAGGGCCTCGACGTCAACACGGCCGTCTACGAGTGGAACTACCCGCGCCAGATGCTGGGCATCCGGATGCTCGAAGCGCGCGGCGAGGCAGACCGCGCGACGGCGCAGGGCATCTTCAGCGAGGAGTACCTGATCCGTCGGCCGCTGCTCCAGGCGCTGGAGGCGCCGGACGGTCGCGCACCCGTGCTGCTGATCGACGAGATAGACCGCGCCGACGAGGAGTTCGAGGCGTACCTGCTCGAGATCCTGTCCGACTGGCAGGTGACCGTGCCCGAGATCGGCACGATCCGTGCGGCCGTGCCGCCAACCGTGATCCTGACGTCGAACCGGACGCGCGAAGTGCACGACGCTCTCAAGCGGCGCTGCCTGTATCACTGGATCGATTACCCCAGCGCCGAGAAGGAGCTGGCCATCGTCCTGGCGCGCCTGCCCGATGCACCGGCCCAGCTCGCGCGCCAGGTCGTCGCCTTCGTCCACGCGCTCCGGTCGGCGACCCTGACCAAGGTGCCCGGCGTGGCCGAGACGCTCGATTGGGCCGCGGCTTTGATGGCTCTCGGCGCGCAGTCGCTCGAGGCGGACATGGTCGACGAGACGCTCGGGGTCGTGCTCAAGTACGAGGAGGACATCCGCCTCGTTCGCGGCGAGCGGGTGGAGCAGCTGGTCGCCGAGGCCACGGCCACGGCAGAGACGTGACCCTCATCGCGCGCGCAGTCAGCTTCGGACGCGCCCTGCACGACGCTGGCATCGGCGCCGGTCCGGGCGCGACGACGCAGTTCTGCCGGGCGCTGACCGTGATCGACGTCGGTGACCGCGACGAGGTCCACAGCGCGGGCTTGGCGGTCTTCGTCCACGGCCACGAGGAGATCCCGATCTACGACGCGATCTTCGATTCTTTCTGGCGGGCGCCCGAGCTGGCCGAGGTCGAGCAACCACAGCCACCCAAGCTGGGCGCGGACCCCGACGCACCGCTCCTGGGTGGCGCGAACGCGGCCGAACTCGCAGAGCCCGAAGCCGGCAACGAGCAGGAGCAGCTCGAGCCGACCAGCGAGGCCTACAGCGCCTGGGAGGTGCTGCGCAACCGATCGTTCGAGCGGATGACTGACGAGGAGCTGCGCGACGCCGAGCGGCTGATCGATCAGCTCGCGCCCCGGCTCGAGCGGCGCCTCAGCCGGCGCTACCGGCTGCACGCCCATGGACCGCGCCTGGCGGCGCGGCAGATGTTCCGGCGCAACCTGGCCAGCGGCGGTGATCCTGTCCAGTGGTTGTGGCGCCGCCGCGTCGAGGAGCCGCGCCGGCTGGTCGTGCTGTGCGACATAAGCGGCTCGATGGAGCGCCACTCGCGGCTCTTGATGCGCTTTGTGCAGGCGCTCACCGCCGCAAATCGCACGACGCGCACCGAGGCGTTCGTCTTTGGCACGCACCTCAGCCGCGTCACGCGCCAGCTCCGAACCAGTGATCGCGACGCCGCTCTCGCTCAGGTCGCAGCCTCCGTCTCCGATTGGGGTGGCGGCACGCGCATCGGCGCCGCGCTGCACGAGTTCAACAGCCGTTGGGCGCGGCGCGTCCTGCGCTCGTCGAGCATCGTGATCGTCGTTTCCGACGGCTGGGACCTGGGCGACCCGGAGCTCGTGCGTGTCGAGACGGAAAAGCTGCGGCGCAGCTGTCATCGGCTCGTCTGGCTCAATCCGCTCGCCTCGGCGCCCGGCTACCGGCCGCTGACCGCGGGCATGGCCGCCGCGTATCCGTTCATCGACCATTTCGTGCCGGCAGGCTCGCTTGGCTCTCTGGAGCGTCTTGGCGAGCTACTCGCTAGCGTTTCGGCATGAAGGAGCTCCTCTCGACGCTCGAAGACTGGCAGCGCGACGGCGTTGCCGTGGGCCGTGCCGTGGTCCTGCGCACGTATGGTTCCGCGCCGCGCCTGCCCGGCTCGAACCTGCTGTACACGGCAGACGGCCGCATCGCGGGCTCTGTATCGGGCGGCTGCGTCGAGAGCGCGACGGCCCAGGAGATCGAGCGTGCGCGCCTGAGCGGCCTGTCGAAGATCGTTCATTACGGCATCACTGACGACGTCGCCTGGGGCGTCGGGCTCGCCTGTGGCGGAGCGCTCGACGTGCTCGTCGAGCCACTCGTGCCCGACGAGGTCGCAACAGCGGCCGCGGGACCGGGCGGCACGGTCATCATCACGCCGCTGCCTGCAACGGACGACGGCGCGCCGCCCGCGGCGCGCCTGATCTTCCAGGCGTCGACTGGCCTTGACGGCACGACCGGCATCGCCGCCACGGACGACGCGCTGGCTGCCGAGGCACGCGATGCCCTGTTGCGTGGAACCTCACGCACGCTGGAGGTCACGGGCAGGGAATACTTCTTCGAAGCCTTCCCCGTGCCGCCCCGGTTGCTGATCGTGGGTGCGGTCGAGATCGCCCGGCCGCTGGTGGCGCTGGCTCACGAGCTGGGCTTCTGGACGGTCGTCAGCGACGGCAGGGCCGCGTTCGCGAGCCGGGAACGCTTCCCGGACGCCGACGAGCTCGTGATCGGCTGGCCGGACGAGGTGGCCGAGAAGATCGCCCTTGGTCCGGATGACGCGGTCGTGGTCCTAACGCATGACGTCAAGTTCGACATCCCAGCGCTGACAGAGGCGCTGCGACGAGGCTGCCGCTACGTGGGCGCCATCGGCTCGCGCCGCACGCAGGGCGAGCGGCGCGAGCACCTGCGTGCGGCGGGCGTGCCGGACGAGGACCTGGCGCGCATCCACGGCCCGATCGGCCTCGATCTCGGCGGACGGGCTCCGGCCGAGACGGCGCTGGCCATCCTGGCCGAGGTGGTCGCCGCGCGCTATGCGGCTAGTGGCGAGTCACTGACTCAGGCGCGCGCGGCGGCGACGGCCTAGAGCTCCTGGCGGCGGAAGCTGAGCCAGGCCAGCGCGAACGGCACGAAGATGAACAGGAGAGTGCCGAGCAGCGGCTGCCACAGCTCCAGCTGAACGGGCAGGCCCAGCGCGAGGTCGGCGCCAGGTCCGTTCAGGGAGGTGGGCATGAACGGGCCGATCGTGGGCAGCGCGGCGACCAGGCCAGTGACGATGAGCGCGACGAAGCCGAACCCGGCACCGCCGGCCGTGGAGCTGGTCAGCGTGCTGCCGAGCAGCGTCAGCGCAGCGTAGGCCAGCAGCGTCAGCCACAGGAATGCGGCCATGGCGACGTATCCCGCCACGTTCAGCGCGGCGTTGTCGAACAGCGTGACGGTGTAGATCCAGCCGAATACGAGAGCTACGGCGACCGATACGCCCAGCGTGACCGCGATTGCGACCAGCTTGGCGAGCAGGAACGCCAGGCGCGATGCAGGCTTGGTCAGGATCAACGCCGCCGTGCCCCGTTCCTTTTCGGTCGCGACCGCGCCCATCGCGAGCAGGATCGCCATCAGGATGCCGAACGATCCCAGGTTCTTGAGCAGCTGCCCGATCGCATCGGCAGCGGTCGGCTGGGGCAGCACGATCTGTATCCCTGACGTCGCCTGCGTGCCGAGCAGGTCGAGCAATTCCTTGGTGTAGCGCGCCAGGACGGGCGACGAGATGCCGAACAGCAGGAACACGATGGCCGCAACCGGCATGCGGTAGGTGCGCACCTGCTCGCGCAGCTCCTTGCCCAGGAGGACGCGAAAGCCGCTCATCGTCGGCCTCGCCCGTCGAGGCCCGTGACCGGGATCTCGGTCGTCGGCACGACTTGAAGTCCCGGACGAGCGACGAGACGCATGAAGACGTCCTCGAGCGACGGCCGTCCGCGCTCGAAGCGCGCAACGGCGATGCCGGTTGTGGCGACGAGCGGCAGGAGCGCGCTGGCCGCCTCCTTCGGGTCGCTCACGAACACGCGCGCCATGTCGGGCGTCAGGCTGACCTCGCTCACCCACGGCAGCGGCTTGATTACCGCGGCCAGTCGCTGCACTGCGTCGATCTGGTGTGGCTCGGGCTCGATCTCGTACACCGGCTGGGCGTAGCGATCGAGCAGCTCGTCGATCGGGCCTTCGGCGACGAGATGGCCGACGTTGAGGATCGCGACGCGGTCGCACACGCGCTCGACGTCGCTCAGGATGTGCGTGCACATGAACACGGTCACCGACCCGCGCAGGCCGTCGATCAGGGCCAGGATGTCGCGCCTGCCCTCCGGGTCGAGCGAGCTGACCGGCTCATCGAGGAAGAGCACGCTGGGCTGGTTGACGAGCGCCTGGCCGATGCCCAGCCGCTGGCGCATGCCACCCGAGTAGCCGCCGATCCTGCGCCGGCCGGCATCGCTCAGGCCAACGAGATCGAGGATGTCGCCTACGCGCTGACTGAGCTCGTAGCCGCGCAGTCCGTTCAGGCGCCCGACAAGCTCGAGCAGCTCGCGCCCGGTCATCCAGCCGTAGAAGCGCGGATCCTGGTCGAGGTAGCCGATCTTGGTTGCGAGCTGCCCGTCGGCGCTGTCGATCTTGACGCCGGCCACGGACGCCGATCCGGCACTGGCGCGCGCCAGACCTGTCAGCAGACGGAGAGTGGTCGTCTTGCCCGCGCCGTTCGGGCCAAGGAAGCCGAACACGCTGCCGCTGGGCACGGCGAGGTCGAGCCCCTCGAGGGCGAGGACCGAGCCATAACGCTTCGACAGGCCATGGGTCTCGATGGCCGACCCGGCCTCTTGTGCCAGGCGCGGCCAACCGGCGACGAGGTTGGCGACGGAGCCGACGGGCGGCGCAATCGGCTCGGGTTGCTCGCCGCCAGCGTTCTCGTCGCGGCCGACGAAGAAGTAGAGCAGCGGCCCGACGATGTTGATGAAGACGATCACGAGCGCCCAGAGCGCCTTGTTGCCACCACGAACGTGGCGCTCCTGGGGCAGCAGGTCGACGACGGCGAGCACGAGCAGACCAAGCTCGATCAGTGCCAGGGGCACTACCACGAGCAGGATCTGTGTCGTGTCCAGGGTCACACTCCGAGCACGCGCGCCATGTAGTCGTCGCCCAGGTGTCCCTCACCGAGCGCGGTTCGGTATGCCTCGATCGTCTGGCGCACGCCGTCAGCGAGCGGCGTCAGCGGCTGCGTGCCGAGCGCCGACTCGAGCGGCGCACCGTCGAAGCCTGCGGGCAGCGCCAGAACACGGTCGTCGACCGTGATCCGGCCCGCGGCGGCGGGCTCCGCCTGCTCGATCGCGCCGACCACGTCGGCGACCGACGTTACCGGCCCCGGCAGGCTGAACACGTTTGCGCCTGCCAGCTCAGAGCGCGCCGCGGCAATGAAGGTTCGCGCAACGTCATCAGCGAACTGGAACTGGTAGTCGCCGCTGTAGTCGATGCGGAACGGCCTTCCGGCCGCGGCCGCGATCATGGCCAGGGTCGGCTTCGATGTCGCGCCCTGGTCGCGACCCGGGCCGTAGACCGAGTGCGGCCGCAAGCCGATGCTGGCAATGCCGTTCGACTCCCACCACACACGTGCGTCCTGCTCGTTGGCGACCTTGAACACGCCGTAGTGTGAGGTCGGCGCGAGCTCCGCGTCGGCAGGCAGCATCTGTTGCGAGTAGCGCGTCTTGGGCCCGTACACCGCGGCGCTGCTGGCGTAAACGACGCGGCCGATCTCCAGCCGGCGAGCGAGCTCGAACATCGTCGCCGTGCCCTGGACGTTGACGCGGGCGCCGGCGACGGGATCAGCGGCACAGAACGGAAGCTGGAGCGCGGCAAGGTGAATGATGTGTGTCAGCCGGCGCCCGCGAGCGGCCGGCTCGATCGCGGCCAGGTCGGTGATGTCGGCAGCGACCACATCGAGCGCCGCCACCTCCTCAGGCGACAGGAGCAGCTCCAGGCGATCGAGCCGGCCGTGCGCCGAAACAATCGTGACCGGCACTCCCTGGCGCACCAGGTTGCGCACGACCCAGGCGCCGATACAGCCTGTGCCGCCGGTCACCAGGAAGCGCTCGTCAGCCATGACTGTGCCTCAATCGACCTTCGTGTAGGCGACGATGTGCATGCCCGAGTGAAGCGCGTTCAGGTCGGGCTGGAGCGCCTGGTGAACCGCGCTCGTGCGCCACGCGGTGGCATCTTCGGCCGTGTCCCAGCGGAAGACCATCTGGTAACGCGTCGGATCGTCCGACTCGCGCAACAGGCTGCACTCCTGCAGGCCGGGCATATCGAGCACCGGCGGCCGGTAGCGCTCGACGAAGAAGCGCTCGAAATCGGCCGACTTGGCCATTGGGACCTCGTAGCTCACGTGACGTTCGATCATCCGGTCGCTCCTCGATCGTCTCTGCGCGCGTCCAAAATTGGTCTGACCAGTTGACGACTTTATCAGACCGACGCTAGCATCGCGAGCGGCGGCCGAGCCCGGCCGCGAGGAGGACTGGAGCTGACTGTCAGTACCGCCGACGCGCAACACGCGACGCAACAGACGCCCTGGCCGCGCTTTGCGGTCGTGGATCGCAGCACGCTGCCCGAGGAGATCGCCAGCCGCCTGCTCGACCTGATCAGGGCCAAGTCGCTGCGCGCAGGCGACCGACTTCCGGCAGAGCGCGAGCTCGCCGCGACGATGCACGTCAGCCGGCCCGTGCTGCGCGAGGCCCTGCGCGCCCTGTCGATCATGAAGGTCGTCGATATCCGCCAGGGAGCGGGCACCTTCGTCACGGCGCTCGAGCCGCAGCAGCTCGTGTCGCATCTCGACTTCGTCTTCTCCAAGGACAGCGTCGCCCTGGCCCAGGTGCTCGAGACGCGCCGCGTCGTTGAGCTGGGCAACGTCCGTCTCGCGGCGCAGCGCATAAGCGCCACCCAGCTCGCGCGGCTGTCGGCCATCGTCAAGGAGCTGCGCGTAGCAGTCGACGACGCAGATCGTTTCAGCTCACTCGACATCGAGTTCCACGATGTCATCTGCGAAGCGGCCGACAACTTTCTCCTTGCCCAGTTCATGAGAATCATCGACACCCTGGGCAGGGCGAGCCGCGAGCGCTCGGGCGCCGAACGGCAATTCCGCCAGCGGGTGCTGCGCGACCACGGTCGAATCCTGGCCGCGATCAGCGCGCACGACTCGGTCGCGGCCGTCGACGCCATGGCCGCCCATCTCGACCAGGTAGAGCGCGCGCTGGCGAAGGCGGGGCGACCGTGAACGTCCACGGCACGTACTTGTTTCACGCTCCGCGCGAACGTGTCTTCGCCGCGATCTGCGATCCGGAGACGCTGATGGCAGTGATCCCGGGCTGTCGCGACGTGCATCTTGGCGCCAGTGGTGACTACGAGGGCACGGTCTCGCTTCGGCTGCCCGGCGCCGTCGGCACGTACCGGACCAGCGTCCGCATGGTTGATGTAGTGGCGCCAGAGCGCTCGTCCCTCGATGGACGCCTCGAGGGACAGATGGGCTCGATCAGCGGGCACGCCACCTTTGTCCTCGACGAGGAGCGCGCCGCCACCAGGATTGATTACCAGGGCAATGCGGTGATCCAGGGTCCGCTGGCGCGGCTGGACTCGCGCTTCGCCGAACGATTTGCCGAGACGCTCATCGGCCAGGGACTCAAGGCACTCGATGCTCGTCTCCAGACGGAGGTTTCCGCGTGACCATCGCCAACTACTACCGGCCGGGGTCCGTGTCGGAGGCACTCGACATCCTCGCCGCGCACGGCGCCGACCTCCTGGTCATCGCCGGCGGCACGATCGCCATGCCGCTCATCAACGAGGGCATCTCGTTGCCGGCAGAGGTCATGGGCCTGCGCCGTGCGGGACTCGACACGTACACCCGACGGGGCGACGAGGTGATCCTCGGCGCGACGCTGCCGATCACGCGCCTCGTCGAGCAGACCGACGTGCCGATGCTGCGCGCGGCGGCGCTGCGGACCGCGAGCTGGTCGGTGCGCAACATGGCCACGGTTGGCGGCAACCTGTTCGCGCCGCCACCGGCCGGCGACATCGCCGCGGCTCTGCTCGCCCTCGGCGCCACTGCCACGATCACCGGCCGGAGCGGCACGCGCGAGGTCGCGCTCGACGACTTCTGGACCGGCTTCATGACCACGGTCGTGGCCCCGGACGAGCTGCTGACCTCGATCAGCGTCCCTGTCACGAGCGCCGCGACGAGCTTCATCAAGTTCGGCCGCAAGCGTGACAACACGCCGGCCGTGGTGACCGTGGCCGTCACCGCGAACCTCGACAACGGCATTGTCCGCGGCGCGCGGATCGCTCTCGGCGCCGCCGGTCCGCACGCGATCCGCGCGAGCAACGCGGAGGCCGCGGTCGACGGGCAGCCGCTGTCGGCGTCCGTGATCGCGGCCGCGGCTGACGCCGCGGCCGCGGAGTGCGAGCCGTTCACCGATGCGGTCGCCACGGACGCGTACCGCCGACAGATGGTCAGGCTTTTCGTCGCGCGGGCTTTGACCCAGCTCGACGCCAGCGCCTCAACGCAGGGAAGGGAGGCGTAGCGTGGCCTCGGTCATCGTCAACCTCGAGGTCTCGGGGCGCGCGGTCGAGATCATCGCCGCACCGCTGACGACCCTCCAGTCGGTGCTCCGCAACCAGCTCGGGATGACGTCGGTCAAGGAGGGCTGCCGCCAGGGTGGCTGTGGCAGCTGCACTGTGCTCGTCGACGGCGAGCCGATGATGTCGTGCCTGCTCCCGGTCGAAGACGTTGCCGGGCGCAAGATCACCACGGTCGAGGCACTGAGCACGCCGGATCACCTCGATCCGATCCAGCGCGCATTCCTGGACAACAACGGCTACCAGTGCGGCTATTGCACGCCGGGCATGGAGATGATCGCGAAGGCTCTCCTCGAGCATAATCCCAGCCCGACGCGCGACGAGATCGTCGACGCGCTCGCGGGCAACATCTGTCGCTGCACGGGCTACCAGCCGATCATCGACGCCATCGCAGCTGCCGCCAGCGCCGGACAGGAGGCCACTCGATGAGCGAGGAGACGCTGAGCGTCGTCGGCCAATCCGTCGCGCGCAGCGACGGCCTCGGCCACGTCACCGGCCGCGACATCTACACCTTCGACCGGACGTTCCCGGGCATGCTCCACCTCAAGATCGTCCGCTCGCCCGTACATCACGCGCGCCTGCGCGGCGTCGACCTTTCTGAGGCGGAGAAGGTGCCCGGCTTCGTCCGCGCGCTGAGTGCCGCGGACGTGCCGCACAACGTCTACACGATCCTCGGCCTGATCGGCGTCGAGCCCGAGGAGGAGTTCCTGCTGACGCCGGTCGGCGAGCGCGTCCGCTACAAGGGCGAGCCGATCATCGCCATCGCCGCCGAGACCGAGGCTGCAGCGATTGACGCCGTGGCCAAGGTGCGCCTCGATCTTGAGGAACTGCCGGCGGTGCTGGACATGGACGACGCGCTCGCGCCCGGAGCTCCGGTCGTCACCCACTGGGGCAACAACACGTTCATGTATGAGGGCCACAACTGCCGCCGCGTGCGCTTCGGCGACGTGGACGCTGCCTTCGCCAAGGCCGACTACATCGTCGAGGGCGAATACCGGACAAGTCCAATCGAGCAGGCGCCCGTCGAGACGACCGGTTGCATCGCCGTGCCGGCGGAAAACGGCCGCTACACGGTGTACACGAACACTCAGGCGCTCTACTTCAGCCTCGACAACACCTCGATCATCCTCCAGGTCCCCGGCAACCAGCTCCACTTCATCGGCGGCATGGTCGGTGGCGGCTTCGGCGGCAAGGTCGACGTGATCGTCGAGCCGCTGGCCACGCTCGCGGCGATGAAGACCGGCCGCCCGGTGCGCTACGTTTTCACCCGCCAGGAAGAGATGCAGGTCAGCTCCACCCGTGCCTCGGAGACGATCCGCATCAAGGACGGTGTGATGGCCGACGGACGTATCGTCGCGCGCAAGGTCGTCAACCTCTTCGATTGCGGCGCATACAGCCGCCAGACTCCGTACTCGATAACCAAGTTCGCTGCCAACGCGGCAGGTCCGTATTTCATCCCCAACGTTTACGTCGACGCCTACTGCGTTTACACCAACCGCACGCCCTCGTCGGCGATGCGCGGCTTCGGCATCACGATGGCGTCATTCGCGCTCGAGGTCCAGATGGACAAGATCGCCGAGAAGCTGGGCATCGACCCGTGGACGCTGCACTTCATCAACGCCTACCACAACGGCGACATCAAACCGCACCGCAAGGTGGTCGAGGACGCGACGCTGATCGAGACGATGCAGGCCGCGGCGGAGCTGGTCGGGCACGAGCTGGCGCCCGAGCTCAAACGCATGACGTCGGCACCACGCTCGACTGAGGGAGGGCGTTAGCCATGGCCAAGCTGAGGGGTACGGGCTTCGCCGCCGTCAACTATCCGACGGGAATGAACCTGGGCGGTGACCCGTCGCAGGCGCTCGTCCATGCCACGACGAGTGGCTCGTTCAACGTCGTGCTGTCCGCCACGGACCTTGGCCAGGGCCTCAAGACGGTCATTGCCCAGATCGCGGCCGAGACGCTCGGCGTCGACTACGACCAGATCGTCGTTGACACTGCTGACACGGACACCGGACCGCACGACATGGGCACTTTCGCCAGTCGGGCGACGCACCGCGTCGGCAACGCGGTCATTGCTGCCGCGCTCGAGGCGCGCCGGTCCGTGCTGGAGCTCGCCGCGGAAGAGCTCGAGTGCTCGGTCGATGACCTCGTCACGGACGGCCACGGCCAGGTCATGGTCAAGGGCGTCCCGAGCAGCGCCAAGAGCATCGCCGACCTTGCCTCGCGCGCCCAGTTCCAGTACGGACGCACCATCGCCGGCCGTGGTGCGTGGATGAAACCAAAGAGCCCGGTGGACCCGGAGACGGGCGCCATGGACCCCGATTCGACCGAGGCCCACGCGTGCACCATCGCCGAGGTTGAGGTCGACACCGAGACCGGCGTCGTGAGCGTGCTCAGCATCCGCAGCGCCTACGAGGTCGGCCGGCAGGTCAACCCGGCGCTCGTCCACGGCCAGATCGTCGGCGGTGCCTGGATGGGCATGTCGCATGCGCTGTACGAGACGACTGAGCCCTATTACCCGGCGCGCGAGCACTCACCCAAGGATTTCGCCGAGTACCTGATGCCCGGGCCGGCGGAGCTGCCGAAGATCGAGGCGGTCGTCCTCGAGGTGCCCTCGGCTAACGGTCCGTACGGCGTCAAGGGCGTCGGCGAGATGACCGCCAACTCGCCCATCCCGGCGATCGTCAACGCGATCTATCACGCCTGTGGCGTGCGCGTCGACGCCCTCCCGGTGACACCTGAGAAGATCCTCGATGGCCTGCGCGACAAGGCCGCTGCCGGAGGTGCCAGCTGATGGGCCAGATCACGACATGGGACGAGTTCCCGACCGTCGAGTACGTCAAGGGCGTCTTCCGCCAGACCGTGTCAGGCGAGAAGGTGATGATGACCCGCATCGTCTATCGCGAGGGCGTGATCATCCCCGAGCACTCGCACGAGGCCGAGCAGATCATGCTCGTCGAGTCGGGCCGGTTGTGGGCCAAGGTCGGCGACGAGGAGCGCGAGGTCGGACCGGGCAGCCTGCTCGTCATCGCCTCGAACCAGGTCCACGCCTTTCGCCAGGTGTCCGACGAGGACGTCGTCTTCTACGAGTGCTTCGCGCCGATCCGCCTCGAATACCTGATCGGCTTCAAGGGCCCCGACCCGTCGCTGGCGATGATGCATCGCCAATTCGACGAGTCGAACGAGTCGCAGCGCAAGCTCTGAGCGACCGATGAGCGGGCTCGAGCTGCGCACGACCGATTCGTGCGCGTGGGACCTCGTCGCGCTGGGCGAGGTGATGCTCCGCCTCGATCCGGGCGAGGGGCGCATCGCGACAGCGCGCGAGTTTCGCGCGTGGGAGGGCGGTGGCGAGTACAACGTCGCGCGCGGCCTCGCGCGCTGCTTCGGCATGCGCAGCGCCATTGCCACGGCCTTTGCCGACAACGCCGTCGGCCGGCTGATCGAGGACCTCATCCGCCAGGGCGGCGTCGACCAGTCGCTCGTCCGCTGGGTGCCATATGACGGCATCGGCCGGACGGTGCGCAACGGCCTGAACTTCACCGAGCGCGGCTTCGGCCTGCGCGCGGGCCTCGGCGTTTCCGACCGCGCCAACAGTGCCGCGTCGCAGATGAAGCCGGACGATGTCGACTGGGACGCCGTCTTCGGCACGCGCGGCGCGCGCTGGTTCCACACCGGCGGCATCTACGCCGCGCTTTCGCCGAGCACGCCGGACGTGGTGCTGGCCGCCATGGCGGCCGCCCGCCGCCATGGAACCGTGATCTCGTACGACCTGAATTACCGCCCCTCACTCTGGAACGGCAACGGCGGCCGGGAGCGGGCGGCCGCGGTCAACAGCCGCCTCGTGGCGAACGTCGACGTGCTGCTCGGCAACGAGGAGGACTTCGGGGCAGCCCTCGGCGTCGAGGTTGAAGGCCTGGACGAGAACCTGTCAGCGCTCGATCCGGCCAACTTCGGCCGGATGATCGAGCGCCTCGTCGAGACGTACCCGAACCTGAAGGTCGTGGCCACGACGCTGCGCAATGCCAGGACGGCGTCGCGCAACGATTGGGGCGCAGTGTGCTGGGCGGACGGCAAGCTCTACGAAGCAGTCCGGCGCGAGGACGTCGACGTCCTCGACCGCGTCGGCAGCGGCGACTCATTTGCGTCGGGCCTGATCTACGGCTTCCTGACCGGCCGCGGCCCACAGGCGGCGGTCGAGTACGGCGCCGCGCATGGCGCTCTGGCGATGACGACGCCGGGGGACACCTCGATGGCCACTCTCGCCGAGGTCGAGCAGGTGATGCGCGGCGCCGGTGCCCGGATTGCCCGATGATCCAGCGCTTCCCGTTTCGCATCGGTACGCGCTCGCGGCCCCTGCTGCTGCTCTTCGGCGTGCGCGAGCGGAACGCCTACGTCGATCTCTCGGCCGACGCTCTCGACGCCCATTTCGGCTTCTACCACCTGCGCGTGCCGCTGGCGAACATGGCGCGCTGGCGGATCGAGGGACCGTGGATCTGGGTCAAGGCGATCGGTGTCCGGCGCGGCATCATCGATGGCGATATCTCGTTTGCCGGCAATCACCTGGGCGGGCTCCGGATCGACTTCAAGCAGCGCGAGCGCCGCGGCATCTTCAATATTCCCCGGCTGTATGTCACGGTCGCCGATCTCGACGGCCTCGCCGCAGCGCTCACCGCGGCCGGCATCCCCGGCGAGGACGCGCGACGCACTCGTAGCTGACGCGCGGCGTCAGTGGACGAAGTTGCGGCGGCCGTTCTGGCGCCTGTCGATCGTCAGGCGACCGTCGAGCAGGGCGAACAGCGGCAAGTCCAACCCGTTCGGATCCTCGAACGAGATCTCGTCGCGCAGCCACTCGAGGAGCCCTCGATCCGCATCGAACGGCGCAGCGACGAGCAGGTTGCGCATCGGCGCGATCAACAGGCGCGGCTCGTCGCCGTAGCGCAGCGCCAGCTCATCGGACACGAGCAGCAACCCCGACGCCAGACCGCCGTGCGATTGGTAACACCACAACGGCACGTCGCCGACCGTTCCGTACTCGAGCTCGACGAAACGCTCCGCCGCGACGCTCGCCCGCAGGTTGCCCATCGCGACCGCCAGTGCCTCGTCCGCGTCAACCGGCCAGGCCTCGAGAAGCTTCTGGCCGACATAGACGAACGCCGGTCCGATATCCACGCCGAGGGTTACGGTCAGGCCGGGCTCGACCTTGAACGCGAGCGGCCGTTCCGTGCCCGGCGGCATCGGCCGGCGGCGCACGAACATCGGCCGCAGACGCGGGCGCATATCGTCCCATTCGAGCTCATCTGGCAGTGCCGAGATCGCGGCGCGGACCTCAGCGCGCGTCGGTCCGACGATGAGCGGCTCCTCGGCGGCTTCGTTTGCGGTGCTCGCCCGCGCGGCTCTGCGTCCCATGGCGGGATGATCGCCAGGGACGCTTAGCGCACGCTTAGCTCCCGCTCACCTCGTCCTTATCGGTATCTGCATCGGCGTCGCTGAGAGCGTAGAAAGCGGCCTCTTCTGCCGTCATTCGCGCCCCAGCCTCAAACTCGCGCTTCTCGTCGGCCGTCGTCGGCTCGGATGGCATCACGAACTGGACCACGTCAATCGGAGTGTCAAGCAGCCCGGTTCCGGTCGACTCGCGCAGTTTCCGCACCACGCCACCCAGGCGCAGCTGGCGCAGTTTCTGGCCGCGCGTGTGGGCGATGTTCATGAATGCCGCGAGGTTCAACAGGATGCCCGTCTTGTCGTTGGCGTCCAGGAAGATCGTCAACGATTCGCGCAACAGGACCTCAGCCTGTTCATCACGGCCGCCCCTGACGTGCAATGCCGCCAGTACGTACAGCGCCCAGCCGATGCCGAACGAATCATCAAGCTCTCGGTAGCCTGCCAGCGCCTGCTCTCCGACCACAATCGCCCGGTCCTCGTTGCCGATGGCGGCCTCAGCCTGGGACAGGCCCCACGCAGCGTTGGCAATGCCGCGCGCGTCGCCGATCTCGTTGTACATAGCCAGGCTGCGCTCCCAGAAGGGCATGCCTTTCGTGTACAGCGCGTCGCTCAGCTTGTCAGCGTCCGCAGGCGCAAAGCCGTGGTTGTACAGGGCTTCGGCGATCAGCTGCTTGTCACCTGACTTCTCGGCCGCGGCAAGTGCGCGCAAGTAATAGCCATAGGTCGCATGCGGATCCGCCTGCCAGTAGGTGATGCTGCCGGCCGCGCCGAAGGCGCGCGCCTGCAAATCGTCGCTCTGATCCGCCACACCCGGCAGCGCGATGACGGCATCCACACGGCGGCGCGCCTCGATCAAGTGTCCGCTGCGCTGCCAGAAGCGCCACGTCGCGACGATCAGGCGGAGCGCGATCTCGGCTTCGTTGTGCGCCACAGCCCAGTCAAGGGCCGCACGGATGTTGTCGTGGTCGAGCTCGAAGCGGCCCGTGACTTCGCGCGCCTCGGGGCCCGTCAGGCCCGGTGCTTCTCGCTCGGCGAACTCCAGGTACACCAGGGCGTGTCTTCGGGCGAGGCTGTCGAGCTCATCCGAGGCCGCCAGTTGCTCGTGTGCGTAATCGCGGATCGATACCAGCATCGAAAAGCGCGGGTCCTCGGCCATCGCCAGGTCGGGCTTGACGAGGCTCTTGTCCGACAGAGACGACAAGCCGTCCAGGACGTCCTCGCCGAGCTCCGACGCCGGGCCGCAGACCGCGTCGGCCTGCGTCAGGAACGCGCCGCCCGAGTGGACGGAGAAGCGTTGGAAAAGGCGCCGATCGGCCACATCGAGCAGGTCGTAGCTCCACTCGATTGCGCCACGCAGCGTCTGCTGGCGGCCGGGCAGATCGCGCGCGCCGCCGGTCAAGAACGACAACTGCTGATCGAGCCGGGCACGGATTGCTGCCAGTGGCAGGGCGCGCGTGCGCGCCGCCGCGAGCTCGATGGCCAGCGGCAGGCCGTCCAGCCGGCGGCATATGTCGACCACCAGCGGGGCGCTTTCGTCGCTCAGCGCGAAGGCTGGGTGGACGGCGCGAGCGCGGTCGACGAACAGCTCGATTGCCTCGTAGCCCAGCGCCTCCTCGGCCGTCAGCTCGCTCGACTCGGCTGGTGGAAGGCCAAGCGGCGGCACCGGGAACTCACGCTCGCCGTACACGCGCAGCACGACGCGTGTCGTGACCAGCAGCTTGATCCTGGGCGCCTCGTGCAGCAGCCGGCTGACGTCGGGCGCAGCCTCGACGACCTGCTCGAAGTTGTCGAGCAGCAGCAGCATCTGCTTGTCGGCGAGGTAATCGATCACGGCCTCGAGTGGGCCCTTGGCGCCACCGGCCGTGATTCCCAGCGCGGACGCGATCGCCGGCGGAACGAGGTCGACGTCGACGATCGAATCGAGACCGACGAAGAAGACACCGTCGGCGAACGCATCACTCATCTCGGCCGCGAGCTGGAGCGCCAGTCGTGTCTTGCCGGTTCCGCCCGGGCCGGTCAGCGTCAGCAGGCGTGTCTCCGCGAACGCGTCACGTGCCGCCGCGAGCTCGGCTCGGCCGACGAAGCTCGTCAGTTGGACAGGCAGGTTGTTGGCTCGCGCGTCGAGCGTGCGCAGCGCCGGAAACCGGTCCTGCAGTCCGTCTATGACGAGCTCGTAGAGCCGCTCGGGCGCGGCCAGGTCCTTCAGCCTTTTCTCGCCGAGGTCGCGCAGCTCCGTTCCTTCGGGCAGGTTCGGAACCAGGCGCCGCGTGGCCTCCGACACCAGGACCTGGCCGCCGTGCGCGGCGGCCATGATCCGTGCCGCCTGGTGGACAGCCAGGCCCACGTAGTCGCCCTTCGACTCGACCGCCTCGCCGGTGTGCACGCCCATGCGCACCCTGATCCGTCCGTCCTCCGGCCAGTCATGGGCCTCGAGGGCGCGCTGCGCGTCCGCCGCCGCTGAGACGCCGCCCGCAGCCGTGGGAAAGGAGCAGAAGAACGAGTCGCCCTCGGTACCGACCACGCGCCCGCCGGCTCGATTGACGGCAGCAGCGATGAGCGCGCGATGTGTCTCAAGCAGCGCGGAGTACTGGTCGCCGAAGTGCTGGAGCAGGCGCGTCGAACCCTCGATATCGGTGAACAGGAAGGTCGGCGTCCCGGCTGTGCCTCCGGCCATGCTCAGAACGTCTCGAGCTTGAGTCCCTGGCCCGTGCAGCTGAGGCCCAGTGCGCTGAGCTGCCCAAGCTGGGTGTTGATCGGCCCGACCTGCTTGCTGACCTGGTTGCGCAGCTGGCGCGCCTGCTTCAGGGCAGACTTGACCGAATCCTTGAAGTAGCTCTGGTAGGCCGCGCCAACCTGGCTGTCAAGACCGATCAGCGACAGGAGGCTGGCCTGTACGGTCGCCGCCGGCGCCCAGTCCTTGAGCTTGGTCAGCTCCGACGTCGTGATCGACGATGTCTGGACGAGCTGGCTGGTCAGTCCCTGTGCGTCACCCGGGCTGTTGTCGGCGATCGCGCGTTCGATGTCGATGACCAGCTGGTGGTCGACGGTCAGGTCGCCGAACGCCGTGCAGAACGAGAGGTCCCAGCCGACCGGCCAGCTGGGCAGGATGGTTGGTCCAGGAGGTGTCTTGGTCGGCACGACGGATGGCAGAGCAACGCTGGGCAGGGGTGAGAAGTCGAGCGGCACGAGCGACGTGGATGGTCCGGGCGAGGCGCTCGAGGCGTCGCAGCCGACGACGGCGAGCGCCAGCACGACCAGGCATGCTGCGAGCCATGCCGGCCTCGGGCGGCGAACAGGAGATCGTGTGTCGGATGCGCTCACTGGGCCACGGTGAGCATACCCGCCTGTTACTGGACCAGGAACGAGCCCTGGGCCAGGACCTGGCCACTGCGCACGTACTGGACCGTATACAGGCCGCTGCCGAAGGTCGAGCCGATCGACGGCCGGGCACGATGGAAGAAGATGCGCACGTCCTGGACGTTGGGAGTCACCGCATCCGTGCTCACCAGGCGCTGGCCGCTGGCCTGTGTCGGGTCCTGCACGTAGAGCATGACCTGGAGATCCGCCGCGTTCGCCGGCTGGAGCAGGTAAGCGCTCCAGACCATCGGCTCATCGAGCCCGAACGTCGTCTTGGGATCGGTCACTCGGTACGACGAGTCCGCCGTCGTGCCGAAGGTGATGAAGCCCGGCCCGTGCTCGACGGGCGGCACGGACACGGTCGGCGCCGGCGTAGCCGGCGTGGCGCTGGGTGCGATCGAAGGTGGCAGCGTGATGGTCGGTAGCGTCGGCGAAATCGTCTCCGCGGCGACGATGGAGGGCGTGGGCAGCGCGCTCGCGCTCGCGCCCGCGACGAGGGATGCAACGACCGCTGGCGACCCCGTGGGCGCGGCGGTGGCGATCGGCGCCGGCGGTGGCGCCTGGGTCAGCAGGATGTAGATGGCCGACACGAGCACCCCAGCGGTGATCACGACCACGAGCAGGCCGAGCATGTTGCCGACGATTCGCCCTCGGTCGGGCGGCCCCGACGGGCGCACGGGACCGTAGATGAGCCCCTGCTTGTTTCGATCGCGACCGGACACCCGCGGATTGTTGCATTACCGACCTGAGTGCCAAGAGCCGAGAGGCACCGGTTCTACATCGAGGCGATCGAACGCGGCGCCATGCGCGGCCCGTGGCGCTCCAGGCGCAGACCTGCGTTCTCGATCAGCAGGACAACTCGCGCGCGCTGTCCGGTGTACGGCGCGAGCAGCTCGAGCATCCGCTCGTCAGTGCCGCTCTCCTCGCCGGCCAGCGCGCGGCAGACGAGAGTGGGCAGGTGGTAGTCACCGACGCTGACTGCGTCAGGATCGCCGAATGACAACCTGATCGCCTCGGCCGCTGTCCATGGTCCGATGCCGGGCAGCGAGCTCAGCGTGCTGATGCGCTGTGCCGTCGAAAGGGTGGCGATGCGCTCCAGACTCGCCGCCGCGGCCGCCGCCGCCCGGATCGTGTCGGCCCGACGACGCTCGATGCCCAGTGGGTGAAAGATCCAGTACGGCGTGCGCACCAGCGCCTCGGGCGGCGGCGGCAGCATCAGCCCGAGCGGCCCTGGCGCACGCGTCCCGAGCCGGCGGACGATGGCTGCGAACGAGCGGCGCTGCTCGAGCGAGGTGATCTTTTGGCCCAGGATCGAAACGAGCAGTGCCTCGAACAGCGCCGCTCCACTGGTCAACCTCAGGCCGGGCAGCCGGCGCACCGTCTGGGCCACGATCTCATGGCGGGCGATGAGCGCTGTGGGATCGTCGCGCTCGCCGATCAGCGCGGGCACGGTCTCCAACGCGTCGGCGGCGCCCGGTCCCCACGCTCGGGCAACGACGCGACCAGCGGCGAGCTCGATACGCAGCGTGGCCGGGCCTGCCGCGAACCACGATGCGCGGCTGATCGCGCCTGGCTCGAAGCGCGTCTGCGGATCGCCCGGCCCAAGCCACAGCGCTCTCATCGTCTGTGCCGGGTCTGACCCATGCGCGAGGGGGACGACGCGTGTCAGCTCGTCGTCAGTGGCGGGCTCGGCAGGCTGGCGCGCGAGGGATTCCACGCACCGAGTCTAGGTCGGTGGTAGGACGAACGGTCCGTATCACCGGGACGCATCTGCTGCGATCGTCCACAGAAGTGACAGCGCACAGCCTCGCATCCATTTCGGGACCCACACAAAAGCAGCGCAGACGGATCGTGCCCCCGTCTGCGCTGCCCTTCCTGCGTTGGTCGGGGCTGTTCATCGTCGCTGCGATCGTCGTCGTCATCGAGCTTGCCGGCCGCCCGGCGGCGCTCGATCCTGCGCTCCTGCTGCCCGTCGCGGTGCTCGCCGCGACCGTGCTCGGCGGCCTAAGCGGCGGTGCCATCGCGGGCGTCGTCGGCGGCCTGTACGTGATCCTCTACTACTCCCAGCCGAGCGAGGCCGCCGTGCCGGCCGGCTGGGCGCGCGTCGGCGTCAGCCTGGCCGCAAGCGTCGTCGCGGGTTGGATTGCGCTCCTGATCGAGCGACGCAGCGACGTCAGGCGGCGCGCCACTGACGCCGCCGCGCGCCGCAACGACCAGATCGCGGAGTTCGCCGGCCGGCTGGCCAACGAGACGCTGGACAAGCTTCCGAGCGCGATCGTGGACGGCGCGAGCCACCTGATGGCCGCTAACTTGGCAGTGCTGACTGTTCTCGACCCTCCGTCCGGGCGCCATTTCGTGCGCGCCATGCACGGCGGCGGAGGCACGGCCGTGGGCATCGAAGTCCTGCCCGGGGTAGGCATCAGCGGACAGGCGATTCGGGACCGCCGACTCGTCGTCGCGGCGGCAGATCCGACGAGCATGTCGGGGCTGTCACGGCGCCTGGAGGGCAAGTCGGTGGCGCAATCGATGGCCGCCGCCGTCGGGCTGCAGACCGGTCGAGTGATCACCAGCGTGACAGTCGGGCGTGCCGATGGGGCTCGTTTCGACGCCGCCGACCTGCGCATGCTCGAGCAGATAGTCGCGCTCGCGACGCTGAGCGTCGCAGGCTCGCTCGCGCGCAACGAGTTGGAGGAAGGCGCGCTGCGCGACCAGCTGACTGGCTTGTACAACCGCGCCTATCTCGATGCCGTGCTGGCGCAGACGACTGCCTGGCGGCGCCGAACGTCGCCGGAGCAGCGGCCGCCGCTGGCCATGATCATGTTCGACATCGACAGCTTCGCGGTCATCAATGAGCGCCAGGGCCGGCAGGTCGGCGATCAGGTGCTGCGCGCTGTCGCGACCTTGCTCCGCCAGCGTTTCCGGGCCAGCGATGTCATCGCCCGCGTCGGCAGCGACTCATTCCTCGTGGTGCTCAACGGTGCGACAGGCGATACCGCCTCTGAAGCTGCGGCACAGATTCGGCGCCAGGTGCGCGAGCTCAACATTGCCAACGCGCGCGGTGAGCCGGTCGTGGTGTCAATCTCCGCCGGCTGCGCCCTGTTGCACGACGGCGACCAGGCCGACGCGTTGTTCAGATCGGTCGAGGCAGCACTCGAGACGGCGCGCTGGTCGGGTTCCGGGGCAGTCGTCTCGATCTAGGAGCCCAGGGCCACCGAATCATCGAGCTGTGCACCGCCGGCGCGCGCGTCTTCAGCCCAACTGGCAAGAGCCTCATCGCTGTCCGTCGAACTGCGGATGAGGCCGATGATGCGCGAGATGCCGAGCTCGCGATAGGCCGCGACCATGTCGGCGCGCTGAGCGCCGGTCTGGGCTTCGAGCTGTTCCCACCAGACGTGCGCCGAAACCGTGAGCGAGGCCGGGTCCCGGCTGATCTCCTCGCAGCGCGACCTGATCGTCGGCAGTGCCTGGCGAAGCTCGTCGGGCGTCATGCCGTCCACGTTCAGCTCGTCGGCGTACCTGGCCGCCAGGCGCCACGTCACGTTCGGTCCGTTGCCTCCGACCATGATCGGGATGCGCGGCTGCTGAACTGGCGCCGGCTTGTTAATCGCGCTGTCAATGCTGCGCTGCTCGCCGGCGTAAGTGGCGCGGTCGTCGGTCATCATCGCGCGCGCAATCTCGAGCTGATCCTTCAGGATCGCCAGCCGCTCGGGCGCGTCCGGAAAGCCGTAGCCGTACGCGCGCCACTCGTCACGCTTCCAGCCGGCGCCAAGACCGAGCTCCACGCGCCCGCCACTGATCGCGTCGAGCGTGCAGATCATCTTGGTCGTCAGGGCCGGATTGCGATAAGCCGCACACAGCACGACGTGTCCGAGACGGACGCGGCGCGTTTCAGCTGCCAGTGCGGCCAGCGAAGTGAATGCTTCGAATGTGATTTCCAGGGTCGGCCGCGGGACGGTGTGGAAGTGGTCGAACAACCAGATCGACTCGAATCCGAGCGCCTCCGCCTGCCATGCCACGTCGCGCGTTCGCGACCACGCGTCAGTCGCGTTCCAGCCCTTGTACTCGCCCGTCCAGCCTTGCGGAACGATGACTCCGATCTTCACGCTCGCACTCCTCAACTACGCAGATACAATGATTCCCATGGCCATGCCCGGGGCTTTCAATTTCTGGGAATCCAGAATCAGATAACCGGATAGCGGTTGGGAGATAGCAGATGGCCAAGATTCGTCAGGTTGACGTGGCGATGCTCGACAAGCCGAAGGCTGCACCGCGCTCGCACGAGCTCACCCCAAAGGCTCAGGCACGTATCGCGCAGCAGCGTCAATTCACGCAAATGATCTCCAAGATAGAAGATCAGGGCACGGTCTTCGAGGTTCGCCTCGAACCCGATGAGAAGGCGCTCACGGTGCGCCAGCGTCTGATGAAGGCGGCTGAGGACGCGGGCCGCGACATCGTAGTCCGCAAGTCGGAGAAGGGCTGGCTGATCGGCCTGGCGACGCCCGAGCGGCGCTCGCGCCGTGGCCGGCGCAAGAGCACGGCGAGCGCCTGAGCCAGACGGCGCAACAGGGCGCCGGCCAGATCCAGGTATTTGGCCGGCGCGATTCGCGCGATACACATAGGGCGCTGCGGTTCTTCAGCGAGCGCCGCATACCGATCAGCTTTGTTGACCTTTCAGTCAAGCCGTTAGCGCCAACCGAACTACGAAAATTTACATCGAAGCACGGCGCAATGGCGGTACTTGACGAGACTTCGCGCGCTTACCGAGACGCCGGCATGGCCTATATGCGTCTTGACGAGGACGAGCTATTCGATCGGATGCTCGCCGACCAGCGACTGGTCAGGTTGCCGCTCGTCCGCGCCGGTAACGACGTTGTCATCGGGTTGGACGAGAAGGCCTGGAAGTCGTTGCTTCCCGCGCTCTGACGCGGGTTGGCAACTCAGCTGATCGCCTTGACCGACACCTTGTTCGACGGGTCGCTCCGATTGTCGGCGCCGTCGTAGGCGCGCACCACGTACGAATACCAGGTGCCGGCCTTGCCGGGATGATCCACGTACGTCAGGCTGGTTTGCATCGTGCCGATCGCCTTGTTATTTCGGTACACGCGATATGACACGGTTCCGCCGCTGTCGTCGGTGCTGGCGTTCCAGCTCAGGGTGACCGTCCGTCCGGCCGTCGATGTCGCCGTCAGCCCGGTCGGCACGGTGGGAGGAGTAGTGTCCGCACCTTCGTGCGGGAACTGCGAGGCGAGCACCATCTGAGCCGGCGTGGAGCTGCGCTCGATCGTGCGCAGCCACTGCATATTCCCTGACTGGACGAGGGCCACGTCGACCAGACCGTCGGCGTCGACATCCATCGCAACCGGCTGGGCGTTGGTGTAATCGCCCCTGCTGGAAGACCACAGCACGGTCTTGTCGGTGAACGTGCCGGATCCGTCTGTCTTGGCGCGCATGCCGTAAACGGTGCTCGTCGAGCCGCCCACGAAGGCGATGACGTCAGCGCGTCCGTCGCGGTCGTAGTCGCCGACAACGAGCTTCGCATTCGCGAGGCCACCCGGATCGGCAAGGGCCAGGTTGAGAGTGCCAAGGGCGAACGAGCCAACGGACGCGCCCGGGCATGCGCCGACAGAGGCCATGCTCGAGCAGCTCGCCGTGGAGTCGGCGGTATCGAGATTGCCGCTCGCGTCACGAACGACCAGGTCGGCCTTGCCGTCGCCATTGACGTCGCCCGCGGCGACAAAGACAGATGTCGGCGTCAGGTCTGCGCCGGTCCAGACCTGGACCGGATTATTGAACGTGTCATCACCCTTGGCGGTCATGACCCACAGCGACGACGTGCCGTCGCCGTTGCTGCGAATGAGGCCGACGTCCATCATCAGATCGCCATCGAAGTCGCCAAAGACGACCTTGTTTGCGCCGCCGGTGAAGTCGGTCTCGGCCAGCGAGGCAAAGCCGCTGCCCGTGGCGCGTGCCACCTCAACGGCACCATTGGTGACCATCACCATGTCGGCCAGCATCTTCTTGTCGCTCGCCGAGGTATTCGCATCAGGCAGATCGACGTTGCCGCTGCTGTAGCCCAGGATCGAGGCGAACGGCATGCTGAAGGTCCCGGTAACAGGCGTCCCGAATCCGTTTGGTGCGCCGGGGTACACGGTCCAGGCGGTGTTTGCGCCACTCGCCGACAGAACGGGGAGGTCGCCCCACCACGAGTCGTCGCTGAGCAGATCGTGCTCGCGGGCATTGACGAGCAGCATTGGCTCGAAGTACTTGCGCAGCGTCTCTTCGAGGGTCAGGTTCTTGACGACGCAGTCGTACACGCTCTTCTGGTAGATCTTGAAGCCGGTTGAGTCCTTGCCACAGGCAACGTTCTTGCCCGAGCGATAACCGGTCAGAAACATGTGCGATACGTCCTTCGACGAGTCCCACTTGCGCATCGTGATCTGCCAGGTCTGGGCCATAGCCCGGTAGATGGGAAGCGTCGGCACGTTGCCCGTGTAGACGGTGCCGTCAGGGCCCGTTTGCTGTGGCTTGTAGATCTGATCGGCGGTCGTGTCCTTGACGTCGTAGCACTCCGCTGTCGTCGTGATCACGCCGCTGACCGGATCGGTCGTCGACTTGACGACGCGGCCGCCGCCCCACGACATGGCCTTGTACCAGCCATATTCCTTGACGGTGATAGCGCCGACCTGCATCCACAGGGGCGGCTTGTTGGCGCCCGTCGAGTACTCGGCGCGCATGACCACGGCGACGTAGTCCCAAAAGTTGACGGTCTCGACGTGGCCCTTGTTCGGGCCCTTGGAGCGCAGCACGCGAATTGTCTGTGGCGGGCGCAGGTCATCTGTCCAACGAGTCGGGAACATGCCCGCCGTGAACTGCTTCGTGCCATCGGTATTGGTCACCGTCGTCCCGCACACGGCAGCCGGATCGGCTGTCTGGGGCTGTTGCGGGACCTCGCCGGCGGCAACGGGCGAGGAGGAGACGGCAAATAGTGTGGCGAGCAGGACACCAGTCAGTGCCCACGCGCTGGGACGCGGGTTTGGCATGCTTTTCACGTTAGGCACGGGCCTCGACCACGCCTATCGACCGATGGACCCCGTCGGATCGGGACCATCGGTCACCCCGCGAGGCACAGCGGTTGGGTGCGGGTGACTTGGCACGGGCCGCTGACGTAACCTCGTGCGCATGGATGGGCCGCTGAGCAATGACGAGCTGGAGGCGACGCGGCGGCCGGTCGACAGCGCGCAGCTGTTGCCGCCGCGTGTCTTCCACGACCCGTCGATCTTCGACTTCGAACAGCGCAATTGGTTCGCGCGCTCGTGGCTGTGCGTCGCGCGCGAGGAGGACGTCGCCGAGACCGGCAGCTACATCCTCGCCAGCGTCGGCGACGAAAGCGTCATCGTCGTGCGCGACCGGTCGGGCTCGCTGCGTGCCTTCAACAACGTGTGCCGCCATCGCGGCTCGACGATCCTCGACCCGAGCACGGATGGCGTCTGTGGTCGCGTTGTCCGCTTCCAGTGTCCGTACCACGCCTGGACCTACGACCTCGACGGCTCGCTCCAACGTGCGCCGCATACCGAGCGGCTGGTCGACTTCGAGGGCATCGACAACGGCCTCGTGCCCGTGGCGCTGGACACCTGGGCGGGATTTGTCTTCATCTGCCTTGATCCGGACGCCGGCTCGCTGTCGGGCTACCTGGCCGACCTGCCCGCCGCGGTTGGCGCCTATCCGATCGCCGGCCTGCGCCGCGCCCAGCGGATCCGGTACGACGTTGGCGCCAACTGGAAGGTCATCGGCGAGAACTACTCCGAGTGCTATCACTGCCCCGGCGTCCATCCCCAGCTCAACCGGCTGTCGCCCTACGATCGCGGCTGGAACCTCGAGTCGGAGGGGCCGTGGGCGGGCGGCTGGATGGAGCTCGTCGACGATGCCGACACGATGTCCGTGGATGGCCACGCCCACGGCCGCCCGGCCCTCGCGGGTATTGGCGCCGAAAACGCGCGCCGCGTCTACTACCTCGTGGTCTGGCCGAACCTGCTGCTCAGCCTGCACCCGGACTACGTCATGACCCACCAGGTCTGGCCGCTCGACGCCGAGCGATCGCGCGTCGTGTGCGAATGGCTCTTCGAGCCCTCGACCATGGCGCGACCGGACTTCGACGCCAGCGACGCGGTCGACTTCTGGGACCTGACCAACCGCCAGGACTGGGCCGTCTGCGAGCGACAGCAGGCGGGCACGCGATCGCGCGCCTACCGAGCCGGGCGCTACTCGCTCATGGAGGACATGGTCCACGCCTTCGACGTGATGGTTGCCGACGGCTACGCCAACGACGGCAGTCGGACGCGCTTCGTGCCCCGGCACGACAAGTGGTCGAAAAACGAGCGGCGCAGCGCGGTCAGACAGGCCGGCTAGCGTCGGGCTCGTCACGCCGCGCCGGCTCCGTTCTCTGCGCGATCGCGCAGAGCCTCGTTCACCTGGTCGAAGCCGCGTCGCGTGCGTGCCAGGCGCAGGCGCGAATAGAGCGGCACGAGCAGGCCGCTGAACGTCTCGTCCTGTACGAAACGGACCCTGTCAGCGCCCTTCGGCTCGAGCTTGAAACCGTGCTCGCCACTGAACAGGCGCTTGTTCAGGAACGTCGCCCGCCAGCGCAGCTCGCGTGGCGGCGACCACGTGGTTACCCGGGGACGCATCACCACGCCTCGGCCGCCCGGCGGCTGGGAATGTATGGCCAATCTTGCCCCCACTTTTGCCGTGCCGATAACGCGCCGGATATGCGGATTCCACTCCGGATACCCGCCGAAGTCAGTCAACACGCGCCAGACCGTGTCGATCGGCGCGCGTATCTCGATTGCACTGCGAATCGTTCGCTTCGTGCGCAAATCCAATTTGGGGCACTCCGGGCAGGCTTCCGGCGCATTTCACGGCACCTCTGAGCTGAAAGCCAGCTTCGAGCAGTCTACCTGCTCGCACCAGCCGTTCGCCTGCTCAACTGCCTGGCAGTGCCTTCAGCGTGGAAGCGCGACCTCGATCCGGCCACCGCTGAGGCGGACCGGGTAGTAGCGAATGCGCCGGATCCGGGTCAGGGCGCGAGCGCGCGCCTTCAGGTCCGTCGGTTCGGGCTTCGACGGAGAATCGGTCGGCGTCCAGGGTGCATGTGGGGTGCCATCGGCGTCGAGTCCACCGGTAGTGGGGAATTGGACAACAGCGCCCGTGGCCAGGTCGAACTGACCACGATGCAATGGACACGAGACCAGGCACTCGTCGAGGGTGCCAAGCGAGAGTGGCGCCGACATGTGCGGGCAGCGGTCATCGATCGCGCACAGCCCGTTTGCGGTGTGCATCACGAGCAGATCAAGGTCGCCGCGCGTGACGCGGAGCATCGTGCCCATAGGCAGCTCGTCGAGCGTGGCGAGCGGCTCGAAGGGCGCCTCTCGCGTTCCGACGGCCTGCAGGCCAACGGGAATCTCCATGACTTTCACGGCCATCGAGAGATGGTAGCCACGGCATCGGGAACTTGACCGTGGCGAGGCAGCGTCTCGGCAACGTACAACGACCCTGTGAGCGGCCACATGGCACGCCGTCGCTCTAGCCGGGGCACGCCCGGCATGTGACCATTGCGCGATGCGATTCGCGTTGATGAGCGAGCCCCAGCAAGGGCTCGCCTACACGGACATCCTGGCCCTCGCACGGACAGCGGAGGAAGCCGGCTTCGAGAGCTACTTCCGATCCGACCACTACGCCAGCTTCCCCGGCGCGGCCGGACAGCCGACGACCGATGCATGGACGACGCTCGCCGGACTGGCGCGCGAGACGACGCGAATTGGCCTTGGCACGCTCGTGTCGCCGGTGACCTTCCGCTCGCCGGGCAACCTGGCCAAGGTCGTAATGACCGTGGACGAGATGAGCGGAGGCCGGGTCGAGCTCGGCCTTGGCGCCGGTTGGAACGACGTCGAACACGCGCAGCACGGCCTGCCGTTTCCGGACGTGCATGAGCGTTTCGACATGCTCGAGGAGCAGCTGGCGATCATCCACGGGCTGTGGTCCGAGCCTGCCGGCTGGAGCTATTCCGGTCGCTTCTGGCAGGTCGAGGACGCGCATTTCGCGCCACGGCCGGTGGCGCGCGCCGGCCGGCGTCACCCGAACCTGATCCTGGGCGGACACGGCGGGCCGCGCCTCGTCGCCCTCGTCGCGCGCTACGCGGACGAGCTCAACATCAGCTCGGAGTCGCCCGCCGAGGTTGCCAGGGGCTACGACCGGCTGCGCGCGGCGTGCCTGGCCGCGGGTCGCGATCTCGCGACGGTCACGCGCTCGGCAATGACCGGCGCGCTCGTGGGCCGCGATGAGGCCGAGGTCAACCGCCGCGTGGCGACGCTGATGGCCACTTTCGGACAAGGCGGCAGTGCCGAGGATTGGCTGGCCGAGCGGCGCGCGCGCTGGATCATCGGCACGCCGGACGAGGCGCGCGCGCGCATCACAGAGTTCGAGGCCGCGGGCGCAGAGCGCCTGATGCTTCAGACGTTCCTGCCGCGCGACCTCGAGATGGTGCGCCTATTGGGCGAGGTGGTGGGCCTGCGCCCCTAGCCGTTAGTCGGTGGCCGGAAGGTTGCCCGATGGCGAATCCGTGGCCGGCTTGCGCGCGGCCATGCTCGACGCGTGGACGCTGCGGCGCAACGGGACCTCGTGAATGAACAGCGTTGCCACGACGGCCACGATCGCGGCGCCGACGCCCAGCCACATCGTGTCCGCGATGGCAAGCGACATCGCCTCGTGGATGCCGCTGACGATGGCCGGCACGAACTGCTGGAATTGCGCCGGCACCTGGGCGGAGATGATCGCGTTCAGGTCACCCACGCCGGTGAGCTGGTTGAACTGGGAACCTGCGGCTGAGAACTGGCCAGCGAACTGCGAGATCGTCGCCTGCGGCACGCCGGCCGCTGCCAGATTGCTGCCGACCTGGACCGGGATCTGGGTCCGGAACGCGGAGCCGAAGATAGTGCCGGCGAGTGCAAGGCCGACCGTGCCGCCGACCTGGCGGAAGAGGGTCATGTTGCTCGTCGCCACGCCGAGCTGATTCCAGGGCACGGCGTTCTGGATGATGATCGTGAACACGGCCATCGATGGGCCGATGCCGGCGCCGGCGA
>CAYYVV010000008.1:0-13865 GCA_964475245.1 uncultured Anaerolineaceae bacterium | reverse complement strand
ACTCCGAAGAGCAGCAGTCGCTTGCGCCCGAACTGATCGGACAGCTTGCCGTAGATCGGGCCCGTGACCGTAGACGTCAGCAGGTAGATCGTGACGACCCAGGTGTAGAGCTCGATGCCCGACAGGTCGGTCAGGATGCGCGGCATGGCCGTGCCGACGATGGTCTGGTCGAGCGCGGACAGGAACAGGCCGAGCAGGATGGCGAACAGGATCTCCATTCGCGCTCGTGGGTCAACGTGAATCACATGGTCGGCGCCCGGAACCGGGAGACCCTCGGCAGCTTCAGTGATGGGCGGCAGTGCTTCCATGGTCAGACGGAATCTCCTTGGGCGTGAGTCAAGTGGGCTTCTTCGATTTGCAGCGCTTCAGCTGCCTGACGCAGATCGGTGAAGGTGCGCAGCGCCCGCAGCTGCTGCTCGGCGGTGAGCCGGCAGATCACGGCGGCCAGCTGGCTGCGCCGGACCAGGTCGATCTCCTCGACGGTCTGCCTGCCGGCGTCTGTCGCCGCGACGGAGACGATACGCCGATCGTCATCCGAGCGGATTCTGGCGACGAGCCCATGGTCGACCATGCGCTCGACGATTCCGGTCACGTTCGGCAGCGACACGTCGAGCTGCTCCGCGATCTGGCTCATGGTCATCGGCCCCTCGCTGTCGAGCAGCAGGAGCACGTGACGCTGTGTCGAGCTGATGGTCCGGAAGCAGCCCTGTTCAGCGATCGCCTTGCGCTGGCGCGCGATGAGCGGCTCGAGCTGGTCGAGGATCTGCTCGACGAGGCCAGGCGAGGCCACAGCGGTCGTCATTGATCTTCACGCGGCATGAATAGTTTGGACACGGTTGAGCATTATGCCGAGGTGAATAATCTTCGTCAAGCGCACCTTCTCGACGACGGCCGGACGAGGCCGACACGCGACGGCGGCCAGTAGCGCAGCCACGCCCGGCCCAACACTTCCTTTGGGTTGACCGGGCCGATCTGCTCGCCGGCGTGTGCGGGGTGGTCCGAGCCGAGCTGCAGCGTTTGGTCGGTGCCCAACGCCACCACCCGTTTGATGATCACGCGACTGTTCTCACGCGGATCGGTGGCCACGATCACGTCGCCGACTCCGAGCCGGGCGCGCCGATCGACGACCAGCCAATCGCCGTCTCGCAGGCTCGGCTCCATTGAGTGGCCGCTGACGGCGACGCGCATCAGGCGCCGGCCATAGATCAGGCCAAACCCCAGAAACAGCAACGCCGCCCCGAGCGGCAGCCCGAGGCGGCGCATTGGTCCGTTGTGAGCTGGGCTAGGCGGACGCCTGCATACGCGTCGTTGACGGGCCGCCCGTCTCGCGCCACATCATGTCGATCTTGTCGATCAGGTCGAGCAGCTTCTGGGCCTCGGCAATGTCCGTCGTGCGCTTGACCTGCGACGCCTGCTTCGACGCCTTCCAGCACACCTCGTGCAGGTCGGGGAACTTCTCGACGTGCTCGGGCTTGAAGTAGTCGTGCCACATGACGTCGATGTGGTGCTTGGTCAGCTCGGCGCGCTCCTCCTTGACGGCGATGCAGCGCGTGCGGAAGAGCTCGTCCGCCGAGTCGTTGTACTTCTGGATGATCTTGTAGCAGGACTCGGCTTCGATGCGCGCCTGCTGTGGGTCATAGACGCCACACGGGATGTCGCAGTGGGCGTGAGCCGTGGCACCCGGCGCAAGCACGCGCCGCACGAAGGTCAACATGTGTGGGACTCCTTCTGTCTGATGTTGCGCGTCCATTCTGCCCCCGCCGCGCCCGATGCGCGAGCGCAAGGCTGGCCGCGGGCGTTGCGATCTCGTGCGCTCGGTCAGTTGATCGTCACCGTCGCTGTGTGGTCCGCCGTGATCGCGCCGTACGAGCAGTACGACGTGTACCACGGCACGAGGTTGCCAAAGTCGTTGAGGGTCCCGCCCGGGCAGCTCAGTGATGCTCCGCCGTAGGTGTCGTCGCTGGTGAGAACCAGTGCGTAGATCGTCGATCCCTCCGGGAAGCTTCCCGAGCAGGAAGCAAGCTGCGAGCACGTGGAACCGCCTGTGACGCTCTGGAGGCTATTGAGGGTCGGGCCGATCATGATGTAGTCGGGCAGTCCGCCGGTTGCATTGACCGTGATCGTGTGCAACGGTCCCGAGTAGTTGCACACGAGCGACACGTTGCCCGTTGAGGGATCGACTGAGAAGCCGATCGTGCCCGGGAAGCCGTTGCGCGTGCACGGACTACCGAGCAGCCCGGTCAGGCTCGATGGCCCGGTCGTTCCCTGCGGTCCTGGCGGACCCTGTGGGCCGACGGGTCCGGTCGTTCCCTGGGGCCCCTGAGCCCCATTTGTACCTGGAAATCCCTGCGGCCCTGTCGTGCCCGCCGCCCCGCGTGGCCCGGTAGTGCCCACCGGTCCCTGCGGCCCGGTCGTGCCCGCCGGTCCCGGATCGCCCTGCGGCCCCTGGGGGCCGGTCGTTCCCGCTGGTCCCTGGGGTCCCGTCGTACCTGCCGGACCCTGTGGCCCGGTCGTTCCATCGGGACCCTGCGGCCCGGTTGTTCCAACGGGACCGGGCAGTCCTGCCGGACCCTGTGGCCCGGTCGTTCCATCGGGACCCTGCGGCCCGGTCGTGCCTGCCGGACCCTGCGGCCCGGTCGTGCCCTGCGGCCCCTGCGGCCCTTGCGGGCCAGTCGTACCCTGCGGACCGTTCGGTCCTGCCGCACCTACCAGGCCTCGCGCTCCCGGATCGCCAGCTGGGCCCTGCGGACCGCGCGGACCGCGCACGTTCCAAGCGATCCGGTACTCGGATGGCTTGCACAACTGGTTCTTGCCCACGACCCGGATGAGGCCCGTCGAGTTGTTGACGCAGGCGTAGTAGGTCGTGTCGGCAGAGCTGTTCGCGGCGAAAACCGCGGCGACGGCCGACACGCCCAGCGCGATGCCGATCGAAAGCGTCATCAGCTGGAACAACAGGCCGCGCTGGGCAAAACGAGACAAAAGGTTCACGAGCACACCAAAGTGACGATGCCTGTGTTGGTATTGACCGAGTAGTGGATCGTTCCGGGCTGACCATTGACCGTGCAGGCGGCCCCCAGAAGACTGGTTCCCGCGGGACCGGATGGGCCCTGCGTGCCCTGTGGCCCGGTAGTACCGCGTGGGCCGGGCAAGCCCGGGGCGCCCTGCGCGCCGCCAGGCCCGAGCGTCCCCTGAGGACCTGTCGTACCTTGCGGCCCTGCTGGGCCCGTCGGCCCCGGAGGCCCATCAGGCCCGGTCGTGCCCTGTGGCCCCGGGGGTCCGCTGGATCCCTGCGGACCAGCGGCGCCGTCCGGCCCATCAGGCCCGGCCGTGCCCTGAGGTCCGTCCGGACCCTGGATCCCGTCCGGACCGTCCGGCCCCGCCGTTCCCGGGGGCCCCTGCGGACCCACGCTGCCCTCGGGACCCGCCGCCCCGTCGGCGCCCTGCGGTCCGGTCGTGCCGAACGGGCCGGCCGGGCCAGCCAGGCCAGCGCCGCCGGCACCCCCTGCCGGACCCTGCGGTCCGCTGCTGCCAGCGGGTCCCTGCGCGCCTTGCGCACCATCCGCGCCAATGTCGCCCTTTGGCCCGCGTGGTCCGCGCGTCGTCTGCCACGAGATCGAATACTCGGTCGATCTGCACGCCTTGGGACCGGCGACAAGCCGCATCGCCCCAGTGCTCCTGCTGACGCACGCGTAGTAGAGATTGCCCGAGGCCGAGCCGTAGACGACAGCCGCGCTGGTCACGCCGATGCCCAGCCCAACGACGAGCGTGACGACCTGGACCAGCTTTTGACGGCCGCGCATTCGCGATACGAGACGCCTCAAGCGCTGAGCTCCTCGCTGCACGCGATTGCCCGCGCAGCCCTTTCGCCTGTGTCGCCGGCGATCGCGGTTGCCCCTCGGCGGGGCCGAGTCTAGTGAGCGCCGATCTCGGGCGGCAAGGGCGCGCGGCCATGTGAAACCAGTGTTAACGAGTTGTTAAAACGGACGGGCCAATAGCATCCACGCGATGACCGCCCAGCCGGTGCGCGCCACCGACCAGCCAGTTGCCCCAGTCCCGGACCCGGAGCTGCGCGCCTCGCGCCGGAAGCTCGTTATCGACGGCCTGGGGATGACTGCCTCGGCCGTCGGCTTTGGCTTCGTGTTCGGGTTGAGCGCTCGCGCGGCCGGGCTCACGCCACTCGACGCGAGCGCGATGAGCCTGCTCGTCTTCGCCGGCGCTTCCCAGTTCGCCGCGGTCGGCTACCTGGCCAGTGGCTTCGGCTGGCTGGGCATCGTCCTGCTCACCGGGCTCATCAACGCGCGTCACTTCCTGTATTCAGCGGCGATCGCACCGTACCTGTCGGACGAGCGGCGCGTGACCCGCGCGGCGATGGCCCATGTGCTGACCGATGAGGCTTTCGCGCTCTCGATCGCCCATTTCCAGCGCATCGGCCGGGGCGACCGCCGCGCGTACTGGATCGCATCCGTGCTGATCATGTTCATTCCCTGGAACGTGGCGTCGCTGGCCGGCGTGCTCGCGGGCGGCGCGATCCCGGATCCGAACCGCTTCGGCCTCGACATCATCTTCCCGGCGGCAATGGCCGGCATCGCGGTGGGCCTGATCGCGGGTCGGCGCGAGCTCGTTGCTGCCATCTCCGCGGCCGTGATCGGCGTCTCGCTCGGGCTTGCCGTCGACCCGGCGATCGGCATCGTCGCCGGCGGCCTGTGCGGTCCGCTGGTCGCCATGGCCGCCATCCGCCGACCGGCGGGCCAGGTGGGCGACGAGATGCCGGTGCCAGTCACCGTCGCGCCGCCGGACTGATGATCTGATGGACTTTGGGCTGATCCCGCTCGCGCTGCTCATGGCGGCCGTGACCTACCCGTGGCGAGCGCTGCCGCTGCTGTCGGCGCACATCCACAGGCTGCCGCCCGTGGCGCGCGACTACCTGCGCCTTGTCGGGCCGGCCATGCTCGCGACGCTGGCTGCGGTCAACCTGGCCGTCGTCGTCGACCCGACGCGCACGGAGCGCACGTTCCACATCGGTATCGAGTGGCTGGCCGTCGGACTGTGCGTGGCTGTCGCCGCCGCGCGGCGCAGTCTGCTCATCGGATTGATCGGAGCCGTTGTTCTGGTGGCGGCGGCCAGGGCGATGTCGATCGGCTAGCGCCCTCTAGTGGCCCCAGATGAGGGTCGGGATGGCGAGCGCGACAGACAGCGTCGTGATCACGATCGTCGCGCGCTCGCGGCCGAGCCGCGACAGGAGCATCGCGCCCGGGATCATCA
Organism: uncultured Anaerolineaceae bacterium; assembly: GCA_964475245.1. Lineage (GTDB taxonomy): Bacteria > Chloroflexota > Limnocylindria > Limnocylindrales > CSP1-4 > JALYGJ01. The sequence continues at coordinate 8,603 of CAYYVV010000008.1, read as the reverse complement.
TCGCCACCGAGGCGAACAGCAGGGGGACGACGATCCACCAGTTGGGGACGATGTTCTGGAATGCGCTGGCGGCAATGGCGTAGCCCACGACCGCCGATGCGGCCATGAACACTCGCGCGAGCAGCGATGAGCCGATCGCGCGCCGCGGGTCGATGCGCGAGAGGATGAGCAGGGTCATTCCGACCGGGCCCCAGCCAGCGCCCGAAATGCCCGACGCAAAACCTGCGAGCAGGCCGATCCCGCCGACGCGTGCGCGCGGCGTGTCGTTCTCAGCGCGGAGCGTACCGAGGCCCTTGAAGCGCAGCGTGGCGAACACGATCGCGCCGACGAGGATGATCATTCCGGCAACGAGTCGCGCGATCATGTCCTTCGGGATTGCCGAGGCAACGAAGGGCGCAACGAACGCGCCGATGACGCCGCCGATCAGCAGTGGCAGGACGAGCGAGCGCGAGAAGTTGCCGAGTCGGATGTGGGATCCGGCGGCGACAGGTATGACCAGCACCTGCAGGAACAGCGACAGGGCCGCGACATAGCGAGCGTCGATGCCGAGGAGCAGGAGCCCCGGGACGAGGACGCCGCCGTAGACACCGACAGCGGTCGACGACAGGCCGGCCGCAAGGCCGATGATCGACGCGAAGAAGATCGTCGTGCGCTGGTCGGCCGGCGCGAGGCCGATCGTGCCGAGGATGACGACCAGCGCGAGAGCCGGCAGCACCGTCCCGGCGACGAGGGCGCGTGGCGACAAGCCCGTCCGGGCCGAGAGTCGATCAAAACGACCGCGGGCCGCCGCGCCCTTGGGCGTGGCGACGCCGGCAGCGTCCGTTGCGGCGGGCGTGGGCGTGGTCATGTGCATCACCGTCAAAGGCGGCCGCGTGCGTATGAAGCGACTCGCGGGAGGCAGCCTCCAGCCCGCAGTCGGCGTTCCGTTATACTAAGTCGAAGCCACTAATTCGACAATCCCCATTATTTTAGTGGTCATTCGACCATCAAGCGCGGCAGGCTGCGCCGCACAGGGAGTCAGATGACGCCTCCTCAGACGTCCACGGAGCGCTCGGTTCACGGCGGATTGAGCCATCTCGCCGTGCTCGAATCGGAGTCGATCTTCATCATGCGCGAGGTCGCTGCGGAGTTCGAGCGACCGGTCGTGCTCTTCTCCGGCGGCAAGGATTCGATCATCCTGCTGCGCATCGCCGAGAAGGCATTCCGTCCGCAGAAGTTCCCGTTTCCGATCATGCATGTCGACACCGGCCACAACTTCCCGGAGGTGCTCGCGTTTCGCGACCGGCGCGTGGCAGAGCTGGGCGAGCGGCTGATCGTTGCGTCCGTCCAGGACAGCCTCGACAAGGGCCGTGTCCAGGAAGAGCCTGGTCATGACCCGTCGCGCAACCGGCTGCAGACGACGACGCTGCTCGACGCGATCCAGGAGTTCCAGTTCGACGCGGTCTTCGGCGGCGGCCGGCGCGACGAGGAAAAGGCACGCGCCAAGGAGCGCATCTTCTCGTTCCGCGACGAGTTCGGTCAATGGGAGCCACGCTCCCAGCGGCCGGAGCTGTGGAACCTGTACAACGGCCGGATCCGCAAGGGCCAGCACATGCGCGTCTTCCCCATCTCCAACTGGACCGAGATGGATGTCTGGCAGTACATCCAGCAGGAAGGGCTGGAAGTGCCCGAGATCTACTTCGCCCACGAGCGCGACGTCTTCAAGCGCAACGGCATGTGGCTCGCGACCGGCCCGCACCTCCATCCGCGCGACAACGAGCCGATCACCAAGATGACTGTTCGCTACCGCACGGTGGGCGACATGACCTGCACCGGTGCGGTCGAGTCGAGCGCGCGAACGCTCGACGAGATCGTCATCGAGACGGCCGCGGCACGGATCACCGAACGCGGCGCGACGCGCGCCGATGACGCATTCAGCGAAACGGCGATGGAAGATCGCAAGCGCGAGGGGTACTTCTAGATGGTCACGATGATGCGCACCCCCGGGCAGATGGATCTCCTGCGTTTCTCGACGGCAGGCTCGGTCGACGACGGCAAGAGCACCTTGATCGGCCGGCTGCTGTACGACTCGAAGGGCATCTTCGAGGACCAGCTCGCGGCGATCGAGCAGACGTCCCGCAGGCGCGGCAACGCGACCGTTGACCTGGCGCTGCTGACGGACGGCCTGCGCGCCGAGCGCGAGCAGGGCATCACGATCGACGTCGCCTATCGCTACTTCGCCACGCCGCGGCGCAAGTTCATCATTGCCGACACGCCCGGCCACATCCAGTACACGCGCAACATGGTCACGGGCTCGTCGACAGCGGACCTGGCCGTGGTGCTCATCGATGCGCGCCAGGGCTCGCTGGAGCAATCGCGCCGCCACGCGTTCATCGCCGCGCTGCTGGGCATCCCGCACCTCGTCGTGGCGATCAACAAGATGGACCTGGTCGACTGGAGCGAAGAGGTCTTCGAGGGCATCACGAGCGAGTTCGCGGCCTGGTCGGCCAAGCTCGACGTGCACGACATCACGTTCATCCCGATCAGCGCGCTGTACGGCGACAACGTCGTCGAGCACTCGGCCAACATGCGCTGGTACGGCGGCCCGACGCTGCTCTACCACCTCGAGCATGTGCACATCGCGTCGGACCGGAACCTGATCGACAACCGCTTCCCGGTCCAGTACGTGATCCGGCCGCAGACCGACGAGTATCACGACTACCGGGGCTACGCCGGCGAGATCGCCACGGGCACGTTCCGCAAGGGCGACGACGTGATCGTGCTGCCATCCGGGCACAAGACGCGCATCTCGCGCATCAGCACCTTCGACGGTGAGGTCGAGGAGGCCATCCCGCCGATGTCCGTGTCGATCGAGCTCGAGGACGACATCGACACCAGCCGCGGCGACATGATCTCGCGGCCGCACAACCAGCCGACCATCACCCAGGACTTCGACGCGATGGTGTGCTGGATGGCCGACCGACCGCTCGAGTCGGGCAGGCGCTACATCATCAAGCACACCACGCGCACGGGGCGGGCGATCATCGACGACCTGCGCTACCGGATCGACGTCAATACGCTGCACCGGGACGAGACGGCCGTGTCGCTCCGTCTGAACGAGATCGGCCGCGTCCACCTGCGCACGAGCACGCCGCTGATGGTTGACGAGTACCGCCTCAACCGTGCCACGGGCAGCTTCATCCTGATCGACGAGACGACCAACGACACGGTCGGCGGGGGCATGATCGTGGACCCGGGCACGGGCGGCGCATCCGCGGTCGACGCAGTGGCCGAGGACCTCTCCGAGAGCCCCGCAGCCGCGTAGACTTCGCGCCGATGGCGGCGCAGGGGACACCATTCGAGACTCCGCGCGCTTGTCCTTTTGTCGCGCTCGAGCTTGATCGCGATCGACGCTCGGACAAGCCCGACTATCGCCATCGCTGTTTCGCCGAACCGACGCCGGCGCCGCGCTCGATCGCGCACCAGGAGGCGTACTGCCTCTCCCCGAACTTCGCGGCATGCCCCGTCTTCCAGGACTGGGCCGTGCGCGCCGCCGCGCGACCCGCGGAAGGCGCGGGCGCGGCCGCGGCGGCGAGCGGGCCGCAGATGGTTGGCCGCACGGCCGCCGAACCGGAGGCAGCAGCGGAAGAGGACGCGCCCGCGCCGGAACCCGTCTTCACCGATCTGCCCGAGGACGCGTCAGTAACACCGGCCGGCGCCGAGATAGCCGCCGCCGCGGCGGCCGCGACGGGCATGACGCCCGGCTTCGTGTCGCCGCCGACGTTCGCGACGACCGATTGGCAGTCGGAGGCAGAAGAGAGTCAACAGCTCGCGGCGTTCGATGCCCAGGCCGCGACCCCGAGCGCGACGGCGCCGATGCCACCACCCGCGGCCGTGCCACCCGACGCCGCTGCGCAGCCTGACATCAGCGATCAGGCGGCGGCATCACCGGCCGTGCCCGCATTCCTCGCCTCGCGCAGCCCGCGTCCGGTCGGCAGCACGATCCCGTCGCCCGCCGCCCAGCCACGGCCGACCGGCCCGGTCAGGCGCGACGAGATAGTGCCGTCCTGGGAGATCGACGGACGCTACGGCGCCGAGGCGCCTGACGAACCGGGCGGCAACCGCTTCGACACGGTTCTGACCGCGATCGCCGTCCTGGCGATCCTGGCCATCGGCGTGGCGGCCGTGCTGTTCCTGCCCGGTCTGCTCAGCCACGGGACTCCGTCACGCACGCCGGGACCATCGATCCTGTTTCCCTCGACGCAGCCAAGTGCCCTGCCCAGCGCCGTGCCGAGCGTCGCGCCGTCCGGAGGGCCGAGCTTTGGGCCTTCGGTCGCGCCGACGGTCGCGCCGAGCGTCGGGCCGGTTGGTAGTCCGCGCCTGTACAGGATCAAGCCGAACGACTCGCTGGCCAAGATTGCCAGCAAGTACCACGTGACAGTCCAGCAGATCCTCGACGCCAACCCGACGATCACCGACCCGAACCACATCGAGGTCGGCCAGACGATCGTCATTCCGCAACCGGGCGCGTCCTCCAGCCCGTAGCCGGCTCCGCTAGCGCGGGGCGAGGTTGATCGCGGTGATCTTGCCGGTCTCGACGCGGAACGTCGCGTCGAGGTGTTGGGAGGGCGCGCCAGGACGAAGCACGAGCAGGTCAGCCTCGTAGTTGAGTCCGGTATCGCGGACTTCGCCCGGAATCATGCGCAGGCCCTTGTCGGCACGCGTGAACCACCCTGCGACCTGGTCGATGCCGCGCAGCGTCCGGCTGTTGCCCAGCACGTGGACACGCATCTCGACCTTGTCGTCCATCAGCTTGACCGCGCTCTCGCGGTCACCGCCGTTGAGCAGCTCGAAGAACTGCTCCATCGTCTCGACTGCACCCATCGCTGGCGAGTCTAGCGGCGTCGGCCCGATGACTCAGTAGCCGCCGCCGGCGCCTCCGCCGCCGCCGCCACCTCCACCACCGCCAAAGCCGCCGGCTCCGCCACCGCCGCTCGAGCTGGGCGAGTTGCCGATCGATCCGAGGACATTGAACATGCCTCCGAAATCCGGAACGACCGAGCTTGACATCAGCCCGGGTGCCACGCCCCACTGACCGCCGCCCGGACCTCCGCCAGAACCGAAGCCCGTGCCGTACCACAGGGGCAGCCACGGGTTGTAGGTCGAGACCCCCTGACGCGCGTCCTCGGCGCTGCGCGCGATGACCGCCTCGACATCCTGCTGCAGGCCGAGCGCGACGCCCCACACGGTCGCCTGGTCGGGCGTCTGGATCCACGACAGGCCGGCATTCTGGACGACCTGGTTCATCGACCGCGCCTGCGCCATCGTGTTCTGGAGCGTCCGGCGGTAGGCCGCGAGCATGGCGTAGATCATTGCCCCGGCCATCGTCCGGGCGGGCATCGCGCGGGCGATCAGGATGATGATCACGCCGGCCACGAGGAGCGCGCCGCCGAGCAGCTCGATGCCGCCGCTGGGCAGGTTGAAGCCGATGACGATGGTGATTACGCCGCCGATGATTGCCAGCGTGCCACGGCCGGCCCAGCGGTTGATGGCCTTGGTCGGCGGCTCGCGGAACCAACCCTTGGTGGCCACGTGCGCCTCGAGCCGGTCGCTGAACTTCTGGGCGTACTTGCCGAAGAGGAGCAGGTCGTCGGGCGCGATGTAGCCGCTCGGCGCTGGGGCCATGTCGTGCAGTCGATCGAGGGCGTAGTCCTCGGCGTCGGACAGCGGCCGGCGCCGGTTGAGCGCCACGAGCGGGTTGTCGGTCTCGGGTGACTGCATCTGGATGCCCGTCTTGGTGTGCAGGCCGAACGCGGTCTCTTCTGGCTTGAACGACAGCTCGCCGCGACTGGCAAGGTCGAGCATCGCGGTGGTCAGCGCCCGCCGCGTCGCACGCCCCTCCCAGACGACGGCCGCCGACGCGGCGGTCAGGTCGGGCGGCGGCGCGGGCATCAGGATCGATGGGTCGTCGAGGTAGACCGGGTCCTTGCCGTAGCGCAGCCACGACTCGGCCGCCCAGCCGACGAGCAGGAGCAGGATCAGTGGCGCGCCGATGAGCCCGACCGCGGCATCGACGAGGCGCGCTGTGGCCAGCTGATTGGCATGCTCGGGCGTGGCCGCGGCATCGATCTTGGCCAGCGCCGCGAGCAGCGCGTCGTCCTCGTCGCATTGCTGGAGGTCGGGCAGCATGTCGTTGTCGAAGATGTCCTGCCGTTCCTGGTTCGACAGGTACGTCGCCTGGTAGCCGGGCGCGGCGTAGAGGCGCACGTGGCCGTTGCCTGTGACGCCGGCTTCGCACTGCTGGCGCGTCGTGTTCCACATGATCGCCAGGCCGTCGTCGAAGCCCTTGCGACCGACGCCCCACTGGTTGATCAGCGCCAGCGCGTCGGCGTCGGTCGAGTCATCGGTCGAGCCGGGCTTGTACTGGGTGTAGACGACGACCTGGGCGCCGGTTCGATTCTGGATGCCCAGGATGATCTGTTCGGCCTGCTGCTCCGTCGCCGGCGACAGGATGTTGGCGTAGTCGTAGACGCGGACGTTCGTTTCCGGCTGCGGATAGGGCGGGCCGGCCGGCGGTTGAGCGAGGACGATCGCGGGCAGCACCAGGAGAACGGCGAAGGCCGCGACCATCAGGCCGGAGATGCGCAAGCGCCAGGTGACGTTCATATCTCTCGAACCGCCTCACTTGCTACGCGCGCGTCGGCGCGGATTCGGCGCACGAGCTCGGCCGCGAGCTCGTAGCGGCCAAAGCTGGGCATGATGTACGTACCCTGGACCTGCCCCGCAATCTCGTACAGCAGGGCGTGCGCGATGTCCAGGCCCACCTCGGCCGCGCGATCACCGGCGCCACTCATCGCCGCGCGCACCTCATCGGGGATGGTGATCCCGGGCACCTCGTTGTGCAGGAACTCGGCGTGGCGCTGCGAGTGCAGCGGCAGGATGCCGAGCAGCACCGGGCGAGGCAGGCCGCTCGGCCAGCGCACGGCCGCGGCATCCATCAGCCGGTCCCACTGCTCCCGGGCGTAGATGGGCTGGGTCATGACCAGGTCGGCGCCGGCATCGATCTTGGCCGCCAGGCGTTCCAGCTCATGGCCCAGGTCGTCCGCTGTCGGGTCGAGCGCGCACGCGATGGTGAAGCCGGCCGGCGCGCCGATCGGCTTGCCGGCCTGGTCCTCGCCCCGATTGAGCCGCGCGAGGATGCCGATCAGGCCGATCGAATCGACGTCCCAGATGCCCGTGCCCGTGGGGTAGTCGCCCACGCGCGGCGGATCGCCGGTCAGCGCGAGGATGTCGCGTACGCCCAGGGCATGGGCGCCGAGGAGCTCCGATTCGAGCGCCATCAGGTTGCGATCGCGCGTCGTGAAATGGACCAGGCACTCGAGGTCGAGGTCGTGCTGGATGCCGAAGGCGACCGCGAGCGCGCCCATGCGCACTCGGGCCATGGCACTGTCGCTGACGTTGACGATGTCGACGCCGGCCTCCTTGAGCAGCAGCCCGGCCTCGATCGTGCGCTCGATGCGTACCGAGCGCGGCGGGTCGATCTCGACGCTGACGACGAATTGTTTCGCGGCGAGCATCGTCGCCAGCCGGGTGGGTGGCGGCGCTTCGCTGAGCGTTGTCGCGCTGCGCTCGGTGATCGGCGTGCGCGGGCCCTCGATGCGCCCTTCGATGCGTTCCTCGTGCGCGTGCGCCTGGCCGTGCGGGCGCCGCGCTGTTCCGGACGATGTCCCCAGCAGGCCGTTGAGCGCGGCGCGCATGTGCCGGATGTGCTCGGGTGTCGTCCCGCAGCAGCCGCCGATGATGCGCGCCCCGGCATCGAGGAAGCGGCCAACCTGTGCGCCGAAGTAGGCCGGCGGCGCCGCGTACACGAACTGCCCCTCCATGCGCTGGGGCAGGCCGGCGTTGGGCAGGATCGACCGGGCAAGGCCGGTTGACGGCCTGCCCATCTGGACCATCGCGTCAAGGCAGATCTGCGGGCCGACGCCGCAGTTGACGCCGACCGCGTCGACACCGGCCGCGGCGAGAGCAGTTGCCGCGGTCTGCGGGCTGGAGCCGTCGATCGCGGTCAGGTCCTCGCCGAAAGTCATCTGGGCCACGATCGGCAGGTCGCTCAGCGCGCGCGCCTCGGCCACGCCCAGCAGCAGCTCGTGCAGATCGCTGAAGGTCTCGAACTGGAGCACATCGACGCCACCCTCGAGCAGGCCTTCGATCTGCTCGCGGAACGCCTCGCGCACCTGAGCCTCGTCCTGCCGCTCGGGTCCGTGGACAGGAGCCTGAAGCGGCCCGATGCTGCCGAAGACGAGCACGTCACGCCGGCCGGAGACATCGCGCGCGTCGCGGGCGAGCTGGGCTGCCTTGCGGTTGAGCAGACGCGCCCGATCGGCGAGGCCAAACGCCTGGAGGCGGAGCCGATTGGCGCCGAAGGAGTTCGTCTCGATGCCATCCGCGCCGGCCTCGATGTACTCGCGATGGATGGCGCCGATCAGGTCGGGATGCGTCTCGACCAGCGCGTCGAGCGACGAGCGCTGGGGCACGCCGCGCGAGAAGAGGAGGGTGCCCATCGCGCCGTCGAGGAGCAGCGGAGCGTGAGCCAGCCGCTCGCTGAAGACACGCCTCGGATGAGA
>CAYYVV010000007.1:12440-78551 GCA_964475245.1 uncultured Anaerolineaceae bacterium | reverse complement strand
AACCGAGGACCTGCTGTTTACGAAACAGCTGCTCTACCGCTGAGCTATGTCGGCCCGGCAGCCTAGTTTAGACGACGCCATCGCGGCGCAGTCCGTGGCGCTCAGTGGCGTCGTAGCCCAGCTCCAGGAGGATCGCCTCGGAGTGCTCGCCCAGGATCGGTGGCGCGCTGCGGATCGAGGCCGGTGTGGCGGAGAGCGTGTAGGGCAGCCCGATCTGCTCGACCGGGCCAAGGACCGGATGCTCCACCGTGACGCGCATCTCGCGTGCCACGGCCTGCGGCTGAGCGAACGCGGCAAGGACGTCGTTGACCGGGCCGCAGGGGATCTGCGCGGCGTCGAGCGCGGCCAACCACTCTGCTGAAGGGCGTGAGCCAAAGGACGCGGCCAGCAACGGCCGCAGCTCGTCGCGGTGCCGGACGCGCGCGCCGTTGTCGACGAAGCGCGGATCGTCGATCAGCTCGTTGAGGCCCAGCGCGACGCACAGCCGCCGCCACTGCCGTTCCGTGGCCACGGCCACCGCGATCTCACCGTCCGATGTGGCGAACGTCTCGTAGGGCACGATGTTGGGATGGGCATTGCCCCGCCGCTGCGGCTGCGCGCCCGTCGCAAACGCGTTCTGCGCCTGGTTGATGAGCGCGGCGAGCGTGGACTCGAGGAGCGAGACCTCGATGCGCTGGCCGACGCCGGCACGCAACGCGGCAAGCACGCCGACGGCGCCAAGTAGGCCGGTCACGACATCGCTGATGGCGACACCCACCTTTGTCGGCCGGCCTCCGTCGCCCTCCGCAAATCCGGTGACCGACATCAGCCCGCCCACCGCCTGGGCGACGAAGTCGAAGCCCGGCTTGGCTGCGTCGGGTCCGTCGGGTCCGTAGCCCGTGATCGACAGGTGGACGAGCTTCGCGTTGAGCTCCAGAAGCTCGCGGTCGCCCAGCCCAAGGCGCTCCATTCCACCAGGGCGGAAGTTCTCGACCAGGACGTCCGACCGACCGATCAACCGGCGCAGCACGTCGACACCCCGCGGGCTATGGAGATCCAGGCGCAGGCTGCGCTTGTTGCGATTGACCGACAGGTAGTAGACGGCGGTTTTCGACGCTCCCTCACCGATCCAGGGCGGGCCGTAGCCACGCGTCGGATCGCCTTCAGGTCGTTCGACCTTGATCACGTCAGCGCCCAGGTCGGCCAGGACCATCGCGCAATACGGTCCCGCCAGCACGGTCGAAAGCTCGAGCACGCGCAGCCCGGCAAGTGGTCCGTGGCCGGGCGCTTCGCTCACCGAGCGATCGTATTACGCCAGACAGCACGCACGGCCCGGGGAGGGGGCCCGGGCCGTGCAATTTTCTATGCGGCAGCGTCCCGTCACCAGACGCCACGCACAGGACATGATCCAGTTGTCTGCCGCGAACCTTACGTGCGCGGGCAGTCCGGCCTCATTGCGCGCCGCGCCGCACGAGTTGCAGTCGTATCTCAGGCCTGCGCCATGAGCGCCTTCTCGGCGAGGCCCACGGGCATGCGTCCGGTGGCCGCGATCCGGTCGTGGAACTCGCGCATGATCTCCATCGGGACGTCTTTGGGAGCCACACCGGCCTGCCCGCGCGCTGCAAAGAAGCGGCCGCGGATGCGCAGGATCTCCAGGCAGCCGGTCAGGTAGGCCGATGCCTGCGTGGGCCACGAGCAGTAGCGACCGACCTCCGCGCGGGCAGTCGGCTCGCTCAGCGGCGTCTTGGTCGTCATGAACTCGACGCCCTGCTCGTAGTCCATCTCGCCCATGTGCAGGCTGGTGTCGACCACTATCCGCGCGGCGCGGAAGATCGTCGCCTCGAGGTGCTGGAGCTCCTGGATCGGATCCTCAAAGAAGCCCTGCTCGCGCATCGCCCGCTCGGCATAAAGCGCCCAGCCCTCGCTGAAATACGGCGTACCGAGCACCAGACGGAGCTTGGGCGAGTGGATCTTGCTCCACGTGATGTGCCAGTGGTGGCCGGGATACGCCTCGTGGACGGTGACGGTGGGAATGCTCGAGTTGCTGTTCGAACCGAGTCGCTTCTGGATCTCGGCCTCCGGCGTCCCGTCGGGTGCTATGGGCACGAAGAAATGGCCGGCACGCCGATCTGAGAACGCGGGCGGCCCCGAGTACGAGGCAACGGCGATCAGCGGACGGGTGAAAACCGGCGACGGATCGACCGAGCACGACTCGCCGTCGGGCAGCGTGACCAGGCCCGTCTGGGCCAGGAAGACACGCGACTTCTCGGTCCAGTCGGCGTACGTCCGGCGCATTGCCTCCTCGGTCCGCGGGTGATCCTCGTTCGCCGCGTGAAGCACGGCGCGCCAGTCGTCGGTGCCCTTGGCGTCGAGGCACAGCTGCTTCATCTCGGCGTCGAGCCGGTCGTATTCGGCCTGGCCCATCTCGCGCAGCGAGCGCGCGTCGAAGTTGAGTGCCTCGCGCTCACGCAACTGACGCGAGTAGCGCTCCTCGCCATAGACCCACGTGCCTTTTGCCTGCGCCAGAAGCCCTTCCAGGAACGCGACGTACTCGTCGAACGCGTCGCCGGCAATGGCGCCGGCGGCCCGCAGTCGATCTCGTTGCGAGTCCGTCTCGCCTTCGTCGACGAGCATGCTGCGCACGTACTGGCCGCCGGCGCGCGCGGAGCCCGCGCCACGCTCGACGATCAGCGGTGCGGCCAGCTCCGGGTCCAGGTTGGCGCGCGCCTGCTCGAGTGCGCGCGGCACCTGCTCGAGGCGCGCCACGGCCGCGTCGACCAGGTCCTCGGCCGGCAGCAGCCGGTTGAGGAAGAGGTTGAAGAGCGAGTTGAGGATGGTGCCCGAGTAGGTTGTCGGGTCACGCCGCCAGACCTGCCAATCGGCGCCGATCAGCCTGCCCTTGAGCGTCGAGATCGCCAGCTCGCGGTCGATCTCGTCGTCGAACGACAGATCCGGGCCCGCATTCTCGAACTTGCTCAGCCACTCGGCCGCGTCTGCGTCGCGCTTGCGGAACGCCTCGGCCGAGAGATCGTCCAGACGCTCGTCGTACTGGGTCAGTCCGAGATAGCTCGCGGACACCGGCGATGTCTCGAACTCGTTTGTCAGAAAGTCATCCACGAGTGCGGCGAAATCGGCCATTGCTCTCCCTGCCTCTATCGCTTAACCATTGGCACGTGAGAAAACCGGTTCCAACTTGCACCAGCCGCTGAGCCGCCGCCGCGTCGGCACGGAAACGTTCCTCGCCCTGGTCGAGGTCGTCCTTGTGTTGGCTGCAGGTGGTTTGCTGCTGGCTCTCGTGCGCCACCTTGCCACCACCGGCCCTGTGGTGATGGGCGACGACATCGCGTACTACCGCGCCGTCGCGCAGAAGATCGTCGCCGGACAGTTGCCCTACCGAGACTTCCCGTTCGAGTACCCCGTATTGGCACTCGTGCCCCTCGTCCTCGCTGGCGTGGCCAGCTCGTTCGAAGCATACGCCTGGGCTTTGGCGGGTCTCAACGCGCTGTTCCTCGCCGTTTCTGCCGCCCTGCTGTGGTTCATCGCCAGATCCGGTTACTCGTCCCGCTCGCCGATACGCACCGCGGGCGTCTTCGTGCTGCTCGTGGCCGCGACACCAGTCGTGCTGTTTCGGCTCGACGCACTTGCCTCTCTGCTGACGCTTGCGGCTTTCGCCGCGCTGATCGCGCGACGCAACGCGCTCAGCGGCGTGGCCCTCGCGCTGTCAGCGTTGGTCAAGCTCTACGCGGTCGTGCTGGTGCCGCTGTTCGCCTGGCGCGAATTCGCCGCCGGCCGGCGCCGCGGCGCCGTGCTCGTGCTGGTTGCCTCGCTCGCCTCGGCTGTCGTCGTGAGCGCCACGCTGTTCGCGCTTTCCGGCGCGAGCGGCCTGGAGTTCATCGGCTACCAGACAAACCGGGGTGTGCAGGTCGAGAGCGTCGTGGGATCGCTTGTGCTGCTTGGTCATGCTCTCGCCGGAGTGCCCGTGCAGTTGTCGGTGGACTACTTCTCGTGGCAGGTCGCCTCTCCGCTTGTGGACGCGCTCGGCTGGACGTTCGTGGTGCTGCCCGTTGCGATGGGCGCGCTGCTGGCCGTATCTGCCTACTCGAGCTTCCGATGGTCGAGCCCGGGCATGGACGCGCAACTGTTCGTCGAGCTCATCTCCGCCGCGCTCCTGCTCTTCATGCTTGCCTACCGCGTCCTGTCCCCGCAGTACCTGGCGTGGCTGCTGCCGTTCGCCGCCCTGCTAACGCGCGGCAAGCTCGCGCTGGTTCTCGCCGCATGCGTCCTCACCTCATACATCTTTCCGCTCGCCTACCAGGAGCTCCTGGCGCTCGACCCGGGCCTCATCATCGCCCTCGCAATGCGCAACATCCTTCTCCTGGGCCTGTTCGCGTGGCTCGTCGCGCCAGGCCTCCGGATCTGCCTTGGCCGCGCAATCAGGCCCGGCCGAACGCACCTCAGCCCGGTGGTCCAATGAGGCTCCATCGCTGGGCTGGGCCGCTGGCGATCGGTTTGGCGGTGGTCGGCATGCTCGTGCTCACGGCTGCCATATCTAGCTGGATTGGGAACTCACCGGGCTGGGCCTATGACTTCAACGCGTATTTCGACGCCGCGCAGCGACTCGCCACGACGGGCTCGCCATACCAGAGCCAGACCCTGAGCGGCCCGTTCCGCCCCGGTCCGTACGGCCTCTACCTGTATGCGCCTCCGCTGGCAATTCTGTTCATGCCGCTTACGGCGCTCGGTGATTCGGGCGCGGTCATCGCGTGGCTGGGGCTCCGAGTCGCGCTCATGGGCGCAACGTGCGCCGCGATGCCCGTGTCCCGAAACGTACGCATCGCCAGTTTCGGAATAAGCGCGTTGAGTGCGCCGTTCCTGTTCGACCTCAACCTCGGCAACGTCAGCCTCATCGTCACGTTCTTTGGAGCCCTGGTCTGGCGCTGGCTCGATCGACCGATCGGCGGGTTGGCGTTAGCGGCCGCGCTGACCTTGCGTCCGACGATGGCGTTGATAGCGGCGTGGTGGATCTTTCGCGGGGTGTGGAAGCCGGTAGCCGTGACGATCGGAGTGTTCGCGCTGATTGCCGCCGCCACACTGCCGTTCGTCGGCTTCAACGGCTGGTTCGACTACCTGGCCGTTCTGCGCAACGTGAGCGACGTCACCGGCGTAAAGGCCAACGTGGACGTGGGCTCCGCGGTTCTGCTGTTGAGCGGCTCAGCATCGTTCGCCTCGATCGCCCTCTTCGCGGGATATGGCGTGGCGCTCGCCGCGATGGCCTTGAGCCTGCGCCGCGATCGCGAGCTGAGCTACGTGGTGACGCTCACAGCGACGGTGCTTCTCGCCCCGCTGCTGTGGGACCACTACCTCACGATCCTGATCATTCCTGCTGCCTTCCTCGCCTCGCGCGGCCGGCCGTGGGGCTTCCTGCTGCCGCTGGCCTGCTGGCTGCCGACGATCCTGTTCGCCCTCTTCCCGGCACTTGGTGAACGTGCCGACGCGGTTCTTCCGTTCATCGCGTTTGCCGGGCTTGTGCTTCCCTTCATCGCGGCCGACCGGGGCAAGCCGGCAGTGTCCTTTCGAAGACGAGCCGGCGGCAAGTTGTTGGTCCGGGCGGCTTTGGGCTAGGGCGCTTTCGGGTCGAGATAGCGGCAGCGCGCCGCTATGGCGCAGCGGCCGCACGCGGGCCGCTGCGCGTGGCACGTCTGTCGGCCGTGGGTGATCAGGTTGACGTGTGCCTCGTGGACGCGCTCGTCGTCGAGCTGGACCTGGAGGTAGTCGTGAGCCTGCTCGGGCGTGGCTTTCGGCGGCACGAGCCCGATGCGCTTGGTGACCCGCTCGATATGCCGGTCGACGGGCATGAGCGGCATGCCGAATGAGAAGAGCAGCACAACTGACGCGGTCTTGCGCCCGATGCCCGGGATCTGGGTCAGCCACGCGATCGCATCGGCTGGCGTCCTCTCGCCCAGGAACTCGAGCGAGAAGTCGCCCCTTTCGTCGAGGATCTTGCGCAGCACGGCCTGGATGCGCGGTGCCTTGGTCGGCCCGAGACCGCCCGGCCGGATGACGTCGATCAGCTCGTCGAGCGGCGCGTCGGCGATGGCCGACCAGTCAGCCTCGCCCTCCTCGATACCGACACCGCCCCAGCCAGCGCGAAAGCCGGATTTGGCACCGACTGATTGCTTGCCATCCTGCGCGGGCCAGTGCCGGCACAGGGCGTCGAAGGCCTTCTCCGCGTTGATGTCGGCGCTGTTGGCCGAGAGCATGGTCAGCACGAGCTCGCTCGTCGGGTCGTAGACGCGCTGCCAGGTTGGCCGGCCGTACATCAGCCGGAGCGCGTCGAGCGTGTCGGGCATCAGGCTCGGCCGGTAGCGGCGCAGCCGTGAGTGCCAGGCCTTGACCGGATCCGGCTTGGCCCGCTTGCGCTTCGCCGGCGGGCGCTTAGTGGCTGGCACCCAACGAGACTAATCGGGCGGCGCGCTCCGCGGCACGCATGATCGGTGCCGCGCCGGCGGCAACGGCGTTCTCGAGGGTCGTGGGCTGCTCGACAGTCGGGACGACGATCGCGCCGAGCGCGGCGAGCGCGGAGATGCCCTCCACCGTCGCGCCGCCACACAGGCAGATGCAGCTCTTGCCCGCGGATTGCGCTCGCCGCGCCACGCCGAACGCGGTCTTGCCGAACGCCGTCTGCTCATCGACGCGGCCCTCGCCCGTCAGGACCAGGTCGCTGTCCGCGAGGGCCGCGTCGAACCCGGTCAGCTCCATGACCACCTCGACCCCGGGCCTGATCTCGAACGACGCGAAGCGGTCCGCGATGGCGAGCAGGCCAGCGGTCGTGCCACCGGCCGCGCCCGCGCCCCGGATGTCGCGGATCGGCCGGCCGCTGGCTTGTTCGAGCAGGTCCGCGTAGCGCGCGAGGTTGGCGTCCAGCACGCGGACCTGCTCTTCGTCGGCGCCCTTCTGCGGACCGTAGACGGCAGCAGCGCCGTGCTCGCCGAGAAGGGGATTGGTCACGTCAGACGCGATCGTCAGCGCCACCTCGCCCAGGATGAGCGAAACCTCGCTCAGATCCACCCGGGCGAGCTGCGCGAGCCCGGCGCCGCCAACCGGAATCTCCTTTCCGGTCGAGTCAAGGAACTGGGCGCCGAGGGCAGTCAGCAGTCCGGCACCGCCGTCGGTCGTGGCACTGCCGCCCAGGCCGAGCACGATCCTGCGCACACCCAGGGTGATCGCCGCGGCAAGCACCAGACCGGTCCCGAACGTCGATGCCGCCATCGCGTCGCGCTCGGGGGCCGTCACGCGCGACAGGCCGGAGGCCGCGGCGAGCTCGACGACACCCTCGTCGCCGCGGCGCAGGAACGAGGTGCGCATCGTGCGACCGAGCGGGTCGCGGGCGTGGGCGGGCAGCTCGATCCAGTCGCCGCCGGCCGCCTTGATCGCCTCGAGCGTGCCCTCGCCGCCATCGGCGAGCGGCTCCAGGCGCAGCGAATCCAGCGGTCGCGCGCGTTGCCAGCCGTCGTGCATGGCACGCGCGACCGCCAGCGGGTCGAGCGAGCCCTTGAACGAATCGGGCGCAATCAGCACGCGCATGGTGCTGTCGTCAGCCCAGCGTCGCGACCGCCGTCCGGCGTTCGGCGTACTCCGGAATCCGGATCATCGGCGGTCTTTCCTGGTCGGCGAGGTCGATCACCTCCAGCGACAGGTGGCCCGGCCCGGAGCGTGGCAGCTTGATGCTCGAGCCCAGCTCGGCGAAGAGGTGCGCCTTGCGCCGCTCCTCGAGCCGCTTCATGACCGCCTGGAGGATGACGAAGCTCATCTTCGACAGTCCCTCGAGCTCCTGGTTGCGGTGGATGCGCACCTCGAGGTCGACCTGGCCCAGTCCGGCCAGGTCGAGCCGCTCGGCGAGGTCGATCAGGTGGCCGATCTCGACCGCGTAGCCGGTGAAGAATGGGATCTGCTCGAGATGGACGCGGCGGCCGGCGTATTCGCCGGCCAGGGGCTGGATGTAGCCCGACAGCTCGGGGAAGAAGAGATTGATCAGCGGCCGCGCGACGAGCTCTGTGACGCGTCCGCCGCCGCCCTCCTTGAGCACGCCGCCCTCGACGATCGGGCGCTGGTAGTAGGCCTTGACGTAGCCGATGCGCGGCTCGGCGAGGAGCGGACCCAGCGTCCCGTACAGGAAGCGCGGGTGCCAGTCGACGATGTCCGTGTCCGACCACGCGACCAGGTCGCCGGTCGTCGCGTAGAGGCTCTTCCAGAGCGCCTCGCCCTTGCCGCGGAAGCTGCCGTATTGGGCCAGGACGTCCGAATGGACGACGACCCGCGCGCCTTCCGCCTCCGCGATTGAGCGAGTCTCGTCGGTCGAATCGCTGTCGATGACGAGCAGCTCATCGACGAGCGGAAAGCGCTCGACCAGCTCGCGCCGCGCCTGGCGCACGATCGGCCCGATCGTGGCCGCCTCGTTGAGCGTTGGCAGCACCGCGCTGATCGTGAGTCCCTGGCGCTCCTTGAGCGCGACGAGGTGGCCCAGGTCGGCGAACTCGCTGTGGTGGTAGTTCGACTCGGCGAACCAGCGGTCGACTCGGGCGGCCACGCTGCGCGCCTGCTCGGCGGCAAGGTCGGCGGCCTCCAGCGTCTCGGCCTGCGCGGCGCGCTGCTCGAACGTCTGACTGCTCAGTGGCTCGCGCGTCTTGACGACCATGACCGACGGCTGGGCGTGCTGGGCGACGGTCTCGGGCAGCACGCCGAACAGCGCGCCTTCGAGATTGGCCGTGCTCGTCGGTGCCATCGCGGCCGCGCCCATGACCACCAGCTGCGCCGACTCGGCCTCGCGGATGATCGCCGTCGCGACGTTCGTGCCGTCGATCAGCAGCGGCCGCGCCGGCTCGTCGGCATTGAGGCGCACGAAGGTCGTCAGGGCGCGCTCCATCTGGGCCCGCACGACCGGTGAGATATCGGCAGGGACGACGTGGGCCACGTCCACGGCGGCCTCGAAGTACCTGCCCAGCGCACAGGCGAAGCTCAGCGCCAGCTCGGCGTGCGGGCCGCCGCGCACCGGCGTCAGGATGCGCCGCACGTCCTTGATGCCGCGCTGCTTGACGACCGCGATGTTGCACGGTGCGAGGCGCACGACCTCGTCGATCGTCGGCGAGAAGACCGCGTCGTGGGCCGGTTGATGGCCGCCGGGCCGCCCCGCCCAGCCGAAGATGACGAGATCCGCCTCCTCTTCCGTGGCCAGCTCGACGATGCCCTCGGCGGCCCGGCGGCCGATGCGCACGACCGTGCGCAGCTCGACGCCTGGCGGGGCGAACTCGTAGACACGCTGCAGCAGCCGCCGAGCCTGGCGCGCCTTGGTCGCGCCTTCCGACAGCGGCATGCCCTCCGGGACCTCGACGATGCCGACAGCGGTCAACGTTCCGCCCGGCGCGAGCAGCCCGGCGCCGACCTTGATCAGGTCCGCGGCCGTGCGCGGATTTGCGAGCGGGATCAGGATGCGCCGCGGCAGGCCGCTGACCGGGCTCATGTCGCTCGCCTCCAGCGCTCGACAAGGTATGGCTTGCTCAGCTCGAAGACGCGCGCCTGGCGCTCGACGAACGCCTCGGCCTGGTCAGTCGTCATCTCGGCCGTCTCGAGCACGAGCGATGCGACGCGGCCGAAATAGAGCGGGATGAGCGCGGCGACAAGATGCTCCAGCTCCAGCCGTCGCTCGTGGTTGGCAATCGCCACGTCGTACACGATGCGCGCCCAGAGCTCGTCGGGAAACACGAACGGTCCGCCGTCGAGCGCAGCCTGAGCGTCGCCGATCAGCGCGCCCACCGCGTCGAGGTTGTCGGCGGCGAGTGCCATCTGCCACTCGTCGCCCACGTTCAGGCGGCCCTTGACGAACTCCTCGAGCAGGCGCGCCGTGTTGACCGTCAGCGGCGGCGGATCGAGCAGGCGCTCGAAGCCGTAGATCGGGACGTCGTGCGAACCGCGTACGTCGAGCCAGCGCTCGGCGTGCTCGTCGGTCAGCCGGAGCAGCGTGGCGACCACCTGCGAGAACATGGGTCCGAGGTCGGCGCCGGGGTCCTTGGGGTCGTGCACCTTGGCCCCGAGTCGGGTCTGGCAGACCGCAAATCCGCCGGTGATGGCCTTGGTCGTCATCCAGATGTCGATGCCGAACTTGGACACGTCGGCATCCCAATCGTCCTGCTCGAGATAATGCCGGACGAGATCGCCACTGACGCCGAAGTCGCCGCCAATCGGCTGGCGGATGCGCAGGCCGTAGAGCGCCCGAGTCATCGGGTAGGTGACCGTGTTGGTGATCGTGCCGTCGTACTTGTAGCGCGTGTAGAGCGGCGCCACGAAGTCGAAGCCGCCCTTCTGGATGGGGCCGGCGAGCAGCTCGATCCACTCGGGCACGATCGAGCGCAGGTCGGAGTCGACGACGACCAGGGCACCGACCTTCAGCGCTCCGGCGATCTGGAAGATGGTGCGCAACGCTGCGCCCTTGCCGCCCACGCCGTCGATCTCGGGGTAGGTCAGCGAGATGCGCTGGACCCGATTCGTGGGCCGCACGAGCAGGATGCGCTCGACGTACTCGGGCGGTTCGGTCTCGACGACCACGCGCTGGGTCTCGTCGGGCGAGCCGGCATCGGCGTTGACGAGCACGGGGCGCAGGTCGGGGAAGTACTGCGCCAGGCCGGCCTGGGCCGCGCGAGCGACATGGCCGATCGTGGCGGCGTTCCGATACGAGGGGATGCCGACCATGATGTCGGCACTGCCCAGCTTGGCGACGGCCTCGCGGATCGCTTTGGGCAGGGCAGCGGCTGGCACAGCCGAACCTTACTGGGCAGGCGTTATCGCGGCACCTGGCTGATCGAGCAGGGTGAGCGCAGCAGGGTCGATTGGCGGCACCGGGTGGGCAGCGTCCATCTCGCGGGCCAGGATGTGCAGCGGCCATTCGCTGAACGTGTAGCCCTCGTCGCGGTAGAGGTGCTCGACACCGGCCACGAGCGGCGCGCCGTACGCGTAGCGGAAGCGGATGCCCGTCCCGGACAGCTCGCGAGCCGTGTCCACGAGATTGAAGGCGGCGTACGGCGCGCCGTCCAGCATTGACAACCGGATCGCCGCGTCCTCGGCGGGTGCCACGTCGGCGACGATGATCGCCACGGCGGTCCCGTCTTCCGCGTCACTGGCGACGACCTCGCCGCGTCCGGCATGGGCCGCGAACTTGGCCTGAGTCAGCTCCTCGAGCGCCCATGGCCGCGGCTCATACAGCCGCGCAGCGGCGTTGAAGCCCTCGTCGACGTCGAGCAGCGCCCACAACTCGTCGCTGCGGCCGGCCGTGGCGATCATCCCGCGCTCGGCGAGCCTGGCGAGCAGCGCGCGCCGGCGCCGGCGGGCCTCGGCCTGTATGTATGGGTCGAAGCCGCTCGGATCGTGGTTGCCGTGGTCTGTGCTCGCAGCTGCTCCCGCCGGCGCCGGCGCATCCCACGAGATGCCCGGCAGCCTCGCGATCAGCTCGAAGCCGCCCCGCGCGCCCAGGCGCATGGAGCCCTCGTTGCGCGCGCTCGTCGCGTAGCGAACGATGCGCGCGCCGTTCGCGGCCGCCCAGTGCAGCTCGGCGACCTGGAGGTCAGAGGCGACGTCCGTGGCGCGGACGCGCGGGTCGACCCGGATGCCCTCGAGCCAGGCCTCTGTGGCGGCTGGCATTGCCACCCGGACGACCGCCACGACCGTTCCCGCGTCCAGCGCGGCGCCTTCAGCGTCAACCCCGCCATCTCCGCCGACGACGCCGACGAGCAGCACGCCATCGGGCGCGTCAATCCAGCGCGGCCACGCGCGCGGCATGTAGTCCCAGCCACCCCACGTCCGGGTCGAGAAGGCCATGACCTGTTGCTCGTCCTGCGGCCGTGCCCTGCGCACTGCCAGCGGCCAGATCCGACCCGCACTCAACGCAAATCGCCATCAACGGGCGCCCATTCGATGGTCGTCGAACCGGGGACGTAGCGGCTGTTCGAGTTCTTGACCATGGCCCCCTTGAACCCGGCATGCGTCCAGGTCCGCAGCCACGCCGAGATGGGCGGCGTGACCCACGGCGAGATACGCACCAGCAGGCTCTGCTTGATGGCACCCTCGAGCAGGCGCTTGCGCTCCAGCAGCGGCACATCGAAGAGCGTCTCGTGGTCGATGCGCAGCAGGTCGAGCGCCACGAAGGCGAGATCATTGCCCAATCGCCCATGGTGCTCGTCAAATTCGATCGCGACACCCGGCTCCAGCGACTGGCCGGTCACGATGCCGTCCACAACGGCTTCGCGCGCAAAGATCGAGCGGCGCAGGTGGTCCAATGCGCGCGGCGCCTGTTCGAATGCGTCGGCGCCTGCCTCATCGATCGCCTCGACTGACCCGAACTCGTCCTGTCGCTCGGATTCCCGAAACAGGACGAGCACGCGCGTGCCATTCCAGAACGGCTCGGCAATGGCGTTGTCGATGTACGGCGCACCCTTGCGGACCTTGGCGCGCTGTGGTCGCCAAAGGTGGGCGTCACTTGGAAAGGCGTCGAGCTCCCGGCCCATCAGTCCTGGGCGGCCTCGTCGTATCCGTTTGGATGATCCTGCCGCCAGCGCCACGCCGACTCGATCATCTCCTCGATCCCGCGCCGTGGCCGCCAGCCCAGGACATCGCGGGCACGATCGTTGCTCGCGACGAGCACCGGCGGATCGCCCGCGCGGCGGGGCGTGAAGTCGTAGTCGATCGGATGGCCGAGCACCCGCTCCGCCGCGTGCAGGACCTCGAGGTTCGAGTAGCCGCTGCCCGAGCCCAGGTTGAGCGCCGTGTGGCCGTCTTCGGCACCGGCAGTGAACTCGAGTGCGGCCGCATGAGCCGCGGCGAGATCGTCGACGTGGATGTAGTCGCGGATGCACGTGCCGTCGGGCGTTGGGTAATCGTTGCCGAAGATCTTGATCCGCTCGTCGCGGCCGACCGCGGTCAGGATGTTCGGGATCAGGTGCGCCTCCGGATCATGGGCCTCGCCGAATCGGTCGGTGGCTCCTGCAGCGTTGAAATAGCGCAGCGATACGACGCCCCAGTTGTACGCCCGTGCGTATGCGACCAGTGCGTTCTCGAGGGCGACCTTCGTCGCACCATAGGGGTTGATCGGCGCCAGGGGATCGCTTTCCTGGATCGGTACGCGGCCAGGCGCACCGTAGACGGCGGCGCTCGACGAGAACACCACGCGTCGGATTCCCGCTGCCTGCAGCGCGTCCAGAAACGCGATGCCGCCGACGACGTTGTTGTCGAAATAGCGCTGTGGCTGTTGGACCGACTCGCCGACCAACGAGAAGCCGGCGCAGTGCAGAACGGCCTCGATGTCGTGCTCACGCAGCGTCCGCGCGACCAGCTCGCGATTGCCCATGTCGCCGGTGACGAGCTGCGCACCTTGTGGCACGGCCTGGCGATGGCCGAGGACGAGCGAGTCGAGGACGACGACTTCGTGGCCCGCCTCGATCAGGCGCTGTGCCGTGGTGCTGCCGACGAAGCCGGCGCCGCCGGTGACGAGAACTCTCACTTCTGCTCGTTCCTCTTGCTTTCGATCGCCCGATGATCGGCCATCGACCGATTCCGCGCGAAGGTTGCCTGCTCGGAGGGACGGACGGCCGGTGCCGGGTGATGTGCCGCGCCGGCCTGGCGCGTGGCGATGATCTCGGACAGGCGCTGTTCGAGCCTGACGGCGTCGTCGAAACCCGGGTTGATCGCGAGTGCGCGCCTGACGCGCTCGAGGGCGAGCTGCTCGTCGCCGCGCTCGAGCGCGACGCGCGCCAGGCCGAGCGCGACCTCGACGTTGCCCGGCTCAGCCGCCAGCACCTCGTCGTACAGCTTCTCGGCCTGGTCGAGCAGGCCATAGGTCAGCAGCCGGTCGGCCTGGATCTGCTTCTCGTAGTTATCGATGTTCATCGCAGCCAGTCACGAGCGTGTTCGATGAGCAGCTCGTGCCGATTCTGCGCGGGGTCGGCGATGACGAGGCGCAACAGGCGCTCGAGCAGGCGGCCGATGGGCGGACCGGGCCGGATGTCGAGCTCGCGCGTCAGGTCATCGCCACGCACGGCCAGGTCGGCCAGGCTGAGTGGCGGGTTCAAGCGCAGCTCGTCATCGATGCGCCGGCGCAGCTCGGCCAGCCGGCCCGCGTCGGGCGCGAGACCGCTGCCCACGTTGTCAGCTGCGCGCAACTTCAGAAGGTCGTCAACCTTCTCGCGCCCGACGCGGCGGATGAAGCGGCGAACTGCCGCGCCACTCCAGCGCGGCTCGTAGTTGAACATGTGGTTCTCGATCAGCGCCGCGACCGGCTCGATCTCGCGCCGTGGGAATGCGAGCCGCGCGAGAAGCGCTTCGGCCATCCTGGCGCCCTCCGTGTCGTGGCCCACGAAGTGGCCGTCGGCGAACGTGCTCGGCTTGCCCATGTCGTGCAGCAGGGCGGCAACGCGCAGCGTTTCGTTGTCCGGATCGATCCTGGCCGCCGCGTCGAGCGTGGCCAGGCTGTGCGCCCAGAGGTCCATGCCGGGCAGCTTGTCCTGGGCCACGCCGCGCTCGGCGGCGAGCTCCGGCAGCGCGTGGTCAAGGACCCGGGTCTCGTCGAGAACGACGAACGCGACGGACGGCGGGTCAGCCGCGACCATCCGCCGGAGCTCGCCGCCCACCCGTTCCTGCGAAACCCAGCCGACGGTCGCAGCCGTGTCGTGCATCGCGGCCAGCGTCAGTGGCTCGATCGTGAAGCCAAGCTGGCCCGCGAAACGAGCTGCGCGCAGCAGGCGCAGGCCGTCCTCGTCGAAGCGCTTGGCAGGCTCGCCAACGGCGCGCAGCAGTCGAGCCTGGAGGTCGGCCATTCCGTTTGTCGGATCCTCGAAATGGGCCACATCTTGAGTTGGCTCGCGTCCCCAGGCGATCGCGTTGACCGTGAAATCGCGCCGAGCCAGGTCCTCGGCGAGCGAATCGGTGAACGTGACCGAGTCGGGCCGGCGGTGATCGGCGTACTGGTGGTCACGCCGGAACGTGGTGATCTCGACCGTGAACGGTGCGACCTCGAGCGTGACCGTGCCGAAGCGATTCTCGTAGCGGCCCGCGGGCAGTGCCTCTTTGACCTGCTCGGGCCGGCCGGACGTGGCCACGTCCCAGTCTGTGGGCAGGCGTCTGTCGAGGAGCGTATCGCGCACGCCGCCGCCCACGACGTACGCGCCAAAGCCGCTCGACCAGAGGGTCTCGAGCACGGCTTGGACGCCGTCAGGAACGGCCAGGTCGCTCATCGAGCTTGCGCTCGAGCGCTCAGTTGCGGCCGACGAAGAGATAGTCGCGCCAGGGCTCGTTGCGCGGGTCGTTGAGGTACGGGGTGAAGAGCGTGTAGACGTCGCAGCGCGGCTCGAATGGCTGGCGCATCAGGCGCATGCGCGCCTCGTCGACAAAGCGGCCGCCCTTGCGGTGATTGCACGTCTTGCACGCGGCGACCAGGTTGTCCCAGGTGTGGGCGCCCCCACGGTGGCGCGGGATGACGTGGTCAAGGGTCAGGTCGCCGGTCTGGGCGCCGCAGTACTGGCAGGTGTGGTGGTCGCGGATGAAGATCTCGCGCCGGCTCAGGCGCACGCGCGGCCGCGGCCGCTTGATGCGGTGGTGCAGGCGGATGACGCTCGGCGCGCGAAAGACTGCCGTCGCCGTGCGGATGTCATGGTGGTCGTAATGGATGACCTCGGCCTTCTCGGCGAAGACGAGGCGGAAGGCGCGCCGGACGTTGCAGACGTTCAGCGGCTCGTAATCGGAGTTGAGCAGCAGTACCGCGCTATCCATGACTCCCTGAGGCCAGCCGGGACTCGGCCGAACCACCTTCGCATCGTAGCAAAATCGAGCGTGAGGACGGTCGCGTCACAATGTCGACACGGTGGCTGAGAGCAAGCAGGAGTTCGATCCAACGCCACTTGCGCGGACATCGCGCTCGCGCAGTTGGCTTTGGCCGGCGTTGGCCGTGGCGATCGTGCTCGGTGGCGTGGTCTACCTGGGTCGGTCGGCGATGGACGGCACGACGCCGGCGCAAACGCTGCCGCCGACAGCACAACTGCTGCCGCCAGTCAGTGTCCTTGGTCCCGGGCCACTGGCGTCCCCTGCCTCGCCGCCGGATGACCACACGCAACCTGTCCTCGGCGTGATGCCCGGACTCGGTATCGGGAGCTCGCCGGGAGGACCTGCTCCGTTCGGTTCGCGCTCGGCCGCCCAGCGCTACATCGATGGACTGCCGACGTCGTTCGACGGCAACCTTGTCAACCGCGTCTCGGAAGCACTGCGCATGTCCGTCGGCACGCCGGCCTTCGTCGCGGGCTGGTATCACTCGAGGGAGTGTCGTCCGGACGAGATTGTCTGCCCGATGGCGACCATCTCGGACGATCCCGCCGGCTCACCACGCGACCCCGCGATGATCGTGACCGGGTCACAGTTCTGGCTGGGCGGGAGCGGACCACGCATCCTGCAGGGCACCATCACGCGGCCATCGACATGCACCACTGACGACAACCTCGCCTGCTCGGCGTGGCTCGACGTCGACAGCATCCAGTGGGCGGGCGACGACCAGACGGCAGCGGACCCGATCAGCACGATCGGCGCCCTGAGCTCGCTGGCGCGGACATTTCCCGACGTCGATCTCCGGCCGTTCCTGGAGGCCTCGTCGTGCCCGGTCACATGGCCGCCGCAGGCGTACCTCGCGTCTGCGGCCGACTTGCCGCGCGCCGAATCGACGTCGCTCCCGGTTCGTTTGGTGATGCTCTTTTCGAGCACCGACGACAGGATCGCGGGCGAGCGCCAAATTCGGCGCGCGGCGGAAAGCCTGGCGAGCTCCGATGCGGCCAATCGCTGCGTCGGGTTGTCGGATGGCGTCAGCCCGGACAGCTGGCTTGCGGACAGGAATGTGCTGGTCCTGCTCGGCGACGACGATGCAGCCGTCACCCGGCAGGTGCGAGCCGCGCTCGCGGCCACGGACTAGAGCCCGGTCCGCGCTCCCGTCGCCGGATCCCAGCCACCTGCCTGGCCGACCTTGCTGGCCAGGCTCTTGCCCAGTGCATCGGCGATGAAGCGTGCGGCCTCGAGGATCTGGGGCAGCTTGACGCCGTGCGCGATACCCATCGCATCGAGCATGTAGACGAGATCCTCTGTCGCCAGATTGCCGGCCGCACCAGGCGCGTAGGGACAGCCACCTGTCCCGCCGGTCGACGAATCGAAGCACGAAACGCCGTCTTCGAGGCCGGCTACCACGTTCGCCAGGGCCGTGCCGCGCGTGTCATGGAAGTGGTAGGCGAGCCTTTCGAGTGGCACGCCGGCGCTGGTTGTTGCCTCGGTCAGCGCATGAACCTGCGCCGGCACTCCGACACCGATCGTGTCTCCCAGGCAGATCTCGTCGGCGCCAAGGTCGAGCAGGCGCAGGCTGACGTCGACGACCTTGGCGACCTGGACGCGCCCGCTGAACGGACAGCCGAAGGCGGTCGAGACGTAGGCGCGTTTCCACCAGCCCAGCTCCGTCGCCCGCTCGAGCACGGGCCGGAAGGCCGCTAGAGATTCGTCGATGGTCATGCCGATGTTGCGCCGCGTGAACTCGTCACTCGCCGCAGTGAACACCGCAAGCGCGTCGGCGCCCGCGGCGACCGCTCGGTCCATGCCGCGTTCGTTGGGCACGAGCACCGGGTAGCGGATCCGGCCGCGGTCGGCCAGGAGTGGCATCAACGCGTCTGCATCAGCCAGCTGCGGGATGGCGCGCGGCGCCACGAAGCTGGTCGCTTCGATCTCCGTCAAACCAGCGGCCGCGAGGAGCCTGATGTACTGCAGCTTGGTCTCGGTCGAGACCGGCGTGGCCTCGTTCTGCAGGCCGTCGCGTGGGCCGACCTCGTAGATGCGGACTGATTGCGGCAGCGCCATCGTCGAAGGCTAGTCCAGCTCGACGAGCGTCTCGGCGCGCTGGACCTGCTGGCCGGGCACAACGAGGACGCGCGCCACGCGGCCCGTGCCCGGGGCCGGCACGGTGTTCTCCATCTTCATCGCCTCGAGCACGACGAGCACCTGGCCGGCCTCGACCTCGTCGCCCTCGCTGACGCGCACCGCGATCACGGTTCCGGGCATCGGCGCGCCAACCGATGCGGCGCCGCCGCCCTCGTGCGTCGCGTGGCGCAACGCGGTCTCCACCGTGGGCGGCGGCGCGAGCGCCGCGCTCACGGCCTGGCCGTCGATGTCGAGCACGACCGAGCCGTCGGCCAGGACCGCATATGGCGACCCGGCGCCAGCGCTCGCCTCCACGCTGCGAATCTCGCCGCCGACCTGGACCCGGACGCGCCTCGGCGCGTTGAGCCTGAAGCCTCCGTGCGCATCGTGCCCGAGCAGCAGCGCGGCTGCCTCGGACCAGACGCTGTCGGGCAGCTCATCCCCCGACGGCTGCCAGCGCTCGTCGATGAATGTGGTCCACATCGTTCCCGCCCGGACGTCCGAGTCGCGCGCAAGCCACTCGAGAAAACCCCGGTTGGTGGTCACGCCGAGCACGCTCGCGTGCTCGAGCTCGTCGCACAGCAGGTTGAAAGCCGCAGGTCGGTCGTCTGCATGCGCGACCAGCTTGGCGAGCAGCGGGTCATATCGCGTGCCAACCACGTCGCCGGCGGCAATTCCTGCGTCGACCCTCATTTCACCGCCCGCCGGCCAGCGCGTCTCGAGCACCTCGCCCGTGGCCGGCACGAAGTCGTGCTCGGCGTCCTCGGCGTACAGCCGTGCCTCGACCGCGTGCCCGCTCAAGCGAACGTCACCTTGCGTGATCGGCAGCGGCTGACCGGAAGCGACGACGAGCTGGAGCGCCACGAGATCCAGACCCGTGACCATCTCAGTAACGGGATGCTCGACCTGCAGCCGGGCGTTGAGCTCGAGAAAGTAGAAGCTGCCGTCGGGCGCGAGCAGGAACTCGGCCGTGCCCGCGTTCGAATAGCCGGCCGCGCGCGCCAACGCAAGCGCTGCGTCGCCGAGGCGCGCGCGCAGTGCCTCGTCTACGACCGGCGATGGTGCCTCCTCGATCACCTTCTGGTGGCGCCGCTGGAGGGAGCACTCGCGCTCTCCCAGATGGATCACGTTGCCGTGCTCGTCGCCCAGGAGCTGGACCTCGATATGGCGCGGCCGTGCCAGGTAGCGCTCCAGGATCAGCCGCTCGTCGCCGAACGCGCCACGCGCCTCGCGCCGCGCGCGGGCGATCGTCTCGTCGAGATCACGCGCTCGCTCGAGGACGTGCATCCCCTTGCCGCCGCCGCCCGCGCTCGGCTTGACGAGCACCGGGAATCCGATCCGGCGCGCCTCGCGCAGCAGCTTCGCGTCCGACTGGTCGCTGCCGTCGTAACCGGGCAGCACAGGCACGCCGATGCTCGCCGCCAGCCGGCGGGCCGCGGCCTTGTCGCCGAGCGCGCGCATTGCTTCCGGGCGCGGCCCGATCCAGGCAATGCCGGCGTCGAGAACGGACTGGGCGAAGTCCGCGTTTTCGGCCAGGAAGCCGTAGCCGGGATGGATTGCGTCGGCGCCCGCGGCGCGCGCCGCGTCGAGCACCGCGGCCATGTCCAGGTAGCTGCCGCGCAGCGGGACGAGCTCGTCAGCGGCGCTTGCCCACCAGGCGCGTGCCTGGTCCTCGGCCACGAGCGCGAGGGTTGTGATCCCGAGCTGGCGGCAGGTGCGCGCGATGCGCACCACGAGCTCGCCGCGGTTGGCTATCAGTAGGCGACCGATCGACCTGGGGCTGCCGACGCTCTGGCCAAACGCGCTCGGGTCGACTTTCACCCGTGCGCCGACATTTACTGCCGGCAGCCTGCCCTCGCGCAGCCAGCGCTGGACGGTGCGCGTGCTCACACCGAGGCGACGAGCAGCCTCACCCGGTCCTATCGGCTCTCCCACGTCGCCGCGAATGTCGCGTTTGTCGTCTTGTTCTGTCAATCCCGTCAGGAGCGCGGTTCGCGCCAACCGGGTTCACGCTTCTCAAGAAAGGCGCGCAGGCCTTCCTGGCCCTCGGGGCTGGTGCGCTGAGCCGCGATGCGCCGCGCGGTATGCCAGCGCGTCGACTCGTGGGGCAGGCCGCGCACCTCACGCACGATCGCCTTTGCTGCGCGCGCCGCGCCGGGGCCAGCGGCAAGAAGATCGCCGAGAGCGGAGTCGACCGCGGCGTCGAGCGCCTGCTCGCCCTCGACGAGCTCGTGGACGAGGCCGATGCGCAGCGCGCGCGTGGCGTCGAAGCGCCTGCCGGACGGAAAGAGCGCGCGCGCCTGGGTCTCGCCGATCTTGGCGATCACGAACGGCGCGATGACCGAGGGCAGGATGCCCAGGCGCGTCTCGGTGAAGCCGAACCTGGCACCGGCCTCGGCGATCACCAGGTCGCTCACCGCGCACAGGCCCATACCGCCGCCGAGCGCAGCGCCCTGAACGCGCGCGATGACTGGCGCCGGGCAACGGTCGATCGCGTCGAACATCTCGGCCATGACCATCGCGTCCTGCTCGTTCTGCTCGCGCGTCAAGCCGAGCGAGGCGCGCATCCAATTGACGTCCGCGCCAGCGCAGAACGATGGGCCGGCGCCTGACAGGACGACGGCGCGAAGGGACTCGGCGGGCTCGTCGGAGAGGCGCCGAAACAGAGCACGCAGATCGCCGATCATCTCGGCGTTGAACGCGTTGTGCACGTCCGGCCGATTGAGCGTGACTCGGGCCACGGCGCCGCCCGGGCCGCTGCGCTCGACGAGCAGGTCGTCGGTCACTTGGGGTCGTAGATGTAGTGGCCCCGCGCGCCGACCCGGCGCAGGCCCGCCTGCTGGAGGTTGTCGGCCGAGATCGAACCAGGCTCCGCGGCCGCGCCGATCAGATCGCAGCCCGCCTGGGCCGCTGCCCGGGCGCGCTCCGCTATCAGAGCGCGCTGAAGGCCGCGGCCGCGCGCCTGTGGGGTCACCAGCGCACTCCGCAGCCAGCCGGTTTTGGCGCTGATCGCGAGCGATGCGTGAGCCACCGGCTGGCCGTCGGTCTCGACCAGGAACAGCTTGCGGCTGTGAGTCCGGGCGAGGCGCGTGTAGATCGCCGGCCACGGATTTGGGCCGCCCGCATCGACGCCCGACGCTCCGTCTTCGCCCGACTTCACCGCGCTGAACAGGGCTCCCTCATCGCTGCCCAACACACGCGCTTTCGCCCCGGCTGGCAGCGAAAAGTCCGCGACCTCATCAGGGGCCGCCGCAAAGACATCGAGCGTGAAGTCGTCGACGGCAGCGGGCCATGGCGGTTCGTCGGCGGTGATCCAGGCGCGCGTGCCGTGACGGTCGAAGAACCGCGTGGCGAGCTTGAGCATGTTCGGGAGCCGCGCGAGGCCGTCGGCCGAGTTGAAAGCAGGGCCGGGGAGCTCGCGCGACGAGGCCATCGAGATCTCACCATCTTCGAATACCTCGATCTGGTAGCCCGCCTCGCGAGCCGCGTTCCACGCGGCGAGCATCGACTTGCCCTGCACACGGTCGAGGCGCTTGAGCAGCAGCTCGTCCTCGGCCCGCGAGTCGGGCGCGGCGCCAAGCACGACGATCGCGTCGCCCGGAGCGACGTAGCCCTCGCGCAGCACGCGGGCGTACATGCGTGAATCGGATGGGTGCCTGTCGATCAGGATCCGGTTGAAATTGCCGTCGCTGAAGTTGCTCGTCTGCGTCGCGCACGGCGTGGTCGACGAAGAGACCTCCAGCTCGAGCGTGTCGCCGACGCGCACCCGGGCGCCGACCGGAAGCAATGACCACTCGATGCCTGAAGTCGTCAGGTTCTCGCCTGCGCCACCGGGCTCGATCGGGTGACCTTCCGATTGAAGGCGTTCGATGACCTCGATCCCGAACAGGCACACCGCGCGGTGTGGACCGCCGTGAACGGTGGGCTCGCTGTGCTTGTCGCCGTCGAGGCCGAGCGGTCCAACCCAGGCCCGCTCGACGGGCAGCTTGGGCACGCCGCCCGCGGATACGGAGACCTGGAGCACGCGCCCGGCGGCTATCTGTGCGGCCTGCGAATCCACCGCGCGATGCTAGAGGTGGTCGGGCAGGTCGAGGAGGGCGAGACTGCTCTCCTCGTCCGGCACGCGGCTCACCGGCGCCGCCTCGCGCCGCAGCCAGAGCTCGATCGTCGGCCGTGCCACGAGCTCCATGACGTGCCCGCCCAGGACCGACAGATCCTTCCGGGCAAGGCTGGCGTGAGCGTGGACGAGCGGCTTGCCGTCACGCAAGGCGACGTTGCCGATCAGGCTCACCACCTCGAACTGCTCGTCGAGCTCATGGGTCTCGTACTCGCGCGTGTCGATGTTGAAGAAGGCGATGCGCGCTCTGCGGACGGCGCCAAGGCCGCTGAATACCGCGAATGAAATCGCATCGGCCTGCGCGAACGCGGTCAGCGAGGCGATGAACTCGTCGCCACTCTCGAAACGGATCTCGGTGCGCTCACCGAAACGCTGGTACTTCATGCCGGCGAGCCTACATCCTGAAGACGCCGAACCTCGTGTCCTGGATGGGCGCGTTGAGTGACGCGCCGATGGCCAGGGCGAGCACGTCACGTGTCTGCGCCGGGTCGATCACGCCGTCGTCCCACAGTCGTGCCGTCGAGTAGTAGGGATTGCCCTCGCGCTCGTACTTCTCGCGGATCTCGTCGCGGTAGATCTCGCGTTCCGTGTCGTCCTTGAATGTGCCCACGATCGACAGCACCATCGCTGCCTGCTCGCCGCCCATCACGCTGATGCGCGCGTTGGGCCACATCCACAGGCCCCGTGCGCCGTACGCCCGGCCACCCATGCCGTAGTTCCCGGCGCCGAACGAGCCGCCGATGATGACCGTGAACTTGGGCACCTCGGCGCACGCTACGGCCGTGACGAGCTTTGCGCCGTCCTTGGCGATGCCGCCCGCCTCGTATTCGCGCCCGACCATGAAGCCGGTGATGTTCTGCAGGAAGACGAGCGGGATCCTGCGCTGGCACGCGAGCTCGATGAAATGCGCGCCCTTGAGCGCCGATTGGGAAAAGAGGACGCCGTTGTTGGCCAGGATGCCGACCGGGTAGCCATCGAGGTGCGCAAAGCCGCACACGAGCGTCTCGCCGTAGCCCTGCTTGAACTCGTGAAACTCGGAGCCGTCGACGATGCGCGCGATTACCTCGTGGACGTCGTACCCGCGGCGAAGGTCGGGGCTGACCGCGCCGTAGATCCCGAACGGGTCGTCGTTTGCGGCTCCGTCCGGGTCCGGCGTGGCGATCGCGGGCAGGCGTGCGGACAGCCTGTCCCACGGTTGGTAGGGCTTCTTCCACGCCAGGCTGGCCACGATCTGACGCCCGATTGCCAGCGCGTGCTCGTCATCCAACGCCTCGTGGTCGGCGACGCCCGATATGCGCGCGTGGACGCTTGCGCCACCGAGCTCTTCCGCGCTGACGTCCTCGCCCGTCGCGGCCTTCACCAGCGGCGGCCCGCCAAGGAAGATCGTGCCCGTTCCGCGGACGATGACCGTCTCGTCGCTCATCGCCGGCACGTAAGCGCCACCGGCAGTGCTGCTGCCCATGACCAGCGCAACCTGGGGGATGCCCTGCGCGGACATCCGCGCCTGGTTGTAGAAGATCCGGCCGAAGTGCTCCCTGTCGGGGAAGACCTCGTCCTGGAGCGGCAGGAACGCGCCGCCACTGTCGACGAGATAGATGCACGGCAGCCGGTTCTGGAGCGCGATCTCCTGGGCGCGGAGGTGCTTCTTGACGGTCATCGGGTAGTAGGTGCCGCCCTTCACGGTCGCGTCATTGGCCACGATCACGACGTCCGTTCCTTCGACCCTGGCGATGCCTGTGACCATGCCCGCACCTGGCGCATCGTCGTCGTACATGCCGATCGCGGCGAGCGGGCTGAGCTCGAGAAACGCCGAGCCGGGATCGATCAGCTGCTCGATGCGCTCGCGGACGGGCATCTTGCCCCGCTCGCGGTGGCGCGCGATGCTGCGGTCGTCGCCGGCAGCGCCGCGCGCGCTGACTGCGGCCGTCCGCTCGTGCAGGTCCGCGACCAGCGCGCGCATCTGCCGCGCGTTGCTCCGCGCCTCTTCGCTGCGCGGATCAACGCGCGTCGTCAGGGTCGCCATCGACCGCAGTCTATTGGCGCGCGGCTCGCCTCTGACCCGGAGCTTGCGTCAAACGCACGACTTGGCCAACTTCGGCGCCGCTGGGCTTGCGGGCCGGCCGCTGTCGCGGGTTTCATCTCGCATATCCGCTCCGAAGCAGGGACTCAGGCCGCGATCGGCCTACCCGGGCGGCCGAATCGGGCTTTGATCCGCTGATTCGAGCACCCCGCCGGCGCCAGGGACGGCGTGCAGCTCCGTTCTCGGACAGGTCGTGCGTTTCGCGCAAGTTGCTGCCGACTCGGAGTCACAGCTCCAGGGTCGGCAGTCCGTTTTGGCGGAGGATCAGCGCGATCTCGGTGCCGTGCTGAAGCTCGTGCTCGATGACGTGCCAGATCACCCAACCACGCGTAACGGTCGGGCGCCGGCCTGCGCGCCTGGGAAGCACCGTTTCAAGGTCCGCGGCGCTCCAGCGCTCGAGACAGTCGCGGATCACGGCCCATGTCTTCTCGAAGGCACCCACGAGCTCGGCCGCGCTTCGCGGTTGAGTCTCGTCGTCCTCCCAGCCAGCTTCGCTCAGCGGCAAGTCCGGGACCGTCGTGCTCGGGACGCGGAACATGTCGCGCACGGCGTCAGACCCTTCGCCGAGGACATCGTGGAACCAGTACGCGCGACCGCCGGCCAGGTTCGACGCCAGCTGCCAGATGGTCCAATGATCGGGTGACGGGCGAAGAGCCAGCCGCTCGGCATTGAGCGGGCCAAGGACGCGGATGAATTCGGTCTGGTGGAACGCCCACCCGTCGTAAAAGGCCGCGAGGCCGGGCGGTGGTGCCTTGGTCATGGTGGCCTGCACCTCTCATTCGGAATCAGCGTCCGCAATCGTGGCAGGCTTACTCGTATATCAGGTCATTCGTCCGGCGAAGAGGCGTCCGGAGGCGAGCTGACAGGTGCTGCAGCGGGGAGTCCACGCTCAGGGCCGGCACAAATGTCGACCCAGAACTCTTGGAATCACCGTCGTACGGGGCTTCGGCGGACGAATGACCCGATTTTCGAGTGACGACCATCCAGGCATCGACTTCGGGGCCGCGACCTGGGCGGGTGAGATAATCCGGGGAGCGGCGCGACCCACCGCGTGTCCGCGCATCACCGAGAGGTTCCAGAGACCAAGCGTGACCGAAGAAAAGTCGACCTGGACGACCAAGAAGGGCCTCGCCCAGATGCTCAAGGGCGGCGTGATCATGGACGTCGTCACGGCCGAGCATGCCAAGATCGCCGAGGATGCCGGCGCCGTCGCCGTGATGGCGCTCGAGCGCGTCCCATCGGACATCCGTGCGATGGGCGGCGTGGCGCGCATGAGCGATCCGCTGCTGATCACCCAGATCATGGCCGCGGTGACCATCCCGGTCATGGCCAAGGCGCGCATCGGCCACTTCGTCGAGGCGCAGGTGCTCGAGGCGCTGGGTGTCGACTACATCGACGAGTCGGAGGTCCTCACTCCCGCCGACGAGCTCAACCACATCGACAAGCACGCTTTCAAGGTCCCATTCGTGTGTGGCTGCCGCGACCTGGGCGAGGCGCTCCGGCGCATCAACGAGGGCGCGGCAATGATCCGCACCAAGGGCGAGGCGGGCACGGGCAACATCGTCGAGGCCGTGCGCCACATCCGCGCGTTGTGGTCAGGCATCCGCGAGCTGCAAGGCATGCGCGAGGACGAGCTTTTCGTCGCGGCCAAGGACCTGCAGGCGCCCTACGAGCTGGTCAAGGACATCGCCGCCAACGGCAAGCTGCCGGTGGTCAACTTCGTGGCCGGCGGGATCGCCACGCCCGCCGACGCGGCACTCGCCATGCAGCTGGGCGCGGAGGGCGTCTTCGTCGGCTCCGGCATCTTCAAGAGCGAGGATCCGGCACGGACGGCGCGCGCGATCGTCCAGGCAACAACGCACTTCGACAACCCCCAGATCATCGCCGAGGTCTCGAAGGGACTGGGCGCGCCGATGCCTGGCCTCGAGGTCCGGACGATGCCGGAGAGCGAGCGCCTCGCCGTCCGCGGCTGGTAGGCAGACGCCGGCTTTTCCGGCACAGAGTCCGGGCATGACAACGACCCACGATCAGCCGCACAGCCGCATCAGGATCGGCGTGCTCGCCGTCCAGGGCGCGTTTGCCGAGCACCTCGAGATCCTGCGTCAGCTGGGCGTCGACGCCGTTCCAGTCCGGCTGCCGCGCGACCTGGACGGTCTCTCCGGCCTGATCATCCCGGGCGGCGAGAGCACCGCGATGCGCAAGCTGATCGACACCTGGGATCTGCGCCAGCCGATCCTCAATCTTGCGCGCAAGGGCGCCCCGATCTTCGGCACGTGCGCGGGCATGATCCTGCTCTCGAGCGAGATCACCGACGGAGACGCGCCGGTTCTCCCGCTGCTGGACATCAGCGTCAAGCGCAACGCCTTTGGTCGCCAGCTGGAGAGCTTCGAGGCGGAGGTCAAGGTGCCCGTCCTGGGCGACAGGCCCGTCCACGCGGTGTTCATCCGTGCGCCGATCGTCGAGCGTGTCGGCCCGGACGTCGACATCCTCGCGAAGCTCGACGACGGGCGCGTCGTCGCAGTGCGCAAGGGCGGCGTCATCGCCACTGCCTTCCATCCCGAGCTGGCCGGCGAGACGCGCTTCCACCGCCTCGTGGCGACGATGGCCGCCGAGTTCGCCGAGCCGGGCGAGGGCAGCGGCCGCCGCCCGCATCCGGTCAGGCGCCGAGCCGAGTGATCAGCGCGACCCGGCCGTCGACGCATCGGACCGGGCGAGTACGCGCCGCGCGGCTGACCGATCTGGCCGCGCTCAGCGAGCTGTCCCGCCAGGCCCACCTCGCGCCGCGGACGGACTTGCAGTTGCGCACGCTTGGCCTGCCCGTTGGCACGAGCCACGTCAGCGTGTTCACGCTCTTTCGCCTGCCCTTGTCGGCACTGCTGCCCGCTGACCTGCTCTACGTCTACGAGGAGCAGGGCCGTATCCAGGGCCTCGCCCACGTCGATCACGACAACATCCGCGTCGAGTGGACATTCGTCGAGCTTGACGCGATGGACGAAGGACTCTCGGGCGACATCCGTTTCCGCCTGGTCCAGCGTGTGCTGAGAGACGCAAGCAAGCGTGGTGGCATGCGTTTCCATGTCGCCTGTTCCGACGAGGGCGGTAACGTCGAGCTCTTCATGCAAGCCGGTTTCGCTCGATACGGCGAGGAGACGATCCTCTTCCGACCACCTGACCAGGCGCCCGACGCCGCAATGAGCGCGACCGACGCGCGGGCGCTCGGCATTCGGCCCGCGGTGCCGCTCGACGCGCTGATCCTCGATCGGCTGTATCGCAGCGCGACGCCCGGGCCCGTGGCACGACTCGAGGATTACCGCCAGCCCGACTGGGAACGCCAGGGCAGCTACTGGCGCGTGCCACGATCGGCACTGACGCCCATTCTTCGCTTCGCCGACGTCGAGGCCTTCGTCCAGCAGGCGACGAGCGGCAAGCTCGATGGCGAGCTGCTCGCGTTCTGCCAGATCGGGACGTCGAAGACAGAACAACCGCACTACATTCGCGTCATCTCGAGGACCGACCATGATCCGAGCGACCTGATCACGTTCTGCCTTGGCGCGCTGGCAGAGCGGACTCGATCGCGCTGGAGCGATCTGGCCGGACGCTGGCAGCGCGCCGAGCGCGGCGCAGGAGAACGCGGAGTCCTGAGCGCTGTGCGAACTTACGAGTCACCGCTTGATCGGCGCCTGGAGGAGCATGGCTTCGCCGACGTCGCCCAGGTTTCGCTGCTGATGAAGGAGGCCGTGGAGCGTGTAACCAAGCCGGCGCTCGTCCCCGCCGTCCTGCGCTGACCGCATCCAGAACGAAGGCATCATGAGCAACCCGATCATTGAAAACGCCGCCGACGCCCCCAGCGACCTGGAGGCGCTGCTCGTCGCGCTGCCACCCGAGATCTCCGCCGCGATCCGACAGATTCCTGTGGAGCGCGACGTGATCGAGGTTGTCATGGACCTGGGACGGCCACCCGAGGCACGCTTCGGCGCCGGTGGTGAGCAGCTCCTGCGCGAGCGCGAGGTGACCGACGAGGACATCCAGTACGTCATCGACCACATCGGCTCGTTCGGCGAGGACAACCGCGCGGGCATCGAGCGGACCTTGCACCGCATCAGTGCGATCCGGAACCGGAGCGGCAAGATCGTCGGCCTGACCGCGCGCATCGGCCGTGCCGTGTTCGGCACGATCGAGATCATCAAGGACCTCGTCGAGTCCGGTAAGAGTGTGCTGATCATGGGCCGGCCGGGCATCGGCAAGACGACGATGCTGCGCGAGGCGGCACGCGTCCTGGCCGACGAGCTCGACAAGCGCGTCGTCGTGGTCGACACGAGCAACGAGATCGCCGGCGACGGCGATATTCCGCATCCAGGCATCGGCCGCGCCCGGCGCATGCAGGTGCGCACCCCGGCTCAACAGCATGCGGTGATGATCGAGGCGGTCGAGAACCACATGCCCCAGGTCATCGTCATCGATGAGATCGGCACCGAGCTCGAGGCGGCCGCGGCACGGACCATCGCCGAGCGCGGCGTGCAGCTGATCGGCACGGCGCACGGCAACAACCTCGACAACCTGATGCTCAACCCGACGCTCAGCGACCTGATCGGCGGCATCCAGAGCGTGACGCTCGGCGACGAGGAGGCGCGCCGGCGCCGGACACAGAAGAGCGTCCTCGAGCGCAAGGCGCCGCCGACCTTCGACGTCGTCGTCGAGATCCAGTCGCGCGACCGGGTGAGCGTCCATCCCGATGTCGCCGAGACAGTCGACGCGATGCTGCGCGGCGATCCCATTGCGCCCGAGCTGCGCTGGCGGGACGACGTGGGCATGGTCCAGCGCTCGCAGGCCCGGCCGCGGCCCGGGCCGCAGTCGCAGATGCCGGGCGAGCGCTTCGGCGGTCTCGTTGGCACCAGCGGCGCCGGATGGCGCACTGAGCCCGGCTGGCGCCCAGGTGGCCGGCCGGTTCCGGGCACGTTCAACAACGAGTTCGGGCTGCAGCAGCCGGAACGGGGCTATCGTCCCGGCTTTCGGCCGGGCGCGAGCGGTGGCTGGAGGCACGGCCGAGCAACACGCACTGCCGGTTCCAGCGGCACGTCCGCGCCATGGGAGGATGACCAACGACCGCCGGAAGCGTTCCAAGCGGGCACGCTAGCTGACCGCGGGCCGCTCGAGCGCGGCCCGCTGCCGCCCGAGCCCCGGGCGCGCGATGTACGCGAGTTCCAGCGCCAGCGCGAGTGGCGCGACCAGGCGTCGCGTGCGATCAACCAGATGCGCGTCCAGGAGTCGCTGGGCGACGACGAGGGACCCGACAACGAGCCGATCAGCCTGATCGACCTGGACGACGAGGCCACCGACGAGGAGCTCGCCGGCGAGCGCCGCCTGACCCCGCTGCCTGCCCCGGGCGATTCCGCGCTGCCGAAGCTGAACGTGCTTGGCTTCGGTGTTTCCAACAAGCGTCTCGAGCAGGCCGTACGCGAATTGCAGCTGCCCGTGACGCTCGTGCGCGAGCCGGACGAAGCGGACGTGGTGATCACCCTGCGCAACTACTACAAGCAGAAGCCACCGGCACTGCGCGAGGCGGAGGAGCGCGGCCTGCCCATGTTCGTGCTCAAGTCGAATACGCTGATCCAGGTCGAATCAGCCCTGACCTCGATCTTTGCGCTCGAGGTCGATCCGCGCGACGCCGCCCTGCGCGAGGTCGAGGACGCCATCGGCCTCGTCCACCAGCAGTCACAGCCCGTCGAGCTGTCACCCCAGAACGCGTACATCCGCCGACTTCAGCACCAGATGGCAGAGCGCGCCAACCTGGTGTCGCAATCGCGCGGGCGCGAGCCGTACCGGCGAGTTCGCCTGTACCCGGACGGGGCCCGCGCCCAACGCGGCTAGGCCACTACGGCTTGTAGCTCCACAGCTCCGCACCGTGGACGCCATCGTCCGCGGCGAAGAAGAACCTGTCGCCGACAGCCGCGCCGAGCGGTCGCCACTCCCGGTCTGACGCGCCAGCGAAACTCATGACGCGACTCGTGCGTGCCGTCGTGCCGTCGCTCTTCCACAGCATCCAGGTGGCGCTATCCCAGTCCGGAACGGCAAAGACGATCTTGTCTCCGACATCGGTCAACGCCAGCGGGAACTGGTCACCGAAACTCGCGATGCGGTGCGAGCTGCTGACGCTGCCGCCCGTCGACCACAGCGCTTGGTTGCGGACAAAGTCCAGTCGGCCGTGGCTCACGGTCAGCCAGTCGGCCGCGCCCACGAGAATCTCCCTGGTACCGGCTGCCGTGCCGTCCGTCTTCCACAGGCCTGCCCCATCGATAGCGCCCGTGCTGAAGTACAGCCGGTCGTTCATGTAGGCGGCCTCAACGGGCATCGACTCCAACTGGGCGGCGTGCGTGAGCGCCTTCGTCCCGGCGGCCGTGCCGTCGGTCTTCCACAGCCGATCGTTCGCGAAGAAGTAGAGGCTCTTCCCAGACGCGGGAAGGATGCCCATCTCGAGCTCGTCGCCGGGCGTGCCGGCAACGCGGTGAGTGCCCCCGAGGGTTCCATCGCTCACCCACAGCTGGTACTCGGACTCGCAATCGTCACAGGGGATGTCCTTCAGGCCGAGGTTCACGAAGTACAGCTTGCCGTCGTAAGCGTGCGCCAGCGTGACGTCGGGGTCGGGCAAGTTCAGCTCGTAATCGAGGTCGGTCGTGACGGCGATGGTGCCCGCCGACGTGCCGTCGCTGACGTAGATGTCGCTTGTTCCGACGCAGCACGAGTCGACAACCAGGAACATGCGGTCGCCGATGACGACCGGTGCTTGATGCAGCATGGTGCCGTTGCCGCCGAACTGATTTTTCGGGCCCGTGTGAATGTCCTTGACCATCACCGTGCCGGCCTTCGTGCCGTCGCTCTTCCATAGCTCCTGGCCGTGCGTGCCGTCGTCGGCCATGAAGAAGAGCGTGCCCTTGAAGTTCGTCAGGTAATCGGGATACGAGCTCTTGGCGCTGGACCGGATGTTCTTGACCATCTTGGTGCCTGCGGTTGTGCCGTCCGTCTTCCACAGCTCGACACCGTGCACGCCGTCGTCAGCGGCGAAGAAAAGCGTGTTGCCAATGCGGGTCAGCTGCGTCGGGTTGGACGAGCCGCTCGGGTTGATGTCCTTGACCAGCATCGGCCCACTGGCTGCGGCCGTCGGCAACCCCAGGGCGAGCAGCCCGAGAGCGGCAGCGGCGAGAGCCGTGCCGATGCGCATCCACGGCTGGGAAACTTGGTGCGACATCGCGACTCCCTTCGCGGAGATCGCCCACTCGGCCGCGCCATCGACGCTTCGCGGAGGCTATGGGGCAGGTTCCGCCAAGATCACGATGACGGCGGCGTGTCGCTCAGAGGCAGGGCCGTCGGTCGTGCGCGACGAGTCCCTTTGTCATAAGCCGAGTCCGAGCAGGCCCTGGCCGGTGATCAGCGCGCCGGCGAGGAGCACGACGACGGCACTCAGGACAGGCACGCGACGACCGAGATCGAGCGCGGCAGACTGCGGGAAACGCTCCACGAACCGGCGCGCGTAGACCAGGGCAAGGCCGATGCCGACCAACACGGCCGCCATGCCCAGGCCAAAGGCGATGGTCAGGACGATGCCCCACGCCGGGCGGCCGATCGAGATCGAGCCGATCAGGACGAGCAGCGCGGAGACAGACGGGATCATTCCTCCGGAGAGACCGAGCGCGAACAGGCCCCGTTTGCCCATCTGCTGCTGCGGAATGTGAGTGTGGCCGACGCCGCCGTGGTCGTGCCAGCCCTCGGGGTGCACATGGTCGGGCCCGTGATCGTGGCCATGCTCGTGACTGTGTTCGTGTTCGTCGTGTGACTGCACGGGTCGGGCGCGCCATGCGCGGACGCGGCCGATCAGCAGGTACGTGCCGATGACGATGACGATCGTGCCCGAGCCGATGCTCAACAGCGGGTAGAGCTTGTCGGGCGGGATGACGAAAGCCGCCGAGAGACTGAGCAGGCCGAGTGCCAGCACGCCGATCGTGTGCGATACGGTCACGGTCAAGCCGAGGCCAAACGCCTGGCGGATGTTGCCGCGCGAGCCGACGAGATACGCGGCCATGACGGTCTTGCCGTGGCCGGGTGAAACCGCATGAAGGGCGCCCAGCGCGGCGGCCACGAGGAGCGACAGGATGATCACCGGTGGCGTGAGGTCTGACGCCTGGAAGAGCGAGGTCACGTCCGAGCCCAGCTCGGTGACGCTCGCTGGCACTGCCGCGGAGGGATCAGTGGCCGCGGGTGCGGGTGCGGCAGCCGTCGCGTTGAGCGGCGCCGCGTCGGGCACCGAGAAGGGCGGCAGGGCCGCTCCACCAGGAGATACGACAAACGCAGTCGATGCCTGGCCGAGCGGGACGCTGATGAGGTCAGGCGGGTAGTAGGTGAGCCTGCTCGATGCAGATGTCGTCGGCGCATCGGAGCCCGAGACCGTCGTTCCGTCGCCGTTGACCGTGATCTCGCGCCAGCCCTGGCGCTCGGGATATGTGCCATCGGCAAACGTGATCGAGGT
Organism: uncultured Anaerolineaceae bacterium; assembly: GCA_964475245.1. Taxonomy (GTDB): domain Bacteria; phylum Chloroflexota; class Limnocylindria; order Limnocylindrales; family CSP1-4; genus JALYGJ01. The sequence goes on along the minus strand of CAYYVV010000007.1, from coordinate 45,881 downwards.
GCCGGGCCGGAGTGCGGAGATCGGAGCCGTGTAAATGCACACCAGTCGCTCGGTCGGGTTCCCCTGGCCCATCGGGAAGCTGATGCCGACCTGGGTCAGGTCGAGCGCGGCACGGCTGCCGCCGACTTCGAGATCCAGGTTGGTCGCGAGCTGGTTGCACATGTCGAGCGCGTACAGGTGGGCCTCGGCGTCCGAGACCTGACCGTCGCCATCGGTATCCATCGTCCGTCGCTCTGAAAAGGTGGGGATCTCGGCGTAGTCCATGACGTGGTCGACGGTCACGGCGGCGGGCGCCACGCGCAGCCCGGAGTAGTGGTTGATCGTGAAGTTGCCCAGCGGGTGGGCGCTCGCCGCCGGGGCGGCGAGCGCCAGCGCCGCACAGGAAAGGGCAACGCCCAGGAGCAGGCGCAGGGCTCTCATTGGCCGAGAGCCTTGCGCGCCTGCTCGACGAGCAGCGGTGACACGGTTGGATTGAGCGCCAGCGCCTGTGCCAGGTGCGCCTGGCCGGTGGCGGTCTCGCCGTTGGCAAGCTCGATCAGGCCGGCGTGAAGCAGGATGCGCGGGTCGGCTGTTCCCAGGGCGAGGGCTTTGCCGACGTCCTGCAGCGCCTCTGCGTCCTGACCGTTGGCGTGGAGTGCCATCGCCAGCGCGTCGTAGCCGTACTCGTCCTGGCGGTACTGGATCTCGCTCTGCGCGATGTCGAGCGCGCGAGTGACATTCGTGCCGTGCTCGGACAGGTAGAGCCCGTATTCCCGGTCGTAGACCTTGCCCGCTCCCGATTGCTCGGTCACCTGGGCGATGAAGTCGACCGTCGCGTATTCATTTGTCGCTTTGGCGCTGTTGCCGTTGAGCGAGTACAGATCGCCCAGGAAGGCGAGCATGTCCGGCCGTGGCAGGGCCGCCGTTGCCGCCTCGAGATAGCCGATTGCTCCGGTCAGGTCGCCGCGCGCGTAAGCCACACGCCCCTCGTCGTAGATGGCGAGCGGGTAGCCGGGCAGCATCGCGAGCGCCTTCGCGGAATCGGTCTGGGCCGCGTCCAGGTTGCCCGCGAACAGCTCGTACTCGGCCGCGGTGTAGTCGTAGAACGCGATCGACGAGGGCAGGTCTCCTTCGTCGGCGGCATCGCTCGCGGCGCCCTCGACGAGATCGACCGCGCTCTTGGTGTCGCCCGCCAGGAAGTCGAGTCGCGCCTGGCGAACGGCGATCGATGGACCCTGGACGCGCGCCTGGAGGTCCTGCAGCGCGAGCTGGGCGTCCGAGATGTGGCCCAGCTCGACCGACGCGTCGAAGACGACGCCGAGGGCGCCGACCGCGTTCGGATCAAGGGCGACCGTTTGCGTTGCGGCGTCAAGGGCGCCGTTGAAGTCATGCAGCGTCGACAGCTCGCGCGCGCTTCCAGCGCGCGCGGCGCTGCTGTTCGGGGCGACGGTGGCCGCCTTTTGATAGGCCTGCTGCGCGGCCAGGAACTGGTTGATGTCGCCGGTCATCCGGCCCTTGAGGTCCAACAGGTCACCGAGCGAGATCCAGCTCGTCTCGGACGACGCCGTGGTCGCTGTGCGCTGCTGCCAGAACGCGATGCGCCGATCGATGTCCGTCGTGTCCACGAGGCCGATCGATGAGATCTCGGTCTGCGGGATGAGGTCGCCGTTCGGGTCGCCCCGGGCGGGCAGAACCTGGTCGCCGTTGATGGGCGCGCTCGGGCTGGTGCTGTTCATCGCCCCGGAGAGCTGGACGACGCCGACGACCGCCAGGGCGAGGAGCGGCGGGATGAGCAGGAGGACGCTGTTGCGGCGCCGGCCCGGGGACCGCCTTGCGGCGGCCCCGGGCTTGCCGAGCAGCGTCTGTAACGCGCTCAATTCGCCGGCGCGAGATACGGCCACGCGTTGCTGAACGCGCTGTCGTTGCTCACGCAGTCGGTGGTGATGCCGCCGTTGGTGACGAGCGAGAGCTCGGCGTCAATGACGTCATCGGTCAGCTTGCGGCCGTTGAGGAAGCCGCCGGTATTGCCCGTCTGGTAAGTCAGGACGTCGGGCAGGAGAACGTTTGCCAGCGAGGTGGGATCGGCGGCGCCGAGCGCCGTCAGGACATCCTTGACGTGCTGGCCGAAGATCTGTGGCTGCTCCACCGGAACTGTCCGGTTGAACGCGTCACGGTCTGTCTTGTGCGCGGTGTCCACGTTGTTGAACACCGTGTTGATGGCCGGTCGACCCATCTGATCTTCCTGGACCCAGGTGCCCTTCTTCAGGACGCTGGTCGTTGCCCAGATGCCGATGTTCGCGCCGTGGCCACCAATCTGGCTGTTGGGGACTTTGAGGATCATCGAGCTGACGTTGAGTCCGTGGAAGAAGTCGGTCGTGCCGCCGTCGCAGAACGAACGGCCGTTGCCGCTGCCAAGGACCTCGCCCTTGAACGCGTCAAGGTCGAAGAAGAACGGATCGTCGTACAGCCCCGCGGTCGTCTTGCCACCACCGGACACGGAGACGTTGCTGCCGGTCATGCCGTTGGCGATGAGATGGCCGTTGCGGTAGAGCTTGAGGCTCTGCGTGCCGTGGCTGGGCTGGCCGAACCGGTACATGTAGGTCACGTCCGGCTTGTAGTCACCGTTCGTGTCGATCTTGATCTCGTACTTGATGCCCGGGCCGAACGTCGTCCCCGATTGCGCGAGAACTCCGGCGCCGGGATTGACGTTGAGCACAAAGACGGTCTTCGAACCGTTGGCCGTGCTCCAGGCATACAGGTCGGTGATGTCGGCCGCGCCGTTATTGGCGACGCCCGGCGCATCTAGGTGGTCCGCCGCGAATGTCGTCGGGACGAGACCCATGGCCAGGATGAGCAATGAGCTGGCAACCGATGCCGCCATTGCCCGGTTGCGCTGGTCGCGCATTGGTCGAGTTACCTCCTCGAAGGAATTGGCTGAGTGAACGCGCGCTCCCCGCGCGCAGCGACCGGCACTTCCCCTAGGCGTCCTCCTCTCTCCATTGCTTCCCCTCTGACCCCGAATACGCAGCCGGGGCGTGGTTCGGATCAGCGCAGGCAGGTGCCGTGCCGTGGATCCAGATGGCCGTGCGCTGGGCCGTGCGCTGCAGCCCTAAACTGGGTCCGTGCCCGTCCCGTCGCGTCAACTCAGCGCGCCGAAGTGAACCGGTCACGTCCTTTTCACGAATCAACCGATGAGCGACCTCGGGCACGACGTGGTCGCTGACAGCACGACCACCGCCGCGACGGACGAAGAGCTCCTGGCGCGCCTCGCGGCGGGTATGGACGAGGCCGCGCTGTCCCAGCTTTACGACCGCTATCAGGCACTGATGTACGGACTCGCGATGCGCATAACGAACGACGCGGCATTGGCCCAGGACGCAGTCCAGGAGGCCTTTACCGGCGTTTGGCGCAACGCGACGCGCTACGAGCAGAACCGCTCAAGCGCACGCACGTGGCTGCTGTCCATCACCCATCACCGGGCCATCGACATCGTCCGCCGCCGCCGCCCGGCTGCGCCGCTGCCCGAGGTGGACGAGGTCCACGAGGCGCTCACAACGCCCGACGTCTGGCCTGAGATCGCCCGCAGCGCCGACGCTGCCGCGGTGCGCAACGCCGTCGCGGCACTGCCCGACGCGCAGCGCGAGGCGATCGAGCTCGCCTATTTCAGTGGGCTGACCCAGACGGAGATCGCCGCGCGCGTCAAGATTCCGCTCGGCACGGTCAAGAGCCGTGTGCGTCTCGGGCTCACGGCGCTCCGGCGCGCGCTCGAGGACTCCATGCTCGAGGAGCCGGCATGACGCACGACGAGGCAATCGAGCTCAGTGGCCTGTACGTCCTCGACGCGCTCACGCCCGACGAACGAGCAGAGGTGGACGCCCACCTGCGCACATGCACGCTCGACCACGCCGAGTTCGACGAGCTCGGCGGCGTGACGCCGGCGCTGGCCACGCTCGCCGCACCACTGGCTGCGCCGGTGGAGCTCAAGGCGAAGGTCCTCGATGCCTACCGTTCCGACTTGGGTGCGCCTCAGCCGGCTCTACCGGCGGCTGCCCTGCAGCGGCGTGTGCGGCCCGAACCGGCGACCCAGGCTCCGGCGCACGCGCCGACTTGGCGAATGCCAACCTGGGCAGGCTGGGCAACGGCCGTCGCAGCGGTGCTCATCCTGGCAGTCGTCGGCGTCTGGGCCGTCGGCCAGAGCAGCCAAGCGGACCAGGCCAATCGACGCGCCCAGCAACTGGCACAGGCGGTCGCGGCGATGGCCGCGCCGGGATCACAGGTCGCCATCCTGCACGGCAGTGGCACGGCCCAGGGCGCGCGCGGCTTCGCCGCCTTCCCCCAGTCGGGTGGCGGCTACGTCGTCCTCACGGACCTGCCGGCTGCGCCGAGCGGCATGACCTACCAGGGCTGGTACATCGTCGGTGGCAAGGCGTCCTCGGCCGGTGTCATGGACGTCGGGCCTGATGGCGAGCTGATCGGCTCGGGCATGCAGCCGATGGCGGGAACGGATGTCGTGGCCTTCACGCTCGAGCCAACTGGTGGCTCCGACCAGCCGACCAGCACGCCGATCATCATCGGCAACCTGGCCACCTCCAGTTGAGCCGCGCGAGCGGCATCTTCATCACCCTCGAAGGCCCCGACGGCGCGGGCAAGAGCACCCAGGCGCGGATGCTCGCCGAGCGCATTCGGGCAGCTGGTCGCGAAGTCGTGCTGACCAGGGAGCCGGGCGGGACGGCGCTCGGCGAGCGGATCCGCGACGTGCTCATGTACGCGCCGGACGGATCGCACGACGCGCTCAGCGACGCGCTGCTGTTCAACGCCGCGCGATCGCGCCAGGTGAGCGAGGTGATCGGGCCGGCGCTCGCGCGAGGCACCCTCGTCGTTTGCGATCGATTCTCCGATTCGACCCTCGCCTACCAGGGCTATGGCGGCGGAGTTCCCCTCGAGCGGCTGCGCGAGCTGAAGCTCATCGCGATTGGCGAGATCGTGCCTGACAGGACGATCCTGGTCGACCTGTCGGTTGCCGCCGGCCTGGAGCGCCGCCAGACCGGATCGAGCGCCGATCTGACGCGCTTCGAAACGGACACCGACGAGCACGGCGCCACGTTCCACGAGCGCGTTCGGCAGGGCTATCTCGAGCTGGCGCGGCAGGAGCCGGAGCGCTGGCGAGTGGTTGACGGTTCGTCCAGCCCGGAGTCAGTGGCCGAGGCGGTCTGGTCGGCCGTGGCCGACCTTCTCGGCGATTAGAAGCTAGGCGCCGCTGGCGACGAAGATCGAGCCGCGGCCGCGCCGCTTGGCCTCGGCCAGGGCGCGCGTGGCGGCGTCCAGGAGCCCTTCGCTGGTTGCACCGTCGATCGGGTAGATCGCGGCACCGACGCTGATGCTGATCGGGCCGCTGACCGACTCGTGGCCGAGCAACGCGTCGCGCACCCGGCGGCCGGCGATCTGACCCGCCCCGCCGGGCGCGATCAGGGCGAACTCGTCAGGGCCGAAGCGCGCGACGGTGTCAACGAGGCGCACTTCGTCGGCGAGCGTCGCGGCGACATGGCGCAGGACCTCGTCGCCGGCAGGAGCGCCGCCGAGCTTGTTGATCTCGGCAAAGCCGTCGACATCGAAGAGCAGGACGCTGACCTGTGTCTCCTGGCGCGTGGCGCGCGCGATCTCGAGCTCGAGCATGCGCTCGAACGTGACCCGGTTGGCGAGGCCCGTCAGGGAGTCGGTCGAGGCGAGCCTGCCGATCCAGTCGGACCTCTCCATCAGCGCGCTCTCGAGCCGGGCCTGGTGGATCGCCACCGCGCACAGGTCGGCCAGGGCAGTGAGCATGTTCTCCGGGTTCTGCGGATCGGGCGGCGCCTTCTCGAACATCGCCACGAGCGCACCCTCGGCGTCCTCACCCCCGGCGTCGCCGGCCGCGATCAAGGGCAGTGCGATGAGTCCGTGCCACTCGATGTGCTGGCCGCTGAAGCCGCGCGCGGCGTCCGCGCCCAGCGCCGTCATTGCCTTTCGCTCGCGCACCACCTTGGCCACCAGCTCGTCCGGATCATCGACCGCGATCTGGCCCTGCTGCGCGAGAAGGTTCGGGTCGAGACCGGCCTGGGCGGCCGGCACGAGGATGGCCGAGACCGGATCCAGGAGGTACACGGCGGCGGCAGCCGCACCCGCGGCGTCCAGGACGTGGCCGCACAGCGCGTCAAGCTTCGTGTCCAGCTCACTGCCGCGCGCCACGATGCGGGCGGCGTCGAGCAGGGTCATTCGCGGATCGACAGAATCGGGCCGAGACATGCGGCCGATGATAGAACGCGGGCAACCCGCGGTATATCTGGTCAGGTCCATCGACCCAGGAATTCGAGATAGCTCCTCATGTCCACGTTGCCGCCGGTCAGAACGGCGACGAAGCGACCCTGCGGCAGCTCGCTCGCGTGAGCGACGAGGCCGGCGAGCGATACCGCGCCGGACGGTTCTAGAACGAGCTTCAGCTCGTGCGCGGCGACGGCCATCGCCTGCTCGATCTCGTTCTCGCGCACGAGCACGACACCGTCGAGGTAGCGCTTCAGGTGTGCGAACGGGATCGGTGCCGGCGCCTCGCCGCGCAGGCCGTCGGCGATCGTCCGGCTAACTTTGTCCGTCGGCCACGGCGTCCGCTCGCCGGCCGCCAGCGAGTCGTGCGTGTCGGCGGCGAGCTCCGGCTCGACGCCCCACACGTGCGCGTTGGGCCGGAGCGACTTCACGGTCAGCGCCACTCCAGCGGCCAGGCCGCCCAGGCCGACCGGGACGAGGACGGTCAGCGGTTCGGCCGCGTCGCGACCGGCCATCTCATCGAGTTGCTCGACGATCTCCAGGCCGACCGTGCCCTGGCCGGCGACGACGCGTCGGTCATCGGCCGACGAGACGAGCTCGAGGCCCTCCGCGTCGGCGATCTCGTGTGCGCGCTGGACGCGCTCCGTATTGGCCGGGCCGACGAAGACGATCTCGCCGCCGTAGCGGCGCACGCCGTCGACCTTGACCTGTGGCGCGTTGTCGGGCATGACGACGACGGCGCGGATGCCCAGCAGCCGCGCCGCGAGAGCGACCGCCTGGGCGTGGTTGCCGCTCGAGTGGGCGACGATGCCGCGTTGCCTCTGCTCGGCGGATAGTTGCGACAGCGTGTTGTATGCCCCGCGGATCTTGAACGAGCCGGTCGGCTGAAGGCACTCCGGCTTGACGAATCCAGCGTCACGGAAGCGGAGCAGTGGCGTGCGCACGGCGACGCCACGGATGCGCTGCGCGGCTTTTCGTACGTCCTCGACGCTGACCAGTGAGGGGGCTTCTGATGGGGGCACCCCGGTATACTGCCCGGACTTGTTGAGTGGCGCTCGGTCGGGAGAGCGCAAGCCGCGTGGAGGACCTGATCGTCGTGACCATCGGTAGCGTCGTACCCGTCGAAAGTATTGAGCCGATGGCCGAGATGACGCCTCGCAGACCGTCGAAGACGGACCGCCTGCGCCCGACTTACGGCTTCGATGAGGTCTCGCTCGCACCGGGCACGGAGACCCTCGATCCGGTCGACGTCGATCTGGGCGTCGAGTTCTGCGGCCTCCGCCTATCAGTCCCGATCCTCGCCGCGGCCATGGATGCCGTTGTCGACCCACAGATGTGCGGCCTGCTGGCCGGCTTCGGCGGCGTGGCCGTGCTCAATCTCGAGGGTCTCCAGACCCGTTTCGAGGATCCGGCGCCCGTTCTCGAGCGCATCGCGACCCTGCCCGCGGACGAGGTCCAGGCCGCGCTGGCAGAGGCCTACGCGACACCTATCTCAGACCAGCTGGTCGCGCGCCGCATCGCAGAGATCCTGGCCACCGGCGCGCCAGCGGTGGTGGCCGCGACGCCGGCCGCGGCGCGCAGGCTTGGCCCGTTGTCCGCCGAGCACGGCGCCGACGCGTTCCTCGTCCAGTCGCAGGTCTCGTCGGCGCGCCACATCGCATCGGGTTACGAGGCGCTCTCGCTGGAGGAGTTCACACGCTTCATGCCAATTCCCGTCGCGGTCGGCAACACGACCTCGTACGAGGCGGCCATTGAGCTGATGCGCCAGGGTGCCGCGGCCGTGTTCGTCGGCGTCGGCCCCGGCGCGGCCTGCACGACGCGCGACGTCCTGGGCATCGGCGTGCCGCAGATCACGGCCGTGGCGGACGTTGCCGCGGCGCGCGACGACTACTACGAGCAGAGCGGGCGCTACGTGCCCGTCGTCGCCGACGGTGGCATGCGCCGCGGCGGCGAGCTGGCCAAGGCAATCGCCGCCGGCGCGGACCTGGTCATGCTCGGCTCGCCGCTCGCCCGGGCCGCCGAAGCACCAGGCAGGGGCACGAACTGGGGCATGGCCGCGCCTTCGCCGACGCTGCCGCGCGGAACGCGCATCGCCGTCGGCACGGTCGGTCCACTGGAGAAGATCCTGTTCGGACCAGCCGACGTGACCGACGGCACGCAGAACCTCGTCGGCGCGCTGCGCCAGTCGATGGCCGCACTCGGCGCGCGCGACATCAGGGCCATGCAACGGGCCGAGATGGTCTACGCACCCGCCGTTGCGGTCGAGGGCAAGTCCTGGCAGCGAGGCGCCTCGCGCTGACCGGACCGCGCGACGAGATCGGCGAGGAGCTCGCCGCGTGGGGCAAGGTCGCCCTGATCGAGACGCGCGGCCGAGTGACCGGCCACCCGACGACAACCGCGGTGGGTTTCGTCGAGCAGGCAGACGACAGCCTTCTTGTCGCCGCCGGAAGCGAGGACGCCGACTGGGCGCTCAACCTCCGATCTGACGCGCGCTGCAGCGCGCTGGTCGGCGAGCTGACGACGCGGTACGTGGCGCGCGAGCTCCACGACGCCGAGCGGAACGACGCGATCAGCGCGCTCATCCTCAAGTACGGCACGCCCGCCGAGCGCCTCGGCCGCGGGCCTGCCTTCCGACTCGAGACGGCCAGCGGCGCTCGCTCGTGAGGGATCACTCACGTCGGCGAAGGGGCGTCGCATTCCGTCACGTCGCTGGCTGTTGAGCACACCCGGACCGCAGCGAGAAGTGGCTCTCGCTGGTCGGGACCTCCGTTGATCTCGAAAACGAGCATCGGAGAGACCACGTTGACATCGTGCTCGGGCGTCAGGATCTTCAACGCGATCTGCACAGGCCCGTCGCTTGATGAGTACTGGGCTCCCTCCAGGTCGTGCAGCGAGGCGAGGTCGCTCGCGGTCATCTCCGATTCGCGAGCCATCCCCAGGGCGGCGTCCGTATCGGCCAGGCGGCCGATCAGGACATCCGTCACCGCGGGATCAACGTTCTCGAGCCTGACAAAGCGAATCGAGTCACCAGGTTGTATATCGAGGCTCGCCACGCCGGCATAGACCACCGTCCCCGCTGTCGCGGGATCGCTCTCGGAGAACGACGACGGCTGAGCGAAGTAGGAGGACGAGAGGGCGGAACAGGCGATCAGGGCAAGGGTGACGAGTGCAAGCGGCAGCTGCTCGACGAGCACGCCCACGCGGCTGGCCGCTGGACAAACGCGCGTCCTCACGTCGCCACTGTGAGGCAGGTGGTCAGGTGATTCGCCGTCGAACTGGTCGCGCGAAACTCAGAATCCTGTGGTCGGTCGCTCGGTCGGTGCGTAGGATCTGGCGGTGAGCTTCGACGCCCTCATGACCGCTGCGGTCGGCGCCTTCTTTGGGGCGGCTGGCTGGCTGTTGGTCGGCATCTACATGCAGCGCCGTCAGGCCGAGCGCCAGTCGCGCAATGCCGCGCGTGCCGTCTACTTCGAGCTGACCATGAACGAGATCGACATCAACGTCGCCGAGCAGCACCTGGTCTTCCAGCCGTTGCGCCGCGCGTCGTTCGATGTGCTGTTGCCCGAGCTGGCGACCTGGCTGCACGCCGACGAGCTCGAGACGATCGTCAAGGCGTACATGGCCCACGCTGGTTACGAACAGGCGCAGCGCGACGACAAGCTGCCCGTGCTGGTGCGCAAGGCCGTGCTGCACAAGGTGCTCGAGGAGCACCACGCGGCCACAGCACTCTTGCTGCATCGTTCGTTCTCGCCACGTGAGGCGGCCCGACTGTCGACTGCCAGGAGCGCCATTGCCGCGCCGGCCGAGCCGGCGCGAACAGCGACAGGAGTCCGGAATGCCTGAGTCGCGGGAGGATTTCTTCCGGCGCTACATGAACGCGATCGCGGAGCACGACTACGCCGCGCTCGAGCACATGATTCATCCCGAGTACGTCGCCGTTTACCCGCAGTCAGGCGAGCGTTTCCGTGGTTTTGCCGCGTTCCGCTTCCAGCTCGAGCAGTATCCCGGTGGGCTGCCCGCGGAGAATTACGAGGACGCGCGCGCGAAGATCCTGGGTGATGAGGAGCGCTGGGCGATCTCGCCCGGTTACACGGTCCTGCCCCTGTCAGGGCCAGAGCGCTTCACGACCGTGAGCCGGGCGCGTTACCCCGACGGCTCGCGCTGGTGGGTCGTGTCGATCCTGACCATGAAGGACGACAGGATCTGGCACGCCGAGACGTATTGGGCGCCCGAGTTCGAGCCGCCCGAGTGGCGCAGAGGCATGGTCGAGATCGAACCGCGCGACTGACCGCGGCCGGTAGACTGCCCGGACAGGCGGAGGGGAGACACATCGAGCGATCAGGGCGCGGCAGGACAGTCCACGGCGAGCAGGCCAATGCTGGCCACCGCGTGCTCGCCCCGGACGATGCCGAGGTGGAGGCTTACCTCGAGGTTGCACTCGATGCGCCGGCACCCGACCGTGCGCCTGACGACGACGCTCAATCGCCCGACAGCGTCTTAGTCCTCGACTTTGGCGGCCAAACGGCGCAGCTCATCTGCCGCCGCGTCCGCGAGTTGCATGTCTACAGCGAGCTGCTCCCGTTCGATACGCCGTGGGACGAGATTGCGCGCCGCGCGCCGCGCGCCGTCATCCTGTCCGGTGGCCCGATGAGCGTCTACGAGGACGGCGCGCCGCACCCCGATCCACGCATCTGGTCGGAATCAAAGATGCCCGTGCTGGGCATCTGCTACGGCGCCCAGCTCATGGCCCATCACCTGGGCGGCGACGTCGTGCCGGCCGCGAAGCGCGAGTACGGCCCGGCGGTCATCTCGATCACGACTGAGGACGGCCTGTTCAGGGGCATCGCCCGCGAGCAACCAGTCTGGATGAGCCACGGCGATTCGATCGTCAGCCCGCCGCCGGGCTTCGAACCGCTGGCGCGCACTGCTTCGACACCTTTTGCCGGCCTGGCCGACACCGACCGACGCATGTACGGCATCCAGTTCCACCCCGAGGTGGTCCACACGCCGGCCGGGCGCGACATATTGCGCAACTTCGTGCTCGGCATTGCCGGTGCCCGGCCGTCGTGGACGGCGCAGAGCTTCATCGACTCGACGGTTGCCGATATCCGCGCGCAGGTTGGCGACGGGCGGGTGATCTGCGCGCTGTCGGGCGGCGTGGATTCGGCCGTCGCGGCGACGCTCGTCCATCGCGCAGTCGGCGATCAGCTGACGTGCATCTACGTCGACCACGGCCTGATGCGCAAGCGCGAGTCGGAGCTGCTGCGCGAGACGTTCGAACGCAACCTGGGCATGAACCTGGTCATGGTCGATGCGCGCGAGCGCTTCCTGCGCCGCCTCGCCGGCGTCGAGGAGCCCGAGCACAAGCGCCGGATCATCGGCGACGAGTTCATCCGCGTCTTCGAAGAGGAATCGGCCAGGATGGGCCAGATCGACTTCCTCACCCAGGGCACGCTCTACCCCGACGTGATCGAGTCGGCCACGCCCGAGACCAAGGCGGCGCAGAAGATCAAGACCCACCACAACGTCGGCGGGCTGCCCGCGGACCTGCGCTTCAAGCTGATCGAGCCGCTGCGCTACCTGTTCAAGGACGAGGTCCGAGTCGTCGGCACGGAGCTGGGACTGCCCGAGACGATGGTCCAGCGCCAGCCGTTCCCGGGCCCCGGCCTGGCGATCCGGATCATCGGCGAGGTCACCGCGGAGCGGCTCGAGACCCTGCGCGAGGCGGACTGGATCGTGATCGACGAGATCAAGGCCGCGGGCCTGTACCGCTCGCTGTGGCAGAGCTTCGCCATCCTCACGCCGGTGCGCAGCGTCGGTGTCATGGGTGATGGTCGGACGTACGCCAACGTCGTCGCCGTCCGCGCCGTGACATCGGAGGACGGCATGACCGCCGACTGGGCCAAGCTGCCCTACGACGTGCTGGGCAAGATCTCGTCGCGCATCGTGAACGAGGTTCCGGGCGTAAATCGGGTCGTCTACGACATCTCGAGCAAGCCGCCCGCGACGATCGAGTGGGAATAGCAGGCGCCTCGGCGGAGATGGTTAGACACTCCGGCGCAAGTCCGCGCCTGCCTGTGCCGGGGCCGTCGTTCGTCAAGGAGGAGCCGATTCGCGGCCGCGAGCCGCAGGCTGCGGCCGCGCCTCCGCTGCACGCGGGCATGACCGCACCGAGTGTCACTGACGACGGCTGGTGGCTGGCGCACCTGTGGGTCGCGGATGATGCCGGCATAGTCGATGCGCTTCAGCTCGCGCCACACGCAGGGCCGCCGCCGGGAACGCCGATCGCGGCGCTCGGGCCGCGGCTGGCAGGAGCACTTTCCGGGTTGATCGCCGAGGAAGACGGCCGCCAGCTGATCCGTCTGCGCATGCCGGCCGCGGCCGACGAGGCACGGCCGTGGGAGCGGCCGATGCTGGTCATGCTGGCAATGCGCTGGGACCCGGTGCGGGCGTCGGTTCTGACGCGCAACGCGCTGGCGCACGAGCTGATCGTCGGCTTTGCCTCTGCCGTCGAGGGCATTGCCCGGCCGGCCTGATCGCCCTAATGTCCGCGGCGTGCGGCGGTTGCTGGGGATGCTGCTCCCGTTGGTCATCGGGGCTGCGTGTGGTGGCGGGCCAAGCGCGACCGTAACGGCGCAACCGGCTGCGACTTCAGCGCCATCGTCGATCCCCGTTGCGGCGACGCCGCAGGCGCCGAGCAGCCCCATCGTCGGCACCGTCCAGATCGAAAGCATCCTGTCGTCGGCCGACTTCGCCGCCGTGGGCGTGAAGGGCGCCGGTACCCCAACCGTCGAAACGTCGGGCGATGGCGATTTCTACGTCGTCTATGCCGGTGAGTCCGCCGACGACGGGGGCATCGAGCTCGACATCTTCCTGTTCGACACAGCCAGTGATGCCGCCGACGACTTCGGTGGTTCTGGCGAAGGGGAGCTGGGCGCGGCCACGCTGAAGCAGATCGGCGCAGACCGGGCCGCCTACTACTCCGACGAGGCGGGCAACTCGGCACCGATCAGCTACGACGAGATCGACGTTCTCAAGGGAGCGGGCTGGTTCGACCTCGAGATTCCAAGCGGCTCGAACTCCAAGCAGCAGCTCGTCGCCCTGGCCGCGCTTGTAGTTGCTCGAGGAGGGTCACTCTTCTAGGGAGGGTCGACTTCTAGGGAGGGTCGATCCGCTGGGCCAGGCCGTTTGCAAATTCACCTCTCGCGTTCAGGCGGGCGCAGGGTGCATCATTCGGCGCTATGGAGATACAGCTCGGCGAAGAACGGCTGTTGCTGCTCGAGGAGCGCCTGACGCGCGACGAGATCCAGGTGCGCGCGATGGACAAGCGTGCCGGCGCGTTCGGCGGCGGCCTGGGCTCGTTCCTCCAGCGCCCGAAGGCCGAGGAGGTGACCCTCGTCAGCCGACAACGCCGGCTCATGCCCTTCTGGAACGTCGCCGCGAGCTCGCACTACGTCTACGAACGAACGCGTGACTACGCGGTCCCCGGCAGCGCGCCCGAGGTTACGGCAGTGACGATCGACGGCAAGCGCCACGAGCTGGACCAGGGCTCGGGAGCTCAGCACGCCTTCCGGCTGACCGCGCTCGAGCACTGCCAGGACGATTTTCGGAGCGAGTCGTTCATCGACGGCGTCAGCGGCGCCCATGTGCCCGAGGCGCCGGCGTTGATCACCGGCCCGAAGTCGGAGATCCAGGATCCGCAGGCGCTCGCGGCCGAGGAGACATCCGTCATCCCGCCCGAGCAGCGCGCGTCCTTCGTCGTGCGCCAGACGCTCGCCCAGGTCATGAAGCCGGTCCAGGCCGACCGCATCCTCGAGGAGTCGATCGTCCTCGAGAAGACCGACCTCTACTACCGGCCCGTGTGGGCCTTCGAGTTCGCCTGGCGCGACAAGCGCGGTGTGATCGAGATCGATTCGATCACCGGCCAGACAGCGGCGGGTAAGCCGATCGCGGGTGGCCAGGCGCGCGGCATGCTCACGCGCGACCTGCTGTTCGACATCGGCGCAGACACGATCGGCCTGTTCGTTCCAGGCGGCAGCATCGCAGTCAAGCTGGCCAAGGCGGCGATCGACCAGAAGAAGTAGCCGCACAGGCCCCGACCTTGGACCACGGCGACCACGTCAACCTTCTCCGGCCTGCGATCCCGACACCGACGCCAGGCGCGACGTGGGCTGACATCGGCGCGGGCGAGGGCGCTTTCACGCTGGCGTTGGCTGATCTCCTGGGACCCGGCGCGGCCGTGATCGCCGTGGATCGCGACGAACGCGCGCTGGCCAGGGGCAGCGCGGCACTCACGGCGTCGTTTCCACGAACGCACCATTCGTATCTCGTCGCCGACTTCCGCGCGGCTCTGGCACTGCCCGAGCTGGACGGTCTCGTCTGTGCGAACAGCCTTCATTTCGTGCCGCGCGCTGAGCAGGTCGCGGTCATCTCCCGCCTGGCAGGCCACATCCGGCCGGGCGGTACGTTCGTCGTCGTCGAGTACGACGCGGACAGTGGCAATCCGTGGGTGCCCTATCCGTTCTCGGCAAGCTCCTGGCCGACGCTCGCCGAGGCAGCCGGTCTGCTCGACCCGCGCATCACGGGCCGCGTCCCGAGCCGCTTCCTGGGTGCCATCTACTCAGCGAGCGCACACAGGCCGCGGGAATAGACTCGACCAACGGTGGGCACGTCGCGAACTCTGGCTGCGGCACGAGTCCGAACCGACGTGCCTGGGCCGTGGCGCTCTGACGTCGCGGCTGTCGTGGGCACGATCCGCGAGCACCCGAAGCTTCTCCTGGTCGGCATCCTCGGCTTTGCGATGCGCGGCGGCATTGCGCTGCTGACCGTACCGATCCTGATCCTGCCGACACAGGTCGAGGTGCGCCTCGCGCTCGGTGGCAACCTGGGTTCGACCGGTCTGACGACAGGCTTCTACGCCCTCGTGGCGGCGCTCACCGCGGTGACCCTGGCCGTGGCCCTCGTCGTGCTCTACCTGCTCGCACGCTGCGAGCTGGCCGCCTTCAGCCGATTCGTCAACAGCCCGGCGCTCGCGCCTGCCCATCCGTGGCCGGCGCCGGGCAGGCTGGGCACGGCCGTGGCACGCGCGGTCACGATGCGCCTGTTCGTGGTCGAGGCGCTCGCGCTCCTCGCTGTCCTCGTCGCCGCGGTCCCGCTCGCGGTCTCGATCAGCAGCGCGACGTTGAACGAGATCCTGCTGCCGTCGTCGACGCAGTCGATCTACGCGCGCGTCGTGGGTGACGTGGTCATGCCGCTCGCTGGCTGGCTGGCCGCACTGGTGGTCATCGAGGCGATTTCGGCAGTCGCCGCGCGCGCCGTCCTCGTGCGCCCGTTCGGGCTCGCCGGCCATATGCGCGCGCGCCGTCACCCGTTGCGCCTGGTCGTCATCACCATCGCCGGCTGGCTGCTGTTCATCGCTGCCATCGCCATTGGCGTGGTCGCGCTGAGCGTGACCTGGCAGGCAGTGCGTGCCGTGTTCCTGGCTACGGGCTTATCTGGCAGCGTCCAGGACGTCGCCGGCGCGCTGGTCGTCGCGCTCATCTTCGGTGCCGTCTTCACGGCGGCGCTGGCGCTCGGCGGCCTGGTCTCGATCGTGCGTGCCGGCCTGTGGACGCTCGCGTCACTGCGTTGAGCCTGCAATCGTCAGAGCGTGAAGCGGGCGGCTCGCACCGCGCTGGCTGATAAACTCGCCCGCGGTGACGCGCTGCGATTCCGTTCTACTGAGGCGCGCTTCGGATGATTGACCAGCTCCTGCAGACGCTTGGGCAGGAGATCCAGAAGTTCTTCGACACGCCCATCGTGCGCGTCGGTCTCGAAGCGATCGGCTTCTATATCGTGCTGCTCTGGGCCGCGACCGCCTACTGGGCGTACCGCGACCTCCAGACGCGGACGACGAACCCGGTCGCGCCCTATCTCGCCGCCGCGCTGATCATCATCTTCACCCCGGTTCTGTTCCTCTTCGGGGTCGTCGTCTACCGCATCCTGCGCCCGCGCGAAACGGTGGCCGAGGCCAACGAGAGGGCACTCGCCGAAGAGGCGATGATGGTCGAGATCGAGGCCCAGCCGCACTGCGCGAACTGCGGGCGGCAGGTCCACGAGGACTGGATCATCTGCCCCACGTGCCGCAATCGTTTGCGCCGAGTTTGCCCGAACTGCTCGCGCCTCGTCGAGCTGGACTGGTCGCTGTGCGCCTGGTGCGGCAAGGACTTCGAGCGGCCGGAGGTGCTCCAGGAGGTGCTCGTCGCTCCGCCAAAGGGCCGCCCGACTCGCGTCCAGGAGCCACCTGACTACGAGGACCTCCCGGCAACGGGGGCTCCGGTGCCGCAGATTTCATCGAGCTCGATTGATACCCGCGTGACCGAGGTCACGCCACGCCCCGCCACGGGCGAGCACTGACGTTTCTCAGCCAGTAGGACCGCCTCCGCCGAGTCCCGACATGGCCCCGACTCCGGGTGAGCCGCCCGCTGCACCGGCGTGGGTCTCACCGACGGCACAACTCCCCGTCTTCTCGGTTTATGGCCGCCCGGGTGCAGGGCTCTACGCGGCAGCGTGGGTGTTCTCCGTCGTCGGGCTGGTGCTCGCCTTTATCGGTGCGGCGACTCTGCCGCCGATCTCCGGCGTGCTGCTCATGGGTGGCCTGCTGCTGCTGACGATCGGCCTGTCGTCGGCCGCCGGCTACCAGGTCGTCGTCCGCTCGACGCGGCCCGCGAGCATGTTCCACGGGCCGTCGCCGCTGATCGTGTTCGCGGTTCAGCTGGTGATCGTGAACATCGCGACCGCGCTACTGATCGTCTTCGGCGTCCCCGTCGTGGGCAACGGCGTCGCGTTCATCATCGCCGCGGTCGTCCTCCTCGCCGGCTACGTCCTTGTCGTCTGGCTCTACGGCTTCAGGACCGGCGCCCTGGATCTGCGCGCGATCGGCCTGCCCGTGGGCGCCGGCATGGGTCGCTGGCTGACGGACATCGGTTTTGGTGCCCTGGCCATGCTCATCACCGCGCTCGTCGTCGGCATCTGGGGTTCGATCATCGCCCAGCTCCTGAACTCGAACACGCCCGAGGTTGTGCCGGCACCGACCACCGCGCTCGAGACGGTCTTCGTCGTCCTTGGCGCGTGCGTGCTGATACCGATCGGCGAGGAGCTGCTCTTCCGCGGCTATTCGTTCACCGCCTGGTTGCGCGATCTCGGGCCACGCTCGGCGCTCATCCGCACCACGCTGTTCTTCGGCCTCGTCCACATCCTCAACATCACGGTCGACCAGAACAGCGACGCTCTCGACGGCGCCAAGCAGGCGCTGCTCGAGTTCCTGGTCATCGCGCCCGTCGGGTTCGTCCTGGGTTGGATCTTTCTGCGCCGCGGCCTGCTCGCCTCGATCGCCGGCCATGCCGCGTTCAACCTGTACGGCGTGCTGCTCCTGATCCTGTACCAGGGAACGTCCATCCACTGACGCCGTGAGCGTCGGTGGAGTCGAAATTGAGCGCGAACAAAGCCGGCGCCAACCGACCGTAGAGCGCCGCTGATTAATGTCCGCCTTGCTTCCCGGTCCGGACGGCGGGGAAATCGGCGGGCTCCGTTGTCCGGGCCGGGGAGCACCAGGATTCCCTCCCATTTGCACAACGAGGCTGACCGTGGCTAATCACCGGATCCGCGAGCTACCCGTCGCGGAACGGCCGCGCGAACGCCTTGCGGCCCACGGTCCGACGGCACTCAGCGCGAGTGAGCTGCTGGCTGTGCTGTGGGGCGCCGGTTCGGTCGACGCGGCCGGCTCGGCCCTGGCCCGGCACGGCAGCCTGAGCGACCTGGGCCGAGCGGACGTGAGCGAGCTGACGGCCGTGCCCGGGGTTGGCACGGCGCGCGCCGCGCAGCTCGTCGCCGCGTTCGAGATCGGCCGCCGCTTCGCGGCGGCCGTGCCCGGTGAACGATGGACGGTGCGCGCGCCGCGCGACGTCGCCGACCGGCTGGGTCCGGAGATGGCGCTGCTCGAACGCGAAGAGCTGCGTGTCCTGCTGCTCAACACCAAGAACGTCGTGCAGCGCACGACGACCGTCTACCTGGGCAACGTGTCGGCCGCCGTGGTGCGCGTGGCCGAGCTGTTTCGTGACGCGGTCCGCACGCAGGCGCCCGGAGTGATCGTTGTCCACAACCATCCGTCGGGCGATCCGGAGCCATCGGCCGACGACCTGCACCTGACGGCTGAGGCGGTCGCGGCCGGGCGCCTGCTCGACGTCACGGTGCTGGACCACGTCATCCTCGCCCGCGACGGCTACGTCTCACTGCGCGACAGGGGCGTTTCCTTCGACCGCCGCTGACCCTATCCTGCCGGGATGCCGATTCAGGAACGCGAGTTCTCCGCGGTCACGCCCGACGGCGAGATCGTCGGCTGGCTACGCGAGTCGGGAGGCGGGCACGCCAACGCCTTGCTGCTGCACGGTGGCCCGGGTCTGTCCGAGCACATGTCCTCGCTCGCCGAGGAGCTGGACGGCTTTGTGAACACCGCGCGCTACCAGCAGCGTGGCCTGGCGCCGTCCGCGCTAACGGGAGATGCCTCGATCGAGGGCCACGTCGCGGACGCCGTGGCGGTGATGGATTCGCTGGGCTGGCAGAAACCGGTCGTGATCGGCCACTCGTGGGGCGGCCACCTCGCTCTCCACCTGGCCGCGGCACATCCGGAGCGCATCGGCGCGCTCGTGATCCTCGACGCGCTCGGCGCGACGGGCGACGGCGGCCAGGCGGAGTTCGGCCCGGCGCTGCGCGCTGGGTTGAGCGCGACGGACCTGGCGCGGCTCGAGGAGCTGGAGGCGATCGAGGAGCCTACCGAGGACGAGCAGCGCGAGCACCTGGGCCTGCTCTGGCCGCAGTACTTCGGCGATCCGGCGAGCGCGCCCGCAATGCCTCCTCTGCGCTTCGCGACGAACGGCGGGGACACCTGGGCGTCGATCCAGGCCCATTTCGAGGCACGGACGTTGGAGCAGGCACTGCCCGGCGTGACCGTGCCGACGCTGATCATCCACGGCTCGCGCTCGCCCATTCCGCTCGAGCAGGCGCAACAGATGGCGGCCCTCATCCCGAACGCGACGCTCGTCGTGCATGAGGGCAAGGGTCATTGGGCGTGGCTCGAGGAGTCCGGCTTCGTCCGCGGCCAGATGGAGGCGTTTCCGCCGTCCAGCTGACCGGGACTTGCGCCAAACACACGACTCGTCCCGAGCTCCGGGCGATGCGCCGCTCACCGCACCAGAAGGTGGTGCTTCAGCCACCTGATGCGGCCAGGAATACGCCAAATGCCGCTCTTGAATCGACGACCTGGGGACGAATCTCTCCGGTTGGGGCGACATACGGTTCGTGATTCGGCGACAGAGCCACAACGCGGGACAGGTCGTGCGTTTGACGCAAGTTGGAGTGCAGCGCGGCCGTCCGCGCGCATGGGAGGCCTTCAGTCGCTAAGCGAGTTATTCGTCCGTCGGCACGTCCCGAAGGCGCGCCATCTCGCTCTGAAACCTGTGCGCGGGGCGGGACACGGCGATCCAGGGACTTGTGGCGTGACGCGGCGAGCGTGGAAGTCCGGCGTCGGAACGAATGCGAGACGTAGCGCCGGTGACAAAGCGGACGGATCATCCGATTAGCGAGTAGCCAGCGCGCAGCACACCGGTTGGGCGGGCGCGCAAGCGGCTACCGATGAGCCTCGGTATACACTTCCCACGCTCCGTCCCTGCTCTACGCACGTCGCGGGACTCGGGCCCCTCCACACGACACCTGAGGACACGATCATCGGAATGCTCGACGCCTTCCTAGGCATGTTCTCGCGCGATATCGGGATCGACCTGGGAACGGCTAACACCCTTGTACACGTGCGCGACCGCGGCATCGTCATCAGCGAGCCGAGCGTGGTCGCGATCGATCAACGGACGAAGCGCGTGCTTGCCATCGGCGCGGAAGCCAAGCGCATGCTCGGCCGCACGCCGGCCAACATCGTTGCTGTGCGGCCGCTGCGCGACGGCGTGATCAGCGACTTCGACGTGACCGAGCAGATGATCAAGTACTTCGTGCACAAGGTGCACGACCGCGTCGGGCTCATCCCGCGGCCGAGGATGCTGATCGGCATCCCGTCGGGCGTCACTGAAGTCGAGAAGCGCGCCGTGCGCGACGCCGCCCTCAACGCCGGCGCACGCTGGGCCCGGCTGATCGAGGAGCCGATGGCCGCGGCGATCGGCGCCGGGTTGCCCGTCGGCGAGCCCACCGGCAGCCTCATCGTCGATATCGGTGGCGGGACGACGGAGGTCGCCGTCATCTCGCTCGGTGGCATCGTCGTCAGCCGCAGCCTGCGCATCGGTGGCGACGAGCTCGACCAGGACATCATTGCCTACGCCCGACGCGAGTACAACCTGCTCCTGGGCGAGCGCACGGCGGAGGACATCAAGATCGCGGTCGGCTCGGCATATCCGGGCGACTGGGACGAGAACCGTGTCACGCTGCGCGGTCGCGACCTGCTCACCGGCCTGCCCAGAGCAGTCGAGGTGACGGCCGAGCAGATCCGCGAAGCGATCGAGGGCTCCGTGCAGCAGATCGTCGACACGATCAAGGACACGATCGAGGAGACACCGCCGGAGCTGGTCGCCGACATCATGGACCAGGGCATCGTCCTCGCCGGCGGCGGCGCGCTGCTCCAGGGTCTCGATCGGCGCGTCCAGGAAGCAACCCAGATGCCGGTCCACGTCGCCGACGATCCGCTGACGTGCGTCGCGCGTGGCACGGGCAAGGCGCTCGAGGAGCTCGACGTCATGGAACGGACGCTCGTCGCCGAGACCTACTCGCGCGCGCCGCGCTGACGCCACTCGCCGCGTGGCGCGTCAGCTGAACTGAGATGTCCAAGGGCCAAACCGGCCGGCGCCAGGCCGTGCTGTATGTCGTGCTGCTGACGATGAGCCTGCTCATGCTTGCGTTCAGCGCATCTGCTCCGATCACGGAGCTGCGCCACGGTGTCGGCTTTGCCATGGCGCCCATCCAGAACGTGCTGCGCGAGGGCGGACGCACCGTCAGCTCGTTCTTCGCCACGCTCGGCGAGATCGACCGCCTGCGCCAGCAGAACGAGGACCTGCAGACCCAGGTCGACCAGCTCGAGACGCAGAACCGCTCGCTCCAGAGCCTGCAGGCGCAGAACCAGCAGCTGACCGACATCCTCCAGGTGCGATCGTCGCTCGATTTCGACTCGACGGCCGCCGAGGTGATCAGCCGGCGTATCACCGACCAGGAGAACGTCATCAGCCTCGACCGCGGTACGAACGCGGGCATCGAGGTCGACGATCCGGTCGTCGGCGGCGGCGGCGCGCTCGTCGGCCAGGTCGTCGAGGTCGGCCCCGACTACAGCCGCGTGCTGCTCGTCACCGACGCGCGCATGGACGTGGTCGGTCTGCTCGAGTCGAGCCGCGGCGTTGGCACGGTCCACGGCCAGCTCGACCGGCCGCTCGAGATGGACGGCATCCCGGCCGAGAACACGGTCAACGTCAACGAGGCGGTGGTGACGGCCGGCATCGAGCTCGCCGAGGGCATTCGCTCGCCGTATCCCAAGGGCCTTCTGATCGGCACGGTCGCAGCCGTGTCGCGCTCGCCGGACCAGCTTTTTCAGACGGCCCTGCTGACGCCGGCGGCCAACCTTGACACGCTCGAATACGTGCTCGTGATCACCAACTACAGCGGCGGCTTGCCGCCGCTCTCGCCGGAGCCGTCGGCTACGCCCTGAGCTACTGCGGCTTGGGTGTCTTGTGCGGCTTTGGTGTTGGCTGGACGCCGTAACCCGGAATCAGCAACTCTTCGCCGACAAAGATCTTGTTCGGGTTCGAGATGTTGTTGAGGTCGATGACGTCCTGGACATCGACCTGGAACATGGCGGCGATGTTGACCAGCTTGTCGCCCGGGCCCACGGTGTAGGTGAAGGGCGGCGGCGTGAGCTCGACGGTCGGCGCGGGCGTCGGCGTGAAACGCGGCCCTGGTGTCGAGCTCGCGGCCGGAGCTGAGGGCGTCGCGCAGCCGAGGCAGCTGCTGGCATTGGGCACGGGCGTCGGCGAGGCGAACGCCACCGGCGCGGGCACGGCGCGCATGTTGGCCACGACCCATGCCGTGAACAGGCCGCCGGCCACGGCCAGGATCAGGACGACGATCACGGCAATGACCCAACCGGCCAGGCCGCCCGAGGATCGTCGCGGAGAGGCGGACGGCGACGATGCAGGCAGGGGCGGCGGCGCGGCCGCTCCCGGCTGATTCAAGGCGTCGGACACGCGGCCAGAGTAGCGGGAGCGCGCCGCGCCTGCGGAGCACGGGTTCGGCCGAGTCATCTGGGCATAGCACCGTTTGGTGGACCCACGTAGTACCTCGAGAAGGGCCGTTGCGTCACGGCAACTGCACTGCTCCACCCACGCCTCACCCGGAGTCCGCTGGACCTGTGCACGCAGGCCCGCAGAAGGCGTTCGCGAACCGTTCTTCAGGGCCTCAAATCCGCTGCCATCGGTCCAGTTGCGTGCAGGACCTTCTTGCAATGGCAGCAAAAGCCCTCAATCGCGACGCTGACGGCACCTCGCAGACATGCCTCTGAGCAGCAGTGGCGTGCCCCCAGCCTGCGATGAAGAAGAGGGTTGCAGTTGTCTTTTCTATCCGTTGGTCGGAGCCTCCTAGCGCGCGCCTCACTGGCAGCGGTGATCCTGTCCCTCCTGGGACTCCTGGCAACAACGTCAATCGGCGTTGCGGTCGTCCACGCTGAGTCGAACCAGGCGCCGCGCACTTCCGCGACGGCCCAGGACGACCCGACTCCGCATCAGCTCAAGGCCGTGTTCATCGTCGGCCCCACCAATTCGCTCACGCAGAGCAACCTGGCCGATGCCGAGTCGCTCGCCGATGTGGCCGAGTCGTACGGCATGGATGTCCACCGCGTCTTCTTCCCCCACGCCACCTGGGCCGACGTCCTGGCCAACATCCAGGGCGCGAACCTCGTCGTCTACATGGGCCACGGCTACGGCTGGCCGAGCAAGTACACGAACGTGCTGACTGAAAGCCGCGAAGACGGCATGGGCCTCAACAGCTACGACGGCAGCGGCAGCGGGACATACACGTATTACGGTGCCAACATGCTGCGCGAGTACGTACACCTCGCTCCGAACGCGATCGTCTTCCTCAACCACCTGTGCTACTCGGCCGGCAACGGCGAGCCGGGCATGGCCTTCCCGACCCCGGACCTCGCCCGCCAGCGCGTCGACAACATGGCCAGCGGCTGGCTCGCAACGGGCGCCAAGGCCGTCTTTGCCTACGGCGAGGAGCTCTTCGTCAAGACGCTGCGCTCGATGATGGATACGACGAGTGATCCGACCATGGAGGATCTCTTCCATATCGGTTCGACCGGCCACGTCGGCGAGTACTGGGGCTGGGTCGGCGTCAACCCCCAGAAGTTCGACTCCGTGCGCACCCCTGGCGCGACCAACTTCCTCGATCCGGACCCGGCGCATGACGGCTATTACCGCGCGGTGACCGGCGACCTGACCATGACTGCCAGCGAATGGCGCGACGGTCCTGAAGACCCCTCGGCGCCGACGTTCAAGAACCTGTCCGCGTCGACCGACGGCGCCGCCAAGCTCGTCGGCAGCAACGACACACTGTTCACGCCCAACGGCGACGGCAGCACCGACTCGGTCTCCCTGACCTACACGGTCAACAAGGAAACGTTCGTCAACTGGCAGGTCCAGGACGCGAGCGACGACGTCGTGCGCAGCTTCACGAGCTGGTCAACCTCCGGCCAGGGAACGGCCGTCTGGGACGGCAAGGATGACTCCGGCAACTTCGTTCCCGACGGCACCTACACGCTGACCGGCACGCCGAGTAGCCGCGCCGGCAACGCCGGCAGCCCCTCGAGCGTCGATGTCGAGGTACTGACCACGATGGCCTCGCCGGCCGCGAGCCCGAATCTCTTCTATGCCGCCGATGGCGACAACCTGGCGCAGTCGACGACGCTGTCGGTCACGCTCAACCAGCCCGCCACTCTGAGCTGGACGATCGTCGACGCGAACAACGACGTCGTGCGCACCAAGATGAGCGACGTATCCGTGGGCGCCGGCAAGCAGAGCTGGACCTGGGACGGCAAGGACGACTCGAACAACTACGTCGCCCAGGGCACCTACTACAGCGTGACGACCGCGGCCACCGACGCTGGCACATACAGCCAGAGTGTCGCGGTTGACGCTCGCGCGTTCCGCCTGCAATCAGTCATACCCGCGCCATTCGTGCGCGGCACCAAGGTCAAGTTCACTATCTCCAGCGCCGAGTCGCTCCTGGCCAAGCCAAAGGTTCGCGTGACGCTGCCGGGCCTGGCCGCCAAGACATACAGCACGACCAAGGTGGCCGGTGGCGGGTACACCGTGACGATCAAGTTGACCGCCTCCGCCCAGGCCGGCACGGCCACGTTCCACGTGACCGGCACCGACGCGAACTCGGTCGCCCAGTACACGGACTACACCTTCCAGCTCAACTAGCTGGCACGGGCCAACTCGGTCCAAACGGCAGGGAGCACTGGGCCGGCCCGTCAGGGCCGGCCCAGTGCATTTCATCGCTAGACTCGCGGCCGATGGAATCTCAACGTTATTCCGGCACGTGGGTCGTCATGCCCACTTACAACGAGGTCGAGAACCTGCCCGGGATCGTCCCGGCAATCCTCGCGGCACTGCCGGGCTCGGCGCTGCTCGTGGTCGACGACTCGTCGCCCGACGGCACGGGCGAGCTTGCCGACAAGCTGGCTGCCGAGGACGCGCGCATCCGCGTCATGCATCGCCCGTCCAAGCAGGGACTCGGCAAGGCGTACATCGCGGGTTTCAGGGAAGTCCTCGACGCCGGCGCCGATCGAATCGTGCAGATGGACGCGGACTGGTCGCACGATCCCAAGTACCTGGCCACGCTGGTGGGCGGCCTCGACCAGGACGACCTGATGATTGGCTCGCGCTACGTTGCCGGAGGCGGCGTGCGCAACTGGGGCGTGCTGCGCAAGCTGATCTCGCGCAGTGGCTCGCTCTTCGCGCGCACCGTCCTGGGCCTCTCACCGCATGACCTGACGGGCGCGTTCAAAGCCTGGCGCCGTGACACCCTGGCCGGGTTGCCGTGGGCCGGGATGCACTCCGGCGGTTACGTCTTCTCGATCGAGACGACCTTCCTCGCCGCGCGCAACGGTGCCCGCATCCGCGAGATTCCGATCATCTTCGTCGACCGCCAAAGAGGGGCGAGCAAGATGTCGCGCGGGATCATCGTCGAGGCGTTCGCAGTCGTGCTCCGCCTGCGCTGGGAAGAGCTGCGCGGCAAGCTGCCGCGCAGCGGCTGATGCGTCTCGCGCCGGCACTGCCGGCTGCGGCCAGCCACGGGGTGCGCGTCGTGGTCGACGCCCGGCCACTCCAGGAGCCGGAACACTCGCCGCTCACCAGCTGGTACCTCGATCAGCTGCTCGGCGCGTACGCCGCACAGCCACTCGAGGGCGAATCGTTCGTCATCGTCTCGCGCGCACTGCGTGCGGATCCGGCCACGGCCCTCGCCGCGGCCGGGCTGCCCGTGGCGGCATCGCGGCGCATCCCACCAACGACCCGGGCTCTGCGCTCCGCCGGCCTGACGCTCGACTCGTTCCTGCTCCGTGGAGCGGAGCTCGGCGCGCGCGGCGACGCCGAGACGATCTTCCACACTGCCGGCGGAGCGGTGCCCCTGGCGTCACAGCTCCCGGTCGTGGCCACGATCCTCGATCTCGCGCCGTGGGAGCTGCCCGAGACATACGCGGCAAGTGCCGCAGCACGCTTCGGCCACCGCGTTCGGGCGCGCGTCCTGCGCGACGCGGCACGCGTGATCGTGTGTTCGCGCGCCGTGGGCGAGATGGCGCGCCGCCGCCTGCACGTTCCCGAGGAGAGCATCTCAGTCGTGCCGCTTGCCGTGGATGACGACTTCGCCGCGGCGGCGCGCGACGCGGACCGACTTGCCGCGGACCGGCAGCGGCTTTCGCTGCCGCCGCGCTACATGGTCTTTGCCGGTCGCTACGACGCGCGCAAGGACCTGCGCACCCTGTTTGGCGCCCTTTCCCTGCTGCACACGCGCGGTGACGAGGTCCCGACGCTGGTCATGGCGCCCGACGTCGCGTTTCCTGACGAGCACGCCAGGCTGGCGCGCGCGATCGAGGTGAGCGGCCTGAGCGGCTCGATCACGGTCGTCGGCACGACCGGGGCGCGCCAGCGGGCAGCCGTCATCGCCGGCAGCCAGGCGTTCGTCTACCCGGCCCTGTCCGACGCAACGGCCGTGCCGGCGCTCGAAGCGCTGGCCGTCGGCGTGCCCGTGGTCTCCTCGAAAACCGGTGCCCTGCCCGAGACAATCGGCAGTGCCGGCATCGTCGTCGAGCCACGCGACGCGGCGCGCATGGCAGCGGCGCTCGAAGCAGTGTGGGCCAAGGGTCCGCTCGCCAGCCAACTGAGCAGCCACGCTCAACGGCGCGCCGCGTCGCCACAGCGGACGTGGTCAGACGTTGCCCGCGAGACGCGCCTGGCATACCTGGCGGCCACGGAGCACGAAGCGAGTCGCGCTTCGCCGAGGCCGGACGCGGAGCCGGTGCGGCGCGGCCGGGTGCGCAGCGTGATCGGGCGGATCGCGCTACGCTGACGGACCCTGACGATGCACGCCGGAGCGCGGCGGTGCCGCGGGGTCCCGAACCAGATAGACCGATCACATTTCGCGCAGGGAATTTCAGGAGCAGATCGTGGACTTCGAACGAGAGCCCGGCTCGGACCCCGAAAACGGGTTGCCGGATGAGCATGCGGACGAGCCGCCGACCTTGGCGGACACCGCCTCGGCGGACACCCAGCACGAGCCCGACATGACCGCGAGCGAGCCGGCTGCCGACGATGAGCCGTCGACCGACGCCGCGGAGGCGACACCCGCGACGGCCGATCCGGCGGTCGAAGACCAGCACCACGATGGTGGCCACACGGACTGGCCCGCGGCCGACCTCGTTGGCACGGCGCCCGCCGAGGAAACGGCGGACAAGGAAACGGCGGATCCCGGCGACGACAGCGACGCACCGATCGAGCTCGGCGATGAGAGTCCGACTGCGCCGGGTGCGCTGCCCGCCAACGTTCACGGCGAGACGGTCAACCTGAAGCAGGGTGGCGTCCAGACGATCGACGCGACGACGGTAACCATCACCCAGGGCGGCGCGGGACGTGTCAACTCCGACACGATGACGCTCGACCAGAGCGGGGTGGCCCTCGCACGCACGAAGACGCTGACTCTTGGGTCGGGCGCCACGGCGTTTGCCATCGTCGCCAACCAGGCGACCGTCGAGGAGGGGGCCAACGCCTTCATCCTCGTCTCGCGCTCGTTCGAGGGTGATGTCCATCCCACCATCGACTGGCGCACCGCGCTGGGCTTCGGGGCCGGTCTCGGCCTCGTGCTGGCGATCCTTCGCCGGCTCCGATGACCGTCCGCCCCCGCCGGCCTCAGCTCGGCATCCGCACGCGCCTCGGCCACCTGGTCGACACCGACGAGAGACAGCAAGCCACCGTCACCGTCG
Source organism: uncultured Anaerolineaceae bacterium (assembly GCA_964475245.1). Lineage (GTDB taxonomy): Bacteria > Chloroflexota > Limnocylindria > Limnocylindrales > CSP1-4 > JALYGJ01. The sequence continues at coordinate 18,049 of CAYYVV010000007.1, read as the reverse complement.
CGTTCATCCTGACCATCGCCGCGGTCATCCTGATCCTGGTCGGCGCCGTCGGGATCGGCTGGTACAACGACAACCTGAAGCCTGTGGGCAAGGTCGGCAACGTCGACATCTCGCCCCAGCTCCTGAAGTCGGACATCGCGCTCCAAACGTGGCGCATCTCGCGCGACGAGAGCCGCATCACCCAGGCCCAGGTGGCGGGCACGCTCGACGCTGACACGGCCAACACCAAGCTCTCCGATCTCGACACGCAGTCGCAGGACCTCGCGACCAACGGCGCCGACAACCTGATCGACGAGATGTACCAGTCGCAGCTTGCCCAGGGCCAGAACATCACCGTCAGTGCCGCTGACATCGACGCGCGCTACCAGCAGGAGATCTCTGACGCGGAGCAGCGCCACGTGCTCGTCATTGCCGTGGCCCCGACTGTCGCCGACACGACCAACGGTCCGACATACGGCGAGCGCTCGGCGGCCCTCGACAAGATCACCCAGGCGCTCGCCGCCGTCCAGGGCGGCCAGGACTGGGCGACCGTCGCCAAGCAGTTCGGCACTGACACCCTGTCGCAGCAGGGCGGCGACATGGGTGAGGTTCCGCAGCTGTCGATCTCAGACACGGAGTTCGGCACGGAGCTCTTTGCCCTGCCCACCGGCGGCACGACCGGCATCGTCGCAGGCGACGACGGCACGTACCGCATCGGACGTGTCACGGACATCCAGCCCGGCGCGCTCAACGCGTCGCTCAAGAACGACCTGCTCAAGGCCGTCCCCGAGGACCAGGTGCGCCAGCTGCTGGGCTACGAGATCGCCGATCAGCGCCTCTCGGACAAGGTCACGGCCGATGCTCTCGCCCAGACGCCCGACCAGGTCAAGCTGGCGGTCATCTACGTCGATGGCCTATCGACCGGCGACACGAGCACGGCCGAGGCGAACGGTGAGGTCGACTACGCCGAGATCGTCTTCGCACCAGGCGACAATCTCGACACGGCGCCCACTCTCGATCAGAACGATCCCCTGTGGGCCACCGCGCAGACCCAGGCTCAGGCGGCCGCCGACCAGCTCAACGCGATCACCGACGTTACCCAGCGCACGACGCAGTTCCAGACGATGGCGACGAGCAACAGCGATGATCCGACGTCACAGCAGGCCGGCGAGGTCGGTTACGTCACCCAGGACATCCCGCCCCAGGCTGTCTCCGACGCCCTGTGGAACGGCACACACACCAAGGGCGACATCATCGGTCCCATCCGCGGCGACGCCGCGTACTACGTCCTTATGTTCGAGAACAAGCGCGCCTCGGTCGATGCGCGCATCCAGGCCGTCAAGGACGCCCTGGCCGCGCCGGGCGCCGACTTCAACGCCGTCGCCAAGCAGCTGTCCGAGGGACCCGAGCAGAACGAGGGCGGCGAGATCGGCTGGCTGAGCAAGGACGAGCTCAGCTCGGACATCGCCGATCAGGTCTGGGCGCTTCCGATCGGCGGCGTCAGCGACCCGCTCACGCTCGGCAACGGCCAGTACTTCATCAAGGTCGAGGACAAGCAGGCGCGGCCATTCGATCCGGACCAGATCTCGACCCTGCGTCAGTCGGCATTCTCTGATTGGTACTCGCCACAGAAGGACGCGGCCGTCGCGAACGGCACGATCGTCAGTCCGACCGCGAGCAGCAGCGCCGACGACCTGACCGGTGGCGGCGACCAGGGATCACCGCTGCCGTAGCTGTGGAATGAGCTCCTGGACGGCGCTGCTCGACGAGGTGCAGGCGCGCTTCGGCGTGAGCGCGGCAGACGGCATGCAGCTGCTTGGGCAATCTGCCCTGGTGGCGCGGCCGTTCGATCCGGCAATGCCGCTCATCGTCGTGCCCGAGCCAGGCGCCTCAGCCCTGCTGCCACTGCCCGGCCGGCAGGCGCACGGCGCGTCGCCCGCGACGATGCTGCGCGCGCTGTATCCGGCCGACCATCCCGTTCATCGCCTGGGCGGCGACGACCAGCCCACGACGGTGAGCCAGGTCACCGACGACGAGCTGGCAGCCGGCACGCACTTCCTGCCCGCGCTCGATGCGCTGCACAACCTGGCCAGCCCCTACGCGCTGCCGTGGCTCGTTGCCCGGCTGCGCGCGCCCGACGGCTGCCCATGGGACCGCGAGCAGGACCACCTGAGCCTGCGCAAGTTCCTGCTCGAGGAGACGTACGAGGTCTACGACGCGCTCGAGCAGGGCTCGACGCCCAGCCTGGCCGAGGAGCTGGGCGACCTGCTGCTCCAGATCGTGCTCCATGCCCAATACGCGGCCGAGGATGGCGTCTTCGACATGAGCGACGTACAGCGCGAAGTCGTCAGCAAGATCGTCCGCCGCCATCCCCACGTCTTCGGCGACACCGTGGCCAATTCGGCGGCCGAGGTCATCCGCAACTGGGAGCAGATCAAGGCAGGCGAACGCGCGGCGCGCTCGAATGGCGGCGCCGAGTCGGTGCCCAAAGAAGATCGGCCGGGAATGCCGGCCGCGTTCGCCGGGCTGTCGCGCTCTCTGCCTGCGCTCGCCTATGCGCAGGAGATGCAGGAGCGTGCCGCGTCCCTCGGCTACGACTGGCCGAGCGCGCAGGACGTGCTCGCCAAGGTCGAGGAGGAATCGGCCGAGATCACGGCCGCGACCAACGATGACGAGCGGCGCGAGGAGTTCGGCGACCTGCTGCTGGTGCTCGTCAACCTGGGCCGCAAGCTGGATATCGATTCTGAGGCGGCACTGCGCCAGGCAAGTGCCAAGTTCGCGGCGCGTTTCGCGCACGTCGAGCGGTTGGCAGCGCTACGAGAAGTACAGCTCAGGGACCTGTCGTTCGACGAGCTCGATGAGCTCTGGAAGGAAGCAAAGGTGGCGGCTCGGTGAGCATCGCAGGTGGTCGGTTTCGCGCGGATGGTCGGACGCCCGGCCAGATGCGCACAGTGCGCATCACGCTCGATTCGCAGAAGTGGGCCGAGGGCTCATGCACGATCGAGATGGGCGATACGCGTGTGCTGTGCGCCGCGTCGGTCGAGGATCGCGTGCCGCCGCACCTGCGCGGCAAGGGCCTGGGCTGGGTGACGGCCGAATACTCGATGCTGCCGCGGGCGACGAGCGAGCGGACGCAGCGCGAGGCGTCCAAGGGGCGCCAGAGCGGCCGGACGATGGAGATCCAGCGCCTCATCGGCCGCGCCCTGCGCGGCGTCGTTGACACTTCGAAGATCGGCGACCGGACCGTGACCGTCGACTGCGACGTGCTCCAGGCGGATGGCGGCACGCGCACGGCGTCGATCACCGGCGGCTACATCGCCCTCGCGCTGGCGCTGCGCAAGATGGGCGTCGAACAGGCGCTCGACGGCCAGGTCGCGGCGGTGAGCGTGGGCATCGTCGATGCGCTGCCGCTGCTCGACCTCGACTACTCGGAGGATTCGCACGCCGAGGTGGACTTCAACGTGGTCGGCACGAGCGGCGGCGCGTACGTCGAGCTCCAGGGCACCGCGGAGGGCAAGCCGTTCGACCGCGCGTCGATGGACCGCCTGCTCGAGCTCGCCGACGGCGGGCTGCAGCAGCTCTTCCGCTACCAGCGCAAGGTCCTCGGCCGGGAGTGAGCGGAGCTGGATCATTGGCTGAGCGGCGCAGGCTGCTGATCGCGACGGGCTCGCGCCACAAGTTCGGCGAGCTGCACGACCTGCTCGATCTGCACGACACGGACCTCGTCTCGCTCACCGACCTGGACCTCGCCGACGACGCGATCGAGAACGGCGCGACCTTCGCCGACAACGCGACGATCAAGGCGCGCTACTACGCAGCCAAGTCCGGCCTGCCCACGCTCGCCGACGACTCGGGCATCCTGGTCGACGTGCTGGGCGGCCGGCCCGGCGTGAAGACACGCCGCTACGCCGGGGTGAACGCGACCGACGAGCAGAACAACCGCAAGCTGCTGACGGAGCTGGCCGACTTCTACGGCCCGTCCGAGCGCAGCGCGCGCTACCGCTGCGTGCTCGTGCTGGTCGAAGATGGGCAGGTGGTCGAGCAGACCGAAGGTGCGTTCGAAGGCCGCATTGCCTTCGAAGCGCGGGGCAAGAACGGGTTCGGCTACGACCCGGTCTTCGAGCCGGACTTCGAACCGTCGGGTGGCAGGACCGTCGGCCAGATGCCACAGGACGAGAAGAATCAGATCTCGCATCGGGCCAAGGCCGCTCGCGCGATGCGCGAGCGGCTCATCGCGCGCGGCTACTGAGCGCAGCCGGCCCACGAACGTGAGAGTCGTGCCCGTGGAGCTGTCCACGTTCGTCTGGCCGTATGGGCCGCTGCTCGGCCAGCGCGGGGTCGTCGTCATCTACGCCGTCGAGGCTGACGGCCGTTGGCTGCTTTTCGACACGGGCATCGGCGCCGCGCAGTCCGACATCGCGGAGTACGAGACAACGACTCGGCCGATCCGATCCGCGCTCGCTGAAGCCGGCGTTCCGGTCGACGAGATCGCCGCGATCGTCAACTGCCATCTCCATTTCGACCACTGCGGCCAGAACGCCGCGTTCCCCGGCGTACCGATCTTTGCCCAGCGCGCCGAGTGGGCCGCGGCTCACGAACCGGAGTACACGATCCCCGAGTGGGTCGACTTCGAAGGCGCCGACTACCGGCTGATCGACGGCGGCGCGCACCTCCTGCCGGCGGTCTCGATTCTGCCAACACCGGGGCACACTCCGGGGAGCCAGTCGCTCGTCATCGACAGCCCCGAGGAGCGCGTGATCCTGGCCGGCCAGGCCTGCTTCGCGCCCGACGAATGGTCAGGCGGCGGCGCCGGCGAGGGCCGAATGCACGCCTGGAGCGAAGAGGCTTACGACGCCTCGATCGCGGCAATGAAGGCGCTCGAGCCGGACGTCGTCTGGTTTGCGCATGCCCGTGACCCTTGGCGGAGGGACTGAGTGGCAGTCATTCAACTCAAGACCCGCATCCGAGCTGCGCCTGACGCGGTCTTTGACCTGTCGCGCGATATCGACTTCCATCAGCGCTCTCTTGCGGAAACAGGCGAGCGAGCCGTGGCCGGGAGGACCACCGGCCTGATCGAGCCAGGCGAGTCAGTGACGTGGAATGCCCGGCAGCTGGGTCGGCGCTGGACGATGACGAGCAAGGTCACCGAGTTCGACAGGCCCCGGCGTTTTGTCGACGAACAGGTCAGCGGACCCTTCAGCTCCTTCCGCCATGAGCACGTCTTCGAGGCCAGCGGCCCGGACACGCTGATGACAGACAACTGGCAACACGTCGCTCCGCTCGGAGTCCTCGGGCGGTTGGCTGACGCGCTGTTCCTCGAGCGGATGATGCGCAACCTGCTGCTGCGGCGAAACGCGGCCTTGCTACGCGAAGCCGAGGCTCGAGCGCGCTAGCCAGTCCGTGGCCATTGGGTGACGTTGGTCTACGCGTGGACGGGCTCGGAATCTTCCTCGAGGCGGTAGGGGACGTCGAGGACGACCACGTCCTTGCGCCCGACGAGCGCGTCTCCGATGCGGTTGGTGTTCTGGTTGTAGAGCATGCGCTGCCACCAGTGGCGCGCCAGGTAGACCGGCAACAGAACGATCGTGACCTCGTCGGGATCTTCGGCGCGGCGCGACTCGAGGTAGTGG
>CAYYVV010000007.1:0-12340 GCA_964475245.1 uncultured Anaerolineaceae bacterium | reverse complement strand
CAGAACGATCGTGACCTCGTCGGGATCTTCGGCGCGGCGCGACTCGAGGTAGTGGACGAACGGATTCACGAGCGTCCTGTAAGGCGATTCGACGACGACGACTTCCGTCCCGGGCACCTGCTCCTGCACGCGATCGAGGAACTCCTCGCCCTCTGCGCGGTCGGCCGTGACGTGCACCACCTCAACTGCCTTGCCCATCGTCTGGCCGATGCGAATGGCCTGCACGACGGCACGCGAGAACGCCGGTGCTGCGACGATCACGTGCTGCGGACGGCTGGGCGGCGGGATGACGACACGCGCTCGCACGGTCAGGCTGCGTGCCTCCTGCCGGTACTGGCGGCCGATCCAGACCATTGCCACAACCAGGACTGGTACGAGGATCAGCACGATCCACGCGCCCTGCGCGAACTTGGCCACGGCAAAGACGACGGTAACGATGCCCGTCGCGACGGCTCCGATGGCGTTGAACACGATGCTCCGTCGCCAGCCGGGGCCACGGGTGGTGAGCCAGTGGCGAACCATGCCCGACTGGGACAGGGTGAAGGCGGTGAACACGCCCACGGCGTAGAGCGGGATGAGCAGCTCGACGCGGCCATTGAAGGCGACCACGAGGACGATCGACAGCGCGGCCAGGACGACGATGCCGGCGTTGAAAGCGAGGCGCTCGCCGCGGAAGGCGAACTGGCGCGGGAAGTAGCCGTCCCGCGCCAGGATTGAGGCGACACGCGGGAAGTCGGCGAAGCTGGTCTGTGCGGCCAGGATCAGGATGCCCATCGTCGCGAACTGGAGCACGTAGTAGATGGGGGTTATGCCGAATACCGAGCGACCGATCTGGCTGAGCACCGATTCACCGCTCGCAGCCGGAATCGCACCGGTCACGCCGGCCAGGAACGATGTGCCCAGGAACATCACGCCGAGCAGGATGCTCATGGTCAGCATCGTCGTCTGGGCGTTCTTCCACTCCGGCGGCTTGAACGCGGGAACTCCGTTCGCCACAGCTTCGGTTCCCGTCATTGCCGAGCAGCCGTCCGCAAACGCGCGCAGAAGGAGCAGCAGTCCGAACGTCTCCGGCGGGACGAGCGCCGGTGTCACACCCGTGACATGGGGCGCGTTGCCGGTCAGAGTCTGGAAGATGCCGACGCCCAGAAGCAGCAGCATCGACCCGAGGAAGATGTACGTCGGCGAAGCGAAGAGCGTGCCGCTCTCGCGCAGGCCGCGCAGGTTGGCTGCCATCACGAGCAGGATCGCGAGCACGATCAACGGCACCGTCAGCGGGAAAAGCGCGGGAAATGCCGAGGCGACGGCCTGGATGCCGGACGAGACGCTCACCGCCACCGTCAGGACGTAGTCGACCAGCAGCGCCGCCGCGGCAATCAACCCCGGCAGCGGCCCCAGGTTGGCCTTGGCGACGATGTAGCTCCCGCCGCCGTTGGGATAAGCGCGGATCGTTTGCCGATACGAGATCGTGACCAGCGCAAGGACGCCCACGATGGCGATGGAGATCGGTATCAGCAGCCAGAAATTGCCGGTCCCGGCGGCAAGCAGCGTGAACAGGCTCGCCTCGCTGGCGTAGGCCACGGACGACATGACGTCGCTCGAGAAGACGGGCAGTGCCTTCTTCTTGGACAGGCGCTCCTCGAGCTCCTCCTCGTTCGACAGCGGCCGTCCAAAGAGCACGTGCCGCGCCCGCGCCGTTGCCCGTCCGAATCCGCTTGTCGGCTCGTGGGCGGCGAGCTTGGCCGTGAAGATGCCCGGTGCGGAGTAGCGGAAGTAGCGCGCGTAGGGCCGGTCGACCCGCACACGTCGGTCGCCGGGCTTGACGCCGTGCAGGTACTTGGGATCGCTCACGTGGTGTGCCAGAGGCAGCGCACCATCCCAGTATGGGCGATCGAGGCGACGCTCTTAGGGTTTCGTCGCCTCGCCCACGAGATGGAGCTTCACGTTCGGCAAGCGCTCGATGACCTCTTCGCTCAGCGGCCGCTGCGTGATCCGCTTGAGCCCTTCACGTGAGCGATGGGGCAGCACGACGTGCGACGCCTTGCGCTGTTTGGCGACATTGGCCAGGCCCGTTGCCACGTCGGCTGCCTCGACGCGCACCACATCGGCGCCCAGGTCGACAGCATCGTCGATGGATTCCTGAAGGTCGCGCTGACGATCGAAGGACATTTGCTCGTCGCTGGGCGTATGGACGACGACTGCCACCAGCGCCGCGTGGAGTGCGCCGGCAAGCTCGGCTCCCGTCCGGATCGCGCGGGTTGAGGCCGGGCCGCCGTCGACCAGAACGAGGACTCGATCGGTTACGAGGGTCAGCCTGCCGCTGCCGCTGGTCTCCTCGAGCTGGCCCTCGACGCGGCGCGCCGTCAGCCGGAGGGCCAGCTCGCGCAGTGCCGTCAGGTTCGCCTCGGTGAAGAACCTGTCGAGGGCGACCTGCGTGCGCTCTGGTGGGTAGACGTTGCCGTGTCTCATGCGCTGGCGCAGGGCATGCGGGCTCATGTCCACGAGCTCGATCTCGTCGGCCGTCTGCAGAACTTCGTCGGGCAGGCGCTCGTTGACCGCGGCGCCGGTGATCGTCGCGACGGCGTCAGCGACGCTCTCGAGATGCTGGACGTTGAGCGTCGTGACCACGTGAATGCCCGCGTCGCGGATCACGCCGACGTCCTCCCAGCGCTTGGCGCGCGGAGAACCGGGAGCGTTGGTGTGGGCCAGCTCGTCGATCAGCGCGACCGTCGGCTGGCGGGCGATGATCGCGTCGGTGTCCATTTCTTCGACGATCACGCCGCGGTACTCGATATGGCGTCGCGGAATGATCTCCAGCCCCTCGAGCAGCGCAGCAGTATTCGGCCGACCGTGCGCCTCGACGTAGCCGACGACGACATCTGTCCCGCGCTCTAGCCGGCGGTGGCCTTCCTCGAGCATGCGATATGTCTTGCCTACCCCGGGGGCCATGCCGAGATAGAGCCGCAGCCGTCCGCGCGCGCTCGGATGCTCGCCCTGGATTCGGGCCAGCATCTCGTCCGCAGTTGGGCGGAAGTCGAGCGGGTCGCGCTCGTGATCGGCTGAATCCACGTCGTTCCGCTGCATCCGGCTACAACGATACCCCGGCATGTTTGCGCTCTGTTCGCCGGCTGGTAATGGGCGACCGCACCGTCCGCTGCCTGGAGAGGACAGCAGCCATGAAGCCGCCCGGGACAGGGGCTGTTGTCGGCAAGAGACCTACTGGATGACGCCGTCCAGGTCCAGGTTGAGCTCGAGCACGTGGACGCGCGGCTCTCCGAGGAAACCAAGGAGTGGCTGCTCCGTGTGCCTTGCGACCGCGGCCTGGATCTGGGCTTCAGTCATTCCCTGCGCTGTCCGGGCGGCGGCTACCCGCGCAACCTGGGACTGGGCCGCCGCCGGGCTGATGTCGGGATCGAAGCCTGACGCGGACGTGGTGACGATATCAATCGGGACGCTCGCATTCGGAGCCAGGCCGTTGGCCTGCCTGTAGGCGATGGCTCGCTCGAGGATGGTGTTGGAGTAGCACACGTACGTCCCGTCAGGATTCTTCGCGTACGTCGTGTCCGCGCTCGGATGGATGACCACGTTGCCGTCCGTGTCGGTCGGCACGCAGTAGGGATCTGCCGTCGTGGCGAAAGGGTTGGTCGCCGACGTCGAACCGTCGAGACCCACCGTGTTCACGCCCGGGACGAACCCCACAAGACGCGGATCAGTGGGGCCGAGGTTCGAGCCGGCCGACGCGTTGGCGTCGTAGCCGCACGGGTTATCGGCGGTCACGTCGGCCGCTGACGGTCGTCCCCAGAAGTATTGCGGCTCGTTGAAGCATTGGCCGATCAGGCTCGAGCCGACCGTCGTGCCGTTGACGACGATCATCGAGCCGTTGGCCTGGGACGGGAAGACGACCTGGGCGATGGCCGTGACGATCGCCGGATAGGCGGCGCCGGTGATCAGCGTGAGTGCCAGGAGCATGACGATTGCCGGCCGAAGGACGCGGCTTATGAAACCCATCTCAGACCTCTAGGCAAGATGCAGGGCCGAGACGATCAGGTCGATCGCCTTGATGCCCAGGAAGGGGGCGATGATTCCGCCGGCCCCGTAGATCAAAAGGTTGCGCTGAAGAAGAACGCTTGCTGGCGCGGCCCTGAAGGCGACGCCCCGCAGGGCGAGCGGAATCAGGGCAACGATGATCAGCGCGTTGAAGATGACTGCCGACAGGATGGCGCTCTGGGGCGTGGACAGGCCCATGACGTTCAGGCCGTTCAGCTCCGGGTAGACCACGAAGAACATCGCGGGCAGGATGGCGAAGTACTTCGCGACGTCATTGGCGATCGAGAACGTCGTGATCGAGCCGCGCGTGATGAGCAGCTGCTTGCCGATCGCGATGACCTCGAGCAGCTTGGTCGGATCGGAGTCAAGGTCGACCATATTGGCCGCGTCCTTGGCCGCCGACGTGCCGCTGTTCATGGCCATGCCCACGTCGGACTGGGCCAGCGCCGGCGCGTCATTCGTGCCGTCGCCGGTCATCGCCACGAGGTGGCCGTCGGCCTGTTCCTTGCGGATGTAGGCGATCTTGTCCTCGGGCTTGGCTTCGGCGATGAAATCGTCGACGCCTGCCTCGCGCGCGATCGTCGCGGCCGTCAGCGGATTGTCGCCGGTGACCATGACGGTGCGGATGCCCATCTTGCGGAACTCGGCGAAGCGCTCGGGCAGGCCCTCCTTGACCGTGTCCTTGAGCTCGATCAGGCCCACCAGGACGCCGTCTCGGCGAATGGCGAGTGGCGTCGCGCCCAGGCCGGCGATGCGGTCCACTGCGGCCTGCATTTCGGGCACGATCGGCGCGGCGAGCTCCTTGGCGATCGCGTCGACCGCGCCTTTGAGCACGGTCGTGCCGTCGGTCAGCTTCGCGCCGCTGGTGCGACTCTCGGCCGTGAACGGCAGGAATTCGGCGATCAGGCCTGACAAGCGTGTGAAGCCTGCGTCGTCGCCCATGCCGCCCTCGGCATTGATCGTGCCCAGGCGCTCGCGGGCGAGCTCGACGATCGAGCGGCCCTCGGGCGTCTCATCCTGGCTCGACGACAGCAATGCGTCGGTGTAGACGTCCTTCTCGCTGACGCCGGGTGCGGCCGTGATCGACGCCGCGAGCCGGTTGCCGTACGTGATCGTGCCCGTCTTGTCGAGCAGGATGACGTCGACGTCGCCGCTCGCCTCGACGGCGCGGCCGCTCATGGCCAGCACGTTGAAGCGCGCGACACGGTCCATGCCGGCGATGCCGATGGCGGACAGCAGCCCGCCGATGGTCGTTGGGATCAGGCACACGAGAAGCGCGATGAGTGCGACGGTGTCAACCGTGGCGCCGGCGTACTGGCCGAACGGCCGCAGGGTGACTGTCGCCATCAGGAAGATGATGGTCAGGCCTGCGAGCAGGATGGCCAGGGCGATCTCGTTCGGTGTGCGCTGGCGCTTGGCCCCCTCGACGAGGGCGATCATCCGGTCAAGAAACGTCTCGCCCGGGTCGGCGGTGACGCGAATCACGAGGTGATCGGAAGTAAGGGTTGTTCCACCCGTCACCGAGGATCGGATGTCCGTTCCCGGCTCCTTGAGCACTGGCGCGGACTCGCCCGTGATCGCAGCTTCGTTGACGAAGCCGACGCCCTCGACGACATCGCCGTCACCGGGGATTGTCTGGCCCTCGTCGACGACGATGATGTCGCCCTTGCGCAGGTCGGACGAACTCACCGTTTCAATGGTGCCGTCGGCCTTGCGCCGGTTGGCCGTGGTCTCGGTGCGCGTCTTGCGCAGGGTCGCGGCCTGGGCTCGACCGCGTGCCTCGGCCACGGCCTCGGCATACGTCGCGAACATGACCGTGAACCACAACCAGATCCCGATCTGGAACTGAAAACCGGGGGTGGACGCCGTCGAGAGGGCGCCGATGCCCGCCAGACCGCCGAGCCAGATCAGGGTCACGAGCGCAGCCGTTATCTCGACCACGAACATGACCGGGTTCTTGATCAGCAGCCGCGGATCGAGCTTGCGCACGGCCGGCCAGAGCGCGGCCCGGAGCAGCTCGGGATCCATCACGCCGCGCGGGCGTGGTGGCTCGGCGTTGGATGGCTTCTGGCCGCCGAGGGTCACGAAGCGCTGGAAGCGCCGCGTCCCGCGTCCCAGGTCGACCGACATCAGGGAGCGACTAAGCAAGGACATCTCAGAAAGTCTTTCCTGCGTTCTGGAGCAACTGCTCGACGATCGGCCCAAGCGACAGGGCCGGGAAGAAGGTCAACGCCCCGACGATGACCACGACGCCTATGAGCAGCACGACCCACAGCACGCCGGTGGTGGGGAAGGTGCCCAGCGACGCCGCGACGCGTCGTTTCGCGGCCATTGAGCCGGCCAGGGCGAGGATTGGAACGATCATCCCGTAGCGCCCGATCAACATGGCGAAGGCGCCGGTGATGTTGTAGAAGGGCGTGTTTCCGGTCAGGCCGGCGAACGCGGAACCGTTGTTGCCAGTCTGGCTCGAGTAGGTGTAGAGAATCTCCGAGAATCCATGCGGGCCAATGTTGAGCGGCCCAGCCTGTCCCTCAGGCAACGCGGACGCCAACGCCGTGAAGCCAAGGATGCTCGCGCCCAGAACGAGGGCGGTGATCATCGCCATCTTTATCTCGTATGACTCGACCTTCTTGCCCAGGTATTCGGGCGTACGGCCGACCATCAGACCAGCGATGAAGACAGCGAGGATGGCGCCGATGATGAGCATTCCGTACATGCCGGCGCCGATACCGCCGGGCGTGATCTCGCCCAGCTCCATGTTGAAGAGCGGAACCAGGCCGCCTATCGGCTGGGCGCTGTCGTGCCAACTGTCGATCGCGCCTGTGCTCGTGCCCGTCGTCGCGGCCATGAACAGGCCGCTGACGCCGGCGCCGAAGCGCACTTCCTTGCCTTCCATGCTGCCGGCGACGGTCTGATCGACAGACGACGGGAAGAGCGGGTTGCCGGTGGCCTCGCGGTTCATCGCGAGCACAGAGCCGGCAAGCAGGATCGCTGCCATGGCGGCGAAGATCGTCCAGCCCTGGCGCTTGCTGCCGGCGTACTTGCCGAACGTGTAAGTCAGCGCGAAGGCCGTCATCAGTAAGACGACGATCTCAATCCAGTTCGTCAGTGCGGTCGGGTTCTCGAACGGATGAGCAGAGTTGGCGTTGAAGAATCCGCCTCCGTTGTTGCCCATCTCCTTGATCCATTCCTGCGAGGCGATGGGGCCAAGGCCGATGGTCTGAGCCGCGCCCTGGAGCGTGGTGGCAACCGCGGGAGCATTGAGCGTCTGCGGCATGCCCTGCCAGACGAAGATCACGGCGCCGACGATCGACACGGGCAGGAGGATGTACAGAACGCCACGGGTCAGGTCGACCCAGTAATTGCCCAGCGTTTTCGCGCTGCGCCTGGTAAGACCTCGGAACAGCGCAATCGCTACTGCCATGCCCGTTGCCGCCGATGTGAAATTGCGAACGGCGAGCATGGTCATCTGGATCAGGTAACTCGCGCCCGTCTCACCTGAGTAGTTCTGCCAGTTGGTGTTGGTTTCGAAGCTGACCGAGGTGTTGAAGGCGAGATCCGGGGACTGTGCGACCGCGTTCGATGGGTTCAACGGCAGCATGTCCTGAAGCCGGAGCATCACGTATCCAACCGCGATGGCAACGCCCGCGAATACCAGGACGGCAACCAGGTACGCCTTCCAGTCCTGCTCGGCCGTCTCGTCGATGCCGCAGACGCGGTAGACGGTGCGCTCGACCGGGCGCAGGACGGGGCTGAGGAAGGTCCGCTGACCCTCCATCACTTTGTAGATGTAGCTCCCCAGGATTGGCGTTGCGATCAGGATCGCGATGCCCAGCACCAGGAGCGTCAGGAGGTCGCCAACCGGCATGGCTAGAAGTCCTCAGGGCGCAGGAGCGCCCACAACAGATATACGAAGCCGAATAGCGATGCGAGGCCCGCTATCACGTCGATCAGGTTCATCAGCGGACTCGTTCGACGAGTGCGACGTAGCCGATCGCCACGATGATCACGATGACCGCGATGACCAGGATGTGTAAGTCAGTCATGTCCTCTCCGTGCTCCCTCCTTGAGCGATAAGCCGGTCGAGCGTGTCGACCAGGGTTTCCATCGGAAAAGGCTTGGGCAGCCAGCCTGCGCAGCGAAACTCGGCCAGTCGCTTTGGGCTGACCGCGCCGGCGCTGGTGATGACCACTGCCGGAGAATCGGCCGCGGCCAGCGCCGGGCCACGCAACAGGTCCCAGCCGGTGTCGCCGGGCAGGTTCACATCGAGCAGGACCACATTCGGACGCAGGCCGCTGCCCAGCGTCGCCACGGCATCCTCGGCTGAAGCGGCTTCAGTGACGCTGAACCCCTGGCCACGCAGGTGGCGGCCAACGATCGTGCGCAGGCTCTCGTCGTCCTCGACGAGCAGCACGGCTCCCCTCGACTCAGCCAAGCTGATGCTCGATCGCGATGGAACGCTGGCTCTTGTCGAGCGACCAGAGCGGCGTCGCTTGCAGGCCGGACATCGCGGCCAACGCCCGAGCGCGTGGCAGAAGCTGATCGCCGAAGCGCAGGCTCGCAACGACGACGCGCGGTGAAGCGCCGCTTCGGACCATGGCGATCGCCGTTCGAATCAGGTCGAGCTCATGGTCGATCGTGTCCGGAACCGTTTCGTCGAAGTGGTCGGCCGAACGCTCGGCACGGCCGTGCCTGGAATCCCTCACGCCGCAAAGGTGCGCCATGCGTCCAAGAGGCAGCGGCCGATTTCGCGCCGGAGGACCTTAAGAACCTCTTAGGTCGCGTCCTCCGGCAGCCGGACGCGGTAGCCGACGCCCGGTTCGGTGACTATCAAATGCTCGAGTCGACCGCGGGCGTCCGCCGCGGCCAACTTGCGCCGCAGCTGGCTGACGTGGACGTAGACGTAGCCAGCTTCCGACTGATACGCCTCGCCCCACACCGCCCGGAGCAGCTTGGCCTTGGTCACGAGGCGGCCGGGATTGGTCATCAGTACGCGCAGGAGCTCGAACTCGCGCGGAGTGAGCTCCACGGGCGCGCCGTCGACCGTCACCTGGTGCCGCTCAATGTCGAGCGTGAGTGGGCCGGCCGTCAGGCGGGCCGGGTCGGACGGCGTCCGGCCGGCCGCGTGGCGCAGCGCGACGCGCAGCCGTGCGTTGAGCTCGTCGACGCCGAACGGCTTGGTCAGGTAATCGTCCGCGCCGGCGTTGAGCGCCTCGACCTTCTGGCGCTCCTCGTAGCGTGCGGACAGGATGACGATCGGAGTCGCGGCCTCGGCCCGGATGTGGCGGATGATGCGCACCCCCTCGACGTCGGGCAGGCCGAGGTCGAGCAACACGATGTCCGGCCGGCGCGATTCCCAGCGCTCGATTGCGCCGCGGCCGTCGATCGCCTCTGACGGCCGGTAGCCACGCGCGCGCAGGTCGCGCACGAGTACTGCGCGCTGCTCATCGTCGTCTTCGACCACGAGCACGGTCGGGCCGATCTCGGGGTGCGCCGTCACGTGCCCGCTCCAGCGCTGACCGTGCTCTGTGCGGCGTCCGCTGGCAGTTCACTGGGCGCGGCCGGCAGATCGATGTCTATGGCGAGGCCGCCCAGGTCACTGCGCCGGGCGCTGACCGCACCGCCCATCGCCTCGACCAGGCCACGCACGACAGCCAGGCCGATGCCGGTCCCGGAGCGCGACGTTCGCTGCTTGCCGGGGACCCGGTAGAACTTGTCGAACAGGCGGCCGAGCGCGTCGTCCGGCACGCCGGGGCCGCCATCCTCGATGGTCAACGTGACGCGGCCAGGTTCGCCCCCACGGACGGAGATGCGCAGCGGCGCGTCGGGTGGGGTGTACTTGATCGCGTTCTCGACGACGTTCGTGACCGCGCTGTCGAGGAAGATCGGATCGACGAGCACCGGCGGGCTGTCGAGCGCGACGTCGAGGGGTCGGGGCGCCAGGCGCGGCCGCAGCCTTTCGAGCGAGCGGTTGACCAGGTCGTCGAGCTCGAACACGTCGCGCTCCGCATGCAGCGCACCGGCCTCGATCCGGCTCAGGTCGAGCAGGTTCGTGACCATCCGGTTGAGGTACTCGACCTCGCGGTCGATCGCCTCGGCACTCTCCGCGCGCTCGCTCTCGCTCAGGCCGCTGCTAGGGCGCAGCGATCCGGCGGCGGCGCGGATCGTCGCCAATGGCGTGCGCAGGTCGTGTGACACCGACTGGAGCAGCGCGGATTTGAGCTCGTCGCTCTGGCGTGCGATCTCCGCCGCCGCCGACTCGGCCGCGAGCTGGTCGTGGGCGAGCGCCTGGCCGACCTGGTCAGCAGCGGCCGAGAGCAGCCGTGTCTCGGTCTGATCGGGCTGACCCGCGCCACGGGGCCTGAATGTCCAGATCGAGCCGAAGCGTCCCGCCAGACTCTCCATCCGCACGCGGTATGCATCGACGCTGGCCTCGCCACGCGGTCGACCCTTCGGCGTGTGGACGCGAACCCACTCGGCGGGCTGCTCGCCGGGAGTCCGGCGCAGGATGAGATGCGCGGACGGAACCGGCCCGCGCGGCTCGCTCGACGAGTCCGCCGCCAGCCGCTCGCGCGCGTCGTCAGCACCGATCCAGATCTGGACGCGATCCATGTGCGCTTCGTCGGCCAGGATGCGTGCTATGTCGGGCAGCACGTGCGGCGTCGAGTCGCGCGTCGCGAGCGAGCGGCTGAGGCGGAACAGTGAGATTGCCTCGCGCTCGCGCGCCTCGGCATCGCGCGTCCGAGCCCGCTGAAGAGCCGCGAGCTGGCCGACGACGATGCCGACGAAGAGCAGCAGGATGACGCTCAGGTACTCCTGCGGGTCGTCGATGGTGAACGTGTAGAGCGGGTTGACGAACAGGAAGTCGTAGAGCAGGAACGAAGCGATGGCACTGACGACTGCGCCGGCCGTGCCGCTCATGAGCGCCGCGGCAACGACCGCGACGATGTACAGGGCCGACGGGTTGGGTATTCCCAGGACATCCTGCAGGATCGCGACGGCGATCGTTGCCAGCGTCAGCGCCGGAACGACGACCGCGACCAGGCGGACCACCGCGCGCCGCTCGATGCCCCTCATGCCGGCCATCGTAGGCCGTCACGGGTGGGGCGAGTCTTATCATCGGCAGCAAATGGGACCGTGCCGGTGATCTGCTCCGCCTGCGGCACTCACAACGAGCCAGAGACACGGTTCTGCGATGAGTGCGGTGCCGCGCTGGCTGCGCCGTGTCCCAACTGCGGTGCGAGCAACCGACCCGCGGCAAAGTTCTGCGCCACGTGCGGCGCCGCGCTGAGCGTACAAGCCGAGCCTGCTCACAGCGAACCCGCCACTGCGGAGCGCCGTCTGGTGAGCGTCCTGTTTGTCGACCTCGTCGGCTTCACCCCGTTCGCCGAGGAACGTGACGCCGAGCAGGTACGCGAGACGCTCGATCTCTATTTCGGCATCGCGCGGCTGGCGATCGAGCGTCACGGGGGGACGATCGAGAAGTTCATCGGCGACGCGGTAATGGCCGTCTGGGGAACGCCGACGGCGCACGAGGACGACGCCGAGCGCGCGGTGCGGGCGGCACTCGAGCTCGTTGACAGCGTTCGATCGATGGGCCAGGGCATCGAGGCGCGTGCGGGGATTCTGACGGGAGAGGCCGCGGTCACTCTCGGCGCCGAAGGCCAGGGCATGGTCGCGGGGGATCTGGTCAACACGGCCAGCCGGCTCCAGTCCGTGGCGCAGGCCGGCACGGTCCTTGTTGGCGAAGCGACGATGCGCGCGGCTCAGGCCGCGGTCGGCTTCGAGCCCGTCGGGCCGCAGGAGCTCAAGGGCAAATCCGCTCCAGTCGCGGCTTTCCGCGCGACGCGCGTCGTGGCCAACCGCGGCGGCCAGAGCCGGTCGGAGGTGATCGAAGCGCCATTCGTCGGGCGCGAGGAGGAGCTGCGCCAGCTCAAGGACCTGCTTCATACCGCGACGCGCGACCCACGCGTCCGCCTCGTCTCGATCACCGGCCCGGCTGGCATCGGCAAGAGCCGACTGACGTGGGAGTTCGAGAAGTACGTCGACGGGCTGGTCGAGACGATTTTCTGGCACCGCGGCCGTTCGCCGGCTTACGGCGAAGGGATCACGTTCTGGGCGCTGGGCGAGATGGTCCGCCGCCGCGCGGAGCTGTCCGAGACTGATGACGAGGCGACGACGCGGACACGGATCGCGGCAACCGTCGCCGGATTCGTGCCCGACGCCGACGAGCGGACCTGGATCGAGCACTCGCTGCTGACCCTGCTCGGCGTCGAGCCGGTTCCGCCAGGCGGTG
>CAYYVV010000006.1:64435-79138 GCA_964475245.1 uncultured Anaerolineaceae bacterium | reverse complement strand
GCGGTAAACGTTGGGCTGCAGAGAGCCCGTGGCGAATTGATCGGCGTCCTGATCGATGGTGCCCGCATCGCATCGCCAGGCCTCGTTCAGCACGCCGTGCTCGCGTATCGCCTTCATGACCGTCCCGTCATCGCGACGCTCGGGTTCCATCTGGGACCGGACGTCCAAATGCGGAGCGTTCACCAGGGCTACGACCAGGTGACCGAAGATGCGCTCCTGGCCAGCTCAGACTGGGAACAGGATGGCTATCGTCTGTTTGGCATCTCAACTTTCGCTGGGTCGTCTGCCGGCGGCTGGTTCGCTCCGATGGCTGAGAGCAACGCCCTCTTCCTGAGGCGTGAGATGTGGAAGGAGCTCGGAGGCTACGACGAAAGGTTTGAGTCCCCGGGTGGCGGTTTTGTCAACCTGGACACCTTCGCCCGCGCTTGCGATCTGGAGCGAAGCCAGTTGATCATCCTGTTCGGCGAAGGAACGTTTCACCAGGTGCATGGCGGGGTTGCCACGAACGCCCTCGAAAGTCCAGCGCAGCAGTTCCAGACGGAATACCTTGCAATCCGCGGCAGGTCGTTCATCTGGCCTGACCCTGACCGGATCTATGTAGGTCGGCTCCGGCCTGAGGCTATGGACAGCATTCGCGATTCCGCGGCGCGGGCGGCGAGCGACATGCCGTAGGTCTACGGCGTCGTGCAGAGGCACCGACCATGGGGGCAACTCGATGCGGAGTCGGCCTCCGGTACCATCAGGAACCGATGACTGATCGACGCCGCGCCGCATGAGTTCGACCTCGACGGCCGCACCGCTCAAGACGGTAATCAGACCACCTGCCCGCTGGCCGTCCCTGGGCCTACACGAGCTGTGGCGCTATCGCTCGATCTGCATGGTCCTCGTGCGCCGTTCGCTCATGGTTCGCTATCGCCAGACAGTGGTCGGCGCCGCGTGGGCGATGCTGCAGCCGCTGTTGCTGATGCTCGTGTTCACGATCTTCTTCGGCATCCTCGCGAAGGTGCAGTCCGAGGGGGTTCCGTACGCCGTCTTCGTGATGATCGGCCTGACGACCTGGCAGGTCGTTGGCAAGGTGCTCAACGAGGGCAGCTTGAGCGTTGTCGCCAACGGCGGACTGGTGAACAAGATCTACTTCCCACGGGCCTACCTCCCGATCGCCTCGGCCCTGGGCAGCCTGGTCGACCTGGCCTTCGGTTTTCTCGCGCTGGCTGTTCTGCTGGTCATCTTCAAGATAGTTCCGGGCTGGCCGCTCGTTCTGGCGCCGGTGCTGATCCTTATCGCGCTTTCAGCCGTGACGGGCGTGAGCTTCTGGCTGTCAGCACTCAACGTGACCTACCGCGACGTCGCCCAGCTCCTTCCCTTCCTGACCCAGATATGGATGTTCAGCTCGCCGATCCTCTATTCGAGCTCGATCATTCCCGCAGAATTCCAGCCGCTTTACTGGTTGAACCCGATGGCCATCGTGGTCGATGGGTTGCGCTGGGGGATTGCCGGAACTCCGGCGCCTTCAATCGAGGAGTGGATCGAAGGCATCGTCGTCGCAGCCATCCTCGTGTGCTCCGGCTACATCTTCTTCCGCCATCGCGAGCCAAGCTTCTCGGACACCGTATGACGACACTTGGCGCGGCACCGGCGGTCAGGGTTCGGGGCCTCAGCAAGCAGTACCAGATCGGCGCAGTCCCGGGATCGTCCAATCTCTATGAGCGAATCGGGTCCCTGCTCGGCCAGCGGTCGCGAGCACCGCGCGATCCGCACCCCACGATCTGGGCACTCAAGGACATCGACTTCGCGGTGGCGCGTGGGCAGGTGATGGGAGTGCTGGGTCGCAACGGTTCGGGCAAGAGCACGCTCATGAAGATCCTCGCGCGCATAACGGCGCCAACCGAGGGAGTCGCAGAGATCTACGGTCGTGTCGGCGCTTTGTTGGAGGTTGGCACGGGTTTCCACCCAGAGCTGACCGGACGCGAGAACATCGCGCTCAGCGGCGCGATCCTGGGCATGGACGGGCATGACATCGCCAAGGTCCAGGATCAGATCATCGACTTCTCGGAGATCGGCAAGTTCCTCGATACGCCAGTCAAGTACTACTCCAGCGGAATGTTCCTGCGCCTGGCGTTCAGCGTGTCGATCCACCTCGAGGCTGAGATCCTGCTCGTCGATGAGGTTCTCGCGGTCGGTGATGCGGCCTTTCAACTCAAGTGCCAGCAGCGCATCAGACGGGCGGTCAGCGAAGGCAAGACCGCGCTGTTCGTGAGCCACAACCTGGTGTCGATCTCCGCCCTGTGCGACAGCGCGATCGTGCTGGATCACGGACAGCTCCAATTCAACGGACCAACCGCGGACGCGATCGAGATTTACACGCGCGACTTCCTGGGCATGGCACCTGGCGCAGCCAAGAGATCGATAGCCGTCGCGGCCAACGCGTAGCGCCGCGCATGGAGGCGAAACTGGCGCCGGCTAGTGACTAGGGCAGCGCCGTGACGCCAGCCGACATGCCGCTGGAGTTTCGCAAGGTCATCGTGACCCCGTATACGGAACTCCTGGACACGCCGCGCGGGCTGTCCTATCACCGGGGTGGACCACACTGGCCCGACTGGGATGGCCAGACCGTCGCACGCCACCGGCTGGGCGGGCGTCCGGCAGATGTTCGACCTAAGAGCGAGGTGGCCGAACAGAGGCTGACAGCGCCGCTCGCATGGGGTGGCGCGATCGTGTGGCACTTTGGCCACCAGGTCGCCGACTTCTCGATGCGGCTATTGCCAACGCTTGCGGTCCGACCCGACGCGGTGATCGCGTTCGCGAGCAGCAGTCGATGGGGTATCCACTCGATCGCATCGGCTCCGCCATATTTCGTCGAGATACTGAACTGGTTCGGCGTTGCTGAGGAGCAGGTGGTATTCATCGACCGGCCGAGCCTCGTCGAGCGCCTGTTCGTCGTGCCTCAGGCAGAACAGCTCAACAGGCCCAACCTGCTGGGCGCTGCGCCGGAGGTTGGTCCCAGCGCGTCGCACCTCGACATGCTCGACCACCTGGTGGAGGTCCGCCTCGGTGACGTGCCGCGTAATGGGTCGGTTTACGTGGGACGTTCGAGACAGCACGCGCGCTTTGCAGGCGAGGCATTCCTCGAACGCATGCTGGGGTCCATCGGCGTGCACGTTGTCCACCCCGAAGAACTCTCACTAAGCGAACAACTCCGAGAGTACGTGTCGGCAGAGCATCTTGTTTTTGCGGAAGGCTCGGCGATACATGCGACGAAGTTACTTGGCCGGTGCCTCGGGGATGTGGCGATCCTCACCCGACGCGCGGGCCGGCCGTTCGCCCAACCCTCACTGGTGCCCAGGGCCAGGACGCTCCAGTACCTTGACGCCGCACCCGGACTTGTCCACTCCCGCCATGAGGCAGGCGGACCCGCGTACGACAGGGGCCTCAGCATCCTGTCGGAGGACAAGCTCCTGAAGTCGTTGGCATCGTATGGCTGGGATCTGTCGGGTAGTTGGGACAGCCGTGCGTTCGCGGAGGCGCAGGCCGCCGACCTGATGTCGTGGCTGAGTGAGGAACTCCGGTCGCAGCGCGGAGGGGTTTCCGGAGTGCGTAGCATGATCCTCAGCACTGTCGAATCCGCGGGGCTCGCGCATCTCTCGAAGGAGGTCGCGACCTACATAGATTCGTTCTCCTCATTGCGAGGCAAACAGGCATATGCCGTGAGCCAGCCGATCGCCCAACCGACTGCTGCTCCAGGGTGGTCACCGCGCAGGATCAATCGGCTGATCACGGCTCTGGATGCAAAGTCCTATCTCGAGATCGGCGTCCAAGAGGGCCATACCCTGTGGGCCGTCAACTCCAAGCGGCGAACGGGAGTCGATCCCGTATTTCGCTTCGATGCGACCAAGGTCGACCTTCCAAACGTGACCTTGCTGGAAGTGTCGTCTGACCGATTCTTCCGAGAGCTGGGACCTGACCAGCAATTCGATGTGATCTTCATCGATGGGTTGCACACGTTCGAACAGACATATCGGGACCTCTGCAACTCACTGCTTCATGTTTCTCCGCGATCAGTGCTCTTGCTCGACGACACGTGGCCGAGCGACGTTTTCTCTTCGCTGCGCGACCAGGATCGGGCAAGGTCTTTGCGTGCAGGCAGTGGCTCGGCCGATCAGTCGTGGCACGGGGACGTATTCAAGGTCGTATTCGCGATCCACGACTTTCATTTCGGCCTCAACTACCGAACCATCACCGGCTCCGGCAATCCCCAGACACTGGTCTGGCGCTCCAATCTGTGGCAGCGCGAGCCGAGCCTCGGCTCGCTCGAATCCATAAGCCGCCTCACCTACTTCGATCTTCTCGATCACGTTGACGTGTTGCGCCCCGCCACAGAGGACGAGGCAATCGAGACGTGCATCGCCGAGCTCACGGCACCGGATCGACGCTCATGACCGACGACGCCTGCCGCGATACGCGCTGACCTGCACTACGGCCCAGCCTCACCATCCGGCTGGTGGGGATAGTGCTCGTCGAGCAGGATGCTGAATCGGTTACTGCCGAGGCTCTTCCCTTGTCCGCTCGGTGTCCATATCCATCGCTTCGCCAAGCTCGCCTTCATGCGCAAGGAACCGCTGAGCGAGCAGGCGGTGCTCGCGGGACCGCGTGCGCAGTTGATGAGCGGGGACACCGGCGACGAGGGTGAAGGGTGGCACGTCAGTCGTTATCAGGCTGGCTGCACCGACGGCCGCGCTCTCGCCGATGGTCACGCCGGGCAGGACAATCGTGCCCGCGCCTACGACCACATGCTGTGACACGATCACCGGCAAGTCGATAGTGGATCTGAACTCATCGGGAATCGTAGGTCCGGTCATGGCCAAGCCGGTGAAGTCGTCGGTCGACGAGAGGATTGTCACGCGCACCGACAGACCTGAGAAGTCGCCGATGTCCACGCCTGCACGACCCAGAATGGCGACATACGCAGAGATGTGGACGTGGTTCCCAATCCTGAGGTGGTCGCCGCCAGACAACACGCAGAAGGCATCGATACGGCTGTGATCGCCTATGCTGATGCGCCCCGGCGAGAAGAACAGCGCATGTCTGCTGACGCGCACATCTCGGCCCACGCGGCCGAAACCAATGCCGGCGAGTTCATCCGGTGACAGAAAATCGTCAGCGGTCATGCGCGTTCGCTAGCTCCTTCTCGTGAGGGAGTCGTGCAGGATCGCTGAGTTCATTGTCCATTCCATTCACCCGCGCTGGGACGTCGTTCCCCACGCTCATATCGACCTGCTCCACGATATAGAGCGGTCTCGCCTTGATATCGTCGGCAATGCGCCATAGATACTCGCCGACCACACCCAGCATCGTCATGATGACGCCACCCAACAAGAGCAGCGTGATCATGATGGCAGCGTATCCCGCGAAGGGCGTTGCGTTCCAGAGCCACGCGACTCCAATAATGACCGCATAGACAACGCCCAAGATGGCGGTCAGCACGCCAACCAGCGTCATCAGGCGAATCGGGATATACGAGGAATCCAGGACCAAATCGACAAAGTACGTGAACTTCCTCCCAATGGTCCACCCGGACGAACCTTGCAGCCTCTTGCGCCGCTCGTATGGGATGAATGTCGTCGGCAGGCCGAGCCAAAGGACGTCCCCTTGAAAGAATCGATGTCTGCCGTGGAAGGACCGAATGAGCTCCATCGCTCTCCGACTCAGCAGGAGGTAGTCAAACCCACCCTTCGGTATCCGCGGATTCGCCCTGCGAGCAAAACCGTAAGCTACTCGCGAAAACAAGGCCGATGCACCGCCGTCGTGTCGGCCCGAGCGGTGCGCCACAACGACATCGTGGCCACTCTCCCAGTCCCGAACCATGTTGGCCATTAAGGCCGGTGGGTCCTGTAGGTCAGCGGAGATAGTAATAACTGCATCGCCCCGCGCCACTTGATAGCCGGCAAGGATCGCGCTGAGCTGCCCGAAGTTTCTGGAGAGCTTCACAAGAGTCACCTGACCCGGATGGGATGTCGAGAGGCGGCGCATCTCAGCCCACGAACCATCCGGCGAACCGTCGTCCACGAATACCAGCTCAAGTCCGAGGTGTGGGAACGATGCGTCCCTTACCGCCAAGACCTGAGACAGCGTCTCGGCGAGTGTCTCTTGGTTCCCAAAAACGGGGACCACGACGGACACCACTCTTCGCACAACTTGGCCGTCAGCCGTCGACTCGA
This sequence comes from uncultured Anaerolineaceae bacterium, assembly GCA_964475245.1. GTDB lineage: Bacteria > Chloroflexota > Limnocylindria > Limnocylindrales > CSP1-4 > JALYGJ01. Next base: position 72,923 of record CAYYVV010000006.1, on the reverse strand, counting down.
TCATCTCACTGCAGCTCGGAATGAAAAGGCCTTATGCGCCCAGTATGTCGCGATGGTCACCGCGAGGACGCAGACCGCCTGCGACACAGTCGCCTCCATCCCGAATCCGATCAGCGCGACCAGCAGCACGGAATTCATGAGCAGACCGGCCAGATTCACGAGCGTGAACCTCGGGAACTCGCGTCGCCATGAAGCCTTCGAGCGAAACACGAGACGCCGTTGCCAGAGGTATGCATTACAGACCGATAGAAAGAAGCTGATTCCAAGTACGACGAGGATGGGCATTGAAGGTCCCGCCAGCGCGTGGACGATCAAGAACAGCACGTATCCAACAGCCGTATTGAAGAGTCCCACCACCAGATAGCGTCCAGACCGCGGCGCGAGCGCCTTACGCGCAAGACCGTGTCCCGGTCGCGCACCAGGCGCACCAGCCGGGTCGGGACTCAACACGCTCATCAACGCCCTCGGACGATATCGATGATTCGGTCCTGATCTTCTGTGGTGAGATCGGGATACAGAGGAAGGCACAACACCTTGCCTGCGACTTCGTTGGCGATGGGCAAGTTGGAAACAGCGGCGGACGGAATGCCTTCGTACATGGGCAGGTTGCTAAGTAGGGGGTAGAAATAGCGGCGCGACAGTATGCCGTGCCGTTTCAACGCGTCATAGAGTTCATCGCGAGACAGGGGATAACGATCATCGACGAGGATGGGGAAATAGCCGAAGTTGGGGGTGGCTAGCGGGTTCAAGGGCAATGGCACGACACCGGGGACGGCCTCGAGCTCGGTTCTGTACCGCGCGTCGAGGTGGCCTCGGGCAATTACCGCGCGATCGATGTAGCGGAGTTGGAGAAGGCCGAATGCAGCCTGCACTTCGCTCATCTTGCCATTGATACCGGGAGCGACGATCGTGGTTTCGTCGACGAACCCGAAGTTCTTGAGTTGGTCCACCCTCTTCTTCATCGCTGGGGCATGGCTGATCACTGCTCCGCCTTCGAATGTCGTGAAGACCTTGGTCGCATGAAAACTCAGTACAGCCAAATCTCCATAGTTCAGGATCGTGCTGCCACGGTATTTGACGTCGAATGCGTGCGCTGCATCGTAGATGACTCGCAGACCGCGGACGTCTGCCACTCTCTGGATAGCATCGACATCGCAGGGATTGCCGTAGCAGTGAACCGCCAGGATTGCCGACGTGCGAGGAGTGATCGCGGCCTCAATCCGCGCGGGGTCGAGATTGCACGTGTTCGAATCTATGTCGACGAAGATCGGCTTGATCCCATTCCACCAGAGCGAGTGGACTGTGGCGGCGAATGAGTAGGGTGTCGTGATCACCTCGCCCTTGATCTCCAACGCCTGAAGGGCCGTGACCAGAGCGATCGTTCCATTCGTGAAGAGAGAAAGGTGGTCCACGCCCAGACGATCGCGCAGCTCCCTTTCCAATTCTTCATGGAAGGCACCACCGTTGGTAAGCATCTTCGAGTCCCAAATCGCCGACAGCAATGGCACATACTCGTCGAGTGGCGGCATGAAGGGCTGGGTTACGGGTATTCGTCGTTCCGCGGTCACGGGTCCTCTCCTCTTGGCTTACCGTGGGAGCGACACGCAATCGCCATCGACGGTGAAGGGCGCGCTGTCCCCTCTGCCTGAGCACCGCTAATCATGCCTCACGGTAGCTCCACCCGCGCGTCCATCGTGCCCTCGCTTACACGCGGGGATGCTGGCGGGCTACGCCGCGACGAGTTGCCGGCGAATCCGCGGAACTGGCCTAGAGCGACGTTGCGGGCGCGGAGGGGATCGGCGGCGGCGAGGGCGCCTGATCGCTCGGCGAGGAGCATGCACCGGGCTGGGGCCTGAGGGTCGCTGGCCGGGCAACCAGGTTCGGCGCCGGCGGCCAGCTTCGCGGGGTATGCTCCGTCGGGGGAACACCCAGAGAGGTAGACCGGTGAACTCCAGCGAGTCTGTCGCTCCTTTGCAGAGTACAGATCAGCACCGAGAGATCCAGAGGCCAAGCGGACGCGCCTGGGCGCGCTTCGCCGTGCCAGATGTGCTGTTCCTCATTCTCTCTGCGTTTGCGTTTGGCTTCATCCTGTATCTCGGTCGTTTCTTGACCTTCTTCTGGGACGAATTTGGCCTGATCTACTGGCGACAGGATTGGTCGTTCAACTCGCTCATGCAGCCATCCAATGAGCATTGGTCGCTAGTCCCAATGGTTCTGTACAAGACCATGTTCATGACGATTGGCCTGCGTTCCTACGTGCCTTATCTGGCAGTCCTGTTGCTTTTGCATGTGGCGACGGCCGCAGCGCTATATCGCTATGCCCGTCGCGATGGGAACGGGCTGACCGCCTTAGCCATTGCCACCGTCCTCCTGTTCTTTGGAGCGGGTTACGAGTATCTCTTCTGGGGTGCAGGAATATTCCAGCTGATGGCCGTCGCGGCTGGCGTTTGGGCCGTCGTCTTATCGCTCGACGGCCCGCCGATCCGGCGCCCACGGACTGTGGCGACCCTGTTGGTGGTTTCGATCGCCTCTGCGGGCATGGGCCTGTTCTTCCTGGCTGCTACCTGGATGGCCTTGATCCTGGCGAAAGGGCATCGTCGCGAGCTGTGGATTGCAATCCCTGCGACGGTCATCTATGGGCTTTGGTACGCCACGATGGGGCATAGCGCTGTGAGCAGCAGCGCTTTCACCCTTGACTCCCTGGTTCGAGTGCCGGAGTTCCTTCGATCCGGAGTTGCGGCCGCGCTTGGCAGCCTGGTTGGCCTCGGCTCGCTCGTCGGCAACTTTGTAGGGCTGTTTCTGGTGCTGTTGATTGCCGCCTTGTTTCTGATTCAACGACGCGTCGATCGCGGAGTGATTGTCGGTACGACTGGTCTTGTCGCCCAGTTTGTGATAACAGGCTTGGTTCGGGATCCGTCCGAATCAGGCTTGTCTCGTTACCAATACGTTGCTGCCGTATTCATTCTGATGATCGTTGCTTCATTGGCGCGACAACTACACATTCAGTTCCGCCGGCCTGTTACCGTCGCCGTCGTTGCGGGCATCGTCGTTCTGTCGCTCGTGCCCAACATTCACACTCTATTCATCCAACGCGACTGGTACCTTGCCCGTGCTGATACAACGCGTGCGCTTTACGATCTGACGCTCAGGTACGGCGGATCGCCGGCCTTACCGAACGACCAGGATCCGGGGGGTGTCAACCCGCCTCGGGGACTGCTCGTCGTAAGTACGCCTGCCAAACTCAAACAAACCGTCCAGGACTACGGGTCTCTGGTGACAGACGCAATATCCGGTACCTTCCCGATTTCGGACGCCGCATCCGATGGTGTCCTATTCCAGATCGTGCAGAACTACCTCGTGATCGGACAGGCACCGGCCATGCCTTCTCCTGTTGATGCCATTTCCCTCACGAGCAGTGCCAATGTCACGACCACGCTCGCCGACGGATGCCTTTCGGTTCGGCCAACTGGCGGGGTGCCTCAGGTTGTATTACCGATCCTGGGCGGTCGGGCGGTGTATGTCCGGCCGCAGGACAGCGGAGGAGCGGAGGTCTTCATCTCACAGCATGGTGTCTTCGCCGAGACATTCCAGATGAACTACGACGAGATGCCGGGCTCAAAGCTTTTCAAGGCATCCGCCGGACAGGTCACGAGCATCACAATGCCTGATCTCGGGCCATCTGCCCCTCCGTGGCTCGTTCGAGTCGATCCGCCGCCGACGGGAACAACCGTCCTTTGCCTGGGTCCCGCGGGCTCCGCTACGGGGCCGACCACCGTACCTTCGGGAGGAGGAACCGGCTTGGGTATCGCCCTGACGGATACCTTCGGTCGGAACATCAGCGCGGGATGGGGTCAGCCTGATGCCGGGCCTGCCTGGAGGGGCGACACCACTGATGGCGTGAGCGTCGATGGAACGTCCGGCTTGATGAGCGTGGACGCGGCTGAGGCAGGTCGGTTCGAGTCGGTGCCTGTGGGCGGGACTGATGTGGCGGTCAGCGGTCGCTGGGCGCTCGACGCTCTGCCGATCGGTGCGCCCGTGGAGATCCACTTCTGGCCGCGCGTAATTGAGGGACAGGACTACTACCGGTTCTACGTGACGGTCACTCCCTCTGGCGAGGTGTACGCCTCATTCGCTTCGACTTCTGGGGGCCAAACCTCGGTCATCGCAGGGCCAACCTTTGTCGCCTCTGGCTACGCCCCCGGTGACTGGTGGTGGGTAAACGCCGAGGCTTCAGGCGTGAGCCCCACGATCTTGCGGGCACAGGTATGGAAGGACGGTACCGCCGAGCCGTCCGCTTGGACCCAGGAGGTGACCGACACAACAGCTCCCTTGCAGGTAAATGCCAACGCCGTACAGGTTGGCATTTGGAACAGCCTGGGCGAGACGGTTCTGCCTCTCGGCGCCCGCTTCGACGACTTGACCATCTCGGCCAGACCGTGACATGAGCCCGCTTGGCGCACCGGTGGCCGTTCGCCAACAGCCGTGCGCCACCCGACTGAGCTAGCCACGGAGCGCGCCTCCGCCGACCACTTCCGGCCTGATGTCGAGGGCCTGCGCGCGGTGGCCGTGCTGCTCGTGCTCTTCTATCACGCCCAGGTGCCGTTCTTCGGCGGCGGCTACGTCGGCGTCGACGTCTTCTTCGTCATCTCGGGCTTCCTGATCACGGGCCTCATCCTGCGCGAGCTCGAGACGACGGGCCGGCTGTCGATCACCGGCTTCTACAGCCGGCGTGCCCGGCGCCTGCTGCCGGCCGCGGCGCTGACCCTGCTGGTGACCCTCGCCGCGTCCGTGGTGCTGCTCTCGGCGGTGCGCATCCCCGATGTCGCGACGGACATCGCCAGCGCGGCAGCGTACGTCTCCAACTTCCGGTTCGGCATCCAGGCCAACGACTACTTCGCGGCCAACGCGGCGCCATCTCCTGTGCTCCACTTCTGGTCGCTCAGCGTGGAGGAGCAGTTCTACCTCTTCTGGCCGACGCTCATGGTCGCCCTCTTCTGGCTGTCCGGGCGCCTGCGCGCCGGCCGGCGCGGCCTGTTTGCCGGGATCGCGCTCGTGTCGGCGCTGTCACTCGTCGTCTGCGTGTGGCTCACCGGGCAGAACCAGCCGTGGGCCTTCTTCCTGCTCCCCACGCGCGCCTGGGAGCTGGGCCTCGGCGCGCTGCTGGCGGTCAGCCTGGGCCGCCTGCCGGCCATCCGGCCGCGCATCGCCGCCGCGATCGTGATCGCCGGGTTGGCGGCCATCGCGCTGGCCGACCTCGTGCTCAACGACGCGAGCGTCTTCCCGGGCGTCGCCGCGATTCTGCCCGTCGCGGGTGCCGGGCTGGTCATCCTGGGCGGTCTGGGCAAGCCCCTGCCGGCCAAGCTACTGGCCCTGCCGCCGTTCACCTTTCTGGGCCGCGTGTCCTACTCGATCTACCTGTGGCACTGGCCCATGCTCGTCTTCGCCGCGGTGCTCTATGGCAGTGCCCTGCCGCTCTGGCTTAGCGTGCTCGTCGCGGCCGCGTCCATCCCGGTCGCCGCGCTGACGCAGCGCCTCATCGAGCAGCCCTTCCGGGTCGGCCGCTTGATCGGCATCCGGCCGCGCTGGAACCTGAGCCAGGCGCTGGCCTCGAGCCTGACCCTCGTGCTGCTGTGCGCCGGTGCCACGGTCTATTCGCGGCGCCAGGTGGACGGCAGCCTTGCCGGGCTCACGCCCTCGATCGCCAACATCGACCAATTCGACCCACGTGGCTGGTGCACCGATCCCGCAGATCTGACGACGTGCGCTTATGGCGTGGTTTCATCCGCCACCACCGTCGTCATCTTCGGCGATTCATTGGCCGCTCAGTGGTTCCCCGCGATCGAGGAAGTCGCCAGCCAGCAAGGCTGGCGACTCGTTGCGCTCGCGCGCGGGTGGTGCCCTTCGGCCGATGTGGATGTCATCAACGGCGATCTCAATCGCGTCGAACCCGAGTGCAGGGACTGGCGCGAGAAGGCTTTCGCGCGTATCGCGGCGGAGCACCCCGATCTGGTCATCGTGACCAATCATCGATGGCAGCCCGTCGTGGACGGTCAGTTGGTGCAGGATCAGCAGCAGCAGGCGCAACTGTGGCAGGCAGGCCTCGAGCGCACGCTTGCCCGCTTGACGACCAGCGCAAAGGCGGTCGCGGTCCTTGGTGAGACGCCCGCGACCGGCGGCCCATCGCCCGCGACTTGCCTGCCTGATCACCCGGGCGACTTTGCAGCGTGCGCGCGCTCGCGATCAATCGTGGCCGATCGTCAGAGCCTTGAGATCGACGCCGCCGGTAAGTACGGAGCGACGTTCATCGATCCGACGCGCTGGATGTGCCAGGGCGACACCTGCCCGGCCGTCATCGGGTCGTACATCGCCTACATGGACACGACCCACATCACGTCCGCTTTCGCAGCTTCGCTGGCACCCGACCTTCAGGCTGCGCTTGCGCCGCTCGTCGGACCCGGTGAGCCGGTGGCCAGTGCCCCAGTGCTTGTGACGACCCTCAAGGACACGTTCTCTAGATCGCTCCAGGCGGGATGGGGCCAGCCAGACGTTGGGCCAGACTGGGCCTCGGATGCGAGCGAAGTTCAAGACAGCAGCGTCGACGGCGCGGTCGGCAAGATGAGCGTTCAGTCGGCCAACGGGGGGCTCTTCGAGCGGGTCGACGTGGCGGGAACCGACACGGATGTGCTCGGCCGATGGGCGCTCGCCGCCCTGCCTGTCGGAGGACCGATCGCCCTGCACTTCTGGCCTCGCGTTGTTGATGCGAATGACTACTACGGCTTCTATCTGTCCATCGATGCCGCAGGCGAGATCTTCGCGACTGGTGAGGTCACGTCCGGAGGTCAATCCAGGATCCTTGCCGGGCCCGTGCTCGTCGCCTCGGACTATGCGACAGGTGATTGGCGGTGGGTCCGCGCGGAGGCTTTCGGTGTCAACCCGACGAGTCTTCGAATACGAGTCTGGAAGGACGGGACGGCCGAGCCGTCGGAGTGGACGCTGGACTTCTCAGACGCCACCGCCGCGGTGCAGGCAAGCGCCAACACCGTCCAGCTAGGAATATCGATGGGCGACGGGCAGACGCTACTCCCGTACGACGTCGGATTCGACGACATCACGATCTCGAGCAGCCCGTAACGCCGTAAGCAGACGACAGCCGCTCTGAGTTACCGATGTTTCAGCCAGACCTCGACCTGGTCGGTCTCCTGGTTGGTGACGTCTACAATCTCGAGCTCTGGCCACTGGCGGGCGATGTAGTCGGTTGACATCGACGTGTCGCCCCAATACGGGCCGACCGGCACGTGGGCAATGCCCTCCCGCTCGTGGGTTTGAACCAGCGGCTCAGCCTCGACAGAATCCCTGACCAGCGGGCTGCGCGCCCAGAACTCCACGGGATGGATCGTCGTCATCAGTAGTCCGTCGGGTGACAGCGCCTTCGCCGACGCCTCGATGACCGCCTTGGCCAGGGCTGGTGGCAGATGCGTCAGCACGGAGTAGAGCCAGATGAAATCGATGCTGCCATTCGGATACGGCAACGACTCGGGAGCAACAGGGACGCTCGCGCAGCGGCTCTGGAACCCGAGCTCGTTGAAAATGTCGACCGATGCCGGGTCCGCGTCGCAGGCAAGGACACGCTCGCCCGGAATGAACTGGAGCAGCATGCGCGTCATCCGTCCCCAGCCGGCGCCGTAGTCCAGGACAGTGGCGGCCGAGAGGTTTCTTCCGGTCAGGCGTGGATACGCATCTCCGACGGCGTGCATGAAGGCAGCGCTCTCGGCGATCGACTCGGCCCCGGTGAACCAGGTCCAATGGCGCTGGATGTCTTCCGAGGGCATGCGCGGGAGGCGAGCAGCGAGGTTGGGGAACGGCGCGAGATCCGCAAGATAGAGCTCGCCGTACGCCTCGATCGACCAGTGCTGGAACACGTCACAGAGCGCCAGGTCGGGGTACCGCCGGAACGCGTCATCGGCGCTCTGGCAAGCGTGCAGATCGATCAACGTCACCGCCTACTCCCGGTCAGGACACTGTGCACCGCCTCGAGCCAGCCGAGGCCGTATCTCAGATCTGGTTCCAGGTAGTTTCCCTCGGCCCACTCGTTCCAGGCGTTGAGGAAGATGATCCGTTCCTCGAACGGCCGGTCCTGGATCGCGTCGACCATTTGCGCAAGACCGGCGCCGAACGTCTCCGGCGTGCTGTTGGTGAAGACGATGCCGTTCTCGCCTCGGCGCGGCGTGTTGTCCCAACTGACAATCGCGCAGGGCACGGTCGGGAAGTCGCGCGGCTGAGCGCGCATGCTGCGCACGCTCTCGGTGTAGTCGTACACCCGCAGGCCGGGGTCGGTCGGCCCGGGGACGGCCGATAGCTGTGGCTCGAAGTTCAAGGTCGAATCGAAGCCGAGCGGCCGATTGTCGCGGGTCGGGGTGTGCGCGTTGAGCCCGAGCAGGTATGGCTCGCCGACACCCGCACGTGCGCACTCCCTGCGCAGCGTGTCCAG
>CAYYVV010000006.1:50048-64335 GCA_964475245.1 uncultured Anaerolineaceae bacterium | reverse complement strand
GCGGGCGGCCGTTGATGCGCACATAGCGCGGGTCCGCGAACGCACGCACGAGATAACGCGCGTGCGCGACATCGTCTGCCTTGGAGTAGGTCTGGAGCTGGAGGATCTCCTGGCCCTCGCCCGAGCCGTGCCAGCGTCGGGTCCACGTGTCGTTGGCCCAGGAGAGGCAGAAGGGGAAGGACGGAGCGCCTGAGGCGAGCACCTCGTCGAACGGCCGGCTGAGCAGGCGCTTGCCCTCGAACCAGTAGTGCCAGTAGCAGAAGGCCTCTATGCCGTGCTGCCGGGCGAGCTCGGCCTGCAGCGTGCGCACCTCGGGCACGCGCAGGTCGTAGAAGCCGACGTCCGCCGGCAGACGCGGCTGATAGTGGCCATCGAAGAGTGGCCTCGCCTGGACCACGTTCGTCCACTCGGTGAAGCCGGGTCCCCACCAGGCGTCGTTCTCAGGTGTTGGATAGAACTGGGGCAGGTAGAACGCTATGGCGCGCGCGCGGCGGCCCGCATCCGCCTGTGCAGGGACGTCAGGCACTGGCCGGCACCGTCATCGCGCGCCGAGTCGCCTCCAGGTATTGCATTCCGAAGCGTCGGTCGGGCTCGAGGTGGCAGCCCTCGGCCCACTCGTTCCAGGCGTTCAGGAAAACCATCCGGTGATCGCCTGCTTCGCTGGCTGCCCTCGAAACTGCCTCGCGCAGCCACTGCTCGTAGCCGTCAGGGTTGGCGTGGTGCATGACGACGGCTCGCTCGCCGACGCGCGGGCTGTTATCCCAGCCCGGAAAGACCGACTCGTAGCGCGGGTAGGGAACTTCCGGAAGCCGCCCGAGCAGACCGCGCACTGTGTCGTAGTCGTACACCTGGAGCTCCGGTTTGCCGGGAACGTCGCGGCGCGCCTCGCCCGCGGCGTGCATAAGCCAACCGAACTGCGGCTGGAACAGGACTTTGGCGTCGAAACCGTGCGCCGTTGCATCCCAGCCGAGATCCCACGCCGTCTCGACCGCGACCAGGTGCAGGCCCGGCAGCCCTGAGCGTTGTGCCTCGGTGCGCCATATGTCCGACGTACGAGCGGGTTCTGGCAGGTGCCTGGCGCGGTAGACCAGGAACATGGGCTTGCCGTCCACCCGGACCGCGCGCCGATCCGCCAGGGCCGGGAGCAACCAGCGGATGTGCGCCAGGGCATCCGCGCGACCGTAGGTCTGCTTCATCAACAGGTCGTCCTCGCGCCCATCCCAGCGCCGCGACCAGGGGTCGTTGGCCCAGCACAGGCAGAATGGGAAGTCGGGCTCGCCCGACTCCAGGACCTCGTTGAATGGCCGCTCCAGCAACTGCTTGCCGCCGAACCAGTAGTGGTAGTAGCAGAAGCCGTGGATGCCGTGCTCGCGCGCGAGCTCGGCCTGCTGTGAGCGCGTTTCGGGAAGGCGCAGGTCGTAGAAGCCCAGGTTGCCGGGCACGTGCGGCTGATAGTGGCCAGGGAACTGCGGCCGCGCCGAGGCGACACTGCGCCACTCCGTGAAGCCCTTGCCCCACCACGCGTCGTTCTCAGGGATGGGATGGAACTGGGGCAGGTAGAAGGCGATGAGGCGGACGTCGCTGCGAATCGGCTCGCGCGCCGCAGCCGGCGGCGGCGGCGCCGGGAGATGTTCGATCGTGTGTTCGGCCGGCGGGGAGCTGGCCAGCGGCGCGCTCGCGAGGGGCATGGCCTGGCGCCCCTCACGCTGGCCGTGGCGCAGGTAGTGGAGCAGCGGGTTGTGGCCGGCGTCGGCCACGTCGGGGTTGGCGCGCAGGTAGCGCTGAGCGTCGAAGCGCGGGCCCGGGTCGCGTCCCTCGTGGCCGCCATGGCGCAGGTAGTGGTCGAGCGGCTCGAGCCCGGCCGCGGCCACGTCGGGGTAGCGGCGCACGTACCAGTCGGGGTCGAAATACGGGTTGGGGTTGCGTCCCTCGCGCCAGCCGTGGCGGTGGTAGTGCCAGTAGGCGCCGAGCCTGGCACCGCGCACGTCGGGGTACTGGGCCACGTACCAGGCACTGTCGAAGAGCGGGTTGGGGCGCACATACCAGGGCAGCCGGCCGTGCAGCCGGCGCAGGGTGGGGCGCAGCCCGCGGCGGTTGGCGCTGGCGGGGACGCTTGGTCCACTCGATGCGCCGATGCTGGCGGACGCGACGGATCTTGCCAGGGCTGACACGGCCCCGTCCGGTACCGGGATCGGCACAAAGGCGCTGGGTTCCTGGGCCAGAACGGCGTCGATGGCCGACATCAGCCGGTCGCGGGCGAGGGCTTTGTCGTTCGTCTCGACCACATGAGCGCGGCCCGCGTCGGCGACACGTTGCCAGAGGTTCGCGTCCGTGAGCAGCCTGGTCACGGCTGCCGCGAAGGAATCGGGGTCGTCCGCGACGAGGACCGTCTCACAGTCCACCAGGCCCAGGCCTTCGACCCCGATCGTCGTCGAGACCGATGGCGTCCCGATCGCCAGCGCCTGGACCAGTTTGCCCTTCACGCCGGCGCCGTGGAGCAGCGGCAGGACACTGACCCGGGCGCGTTCCATGTACGGAACGAATGACGGCACCCAGCCAATCATCTGCACGCCGGGGTGTCCGACGCCGAGCGCTCGGATCTCCTGGTCCAGCTCGTTGCCCACTATCGAAACGGGGTGCTCGCGGAGCAGGGCCGGGTCAATCCGAGGCACGATCTCGCGACACAGGTAGGCGACGGCTTCCCGATTGGGAGGGTGCTGGAAGCTTCCCAGGAACAGAATCCCGCGACGGTCCGGATAGGCAACGTCCGAACGCGCGAGCTCCTCGTAGTCAGGGGTCCAGAACGCCCTGACGCGACTTCCGAGCAGATCGCCGAGTAGATCCGCCTCCTTCTGGGAGATTGCCAGCAGGCCGTCCGCCGCCGCATAGGTGTTCAGCTCGTGGGCGATCCGGCCCGCCTCGGAAACATCCAGTCCCACTTCGGCGCCCGGGCCGGTGGTGGCGAACACGCGCCGGATGGCCCGCACGAAATGCAGATCGATGCTGTGAATGACCACCCGCGTGTTGGGCGACAGTGCCCGGATGTCCGGCAGCAGTCGGGCGGCGTTCGACCAGAATGCGATCAGCGCGAGATCGGGGCGGGACTCGGCGAGGACCTCACCGATTGAGTCGCGGTACCCGTCGTAGACCGCGATGCCGCTCCGACGAAGCCGCCGCGCTGCCAATTCGTCGCCGATGCCGTCGAGCGCCAGCACGCTGACCTTCCATCCGGCGTCACCGAGCATCTCGATCATGTGGGCGACGACGCGAGACCCGGCGTCGCGGTCCAGCTGCGGCGCGTGGTACATGACGACCAGGCAACGTCGTTCGGTCATTTGTCCTGATAGATGATGGCAATCGCGTCGGGGGTGGCGACCCAGCGCTTGCCCAGGATGTTCAGCTGTTCCCCGAGGGCAGCGGCCGTTGGTGCTGCGCCGGCCGGCATGCTGGCCCGGGCCTCGAGATACGCCTGCTTTCGCAGAGCGACGAGGGTCAGCGTGCCGTGGTCGACCTGTTGCGTGACATTGCGGGCCGGTGAGCCGATGTCCTCCGCGGCCGCATCTACCAGGACTGCCGAGACGGCCGCCACGTTCGCGTTCAACTCGAGCACGGAGAGAAGCGCGGCGAGGGATCCCGGGACGGGGTTCGCGCCGGCGTCGAGCACCACGACCGCCTCGTTTCGCGCCGCTCGAATGGCGGCGTCGAGGAGGTCGAACTCGCTGGGATCTCCAGGTACCGCCACGGTCTGGTAGCCGGCTGGCGGCGGCGCATCGCCAGCGGCGCTCTGTTCCGGGCCGACCAGGAGGATCTCGGCGTTGACCGACCTTGGAAGGTCCTGGGCGAACAGACTAAGCCAGCGTTCGGCGGGTCTCGTTCCTCGACTGGCGAGGATCGCGATCGAGACTGCGGACCCGCCGGCCGCGGCGGCCGCGGCGGTCCAAACCATGGACGGCGGGTCAGAAGATACGTCGACGACCGCAGCGGAGGCGACGCGTCTGGCTTCCCGGAGCGTGTCCTCCGTTCGCTCACCGAGAGCGACGATGTCAATCGTGCCATCGAGGTAGGGCAGTGGGGACGCTTCGCTGATGGGCCGGAACACCCGGCAAGCAGGCAGGATCTTCTCGAGGTCACGATCGGAACGCCAGACGAGGACGGAGACAGGGGTCTCCGATCCGGCGGCAACGCGGCGGACGAGCTCGTCGAGCATCACCCACGGACCCGGCTGCCGGAGATCCCAGATTCGGCTGCCACTCCCACCCTGGAGGACAGGCTGGTACCAGCCATCGAGGTGGCCGGCAAGCTCCGGGAAATGGTCCATCCACCACCAGGCGGTGCGGGACACGACGAAGTAGTCGGCGCTCTGCCACCGGGCCGCTTCGACCTGGACGATCGCTGCTCGCGCGGACGCGGGCGTACCGGCCGGCGGGCGCGCGCGGCGATCGCCATTTGACGTCCCGGCCACAGTCGTCAGTCCATCGTCTCCGGCGACGACCATCGCGGCGCCCTTGGGCAGGAGTCGGGCGAGATCGTCGAGCTCGCGCGCCGCAGCCGGCGGCGGCGGCGCCGGGAGATGTTCGATCGTGTGTTCGGCCGGCGGGGAGCTGGCCAGCGGCGCGCTCGCGAGGGGCATGGCCTGGCGCCCCTCACGCTGGCCGTGGCGCAGGTAGTGGAGCAGCGGGTTGTGGCCGGCGTCGGCCACGTCGGGGTTGGCGCGCAGGTAGCGCTGAGCGTCGAAGCGCGGGCCCGGGTCGCGTCCCTCGTGGCCGCCATGGCGCAGGTAGTGGTCGAGCGGCTCGAGCCCGGCCGCGGCCACGTCGGGGTAGCGGCGCACGTACCAGTCGGGGTCGAAATACGGGTTGGGGTTGCGTCCCTCGCGCCAGCCGTGGCGGTGGTAGTGCCAGTAGGCGCCGAGCCTGGCACCGCGCACGTCGGGGTACTGGGCCACGTACCAGGCACTGTCGAAGAGCGGGTTGGGGCGCACATACCAGGGCAGCCGGCCGTGCAGCCGGCGCAGGGTGGGGCGCAGCCCGCGGCGGGGGGTGGGTGGCGTTGTCGGGGCCTGAAGGGTGTAGTTGTTCGTGGCCTGTTCGGCGTCCGCGGCGGAAAGCTGCTCTTGAAGCTGGTCAGCCTCAGATTGGAGGTTGGCGATCGTCTGCTCGTCTGCGGAGATAGCGCCACGAAGGTCGCGCACCGTCTGATCGTCCGACTCGTGGCGCGTATCGGCGTTCGCGAGCCGTTCCTGGAGACTCGCGATCGTCTCTTCGCTCCGGCTGGCCGCAGCGCGCAGGTCCTGGACCGTTGTGAGTGACGCGTCACGCTCTGCGCTCGCGGTGATCAGCTGCTGACGGAGATTGCTGATCTGCGCTCGAGCCTCGTCGGCAGCGATGCGCGCCGTGGCCGTCTGCTGGTGTGCCGACTGGACCTCCGCGTGAGCTCGCCGCTTCTCGTCCTGTTCATCTCGCAGGCGGGCATGCGCAGCCAGGATCTCCGTGTCCCATCGGTCGGGGTCCTCGAGCTCAATGTGAAAGCGGTCGAAGCTCGCGACGGGACCGCTCGGGAGGAACGCACGAGACATCCGGGCGGCGCGTTCCATGTCGAGGTCGGCGGGCTGGGACTTGGCCGGAGAGGTCGCGCGCCGCAATTGGGGCCGGATTCTTGCCACGGCCTGGTCCAGGTCAAACGATGCGGTCACCCCGGCACTGTGCAGCGCATCCAGAACCTGGGGCACGACATCTGTTGGTCGTTCGGTCAGCGCGGCGTAGTCCACCGCGATGACGGGGAGCCCGTCCAGACCGGCGCCGAGATGGCGGTAGTACGCGGTCCAGAGCGCCGCTCCAAGCTCCATCGAGAAGCCGTCGCGCACGGCCAGCGACCATGCGACCTCAACCTCGTCACGGACCGCGACGACCGCCACGAAGCGATCCAGCAGGATCTGGCGCCACCAGGGGAGGAGGACCGATATGCGCGGGTCCTTGATCAGCCACGTCCCCTGAGCTGTCAGTTTCTGCTGGACCAGCTCGCGCGCCTCGATGACGAGCTCGTCGCGCGCCGGCGGCGATGACGGCGCGCTGGGCGGGACGGCGTCCCAGCGCCAGTCCAGTGATGACAGGAGCCGGTCGTTGAGATCGACCACGTCCTTGCGCTCGACGTAGCCGTCAGGGTTGTCAGCTCCGCGGGCGTGCATCTCGTCATCCAGGCCGGCGTACAGGCCGGCGCCCTGAAGTGCGCCGGCAACGGCGGACGTGCCGCTGCGATGCATTCCCAGCACGAGCACGTTCAGGGCGGCGACGCGGAGGTCGGAAGTCACAGACCGAGACTAATGCGTGACGGTTGGTCGGCGCTGTCCTCGCCAAGGGCCGCCATAAGGGAACCCCTGGCGCGCTCCTTGGAGAACCTCGTCAGTGCCGCCATTCGGCCGCGGGCGCCGATCCCTTCGAGGAGCTCCGGCTCGCGGTACAGGCGGATGACGTGTTCAGCCAGCAGTTGGGGCTCGTCGCCGATGAGCGCTTCCTCGCCCGAGATCAGGTCGAAGCCCTCGTTGCCGATGCTCGTGGTTACCACCGGGACGCCCGCGTCGAGGCTGCTGAGAATCTTGCCCTTGAGGCCTGCGCCGAAGCGCAACGGGCTCACCGTCATGCGCGCTCGCGCGTAGACCTCGGCGAGCTCCGGAACATGGCCGCGCACGACGACCCTGTCCGAACCCAGCGCGAGGACGCTGGCCGGCGGGTCGCTGCCAACGAGCTCGACCGTTGCTTGCGGGATCGCGCGCCAGACGATGGGCATCACGTCGCGCACGAGGTGGACCGCGGCATCGACGTTGGGCGCGTGCCTGTATCCGCCGACCATCACGAGCATTTGCCGCTCTGCCAAAGGCACGCCTGGCGGGAGGCCGCCGGCCCCGGCTTCGACGAAGGGTGGCACGGTATAGACGGGCGTCTGCGGCGCGATCTCCGCGATGAGTGTCGCCTCGGCCGTGCTCGGCGTGATCGCGACGTCCACCGCGTTGAGCAGGCGAGTCTCCACCTTGCGGAGCCGCCGGCTTTCCCGGAGTGCGTCGGCGTCTCCCGTGGCCTCGAAACGCCTCATCTCACGCACGAAGTGCAGGTCGACCGTGTAGTAGATGAGGCGGGCACTCGTGATCCGGCGGGCCTCGCCAACGTAGCGTCGGCCCATCTCCGGCCGGGCCACGATCACGGATCCGAGTGTTTCGTCGTTGTCCCGGATCCAGGCTCGCCAGTCCTCCTGCGGAGGTACGACGTGAACTCCGTTGTACTCGAGCTCCTGCACTAACGGTTCGGGGTGGTTGCGGTCATGTGCGAAGACGGTGACCGGCAGGCCGGCTTCGGCCGCGAGTTGCAGCATCTGCGAGATGAAGAGTCCGCCAGCGTCGCGGTCCCGCCGGGGAAGGCTCTCCTCGATCAGCAGCACGGAGCCTCCCCGCCGCGTCCTGGCCAGGGCCGGGCGCTCCACTGCGCGCCGATCCTCGACAGACAACCACAGCCGATCCCTCAGGCGTTGCGTGGCACGCACCCACGGCCAGGTCGCCTCCTCGCGGCGAGCTGTGCCGTCACGGTCCTGGTGACGCTCACCTGCTGCTCCCAGCCCGGATAGAGCTCCTCGCGTGGCAGCCCCATCGCGTCCCAGAGTGCCGGGATGACGGAGCCGTCGAGCGACATCACGCGGTCGTAATCGATGACCGTGGGCGCGCCTGAACCGGCCAGGCGCTGAAGCGTCCGCAGCAGTGCCGGGTAGTCGGCGAGCCATGAGTCAGTCGCCACGTAGGCTGCCGAGTCGTGATCTTGCGCAGCAGCGGGAAAGCCCATTCGTTGGAGAGTGGCCCCGTACGAGGGCAGGAAGTCCTCTGGCTTGCGCAGGACCACCAGCGGCTCAATGACGCGCGGCGAGAGGAGCTCGGTCAGGGCGTCGGCCTCCTCGTCGGTGCGCAGGTATGTCAGGTCCTCGGTCGAGAACAGGACAGTCGGCACGTCCGCCTCAACGGTCCGGCGGACGGCGGCTCGCAAGTCATCTTCAGTCGCCTCCGAGCCGCTTCTCCTGAAGAGCCAGCGACCCGGGGTTTCGAGGCTCGGCCGAATGGCAAGCACGCCCAGCTCGTAGTGGCTCGGGTCGAATAGGCCGCGGTGTACCAGGATGTCGTGCTCGAGCAGGAGCTCTGTTCGCCACTGTGTCAGGTAGCGCTGGAAGGCGGTTGTGCCCGTCTTGTGCGTGCCCACGTGCACGATCGCCCGCCTGGCGGGAGGGTTTCGCCACAGGAAATCTGCCGGCACGGCCGGATCCGGGGGATCTTCGAAGCTGCGAGCCCCATACGGCTGGAACACCCCGACCAGGTCGTGCCAACCACCGGTTTCGTCCCACCAGACGTCCACCAGCCGGCAGTCCGCGTACTTGGCCAGCGCTCGATAGGAGTCAGGCAGGAAGCGGTAGCAGTCGACCGGAAACTGATGGTGCGGTCCAATAGATGGGGCGATCAGGAAGACGTAGCCGTGCGGCTTGACGACCCTGATCATCTCGGCGAAGGCGAGCCAGAAGAACTCGCAGTGCTCGAACATCTGGCCGGACAGGACGATCTCGACCGAGTGGTCCTCGAACGGGAGACGGTAGGGGTCATCCATCACGACCGAGACCCCGGGTCCGGCGGCGAGGTCCGCGCCGATGTACCTGAACTGCGGCCCGGAGAAGACGTCACGGTACGAGCCGTTGATGTCCGCGCCACCGACGTCGAGCACGCTCACGCCGGGGCGCTCGAGGTCGGTTCCTGCGACGTAGCGCTCGTAGCACCTGCGCATGTTGTCGAGTGACGTCTGGTGCACGACTCGGCCGGTTACTTGTCGTCGTCAGTGAACTGATGCACCCAGGCTGGTTTGACCAGCTCGCCGAATGCTTCGGCGAAGGCATCGTGCGTGACGTCGGGGAGGAGAAAGCGCAGCTTCCGATACGTGTAGTCCGGATCTCGTACGAGACGTGGGTAGGACAGGAAGGTCATTGGCACGTCATAGCGCACGAGCGCCTCAATCAGGCGCGTGAACTTGAGCCGCAGGATCGCGGCCTGCTCGGTCGAGTTGTCCGTATCCCACAGGCCACCCGCGACCACGTCGCGGCCATCCGCTGCGCCAGTCGTTTCCGCCTGGACGTGGGCCCGGCTCGCCGCCGCCGCGTCGAAGCGGCGGACCGGTATCAGCGCGTGATCGATTTCGAGATCACCGCGTGACAGCACCTCGTCCGCGAAATCGCACAGCATCGGGCACTTCACCACGTAGGGCGCGTCCGGATCCCTGAGTCGAAGCTCGAACCCGGCACGTGCTGGTGGGGATACATCCAGGCCGGAATCGATGCCTGTTTCGAGCCCAAGGCGAGTGAGCAACTGGATCAGGAAGCTCGAACCTGAACGCCCGACGCCGGTGATGACGAGGTGGCGCCCGAATGCGGGCTGGCGCGTGGTATCCGCCACGCCCGATCCGGTGCTGTTCATGGGATCTTGGCTTGCAGGTGGCGGCGCTTCCGCATGGTCGTCATCACAGATGCTCGAAACCCGCGCAGCACTCGAAGGCGGCGCGGGTCGGCGACAACGACGAAGACCGCGGCGGCGGCCTCTCGAGACAGCACGTGCAGCAGGTCTGGCCACAGCTCGCGAGCCGTCTCGTTCTTGAGCTGCATCAGGCGCTGGTTGCGCCATGAGATCTGTTTGATCCAGGGATCGATGTGGCGCGTGCTGCGCACGACCGCGAGGAGAGACGTCGGGTCGCCAGCTCCGGCCGTTCGTCCGTGCCATCCGATGGCCGTCGGCTGATACCGGGTCGACCAGCCTCGGCGGCGCAGGCGCCAGGCGAGGTCGACGTCCTCCTTGTACATGAAGAAGTCCTCGTCGAGCACCTCGAGGCCGCCTGCCGTGCGCGGCTCCTGGACGTCCATCAGGGCGGAGAGTCGGTAGACCGGGGCCGGTCCGTCGGCGCCCCACACGGGACCGGGAACGGCCCAGCGCGGGCCGTCGGGACGGCCCTGGCCGCGGCTCACGACGCGCCGGCTGCGGAACATCACGAGACCGGTCGTGTCGATCACCTCCGAGCGCTCGCCGCCGGCCCTCAGTTGCAGCAGGCGGCCCTGGACGGCGCCAGTTCGCGGCCGGTCGTCGAACCCGGCCACGGCCTGCTCGAGGAAGTGCTCGTCGAGCTCGATGTCCTGGTTGACGAGGCACACGAACTCGCCGTGTGCCTGGTAGATGTTGCGGTTCTGGGCGGCCGCGAAGCCAAGGTTCGTGGCCGACGCATCAACGGTCATCCATGAGATCCGCGTCGCCTGCTCGCGCAACCAATCGAGCGAGCCGTCCGTCGACCCGTTGTCGAGCACGAGCAGCTCGAAATCGCGCAACGTCTGCCGTTCGAGCGACGCCAGGCAGCCGGGCAGCCAGTGCATGCCGTTGTAGGTCACGAGCGACACGGTCACGGCCGGCATGTCAGCGGCCCTGGCCCGAGATGAGCGCCGGGATCGTGCGCGCCATGATCTTGAAATCCATCCACAGCGACCAGCGATCGATGTACTGCAGGTCGAGCTCGGCGCGGCGATCGAAATCGTCGTCCGACCGTGCCTCGAGCTGCCACACGCCGGTCAGGCCCGGGCGCATCATGAGCCGGCGTCGGTGCCAGACGCTGTAGCCGGCGACCTCCCTGGGCGGCGCGGGGCGCGGCCCGACGATGCTCATCTCGCCGCGCAGCACGTTCACCAACTGCGGCAGCTCATCCAGGCCGGAGCGGCGCAGGAAGCGCCCGGAGCGCGTGATGCGCGGATCGTCGGGGATCTTGAAGGCCGGACCGTTCATATTGTTGAGCGACAGGACTGAGTCGTAGCGCTCTTCCGCGTCGGGCATCATCGTGCGGAACTTCAGGCACGTGAAGAGGCGGCCGTGCAGGCCGACGCGCTGCTGGCGGAAGATGACCGGCGGGCCGTCGGCGTACCTGATGTACAGCGCGATGGCCAGCATCACCGGGCTGAGCAGGATCAGCATGATCGAGGACAGCACCACGTCGGCGAAACGCTTGAAGACGAGCCCGAGCATCCGATCCGGGCCGTACAGGAAGGTCATGATCGGGGTGTCACCGATCTCGTCGTAGTAGCCACCACCGAGCGACCCGCCGAGCGCCTGCATGGACACGCGCACGACCTTGCCCTCTTCCTCGCAGATGCGCGTGATCGGCTCCATGTATTCCCAGTCGGCCGGTGTCAGGCAGATCGCGACCTCGTCCACGACGTGCTCGTGCAGGACGCGCTCGATGTCATCGAGCGAGCCAAGAACAGGCCGGGCAACGGCATGATCGGCTTCGCTTGAGCCGAACAGGTGACCGACGATCTGCAGGCCCAGGTCACGCTGCGCGACTACGAGGTCGGCGAACACAACGGCCTGTGCTCCAGCGCCGACGATGAGCATCTGGCGCTTCATTCGACCCTGGAAGCGCAACCAGCTCAGGAACTGGCGCAGGGCATAACGCAGCGCGATCGTCAGCACAGGCTGGCTGACCACGAGCAGGATCACGAACAGGCGGCTGGCGTAGTCGATGCCGAGCAGGAAGAGCAGGCTGAACATGGCCAGCGCGGCGAGGACGCCTGCGCGCACGATGCTCAGCGCTTCGCGGCGGAAGCTGACGTGCGTTCGCAGGCGATACAGGCCGAGCAGCCAGAGGCAGGCAACCCAACCGATGCCGTAGGCTACGGCGGCGGGTCCGGGGCTGATGTCCAGGCTCCACAGCGCCTTCGGGTCGATGACCTGGAAGCGGACCACCACGAGAGCGCTGAAGAGGGCAATGGCACTTATCACGTCGGCCGTCATCAACAGGTAGCGCAGGATGGCCACGTATCTGCGGATCACAGGATTGCCTCGCTCGTGACTGGCGAGGCCTGGCGACCGACGGCCATTGAAGGCGTCCTGCTGCGCCACAACATCGACCATCCGGACGGGCGGGGAACGTTCACCGAGCTGTGGCGCGCGTCGCTGACCGGGCCCCTGACTGACCAGCCGATGGTCCAGTCGAACCTGTCGCGCTCACGCGCCGGGGTGCTGCGCGGAATGCATTTCCACCTGCACCAGGCCGACCTGTGGCTGCTCATCGAGGGTCGCGCCGTCGCCGCGGTGACCGACGTACGTCCGGCGCTGCGCGGCGAGCCGGTGACGAGCGAGATCATCGAGATGAGCGCCGGCGACGCGCTGTTCATTCCGGCCAAGGTCGCCCACGGCTTCCTGGCACTGACCGACATGGCCCTCGTGTACCTGGTCACGAACGAGTACGACGGAACCGACGAGCACGGCTTTGCCTGGGACGATCCCGCCGCCGCGATCGCATGGCCGGCCACGCCCGGCATCATCTCCGATCGCGATCGCGCGAACCCGACGCTGGCACAGCTCATCGCGACGCTCCGTCAGAGAGCACAGATCGAGGGCGCGTAGGCGTCGATCGCTTCCTGCCACGGCCGCAGGGTCAATCCTGCCGTCGCGGCGCGGGTGTTTGCGAGCACGGCCCACGCGGGCGGCTTCGACGGGCGGTCGAACTCGCGGCTGCTGACCGGCGTGGTGCGCCGCTCGGGACGGCAGCAGTCGAGGACGCGCCGCGCAAGATCGAGGCGCGAGGCGTTGCCGCCGTTGACCAGGTGGTAGACGCCTCCTCGGGCACCGTGCAGGACGAGCTGCACCACGCCGTCGGCGAGGTCCGGCGCGAAAGTGGGCGAACCGATCTCGTCGCTGACGACTCTGAGCGGCTCATCTGCCGCGAGGCGATCCGATGCGGCGATGATCTTCGACGGGAAGTCGTTGCCCGGCGGCCCGAAGAGCCACGCGGTACGCACGATGAGCAGGTCGTCCCTGCGGCCGCCGGCATCGAACGCTGCGGTCGCCGCCTGTTCGCCAGCGAGCTTGCTCCGGCCGTAGGCGTTGATCGGGTCGGGCTTATCCGTCTCGGCGTAGCCCTGGCCGTCCTTTCGGTCGCCACCGAAGATCTCGTTGGTCGAGATGAGCACCAGGCGCGCCCTCGAACTGGCGCAGGCCGTGGCGAGCTCGCCGACCGCGAACGCGTTGCGTCTCATCGCAAGTGCCGGGTCCCGGGCGCATTCATCGACCGCAGTCCACGCCGCGCAATGGATGACCACCGCTGGCCGGTAGTGGCCGACGACCGTGGCCGCGGCGGTTTCGACATCAAGGTCGTATTCGGGCCGCGAAAGCGCCGTCGTCGCGACGTGCTCGCGCGCGAGGGCGGCGACGACGGCGCGCCCGAGGCGGCCGTTCGATCCGGTCACACAGATGAGCTGTCCATGGCTCAGGCTGGCGTCGATGCCGCGAGCCTCCAGCCGTACTGCCGCTCGTAATAGTCGAGCCAATCTCCGGAGCGCATGGCCTGCCACCAACCCTGGTTGTCGGTAAACCAGCGCACGGTCTGGGCCAGGCCGTCCTCGAAGCCGATCGACGGACGCCAGCCGAGAGCCGCCAGCTTCTTCCCGTCCATTGCGTAGCGACGGTCGTGCCCGGGCCGGTCAGGCACGCTGCGCACGAGTGTCCACGGCTTGCCGGTCAGCTCGAGGATGCGCTGGGTCACATCACGGTTGAAGCACAGCTCGCCGCCGGCGATGTTGTAGGCCTCGCCGCCCGTGCCGTGGTCGAGGACGAACCCGACCGCATCTGCGTGATCGTCGACGTGCAGCCAATCGCGCTGCTGCAGGCCATCGCCGTAGAGCGGCAGGTCGCGATCGTCCAGAGCGTTGGTGATGAACAGCGGGATGAGCTTCTCCGGATGCTGGAACGGCCCGTACGTGTTCGCGCCGCGCGTGATCAGCGCGTCGACGCCATGCGTGACCACGTACGCGCGGACGAGCAGCTCGCCCGCCGCCTTCGCCGCCGCGTAGGGGCTGCGCGGTTCGAGGGGGTCGGTCTCGACGCTCAAGCCTTGCTCGACGGCGCCGTAGATCTCGTCGGTGGACACCTGCACGAAGCGCCTGGCACGACCGTCCGACTGCCGGCGCACTGCCTCGAGCAGGACGTGCACGCCGATGACTCCGGTGCGCAGGAACGCGTCGGCGTCGAGGATCGAGCGGTCGACGTGCGATTCGGCGGCGAAATTGACAACCGCGTCGGCATCGTCGACGAGCGGGCCGACAACGACCGGATCGGCGATGTCGCCGCGCACGAACTCGAAGCGCCGGGCAAGGTCAGGGACGCTCTCGACCGCCGCGAGGTTGAGCCGGTTGCCGGCATAGGTCAGCTTGTCGAGGACGACGATCGAGTCGTCCGTCGCCG